>CAVQST010000015.1:0-39605 GCA_963716075.1 Ilumatobacteraceae bacterium | reverse complement strand
CCTCTCTAGCTCAATGGTAGAGCAGTGGACTTTTAATCCATTGGTCAGGGTTCGAGCCCCTGGGGAGGAGCGCCGCCGACGAACTGCCCGACGGGTAGTTGACGGAACCACCCCCGAAAGGACGATGTGGACGACATCGAACATCACGGCCATCGAAACGAAGCGGAAGTCGCGCAGCGACGCGGTGATCGACGGGCGAACCGCCCGTCGCAACCGCAACAAGGCCGCGGTCCTCGACGCCCTGATCGACCTGGCCCGCGAAGGCCACGACGAGCCCGCGATCGAGCTGATCGCCGAACGGGCCGGCGTGTCCTACCGCTCGGTGTATCGATACTTCGAGGACCGCACCGACCTCATGCTGGCCGCGATCGGACGTCTGATGGACGACGTGTGGCCGACGCTCGACACCGGCAACGTCAGGAAGTGGCACGCTCGACGAGCGCATCTCCGCGATGGTCGACAGTCGCATCAGCGTGTACCGCACGCTCGCTCCCCTCACTCGCATCGCGGTGCATCGGCGTGCCCACGAGCCCGTCGTCGCCGAACACTACGACCGCGTCCGTGAGATGCTGCGCGGCCCACCTGGCTGCGCAGTTCGAGCCGGAACTCAGCAGATTGTCGGATGCCGAACGATCGCTGGTGCTCAGCTCGATCGACGTGGCGTTCCAGTTCGAAGCCCTCGACTACCTCGCCGGCAACGGCGAGATGACCGACGCGCAACTCGAGGAATTGCTCACCCACCAGATCAACGTGCAGCTCCGCCCCTGCGCTCCGTCACCATCCTGATCGGGTCTGCCGACCACGAGCGGTCAGCGGACCGGACTCAGTCGGCGAAGTCGGTCGATGCCACCTCGGCGTCGCCGCGCTCGATGGCGCTCACCACACGCTCGGCGACAGCGCTCGGAGCGAGGCCGGTGGGCATCTTCGGTGCGGTGCCCGCGAGTGGCCGCGTGGCGAGGCCCGTTTCGGTGTGGGGTGGGCGAGCGTCGATCACGCTCACCTTCACGCGGCGGAACTCGCGGCGCAGTGCGTCGGCTGCCGCAGCCGCAGCGGCCTTCGACGCCGAGTAGGCGGCCATACCGGGCATCGGCGACTCGGCGACGACGCCGGAGACGTTGACGAAGAATCCTTGTGAGTCGCGCAGCGCCGGCAGCGCACGCTTGGCCAGCCACATCGGCCCGAGGGTGTTGGTGAGGAACAGTTCCTCGATCACGACGTCGTCGGTGTCGGCGAGGTCGCCGAACGCCACGATGCCCGCAGCGACGACGACGCCGTCGAGGCGACCGTGATGTTCGATCGCATAGCCGACGAGGGCATCGCCGGCCGCCGTGTCGCGAATGTCGATGGCCAGGTCGCTGCCCGGTCCGCCAGAGCGATTGACGCGCACCACCGTGGCGCCTCGCTCGGTGAGAACGTCGGTGAGCGCCGTGCCCAAGCCGCCGGTGGCACCGACCACGGCCACGACGGCGCCGTTGAGATCTCGTGTTGCCATGATCGGTTCAGATCCCGAACGAGGCGTTGTTCGCCGATGCCACCGAGCCGTCGTCGCCGACGACCTCGGCGCGGCTGTGGGCCTGGCGTCCGTACACGAACATCACCAGCTCGCCGACAGGGCCGCGCACGGTGACCGAGGGCTCGGCCTCCTTGGCCACGATTGGTTCGTGGTCGTCGGTCGGCTCGAGCACGATGCCGACGGGCGAGTTCCTGACGAGGCGCTTGGCCATCGTGCCCAGCACCTTGTACAGGGTGGCGTTCAGGTCGTCGTCGAGATCGCGCGGCTCCCAAGTGGGTTGTGCCCGACGTACGTCTTCGAGGTGCACGAAGAACTCGACGGTGTTGGTGAGTTCGTCGATCTTTCCGATGCGAGTGGGCGACCAGATGGGGGGTCCGGACCGCACGGTGTCGACGATGTCGGTCCACTCGTCGTCGGCAACGCCGGACTGCACCTTGTCGGTGTAGCCGGCGGCCTTGGAGAAGATGATGCCGATCGCTGCATCAGGGCGCCGCTCGCGCACCACGAGGTGGGCGGCGAGATCGCGAGTGGTCCAATCCCCACACAGCGTGGGCTCGTCGGGGCCCAGTTCGAGGAACAGCTCGCACAGTTCGGCTCGTTCGCGGCGGGCAGGAATTGTGTCGCTGGCCATGCGGGAACGGTACCGGCACCGTCTGCCGACGCCGAACGGTGCGCCAGATTGTCAGGCCGAGGCGTAGGTGGCGTTCAGTGTCTCGCCGATCTCGGCGAGCGCGTCGGGTCGGAACGTGGGAACGAGCGAGATCAGCGGATCGGGGAAGTCGAACTCCTCGGCGCCGACCGCGGACGCTCCTTCGGGTGATGCGCCGTGACCGGTGTTGGCGAACATGATGCCGAATTTCATGCGTCGACCATGGAGATCGTCGACCGCCGCCGACCGGTCGGAGCACGTGCGCCTGATGGCGCGACACTGGGGCGATGACGTACGAACATGTGCTGCTCGACCGCACGGGTGACATCACCACCATCACGCTGAACCGGCCCGAGAAACGCAACGCGCTCGCACTGGACGTGATGATCGAACTCACCGGTGTCCTCCGTGAGGTCGGCGCGTCCGACGCGCTCGGAGTGATCCTCGCGGCGAATGGTCCGGTGTTTTCTGCCGGCCACAACTTCGGGGACATGGCGGGCGCCAGCATCGACGACGCTCGACAGCTGTTTGCGGTGTGCACCGACATGATGGACACCGTGCAGGCGCTGCCGCAGCCGGTGGTGGCGCGGGTGCATGCGCTGGCGACTGCGGCCGGATGCCAACTCGTGGCCACCTGCGACCTCGCCGTCGCGGCGGAGTCGGCCGCGTTCGCGATTCCGGGCGGCAAGGGCGGGCTGTTCTGCCACACGCCCCTGGTGGCCGTGGCACGCAACATCGGGCGCAAGCGAGCACTCGAGATGGCGCTCACCGGCGACCCGGTCGACGCCGCCACCGCTGCCGACTGGGGCTTGGTGAACCGTGTGGTCCCCGATGACGAACTCGACGCAGCGGTGGCTGATCTGATCGGGCGTGCGACTCGCGGCAGCGTGCTGTCGAAGGCACTCGGCAAGCGGGTGTTCTACGCCCAGGTGGGGCGCGATCAGCCCGACGCCTACGCCCTGGCGATGGAGGAAATGGCGTCAGCGGCGATGCTCGACGACGCCCAGGAGGGCTTCACGGCCTTCCTCGAGAAACGGCACGCCAGCTACACGCAACGACCCTGAGGCGGCGAGGCGCTCACGCTGCGGTGGCAACGGCGGATCGAACGTTGTCGATCGCACGATCGCGATGGTTGCGCACGGTTCGCGGCGTCACCTTTCGTTCTCGGGCGACCGCGCTGGGCGAACCTGCCCGCACGAGGTGGCGAAGCAGGTCGATGTCGACGCCCGACACGCCCGCATCTTTCGACTCGCGCAGCACCGTCACGAATTCGTCGAGCGGGGTCGCTGGTGCGTCATGGCACGGGGTCGACGCGAAGGTGCTCGGCGCACACACTTCCTCGGTCGCTGACCTGCGTCGAAGGGGTCGGCGGAAGGCTTGGAACAGCGCATCGGACAACAACGACGACGCCACGTGTCGGATTCGGCGCTCGGTGTCGTAGGAGCGGATCGCGATCCAGGCCATCGGCACCGCCAGTTCCATCGGGTCGGTCGGTTCGCGAAACGACCGGTACCGCTTCGACTGGTCGATGAGACCCGGCAGGAGATGCTGGAGCACGACCCGGCCTGCGAGGTCGTCGGTGCGGGCGAGGCGCACGAGTGCGAGCAGCATCTCGTCGTCGCGTTGCGGCTCCCCGGCGCGTCGTTGCGTGGCGGCCAGGAGCTGCTCGAGGTCGTGGAGATCTCCGACGACCTGGCTCAACGGATGACCCTGCGGCACCGAAACGACCCAGGTGCGTGCGGTGCGAAGCGCCCGGCGGGAGGTGCGCAGCGCCGCCCATTCGACATCGAGCGACCTGACGAATGTCGAGCTGCTCCCGAGGTGGGAGGGGCGGACGGGACGTGGTGGAGCGTGGGTCGTGGTCATGGCGACCAACGTGACGGAGCACCCTCACCGGAGGGCTCACCGACCACCTCACCGCTCGCCAGTGGTGGGAATTCGTTGGACTCACCGCGACATCGTCGAGACGGTCCCTCGACTCACAGCCCCAGGTCAGCGGTGGTTTTCTGACGCGCCGACCTGATGTTCCGGTCGGTGCAGAAATCTTCGCGTGAACCGGTTCCTTCCGGCGAGTTCGTCACCCACTGTCTGGTTGTGACCACATCAACCCCGCCGTCGTTCGCTGCCACGGCACCCGACGGGACACGTATCGTCGTGCATCCCCACGCATCAACCGACTCCGTGGAGGAACTCGCCCGCGCCCTCGACCTCCCGGCGCCGACGGCCTTGGCGATCGACGGCATCGCCGTGGAACGGCATCAGCGACTGGCCGACACCGACGTGCGCGTGGGGTCGGCGATCACCGTACGTGCGAACGATGGGCGCTCCGAGGAGCAGGTGACCGGGTCGCCATCGGTCCCGAGCAGTGAGGCCGGCACGGTTGGGGCCGGCACGGTTGGGGTGGGCACGGTCGAGGTGGCGATCGTCTCTGGTCCGGCATGTGCGTCGTGGCGGCGCTTGGTGGTGGGCCGACACACCGTGGGGCGCGCCCCGTCCGCCGATGTGTGCATCGACGACCCTGCAGTGGAACTGCACCACGGCATGCTCGATGTGGGGGCCGGCGGTGAGGTCGGATTCACCCAACTCACCGGTCGGGTGCCCATCACGGTCGGCGGTGTGCCGTGTTCGGGGTCGCATCCTGTTCGCCCCGATGAAGTGATTCGGTGTGGGGCCAGCGAACTGCTGGTGCGGGTGGTGAGCGACGACACGACCGACGGATTGCCCGACGGTTCGGCATCGGTTGGCAGTGTCGTGGTGTCGGATGTCGACCCGTGGCGTCGCGTCGTGCGTCGGGCCCCGCCGGTGGCAGCGTCCGGTCCGGTCCAGCCCATCGAGGTCCCTGAGCCGCCGGGCGAGCACCGGGCGCCGCCACTCACCTCGTTGGTCGGCGCCGGCGTGGCCGTTGCTGGGGCCGGGCTGCTGGCGGCGGTGCTCGGCCAGGCGATGTTTGCCATGTTTGCGGCGATCGGCGCCCTCGCATCGTTCGCGACGTGGGCAGTGGGCGCGATCGTGGCTCGACGCAGGCAGCGCAGTGCCCGCGGTGCGCACCAGTGCGCCCTCGAAGCACTTCGCGCCACATTGCGAAGCAGCCAGCGCGATGCTGCTCGCCATCACCGCACGATGCATCTCGGTGTGGTCGACGTGCTCGACATCGCAAGCGACGGCGGCGGCGGTCGGCTGTGGTCGAGGCGAGTCGGTGTCGAGTGCCCGCTGCGCGCCACCGTCGGTCGCGGCACCTGCCACTGGAGTCCGCCGATCGACGCGGAACGCCGGCGGGCGCTCGACCCCGACCTGCTCGTGACGCTCGGCGACTGCGAGCGTCTGGTCGATGTGCCCGTCCCGGTGGCGTTCCCCGAGCGGTCGGTGCTCGCCATCCATGGGCCAACAGCGGCGGGCGCGGCGCTGTGCCGGTCGATCGTTGTCCAGTTGGGGGTCACCTCTGGCCCCTCCGACTGGCAGATCCTCGTGGTGGCGAATCGTCCAGAGCAGTGGCGGTGGGTCGGATGGCTACCGCAGGCGGTCGGCGGTGCTGCAGCGGTGGTCGATGCGGGCGATGTCGTCGCACTGGCGGCGGCGCTGGATCGATCGACCGCGCCGGCGACACCCGCTGGGCCCGTTCTTGCATCCGCCGGCGCCCGGTCAGCGCAGCGTGGCCGCCAACTGATGCTGATCCTCGACGTTCCCGGGCTGTTGACGGCCCGGACTGGCCCGCTGCGCCGCCGATTCGACCGGGGCGACGTGTCCTGCATCGTGATGGTGCCGCCCGAGGTCTCGGTGCCCGCGATGGCGACCCGCGTGTTCGACGTCGGTGAAACGGGCCGAGGGCGCTGGGTCGACACCGCCGATCGCTCGACGTGGGACGTGGGCGCCACCGACATCCGGGTGGCGGGGATCTCGCTGGCAGTCGCGGAGGCAACGGCGCGCAGGTTGGCCCCGCTCATCGATCCCGAAGACCACGACGACGCTGGGGGCGTGCCCGCCACGGTCTCGTTGGCCGACCTGGAGCCGATCGGCGAGGGGACCTCGACGATGATCGCCCGTCGATGGCTCGGTGGAGGCAACGACCCGGCACCGGTGGCGAAGCTCGGGGTGTCGGCCGATGGTGTGGTCGACATCGACCTGGTGCGCGACGGGCCCCACGGATTGATCGCTGGCACCACGGGTGCCGGCAAGAGCGAGTTGCTGCGTACGTTGGTGGTCACACTCGCTGCACAGGTCAGCCCCGATCACCTCACGATGGTGCTCGTCGACTTCAAGGGTGGGTCCACCTTCGATGCGTGTGCCCGGCTGCCGCACACCGTGGGCGTGGTGACCGATCTCGACGACGGTCTGGCGGCTCGTGTGCTCGTGAGTCTCGATGCGGAGGTTCGTCGGCGTGAACGTCTGCTGCGTGCCGCCGGCGCCGACGATCTTGCTGCGTACCGCCGAACCTCCGCGTCTCCGCTGCCGCGCCTGTTGGTGGTGATCGACGAGTTCGCGTCGCTCGCCAAGGAGCTTCCCGACTTCTTGCACGCCCTCGTCGATGTCGCACAGCGTGGCCGCAGCCTCGGTGTGCATCTCATGCTCGCAACGCAGCGCCCGGCCGGTGTCGTCACTGACGACATCCGTGCCAACGCCGACCTTCGGATCGCGCTTCGGCTGCAGGATCGCAGCGACGCCGACGACGTGGTGGGCGACGCTGCGCCCGCCGCCTTCCCGGTCGGCGTGCCGGGGCGAGCAGCGCTTCGTCTGGGACCGGGCGAACTCGTCACGTTCCAAGCCGCTGACAGTTCGTCGGCGGTGCCGGCGCACTCGTCGCGTCTGTCGATCGAGTGGTGTCCCGACGCTGTGCGCGAGCGGCCCGAGCGCTCGGATTCGGAGTCGCATCGAGATCGTCCCGTGTCGGCTCCGGCGGAGCCCAGCGCGCTGGTGCGCCTCACGGACGCAGTGTGCGAGGCAGCGGTGATGGTGGACGTCCGGCCGCCACATCGGCCCTGGATCGACGCGCTTCCCAGCCTGGTGACGCCCCGACATCTTGCGCACGAACTCGGCGCCGCGAACCAGCTGGCCGCGATCGGAACCACGTGCGCATCGATCGGGTTGGTCGACGATCCGGCCCATCAGTGTCGCACACCGCTCACATGGCAGCCGGGCGACGGCAATCTGCTGCTGGTCGGCGCAGTCGGCTCCGGCACCACCACGGCCGCGGCTGCGATCGTGGCGGCATCGTTGCGTGGTCGCAGGGTCCGCTGATGTTCACGTGTATGTGGTGGATGCGCCGCGGCGATGACCTCTGGAGCAGCGCTGAGCGGTTTGCGGCATGCGGTGGCGTGATCCGCCTCGGCGAACTCGAACGACTCACCCGGTTGCTTGCACGACTCGCTGACGAGATGGATCGTCGCGCCGCGACCAGCGCACGCACACCACAGGTCGTGGTGGTGATCGACGGTGTCGCCGCCGTGCGCGAGGTACTCAGCGACGTCGCCATGGCCGATGCATCGATGCGTCTCGACCGGCTCCTCCGCGACGGGCCGGCGCTCGGGTTGTCGACCTGCGTCACCACCGACGGATCGTCGACGAGCGCGCTCAGCGTTCCGAGGTCGGCCACTTGGGTGTTCCGTGTCGACGATCCGGCGATGGCCCGCACGGCCGGGCTGCGCCAGGTGCCGACCGCTGCGGTGCCAGGTCGATTGCGCGTCGCGGAGAGCGGCTTGGAGGCCCAGGTGGTGTTCGACACCGAACCGTTCGGGATGGTCGGCGACCACGTTCCGATCGGTGGCGGGCCACGAAGGATCGCGGTGCTTCCCGAGGTGGTCGATGCCGCCGAGCTCGATGCATCGATCTCGCAGCGGCCAGGTGATCGAGCAGCAACAGCGTGCTCTGCTGCAGGGAACGCTGCATCGAACGAGCAACCGCTGCGACTCGTCGTCGGCGTGGCGGCCGACGATCTCGAGCCTGCCTGGCTGTCGGTGCCCGTTGGGGATCACGTGTTCATCGGAGGTGGTGCTCGCACCGGTCGCTCCACGACGCTTCGCCAGATCGAGGCCAGTTGGCGGCGGATCCATCCGCCTGGTGTGGTGGTGAGGATCGACCGCCAGTATCCGCTCGGAGACCACATCGACGTCACCTCCGACGCGCGCGATGGCGAGCCGCTGCTCGTGGTGGTCGATGATGCCGACCGGATCGACGACGCCGATGGGCGCCTCGCCGCGCTCCTCGCCAACCGTGTGCCCGGGGTGACCGTGGCGATCGCTGCGCGACTCGAATCGGTACGTGTCGCCTACGGGCACTGGACTCGAGAGGTGGCGCGGAGTCGGTGCGGGCTGATCATGACCTCGACCGGCGACATCGACGGCGAACTGCTCGGCGCCACGTTGCCGCGCCGTTCGATGATCCCGCCGCGACCCGGTCTTGCCTGGGTGATCGACCAGGGCGGCCATCGACTGGTTCAGGTGGCTGCCAGAATGCCCCCATGACCCGCATCCTCACCGTCGCCGGTGCCCAACTCGGCCCGGTGCAACTCGGCGACGCCCGCACCGACGTGGTCGAGCGGATGATCGTGCTGCTGCAAGAGGCCGCGAGCCAGGGTGCTGATCTGGTCGCGTTTCCCGAGCTCGCCCTCACCACGTTCTTTCCGCGTTGGTTCGTCGACGACATCGCCACCGTCGATCACTTCTACGAACGGTCGATGCCGAACGAGGCAACACAGCCCTTGTTCGACGAGGCACGTCGGCTGCAGATCGGGTTCAGCATTGGCTATGCGCTGTTGGAGGACGACCCGTCAGGCGTGACGCGCCGATGGAACGTGCAAACCCTGGTCGAGCGTGACGGGCGCATCGTGGCCACCTTCAAGAAGGTCCACATCCCCGGCCACGCCGGCAACGAGCCCGACCGGCCGTTCCAACACCTCGAGCGGTACTACTTCGAACCGTCACCGGATGGCTTCGGCGTCTGGGATGCGTTCGGTGGACGCGTCGGGATGATGATCTGCAACGACCGGCGATGGCCGGAGTCGTATCGACTGATGGGGTTGCAGGGGGTGGAACTGATCCTGTGCGGTTACAACACGCCGCTGCACTACGCGCCCGACCCTTCGCAGGATCCGCTGCAGGGGTTCCACAACGGGCTCGTGATGTCGTCGGGTGCGTACCAGAACGGCACGTTCGTGGTGGGTGTCGCCAAGGGAGGCGTCGAAGAGGGCGTCGACTCGCTGGCCGAGTCGTCGATCTTCGCGCCGTCGGGCGAGCTGCTGGCGCAGGCCGTCACGAACGGTGACGAGGTGATCGTGGCCGAATGCGATCTCGACTGGTGCAAGCAGTACACCGGCACGTTGTTCGACTTCGCCACGTACCGCCGGCCCGAGCTCTACGGCCCCCTCGCCGCGACCTGACGCTGAGGCTCGCTCCTGGCCTGGGTCTACCCTGGCGGTGTGACGCTTGCACTGGATGAGGCCATCGACCGTGTGCGCGAAGGCGGTGGGCGGATCACCAAGGCTCGCCGCATGCTCCTGGAGGACCTGTTCAATGCGGGGGTGCGGGTCACCGCCGAGGAACTCGCCGACCGCCACGACGACATCGATCTCGCCACGGTGTACCGATCGTTGTCGCACTTCGAGGCCGTGGGCGTGATCGAGCACGTGCACCTCGGCCACGGTCCGGCGGCCTACCGGTGGGCGGGTACGCGAACGGTCGCGGCGGTCTGTGAGGAGTGCGGTGCGGTCACCGACATCCCATCGAGCGAACTCGACGCGCTCGACGACCGTCTCCGTCAGCGTTACGCACTGCGGCTCTCGCTGGGTCACTTCGCGCTGTCGGTTCGTTGCCACCGTTGCCTCACCGCCTGACGATCACATCAGGGGTCGGACCCACGATGTCATGCGTCGTTCATCGGGTGGGCTTTCGGTGAGCCCATTGCTTTGACAAACTGTCAAGCGTGACCCAACTCTCCGACGCGTCCGTCCCGCTCGACTCCGGCGATGGCGAGCGTGTCTCGTTCGAGGTGAACGGCACTGCGGTCACGGTGCGGCGTTCGCACCCGCACCTGCTGGCGGCGCTGCGTGAGGAACTCGACATCACCTCGCCGAAGGACGGTTGCTCGCCGTCGGGCCAGTGTGGATGCTGCACCGTGTTCGTCGACGGCAAGGCGATCGTGGCCTGCCAGTGCGACATGGACAAGGTCGATGGTTCGTCGGTGGTCACCCTCGAAGGCGTCGATGAAACCGAGCGGCAGACCTTCGCCGATGCGTTTGCTGCATGCGGTGGCCTGCAGTGTGGGTTCTGCATCCCCGGCATCGTGATGCGCGCCAAGGCCCAGATCGACAAGAAGGGCGCTGAGCTCACCCGCGAGAAGATGGCGCCGCACCTGGGTGCTCACCTGTGCCGGTGCACGGGCTACGTCAAGGTGCTCGATGCCATCGACGCGGTCGCGCAGGGCACCGTGTGCACGCCGGCGCTCTCGAACACCGTCGGTGGTGGTGGTGCGAAGTACGAAGCGGCGCCGCTGACGCTCGGCGATCGCGGGTACATCGACGACATCCGTGTGTCGGGGATGCTCCATGCAGCGCTGCACCTCACCGACCACGCCCGTGCCGACATCGTCGCGATCGATCCGCATGCAGCGCTCGCCGCGCCGGGGGTCGAGGCCGTCTTCACCGCCGACGACCTGCCGGGGGAATTGCGTGTGGGTCTCATCCACAAGGACTGGCCGGTGATGATCCCGGTCGGCGGCCGAACCTCGTACGCCGGCGATGTGCTCGCTGTGGTGGTGGCGGACACTCGCGACCATGCCCGGTCGGCGGCCGCACTGGTCGAGGTCACCTACGACGTGCACACCCCGAACACCGATGCTCGTGCAGCACTCGCCGCCACTGCACCGCTGTCGGTGTGGGGCACCGACTCCAACGTGCTGTCGACCAGTGCCTACACACGCGGTGTCGAGTTCGACGCGGCGTTCGCCGCGAGCGCGTTCACGGTGCACGAGACGTTCCACACGCAGCGCATCGAGCACGCCTTTCTGGAGCCGGAATCCACGGTGGCGATCCCCACTGGTGACGGAGGCGAGCGGAGCCTGCACGTGTACTCCGGCGGCCAGGGCGTGTGGGACGACCGCAACGACATCGCTGCGGTGCTCGACGTCGACCCGTCGCGGGTCACGGTCGAACTCGTGTCCAACGGCGGAGCATTCGGCGGCAAGGAGGACATGAGCAACCAGGCGCAGACCGCGCTGGCCGCCTGGAAGCTCGGCCGTCCGGTGAAGTGCACCCTGTCGCGAGAGGAGAGCTTCCGGATGCATGCAAAGCGGCATCCGATCGAGCTCGAGTACTGGGCGGGCTGTGACGCCGACGGCGTCGTCACCGCGTTGAAGGTGCGCGGCATCGGCGACTCAGGCGCGTACGCGAGCGTCGGGATGAAGGTCCTGGAGCGAGCTGCAGGTCATGCGTGCGGGCCGTACCGGTGGCCGTCACTCGACATCGAGACGATTGCCGTGCGTACCAACAACTTGGTGTGCGGCGCCTTCCGTGGATTCGGTGCCAACCAGGCGCAGTTCGCGATGGAGGGCGTGCTCGACCGGTTGGCCGAACAGGTCGGCATCTCCGGTTGGGAGATCCGCAAACGCAACGTGATCAAGCCCGGCGAGGAATGGGGCCCCGGCCAGATCATGGACGACGGCGCCGGTGGCGCTGAGGCATGTCTCGATCAGATCCGAGGTGCGTACGACGAAGCGATCGCGGCAGGCAAGGCCGTCGGGCTGGGCTTGGGGCTGAAGAACTCGGGCCTCGGCAACGGATTCCGCGAAGTGTCGAAAGCCGTGGTGCGGTTCCTCCCACCGGTCGACCCGTCGGCCAGTGATGCAGCAGGTCGCATCGAGGTGCGCCACGGCTGGACCGAGATGGGCCAGGGAGTGCACACCGTGGCCCTGCAGGTGGCCGCCCAGGAATTGGGGGTCGACCCGGATCGCATCGACGTGATCGTCGACACCACGCGCGAGTTGGGTTTCGGCCAGACGACCGGATCGAGAGGCACACTCATGGTTGCCGGGTCGGTCAGCGATGCCGCGGCGGTTGCGCTGGCGGCGGGGTGCGAGGTCGGGGTCGACTACGAAGGGGAATACGTCGTCGACTGGACGCAGAAGCTGGGCGATCCGAACGTTGCCAATCCCACCATCCACGCCGTGTTCAGCTTCGCGGCACAGCTGGTGATCGCCCACCCCGACACCGGCAACATCGAGAAGGTGGTTGCGGTCCACGACGTCGGCAGGGCCGTCAATCCCACGCTGGTCGAAGGTCAGGTCGAGGGCAGCGTCCACATGGGGCTCGGCTACGCGCTGACCGAGGACTTCCCGACCGATCCGGCGACCGGTTTCCCGACCAACATGACGTTGCGGTCGCTCGGCATCCTGCGAGCGAAGGACGTGCCGGAGATCGAGGTGCACCTCGTGGAGGTGCCCCAGCCCCGGTCGCCGTTCGGCATCAAGGGCGTCGGCGAGATCGGCCTGGTTCCCACGGCGCCGGCCGTGGCCGCCGCCCTCCACGCCGTCGATGGCCATTGGCGCAACACCCTCCCGATGCGCCCCAAGTAGGCCCGCCCCACCCATTCCGTTTGCGTTGCAGTTTCGGTGGCCCGGGCCACCGAAACTGCAACGCAAACGGGGTTCAGGCGTTGTTCGGTGCGTGATCGGCGGAGGTGATCAGCGATGCTGTGGGGATGACCGACACGACCGAACGCCCCACCTCGACCAGCACCGATGTCGTCGACGAGGTCCGCACCTGGCTCGAGGAGAACTGGGATCCCGACCTCACCGTGGCGCAGTGGTGGGAGCGTCTCGGGCTCGCCGGTTGGTCAGCGCCGACGCTCCCCGAGGACTCATACGGTCGTGGGCTGTCTCGCGGCGACGCCGTCCTGGTGGCGAACACGATCTCCGAGTTCGGCGCACTCGGCGCACCCGGCGGGCTCGGGCTGCTGCTCGCCGCGCCGACAATCGCTGGGCACGGCACTCGTGAGCAGATCGACACCTACGTGCGCGACATCGTCACCGGCCAGCAGGCGTGGTGTCAGCTCTTCAGCGAGCCCGGCGCCGGCTCCGATCTCGCCGGGCTCCAGGCGAAGGCGATGCTCGACGGCGAGGAGTACATCGTCAACGGCCAGAAGGTGTGGACCTCCGGGCGGCCACTACGCCGACATGGGCATGCTGATCGCCCGTACCAACTCCGACGTCCCCAAGCACCAGGGCATCACCTACTTCGCGATCGACATGCACCAGGAGGGCGTCGACGTGCGCCCGCTCAAGGAGCTCACGGGCCGGGCATTGTTCAACGAGGTGTTCATGTCCGACGCACGTGTGCCGGCCGACGCAGTGATCGGCGGGCTCAACAACGGCTGGGCGGTGGCCAACACCACGCTCGCCCACGAGCGCGCCGGACTTGGTTCCGGCGGCGGGAGCAGCTCGGCCAGTGCAGCGATTCCCGGCACCGTCGGCGGCCAGCTCGAGACCCGCGCCGGTGACTACGTGCGCGATCCCGGCAAGCCGTCAGGCGGTGGAGGTGGTGCAGCGTTCCGTGACACCTCGAAGATGATGATCAACCTCGCCCAAGGTGCTGGGGTGGCGAACGACACCACGATCCGCCAGGACCTCGTGCGGCTGTACACCATGAGCCAACTCGGGCGCATCAACAACCTGCGCGTGAAGGCAGCGAAGGCCAGGGGTGAGGAGATCGCCGGCATGGGCAACATCGCCAAGCTGTCGATGAGCGACATGGTGCGGCTGCAGCGCGACCTCGGTCTGCGTATCGTCGGCCCGCAGGGCATGCTGCACGCCTACGACGGCGAGAGCCGCAAAGCCCTCGACGCGGCGACCGGCAACCCATTCCTCGGCTTCGTCACCGAGATGGCGCTGTTTGCGCAGGCCCCACCGATCTACGGCGGCACCGATCAGGTGCAGAAGAACATCATCGGCGAGCGCGTGCTCGGCCTGCCGAAGGAGCCCAACCAGGACAAGGTCGTCCCCTTCAGCGAGCTCCCGAAGAACGCCTGACGATTTCATCAGGGGTCAGACCCGCGATGTGATCGGTCAGCGGTTGAGCATTCCGTAGGCGTGCGTCGGGCGGAGTTCGAGCAGCAGGCGGCGGTCGTCGACCATCGCCTGTCGGTACTCGTCCCAGTCGTCGTGCTCGCCGGCAACGGCGCGGTAGTAGTCGACAAGCGCATCGACGGTCGCGTCGTCGGGCGACGCTGCGGTCGGCAGCATCGAGACGTCGGCCTCGATCACCGCGTAGGCCCAGAAGTCGTCGCGATTCACGTGGAGCGACACCCGTGGGTCGCGCCGGAGATTGGCCGTCTTGGCACGGCCGTCGGTGACCGACACTCGGATCACGTCATCGTCGCCGACCACAAAGGCGATGTTCGACGACTGCGGCCTTCCATCGGACTTGAGTGCGATCAGGATGCCGTTGCGCTTGTCGCGGATGAAGTCGAGAGCTTCAGGAATCTTCATGGTGGGGCCAACCCCTCGGAGCTGGGACGTGTTCCCGGGTCAGTCGACCCAGGGGCCGACACCGCTGATGCGTTCGACACCGACGCGGACCACCACGCTCGTCGGTGAGTCGCGCAGCGCGAGCGGGTGCCGGTCGAGGCCGAGGTACTTCAACGCCATCCGATCCATCAGGTCGGGGTCAGGTCCGGGTTCGATGCGTGCCCGACCGCGAATCACCAGGTGGCGTTGGAAGCCTCGCTCGTTGCGTTCACTGTCCTCGATCGACAACACGACCCGGTCGTCACGTGCGAGATTCTTGGCCTTCTGGCTGGCCGCATCGGTTCCGAACACGATCTCATCGCCTCGTGCGATGATCCAAACGACAGAGACCTGTGGTGTCCCGTCAGGATTGGTGGTCCACACATGGGCCACGGCATCCGAGCCGAGCAGTGCGTCTGTGGGTGCAAGAACCTCGCTCACCAATCGCCTCCTTCGTTCGAGCTGTTGCTCCACCCGACCAGAACGCGCCGGTGATGTCCAGTGACAATTTCCGCGCGAACCGACGTGATCACGCCAGGCCCAACTCCTCGATCGACCGTTCGCGCATCTCGACCTTGCGGACCTTGCCGGTGACGGTCATCGGGAACTCGTCGACGAACTTCACGTAGCGGGGCACCTTGAAGTGTGCAATCGTTCCCCGGCAGAAGTCGCGCACCGCGTCCTCGGTGAGTTCCGCGCCCTTGCGGACCGTGATCCAGGCCACCAGCTCCTCGCCGTACTTGGGGTCCGGCACGCCGATCACCTGGACGTCTTCCACATCCGGGTGGGTGTACAGGAACTCCTCGATCTCGCGGGGGTAGATGTTCTCACCGCCGCGGATCACCATGTCCTTGAGGCGTCCGACGATCTCCACGTAGCCGTCGTCGGCCATCACGGCCAGGTCGCCGGTGTGCATCCAGCCGTCGGCGTCGATCGCGGCTGCCGTGCGATCGGCGTCGTTCCAGTAGCCGGTCATCACCGAGTAGCCGCGAGTGCAGAACTCGCCGGGCGTGTTGCGCTCGAGGGTCGTCCCGGTGTCCGGGTCGGCGATCCGGATCTCGACGTGCGGGTGCACCCTGCCCACGGTGGCGGTCTGATGGTCGAGGGTGTCGCCGGGCAGTGTCTGGGTGGACACGGGCGACGTTTCGGTCATGCCGTAGCAGATGGTCACATCGACCATGTGCATCGTGTTGATGCACGCCTTCATCACCTCCACCGGGCACGGCGAGCCCGCCATCACGCCGGTGCGCAGGCTCGACAGGTCGAACTCGTCGAAGCGCTCGTGGGCCAATTCGGCGATGAACATCGTCGGGACGCCGTACAGCGACGTGCACCGTTCGGCTTCGACGGCTTCGAGTACGGCGAGCGGGTCGAACGAGTCGCCCGGGATCACGATGGTGGCGCCATGGGTGGTGCAGCCGAGATTGCCGATCACCATGCCGAAGCAGTGGTAGAAGGGCACGGGGATGCAGACCCGGTCGTGCTCGGTGAGGCTCTGCAGCACCGAGGTGAAGCGACCGTTGTTCAAGATGTTGCGATGCGACAGCGTGGCGCCCTTCGGGAAACCCGTGGTGCCCGAGGTGTACTGGATGTTGATCGGATCGTTCGTGTCGAGCATCACTCGTCGGGCATCGAGCTCGGCGCCGCCGACACCCGACTCGCCGTCGGCCAGCGCGAACCACTCGGGATCCCAGAGGAAGATCGACTGCTCCAGCTCGGGGCAATCGGGCGCAACGTCGGCGAGCATCGCTCGATAGTCCGAGGACTTGAAGTCGGGAGCGGCAATCACCATCCGACAACCCGAGTGTTTCACGGCGTAGGCGAGTTCGTGGGTGCGATAGGCGGGGTTCAGATTCACGAGGATCACACCGATCTCCGCGGTGGCGTACTGGATCAGCACCCACTCGGCGTAGTTCGGACTCCACAGCCCGACCCGATCGCCGGCGTCGAGACCAGCTCCGAGGAGTCCGATTGCCAGGCGCTCGACGCGCTCGGCGAATTCGTCGTAGGTCCATCGGATGTTCTGATGGCGTGACACGACAGCGTCCCTGGAACCGTGGGCGGCGACCGTGCGGGCCAGGTTCTGGCCGATCGTCTCCTCGAACAACGGCTCGGTCGTCGGTCCGACCTCGAGCGCAGCAACCATGGCGATCCCCCGATCTGCCGATCCCCCTCCGACCGAACGACCGAACGACCGAGCGGTTTCAGCCGATCATCGCACCTCGGGAGGGGCGTCCGCCAGGGCTGTGGCGCGGGCGGCGGCGAATTTCGCCGTGGTGAGGCGGGGACCGGCGTACGCGAACAGTGCGATCGTCAGGACGCCGGCGACGAACCACGGCATGCGTTGGGCGACTTCGCGAGACCAGAACAGATCGCTGACGACGACCACGAGGCCGCCGAGCGCGGCGCCGATCGGCATCATGCCCCAACCGAAGAATCGGTAGACGCTGTTGACCCGGCCGAGGAGTTGATCGGGAATCACGGTCTGGCGGAAGCTGACGGTGATCACGTTCCACAGCACCGCCGTGAACATGTAGATGCCGAGCAACAGCCACACGGCCGGCCACCAGCTCATCAACCCGATCATGATCGTGATGGCGCCACCACCCAGCAGCGTCGTCGCCAGGGACGGCCCCGCGCCGATGCGCTTCGCGATGCTCGACGCGGTCCAGCCGCCGACGATCCCTCCGACTGCGCCAGCGGTGCCGAGGATGGCGAACTCGGTGGGCGTGGTGCCGAGCACCTCTTGGCCGTAGAGCACGAACGTGGCCGTCGAGACCATGCCCAACATGTTCAGCAATCCGAGAACGATCGCGAGCGAGCGCAGCAGGTCGTGACCCCACAGCCACCGGAATCCCTCCGCCAGCTCGGCCTTCCACGGGCGACGCTCCGCCCGGCGTGCGTCGATCTGGTCGGCGGTCGGGCCCGGCCGCCTGATCCAGGCGATCAGGATGGCCGACACCACGAACGTGGCGGCGTCGACGAAGAACGGCAAGGAGAACGAGATCGCGATCAACAGCGCCGCCAGCGGTGGCCCGGCGAAGGTGTTGGCGACCTGCTCGATGCTCCACAGTCGGCCGTTGGCCTTCTCGAGGTTGTCGGGGTGGACGATCGAGGGCATGAAGGTCTGCGCCGAGTTGTCGTAGAGCACCTCGCCGACGCCGAGCAGCATCGTGGCGAGCAGCACGAGCAGGTACAGGCTGGTGTCGGTGGTGATCACCGTCGTGGCATCGGCGACCGAGTCGGGCAGTGGGAGGGCGTCCTGGCGGGCGAGCACCACGAACGCGACGAAGAACGTCAGCGCCGCGCGGGCCGCGTTGGCCCACACCATCAGGATCCGCCGGTCGTGGCGGTCGGTGATCACGCCGGCCGGGAGTGAGAACAGCAGCCAGGGCAGCCGTTGGGCGACCGCGACGACGGCGATCAGCAAGGGATTGCGGGTGATCGCCGACGCGAGCCACGGGTAGGCGATGACGCCGATGCCGTCACCGAGGTTGGAGATCGTGCTCGCCGAGAACAGCTTGAAGTAGTTGCCGCCGAGCCGATTCGGGTCGAGGTCTCCTCGGGTCGAGGTGGCCGTCGATGGCGATGTCCCGGTCATGACGGCTCCGGCAGGCTGGGGAGATCGGTGGCGTACACGGCACCGACGAACCCGAACACGGTGTCGCCGGAGCGGGGGAGCTTCGAGAACTCCTGGGCGAGTTCGGCGACCCGTTCGAAGAACTCGTTGGCTCGCTCCTCGGGGATGCGGGCGTGTCGTAGCGTCGCCAGCATGTGGCCGACCGCTTCGGCCTGCGCCTGAGCGAGGAAGTTCTGTGGGGCGGTTCCTGCGGGCAGCGGGGCGTCGCCGACGACGATCGTGCGTCCGGTACGTCCGTAGAAGCGTTCCTCGATCGCACGGACCTGGCGTGTGCGAACCACCTGGAGCATCCCGGCGTCGACGAGGACGTCGACGTGATAGGCAACCGACGACTTCGGTCGGCCGAGTGCGGTCGCCAGCTCGGTGACGGTGGCTGCTCGCTCCAGCACGAGATCGAGGATCTGGCTGCGCAGTGGGTGAAAGATCGCCTTGAGCTGTCGCGGCGTCTCCGCTCGAATGCTCGTTTCGAGGTCGTAGTCGGGAACCATGCCGTCACATTATCCGAGTATTCCCGAATGGTCAAGAGATCCCGTACGTAATCACCCCGAAAATGCGTTTGCGACGAGATCTCGGTGGGGCAGGCCACCGAAACCTCGCCGCAAACGTGGGGTTGGAAGGAGGGTTGGTGTCAGCTGGCGTCGACGTCGAGCGCGGCCGGCCGGCGCCCACGGTGATCTTGCGGGGCTGGGCCTGTGGAGCCACGGGAACCCGCAATGTCAGCACGCCGTCGGTGTAGTCGGCCTCGATGCCGTCGGCGTCGAGGCCTTCGCCCAGGCTCACCTGGCGACGGAAGGCGCCCTCGTGGCGCTCGTTGAAGTACACGCGGTCGCCTTCTTCGCGTTGGTAGCTGCGCTCGGCGGTCACCGTGAGCACGTTGCGTTCGATGGAGATGTCGACCGAGTCGGCGCTCACGCCGGGCAGATCGAGATGAACCCAGACGTTGTCGCCGCGCCGATAGGCGTCCATCGGCATCGGACGGGACTCGGCCCACGCCGCCGCGGTGCGGTGCCGAAGGCTTGGTTGAAGAGCGAATCGAGTTCACGGAAGGGTGAGTTCTGGATGAGCATGTCGGTTGCCTCCTGTGGAAGGTGAGTGGTCTGTACGACACAAGTGAGTATAGAGACCATCATCAATCCTGACAACCATCGACTCAGCATCAGTCCTTGGCGATGCGTCCTCGCATGGCGATGCTCGCCAATCCGAAGCTGATCACCATCAGCGCCAGCGACGCTCCGGCCCCTTTGGCCAGTGCCTCCCAGTCCCAGCCCACGGTGATCAGGCTGCGCAGACCGTCGAGCACATAGGTGACGGGGTTGTACTTGGCGATCGTCGCCAGCCAGCCCGTCAGCGCTTCCATCGGGAGGAACGAGGTGGTGAGGAACGCGAAGGGGAAGAACAGGATGAAGCTCGAGTTGACGGCTGCAGGGTTGCCGGTCTTGAGCGCGATCGCATAGGGGAATCCTGCAAACGCCAGGCCCCACATCGCGCCGTAGGCGATGAACACGATCATCCCGAGGATGCCGGTGACGAAGCTCACGCCGAGCAGCAGCCCGAGAATCAGCACGGGGATCGTCAGGAGCACGATCGAGACGATGTCGGCGGCCATCAGACCGAGCAGCAACATCGGTCGTCGAATCGGGGTGAGGAGGAGGCGGTCGAAGTAGCCGCTCTGGATGTCGGTGACGAGCGCGCTCGCCCGTGACACGCCGGTCACGGCGAACACGATTGCCACGGGCAGTTGGAATGCCTTGAAGTCGGCCACCGTGCCGCTCTGCTCGGCGAAGTCCTGAAGGGCCCCGACGTTGACCACGAAGAAGAACACCGGCACGATCAGCGCCGGAATGAAGAACTCCGGCTCTCGGAACACGCCGCGTACCGAGCGGCTGGCGATGGTGAAGAAGTCGTGAACGGCCGGCGCCTTTCGGGCCAGTGGTTTGTAGGACGTCGGGTCAGCGGTCGTCTGCGCTGTTGAGGTGGTGGTCATGACGTCGCCTCCTGATGGCGGTCGGTAGTGGATTGCTCTGCACTCTGATCGTCGGGCTCATCGCCGGCGAAGTGGGTGCCGGTGACATGCAGGTAGACGTCGTCGAGTGTTGGCGTCCGCAAGGTGAGCGATCGCACGGGCACGCCGCAGCCGTTGAGGGCGACGGCGACCTGGGCGATGAGCCCGGCGCCGTCGGTGGTCGCCACGGCGAGTTCGTTGTTGTGGACCTGGACTTCGTCGATGCCGTCGATCGCTCGCACCGCGTCGGCGGCGAGCGCCGGATCGCCGTCGACCTCCGCTTGGATGAGGTCGGTGCCGATCTGGCGCTTCAACTCCGCCGGTGCGCCCTCGGCGACGATCAGCCCGTTGGAGATCACGCCGACACGATCGGCCAATTCGTCGGCCTCCTCGAGGTACTGCGTGGTGAGGAAGATCGTCATACCGTTGTCGCGGTTGAGCCGGCGGACCTCGGCCCAGACCGACGAGCGGCTCGCCGGGTCGAGCCCGGTGGTCGGCTCGTCGAGGAACAGCACCTGGGGGCGATGGATCAGCGACATGGCGAGGTCGAGGCGACGCTTCATGCCGCCCGAATACGACTCGACGCGGTCGTCGATCGCCGTTCCGATGTCGACGAGGCCGATCACATCGTCCATGCGGTGCTTGATGTCGTTGGCGGTCAGCCCATAGAGCCGTCCCTGCAGGTTGAGCATCTCACGGCCGGTCTGCTTGCCGTCGATCGACGAGTCCTGCAGGGCCACGCCGATACGGAGACGGATCTCGTCGGACTTCGTCGCCACGTCGAATCCCGCGACGCTTGCGGTGCCCGAGGTGATGCCGAGCAGCGTGCACAGCATCTTGACCGTGGTTGACTTCCCGGCGCCGTTCGGGCCGAGGAAGCCGTAGATCTCGCCGTAGGGCACGTCGAGTTCGATGCCGTCGACGGCATGGTTCTCGCCGAAAGTTCGCCGGAGTTCCCGGGCAGTGATCGCAGATGACATCGCACGAGCATGCCGCCTCTCACCGGTGGCTGCACACGAACATCTCGCGAATCTTCCGAGTGGGTTCCCGCAGACCCGGGCTCGGGGAACCGAGTGGGTTCCCGGAGACCCGGGCTCGGGGAACCGTCAGGCTTCGAGGCGACCGTCGATGATGTGGACGCTGCGGTCGCAGAAGTGGGTGATGCGCTCGTCGTGGGTGACCACGATCGCCGCCGTGCCGCGAGTCTTCATCTCGTTGCGGATCAGTTCCATGACCTGCTCGCCCAACTCGGTGTCGAGCGCGGAGGTCGGTTCGTCGAACAGCACCAGCGCTGGGTCATTCATCAACGCTCGGCCGATCGCCACACGCTGACGCTGGCCCCCGGACAACTGCGACGGCAGGTTCTTGGCTCGGTCGGCGAGCCCCAGTTCTTCGAGCAACTGGTCGGCGCGCGCCTTGGCGGGGGCACCGGTTCGCTTGCCGAGTTCGTCGACCACCAGCAGGTTCTCGCGAGCGTTCAGGAACGGCACCAGGTTCACCGACTGGAACACGAAGCCCACTTTGTTCTGGCGGAACTTGGTGAGCTCTTTCGCGTCGTGGCCGGAGATGTCCTCACCACCGACGACGATCGTGCCCTCCGTGGCTGAGAGGATGCCGCCCGCAATCGAACACAGCGTCGTCTTGCCGGAACCCGATGGACCGACCAGAGCGATCATCTCGTCACTGGCCAACGTGAGCGTGGCATGGTCGAGCGCAACGACGTTGGAACCGTCGCCCATCGTGTACACCTTGCGGACATCGGTGAGCTGGAGCGCCGTGGTCACGGCAGCGGGTGCAGTGGTCATGAGGTGGTTCCGATCGCAGAAGCGGGGTCGACGCGCAGCACGCGTCGCAGAGAGAACGAGCAGCCGAGTACCGCTGCAATGAGCAGCAGCACGGTACTGAGGATGATTCGGCCGGGTGTGATCAGCAGCGGGATGGACCCGGGCGGCAACAGCACGTCGAGCAGCACCACCAAGGTGCCGGCCACGATGGAGGCGATGGCGGTGACCACCACTGCCTGGACGACGAGGCCGGCGAAGATCGTGGACGACTTCGCGCCGAGTGCCTTCAGCACGCCGTAGAGGCTGGTTCGTTCCACGGTGAGCAAGGCGAAGAACAGCCCGATCACCACGAGCGCGATGGCGATGGTGACGCCGATGATCTGGTTGAACGTGGCGGTCTGCTCGGTGACACCGGGAATGGCAGAGATCGCTCCATCGACGGTGAACGATTCCGTTGCGCCATCGGTGGCTGCATCGATCGCGGCTGGTAGGTCGTCGCCGTCGCCGCGGACGATCAGGCCCTGCCAGACATCGTCGCCGAGCTGCGCATCGGGTCGGTTGTCGCTGAGCACCTCGCGCCAGGTGTCGGGCGACGCCCACAGGCTCGACTGTCCGTTGAAGGTGGTGTCGTTGACGAACCCGACGATCTCGATGGGCGAGCGGGCGGGACCCAACTCGATCACCATGCCCACCTCGACCCCATCGGCCTCGAGCGTGTCATCGGCCCACGCCTGGCCGGCCGGTGGCGCGTCGGGCACACCGGTGGGAGCGAGTTCGTAGCCGAACAACGCCACGCCAGCGAGGTCTCGTGGCCCCTTGCCAGGGATGCGGGCGCCGAGTTGCACGTTGCCGATGCCGCCCACCTCGGTGACGCCGTCGACGGACTCGACCTGGGCGCGAACCTCGGGATCGATGCGGCTGCGCAGGAACGATGCCTGCGCAGTGTCGGAGTACACGATGGCGTCGGCGTCCTGTGCCCGGATCGCGCCGGTCGACGAAGCGATGAGCCCGTCGAGCAGCCCCCCGAGGAACATCAGCAAGATGGCGATCAGTGTCAGGATGACGGCCGCGGTCGAGAAGCGTCCAGGGCGACGACGGAGTTCGGTGAGAGCGAGTTTCACGAGCCGACCCCCTGGCCGGTGGTGGCTTCGATCGGGTCGATTGCGAGCACTCGGCGCGCAGCGACCAGCGAGCTGAGCAAGCCGAGGGTGAGCAGCAGGATCGACCAGAACACGACGGCTCCGGTTTCGAAGTTGAGCGCAATGCCGCCCAGTGCGCCCTGCGACAGCGGGTAGTACAGCAGCGTTCCGAGCGCCAGGCCGGCACCGATGATGACCACCACTTGGATGAGCAGCGACGACACCAGCCGGCTGGCCGGTGCGCCGATCGCCGCGAAGCAGCGTGAGCGAGTTGGCCTTCTGGAAGGTGATGATCAGGAAGAACAAGCCGGTCACGCACGGCACCACGAGGCCGTAGAGCAAGAAGATGATGTTGAACGACTGTTGCACCTGGGCGACACCAGGGGTTTCGGCGGCAGCGTCCTCGCGTGTGAGGGCATCGAGATCGAGCGACACGTCGTTGATCGACGCAACGGTTTCCTCCGGCGTGAAGCCGTCGGCGGGGATCACGCCCAACACGTTCGGCAACGGTGTGCCGGCGTCGGGGTTGACGCTGCCCACGGCATCGAGGTAGGTCTCGTAGGAGACGAACAGCGTGGGCGACACGTTCAGCTGTGCGTTGGCGGCGATGCCGACGATCTCGATCGTCTTGCCGCCTGGCAGAAGGGTGACGGTGTCGCCGATGTCGTAGCCCAACGGCACGTCCGCGTCGCTCACGACAGCCTCGTCGTCGGCGGTCGGCAGTCGTCCGTCGGTGACGTCGGTCGGCGAGCCGATTCCGGCGCCGTCCGGGCCGAGCTCGTAGCCGATGATCGTGGTGTCGAAGCTCTCGCTGTCGTTGTTGCCGCTCGGCAGCCCGGTGAAGGTGCCCTGGCCGATGCGACCAACGGCGCCAACGCCGTCAGCGGACCGAACCTGTTCCTCCATCGGCGGGGTGATCACGCTGCCCTGCACCACTCGCTGGCCGTCGACGCTGTAGACGAGCACTGGAGCGCTCTGTTCGCGGATGGCCCCGATGAACCCGGTGATGAGTCCGTTCTGCAGCGACTGCTGGAACAGGATCAGGAACACCAGGAGCGCGATCGACGCGATCAGCAGCGCAAAGCGCACCTTGGCACGAGCCATTTCCTTGAACGCGAGAAACATCGTCGGCAGAGACCTCGGCGGTGACACTACCGACCAGTCGACGCGAACGGTCCTCGACCATTGTCGGCACACCGCGACCGTGAGAAGCTGACCTCATGACGTACCCGGTCGCTCTGTACCTCCAAGACGCGCACGACATTCGCCACGGGATCGAGTTGGCGCAGTACGCCGAGGCGAAGGGATTCGATGCAGTGTGGCAGGCCGACAGCCGGCTCGTACGCGACGCAGTGGTCCCGATGGCCGCCTTTGCCGCGAGCACCGAGCGCATCAAGATCGGCTCGGGGGTGCTCGACATCTGGACCCGCAACGCCGCCCGTCTGGCGTCGACGTTCTCCACGCTCGACGACCTTGCACCCGGTCGGATCATCTGTGGTCTCGGCGCCTGGTGGGATCCACTGGCATCGAAGGTGGGCATCGATCGCAGTCGCCCGCTGAAGGTGATGCGCGAGGTGGTCGAGGCCACCCGGGGGCTGCTTGCCAACGAGACCGTCACGGTCGACGGCTATCACGTGCAACTCGACGGTGTGGAGCTCGACTACGTGCATCAGGAGCGCCGCCCGAAGGACGTGCCGATCTACATCGGTGCCACCGGCATGCAGATGATGGAGCTCACCGGTGAGATCGCTGACGGGGCCGTGCTCAACTACCTCGTGTCGCCGAGCTACAACCTCGGTGCGGTCGAAGCGCTCACGCGTGGCGCTGCCAAGGCGGGCCGCACGATCGACGACATCGATCGGCCGCAGCTCGTGGTGTGCTCGGTGGACGACGACCGACAGGCTGCGCTCGACGCCGCCCGGCTGCTCGTCACGCAGTACCTGGGCCAGCAACCCCACATCATGAAGGCGTCGGGGGTGCCGCAGGATCTGCTCGACGAGATCGCAAAAGTGCTGACCTGGCCGGCGACCCACGACGAAGTGGTGGCCGCCAGCAAGCTCGTGCCTGACGAGATCGTGCAGATGATCACCGCGTCGGGAACCCCCGACGAGGTGCGCGCCAAGGTCGACGAGTACGTCGCAGCAGGGTGCACCTGTCCGATCCTCTACCCGCTCGCCGACGACGTGCACCTGATGATCGACACCTTCGCCCGCTGACGTAACGATTGGTGTCAGACACCAATCGTTACATCGTGATTGCCTAGGGTCTGTGGGCATGCGCATCACCTTGCCGTCAGGGACCGAGGCCGAGATCGCCGAGCCGTCCGACACCGACGACCCGGCAACGATGGGCCTGGTGATCGCCCCCGACATCTTCGGGCTGCGTCCGTTGTTCGACGACATGGTGGCCCGGCTGGCCTCGGTGTGGTCGATGACGGTGTGTGCGGTCGAACCGTTTCCTGGCCACGATCTCGGCGACGACGTCGACCCACGGTTTGCTGCGGTGCCGACGCTCGATGACGAGGCGCATCTGCGTGATTTGATCGAGGCCGCCGATGCAACGGGCTGCGACCGCGTCGGTCTGCTCGGCTTCTGCATGGGCGCCATGTACTGCTTCAAGGCGGCCCGCAGCGACCGGTTCTCCAAGATCTCCGCGTTCTACGGGATGATCCAACTGCCCGACGCGTGGCGGGGTCCGGGTCAGGGCGAGCCGCTCGCCCATCTCGCGGCGGGGCATCCCGAACGTGTGCTCGCGATCATCGGCGAACTCGACACGTACACGCCGCCCAGCGACGTGCTCGCGCTCAGTGCTGCCGGCGTCAGCGTGGTGCGCTATCCCGACGCGGAGCACGGGTTCGCTCACGCTCCGGACAGGCCCGCCCATCGCCCCTCCGACGCTGCCGACGCCTGGCAGCGCACCCACACCTGGCTCACCACCTGATCAGCGCCGCAGCGAAGCTCGCTGCACTGCGAAGGTCTCATCACGCCTGGGGTCTGACCCCAGGCGTGATCAGCGGGCGCGGAGTTCGAGTCGGTCGCGCTGGGTGATCACGTAGGTGCGTTCGTTCTGCTCCAGCCACCCCAGGCGGATGAAGCTGGCAATGGCCTTGTTCACCCGTTCTCGCGACGCACCGACCATGCCGGCCAGCTCTTCTTGAGTGACCGGCAGCGTGAACTCGTCGGTGCCATCGGCCAACTCCAACAGCCGCTTCGCCGTTCGTCCCGTGACATCGAGGAACACTGAATCGGCGAGCGCTTCGTCGGTGACGCGGATTCGTTGCGCCAGCAGGCGCGCCACGTTCCACAACAGTTTCGGGTTCTCGTCGAACATCGAGAGGACATCGGCGTACGGGATCGACAGCACCGTGGTGGGCTCGAGCGCTCTCGCCATGGCCGAACGGGGTCCGTCGTCGAGCATTCCCATCTCGCCGAACAGGTCGCCTGGCTCCATCAACGCAACGACGCTTTCGCGTCGGTCGATCGGGTTGGCCAGCGCAATGGCGAGGCGGCCACGAAGCACGAGGTACAACGCCTCGGGAGGATCCCCCTCGTTGAAGAGCATGTCGCCGCGGATCAGGTGCCGTTCGTGACCCGCTGCGGCGATCCGGTGCAACGCATCCGGGGCCGCATCGGCGAAGAAGTCGGTGCGGGCGAGGATCTCTTCGTGAGCCATGACATCGGTCACGGTACTACCCTGCGCCGTTGTGCCCATTGCCCAGCAGACATGGACGATCGTCGTCGGAGGCGGAAGTGGCACGCGGTTCGGCACGCCCAAGCAGTACGAGGCGCTCGGCGCCACCCGGGTGATCGACCGATCGGTGGCAGTGGCGGGTGAGGTATGCGACGGCGTGGTGGTCGTGGTTCCCCCTGCCGACGCCGAACGCGAGCGCGCCGTGCCAGGCGGCGCCACGCGCAGCGAGTCCGTGCGGGCCGGACTGGCAGCAGTCCCTGCGTCGGCCACGATCATCTGCGTGCACGACGCCGCCCGACCGCTCGCTGACACAGCGCTCTACGAGCGCGTGATCGGTGCCGTTGCGGCAGGGGCTGACGCCGCAGTGCCGGGCATCGCCGTGGCCGACACCATCAAGGTGATCGACGGCGACGGCCGGGTGGTGGCAACGCCCGACCGGGCATCGCTCGTGGCGGTGCAGACCCCCCAGGCGTTCCGGGCAGATGTACTGCGCCGGGCGCACGAAGGCGACGGCGACGCCACCGACGACGCGACACTGGTGGAAGCAGCCGGCGGACGTGTGGTCGTGGTCGCTGGCGACGCCCGCAACCGCAAGATCACGGTGCCCGACGACCTCGTGTGGGCCCGAGCCGAAATTCGAGCGGAGATGGGAGACAGCCGATGAATGCCATGGAACTGCGTGTCGGGCAGGGGTTCGACGTCCACCGATTCAGCACCGATCCGGAACGGATCATGGTGCTCGGCGGCTGCCACTTCGACGGGGTGATCGGCCTCGAGGGCCACAGCGACGCCGACGCAGTGGCTCACGCCTGTGCCGATGCGTTGCTGGGTGCGGCGGGCCTCGGTGACATTGGGATGCACTTTCCCGACAGCGACGATCGCTGGTCGGATGCCGACTCGATGGCACTGCTGCGTCACGTGGTCTCCATGCTGGCCGAGGACGGTTGGCGAGCGTCGAACATCGATTGTGCTGTCGTGTGCGAACGCCCGAAGATCGCCCCGTACCGTGACGAGATGCAACGCAATCTCACCGCCGCGGTTGGCGCCCCCGTGAGCGTCAAGGGCAACCGGGCCGAGCAGCTCGGGGCGATCGGCCGCGAAGAGGGTGTCGTGTGTTTCGCAACTGCACTGATCCATCGATCAGGGGATCCGTCATGAGCGGTCGCCGTTCCACACCGGGCCGTCGCGGTCCGAATCCGAACACGTCGAGCGGTACGTCCTCGAGTGGGTCGTCTCGGGCTCGATCGGGCGATGGCGACCGATCGGGTCGCAGCTCGAGCCCGTCGCGTGGCGCCAAGGGCGGCCGCGATGGCGGCGGCGGGCGTGGCGGATCGAGTCGAGGTGGCGCAGGGGGCTCGCACGGTTCGATGGGCAGCGCGGGCGCCGCCAAGGGGCTCGGCGGACGCCAGGTGGAAGGTCGTCAGGCGGTTCGCGAGCTCTTGATGGCCGAGCGCCGCAAGGTGCACGAGGTGTGGATCAGTGCCGAACTCGAAGGCGATCCCGGCGTGGCCGACATCGTGGAGATCGCCGCGGCTCGACGCATTGTGCTGCTGTACGTGGCCAAGGCAAAGCTGGAACGGGAGGCCCGTAGCGAGGCCCCGCAGGGTGTGCTCGCGCATGCGGCAGAGCTCCCCGAGGCCGACCTCGGCACGCTGATCGGCGCTCGCGGACCGGGCGGCGCAGGCCGGTCGGCGCCGCCGTTCCTCGTCGCCGTGGATGGGGTGACCGACCCCGGCAACCTCGGGGCGATCATCCGCAGCTGCGAGGGCGCCGGCGTGAGCGGTGTGCTGCTGCCGCGACACCGTTCCGTCCACGTCACACCCACGGTTGCCAAGGCATCGGCCGGCGCCGTCGAACACGTCCCGATCGCCTTGATCCCGGGACTGCCTGCGACATTGAAACAACTCAAGGATCGCGGGATCTGGGTCGTGGGCCTCGATGACGGTGCCGATCGCGATCTCTACGACATCGGTCCCCTCGCCGTGGAGCCGATCTGCGTGGTGCTCGGCGCCGAGGGGGCGGGGCTGTCACGGCTCGCCCGTGAGCGGTGCGATGCAATCGTGAGCATTCCCATGGCCGGACGGATCAGCTCGTTGAACGTGTCGACCGCTGCGGCGATCGCGCTCTACGAGGTCGCTCGCGCCCGCCTCGCTGCACGCTGAGGCACGGCACGCACTCGGCCGACGATGTCGGTGCGTCGACGTTGCCGCAACTCACGCATCGATCCCTCTCCGTAGACGCCCCGGAGTCGATCGCTCCCCACCGGCGGCAACGCCCGGACGAGTGCCAGGGCCCGATCGGAGGTCTCGGGGTGATCGTCGAGGTAGCGCGCCGCTGTCCACCACCCCCTGGCGGCGATCGTTGGGCGTGGTCCTCGCCGATCGAAGAGGTGGCGTTGGATTTCATGATGGAGGTCCACGGTTCGGGTGCGGCCGAGACGTTCGAACGACCTTCTGACGCGCTCGTCGTCGATGTCGTGGGTGTTGCGGAGTTGATGCACGTCGAGTTCGGTGCGGAGATCGATACGGCATCGCCGACGGTTGCTGTCGGCTTCGTAGCTGTGTGCGAGCGCATGAATCACCAGATCGGAGGCGCACGGGATGGTGATCGTGTGGCTGCGCCAGGACATCTCCGTTGCGGAGGTGCGGACCTGCGTCGCCGGGAGGGCCGCGGCCCATCGTGCGTCGAGCGGCTCGGTGTGCAGCTCGATCGAACCGAAGCGGGTGGGATTGCGCAGTGGCACGCCGTGATGATTGGCGGGAATGACCACGTGGCGCTGATCGATCGGCCGGTACCCGATCGTCTGGAGCAGGGCCGCAGCGCCGTGCGCATCGCCCGGCGCCACGAGCAGGTCGAGATCGGTCATTGCCCGGCAGGCTCGATTCGGGAAGACGTCGAGCGTCTGCAATGCGGCGCCCTTGAGCAGCACGATCCGGATCCCAGCCCCCTGAAGCAGTGAGATGACGTCGTCGAGTTGGTCGAGGAGGTCATCGGTTCGACGCTGTTGGTGTTCCCACGTTGCTTCGAGCAGTGAAGCGACCGGCTGACGGTCGGGGTCGACGAGCACCGACCGAAGCGGCGCCGGAACCGGCTGAAGCAGGTCGTGCCGGCGAGCGGACCACCACAGCCACGCCATGAGTTGGTGCGACTGTGCAACAGCGAGGACGGCGTCCCACTCCGGATGCGACCGCGGGGGACGGCTGCCGGCGATGACGTCGACCAGGAAGTCGGCTGCCCGAGGCATTGCCTGGTCGTTCACGACTGCAGTCCGGCTCGCGTCTCGGCGGCAATGCGCCGGATGCGGTGTGCGGGTTCGGCCGGTTCGGCCTGCTCTGCTGCTGCGAACCATTCAGCCGCGCGTCGGTAGTCGCCGTCAGCGAACCATGACGATCCGATGAGGGCCATCGGCCAGGATCGGAACGTGCGGGTGTCGAAGGCGAGACAGGTGTCGACCATGGTCTCCGGCGTCACCTCGAGCAACTCGGCCGCGACTTCGCGGGCCGCTGTCGTCTCGCCACGGGAGAGGGCGAGGAGCGCAGACATCCACCGCAGCTGGGGGTTGTCGGGATACAGCGCGAGACCCTCCGCGAGATGTTCTGCGGCTTCGGACGCATCTCGGCCGAGTGCCTCGTTCACCAGCGCACACCACACCAGTGCGTCGATCGGCCGGCCACCGCTTGCGAGGGCCACGAGACGCGCGGAAGCCAGTGAGTCTCGGGCGTTCTCGAGCTGCCCGAGGCCCATCTGCGCTCGTGCGAGTTCGTTCCAGAGGTACGCGCGGTCGGGGGTCGCCTGCACGGCCGCTTCCAGGATCGGTCGGTTCCGTCGGTGCTTCGCGTCGAGGTCGCCGTCGTAGCCGAGATGCACGATTGCAAGATCGGTGCGGACCTCGGTGCACCCGCCGACCTCGACCAGCCGTCTGATGTCCGGCACCATCGTCTCGTGGATTGCCCCGCGGAATCTGATGTCCGGCCGATTCCGGAACAGGCGGTACTCCCAGTACGGCGTCAGCCCGGTGGCCACCGTGAAGCGCACGAGTCCGGCGACGGCCTCGGGATCGTCGAGCGCACTGAGGTCACCGGCGTGGTCGACGCGTTCGTCGGCATCGATGTAGAGGATCCAGTCGCCGGTCGCGGCGTCGAGGGCGACGTTGCGCGCCGTCGCGAAGTCATTGCGCCACCGATGGTGCAGGACTCGGCATCCGTAGGACGCAGCGATGGCGACGGTGTCGTCGGTGGAGCCGGTGTCGACCACGACGATCTCGTCGACGACTGACTGGATCGATGCCAGACACCCAGGAAGGAACCCGGACTCGTCGCGAACGATCAGACACGCCGAGAGACGCATCAGTGGGTGCTCGTGGTCGGTGTGCAGGTGGTCGCGTGAGCTAGACGTTCGAGCCGTGAACCGGCCCGGGCTTGTCGATGATGGTGACGGTGTTCGAGCCGTGGGTGTTGCCGCCCACTCCGCTGGTGTTCGCGCCGAATGCGGACGGGGCGCCTGCTCCAAAGCCGGTCATCGAGAACGTGGTGACCACCGGGGCGGCGAAGGCAGCTCCGAACGCCACTCGCTTGAGGAAGCTGCGTCGGTCGGCGTCGGCACCCTCGAGGATTTGGTCGATCTCGTCGTTGTTCATTCATCCGTCCTTCGCTCAGGTGCCCGAAACACTAGCAGAGGCGGCTTCGACGAGTCGCTGACGCGTCACGATCATTCGAAGTGGGCACGCACTGCCGCGATCGTTGCGGTGGGATGGCCAGGGAGCAGGTCGACCACGTCGAGGCGCGACAGCAGCGCCGTTGCGTCGTGGACCCGGGTTGCAGAGTCCTCGGGCTGGGTGAAGAACTCGGCGAGGAGCCGTGGGAGGGCCCGACCCGCGCCGATCGGCGTGATGTGGGGCGTCGGCGAACGTTCGGGGCGTACCAGCACGATCGCATCGAGGGGCGCAACGTCGATCGTTCGTGTCCATCCGTGCATCGACGGTTCGAAGGCGTACACCGTTCCGTCCCCGGTTCCGGTTGCGGGGAGGTACGAGCGATCGGGGAGTCCGACCAGCACGTCGAAGGTGCCTGGCTTGAGGTGAAACGGTCGAGGGTGGGGCAGCGACTGTTCGCCTCGGATGAACAGCACCTCGTCACCGCCGACCTCGTGGCCGTCGAGCAGCGCGGCCGACGCCAGTGTCGACTTGCCCGCTCCCTTCGTGCCGACCAGAGCGATCCGTCTGCCGTCGATGTCGATGGTGGCCGAGTGCAGTGCTCGCCAGCCGGCAAGGGTGAGTCGCTCGTGCACGCGGCCGTGAGCGCGCTGGTAGATCACGAACAGCACGTCGTCGGGCGTCGCCACCTCGGTCAGCCGGTCGCCGTTCTCGGCAATGACGTACGGCCCGTCCCCGATGACTGCCCAAGCGGTCGATTCGGTCGGTGTGATGTCCTGCTCGGGCAGCGCCAGCAGGTACCCGAGGTGTTCGAGGACACGGCGGTCGTCGACTGCAACCGAGTACTGGTGGCTCAGGATCTGGAACTCGACGGGATCTATCGCAGCAGCCCCTGGTCGGAGAAGGTCGAGACCGCATCGCTGACGTCGTCGACCGGTGCCGCATCGAGCTCGTACACGCGCTGGGCGAGCTCGGCCAGCGTCTGCATGGTGCGCGTGCCATCGCAGTACAGGAAGATCATCGACGCAATCGGGTCGAGGTAGTGGACCTGGTCGGAGGTCGGGTCGAAGACGACGAGGCCGTCCTCGACCTCGGTGACGTCGAGATCCGTGCGTCGGTTCGGCTTGTCGTGCATCGTCCCACCTCGTCGAAGAACGTACGATCCTACCGATGGCCCGCCGCAAGCTCGTGCACTTCGTGTACGGCCTCCGGCCGCAACTCGAACCGTTCCACCTGCTCCACTACCTCGCGATCGAGACGTGTCGCGAAGTGGTTCGGCCCGACGAGATCATCGTGCACTGCGATGCACTTCCGTTCGGGGTGTGGTGGGACCGTGCCCGTGCCCGCGTCACCCTCCAACGTGTGGGTGGCCCGCTCGACGAGGTGCGCCTCGACGCATTGAGTGCCCACGGTGGAATGTGCGCCGACATCGACACCGTGTTCCTGCGCCCGGTACCGGACACGATGTGGGACGAACCATTCGTCATCGCTCCGGCAGGGGTCCCCGGCGACGACACCGGAACTGCTCGCCCGTCGCTGTGCAGCGCGCTGATGATGTCGCAGCCGGGCTCGAACTTTGCGGCTGCATGGCGATCCGCCCTGGCCGATCGCACCGGAGCCGCCGCGGGCGAGCCCGCCGGATTCCTGGCTGCCGAACTGGCTGCTGCTACGCCTGATGGCGTGCGCATCGAACCCTCCGAGTCGTTCTATCCGGTGTCGCCCGACGCGGACGGACTCCGCTCCCTGTTGACGTCATCGACCCTGGATCTGTCCCCGGCGTTCAGCGTCCACCTGTGGGCGAGCCAGTGGTGGGACCCGGCTCGTCGCGATGTCTCCGACTGTCACGCGGGTCTGTTCACCGCCGACGTGATCCGTCGCGCCGACACCACGCTCACGGCCGTGCTTGCTCCCCATGTGCCTGACGTCTCCGAGTGGCCGGCAGTTGGATGAGCTGAGGTTTGCATCGTGTCGGTCGCCCATCCTGATCGGAGAACCGGGTATCTACGGTCTCGCGACGTGTGCCAGCGCCCACGACGACGTAGGGCGGTAATCTGTCCCACCACGCCGGGTTAGCTCAGTTGGTAGAGCACTTGATTTGTAATCATGAGGTGGCGAGTTCGATCCTCGCACCCGGCTCCAAGATCATCGCAGCGTAGAGGCCCTTTTCGGCTGCAGCGCTCGATGGTGAATCGGTCTAATGTCCACGAAGTGTCCACGAAGCACTAACGTAGACGTATGAAGGGCACGCTGCGCAAGCCCCGGACATCGGGTGGCTCGTGGAGCTATCGCCTCGACCTGGGATACGACGACAGCGGCAAGCGCCGTCAGCGACAGGTCGGGAACTTCGCGACGAAGCGCGAAGCACAGGCCGCGTTGAACGATGCGCTTGCCGGCCTCCAGCACGGCACGTACGTGGCGCCGTCGAAGCAAACCCTTCGCGATTTCCTCGAGGTGTGGATCGACACGATCAAGCCCGAGGTGGCGTTGACAGCATGGACGAACTACGGCGAAGTGGTCGAGCGGTACGTGTTGCCTTACCTCGGTTCCAAACGCCTGGCCGAGCTGTCGCCGATGGACATCAAGCGCTGGCACGGTGAGTTGCTCGATCACGGTCGGCGCGACGGCGCACCGTTGGCGGTCAACTCGGTCAAGCTTGCCCATCGGGTGTTGCACCGTGCCCTCGCCGATGGCGTTCGCTGGAATGTGCTGCCGGCCAACCCGGTGAGTTCGGTACGGGTGCCGAAAGGTGAGCATCACGAGATGACGGTCTGGACCTCGACGCAGGCGCGTCGTTTCCTCGATTCGCTGACCGACGACCGTCTTCGAGGACTGTGGGCGCTGGCGCTGCACACCGGGATGCGCCGAGGAGAGCTGGCGGGTCTCCGTTGGAGTGACGTCGACCTCGACGCGGCCACGCTGACGATTGCGCAGCAACGCACGACTGCCGGCAAGCAGACCGTTACGACCACGCCGAAGGCACGGAGCCAACGGCAACTCCTTCTCGCCCCTTCGACCGTTGCCGTGCTGACCGATCATCAGGAACGCCAACGACAGGAACGTGACGCCGCCGGCGTGGCGTGGGGGGAGTCCGGCTACGTGTTCGTCGACGAGGTCGGCAAACCGCTGCTGCCCCAGCGCCTCACCAAGATGTTCGCAACAGCGATCGGTCGTGTGGATGTCCCGAAGATCAGGCTGCACGATGTACGGCACACCATGGCGACCACCGCGCTCGAGGCCGGGGTGCATCCGAAGGTCGTTCAGGAGCAGCTCGGCCACGCCACGATTGCGGTCACGATGGACATCTACTCGCATGTCCCGCAAGCCGTTCGTCGTGAGAGCGCTGGCCGCATCGCCGGGCTCTTCGAATAGCGGGTTCGCTCCGCCGTCAGATCTCGACGCTCGTGTCGCGGGCTGCGGTGGGTGCTGTCGAATCCAGCAGCGCCTCGATGGCCGTCGTCGGAACGACGATTCGTCGCCCGAGGCGGAGCGACGGAATGACACCTCGACGAACGCACTCGTAGGCGCTCGAACGTGAGATGCCGAGCACCGTTGCCGTCTGGGTCACCGTCATCGTCGCCGGGTTGGGTCTCATACTCATCGTGCTCCTCCGTCGGGCTGGGGAGCACTCGGTGTCCTCCCCTACGCCGTGTAAAGGCCGTCGCCGTCGTCGAACGGGACAAGTTGGGTCTGCCGCCGGTCGCGGCGGCCGGCCCGGTGCTGCGGGATTTGCCTGCGCTGGTCGTCAGCGTTGGGCTGGCGAGCTCCGGCTCCGTTCGGTCGTGTGAGTTTCGGCCCGAGGTGCGGCGGGCTCGGGCGGGTGGGTCGTGCGAGGCCCCGGCGTTGTTCGGGGAGGCCCGCCTCGTCGGGTCGTGTCTCGTCGGAGGTCGGGTCCGGCAGGTCGTGCGCGCGGGCGTTGGGAGGGCATACACCCTTGCAGGTTTCCCTGAACGGGAAACCTGACGACCCGATCGGCTCTCGACCGGCCGGCGGCTCAGTCGCGTCCAGGTTCCTCGTAAGAGGAACCTGCAAAGGTGTATGCCCTCCCACCGCCCGCGCGCACGACCCCCGAAGCCGGCCCCCGACGGCACCCGATCTGGCGAGGCGGACCGCCCAGCACGACACGCAAACGAGCCCACCGAGCCCGACAGCGGACCACACAGGGCCGGCGACGGGCGAAACTTGCTACGAACGAGCCCGCCACGAGCGAAAGGCCCCTCGCGCACAGCATGCGCACCTCGACGGCAGCGCGCTCCGACTGCTCGACGGTCTGTGGCAAAGGCAGACACGATCTGAGGCTCTACCTGGGGTGATCGTGTCAAGCATCGTGGTCGGGCGAGAACGATCAGAGCCTCGCAGCCGCGTCGACCAGAGGGCGCAGCGCGCGCAATGCGACGCCCCGCAGCAGAAGCCGACACGATCAGCTGCTCTACCTGCGGTGATCGTGTGAGCGTGGCGGCTCCCAGCCGATCGTGGACGGTGATTATGCGCTATCAAATCGCCGGTCGCACGTCCCACACTTCGCCGGATCTGTGGCGCGGACCGGAGCGCACGCGCCCGTGATTATCGAGTGGGGCCCCACCCTGCGATCATCGATCGCAAGTGCCGATGAGCGCTACCTGTTCATCCCGCTGGCCGCGCGCGTTGTCGGGTGGGTCGTCTCGGTGAACGGGCGACCTGCAACCGGCATGTCGACGCTCGCTCGCAAGTTGGCGGTCCGCTCTCGGGCTTCCATTGTGCGCGACGACGCGATCAGGGAGGCTCACGTCGATGTGCTCGGCACGGATGATCCACCGCCTGACCTTGCGCAGCGCGAGTGGGATCGCAGGCACGCTCGGCCCTCCAGCGAGCCATGGCCTGGGCTTCGCCAGAATGAGGAGCTGCGTCACACGCCTCCAGCACTCCCGTCGGATGCAGCATCGGCAAGCTCAAACAGGTGCAGTCGCCGTGGAGTTTTGATGCGTCCAGCGCACGAAGCCCGGTCGGCAGCGCCAGCGAAGTAGACCGAGCACCATCCGATCCTGCCACCTGGGCTACAGGACAACTCGAGAACAACGCCCAGCTCGCGCAGTCGCACGACGCCTTCACCCTCTCGAAGTCCAAGACCACCCTGATCGGGCAGAAACACGACCGGAGTCGACAGTACTCGCGGTTCGATCACGCCCCGGCTTGCCAGCTTGGCATAGGTGACCAGCCGACCCGGTAGCGCAAGCCGACACAGCACGTCACGAGGCTGCGACCTGCGATACATGACAACCAACACGGCCATTCCCACCGTAAAGATGATCGCGAACAACCACACCGACAACTCCAACCGACCACGCGCTTCGGCTCTCGCCATGACGAAACCAATAGCCGCAACAGCCAAAAGCCCGGATGGCCAAACCCACCACCACACCCTGACGAGGGCCACTCGCCACCACGCAACCCGTTGCAACCTCAGGTCACCGGCAACAATCGCATCCCTCAACGCCACAAGCAGCCGATCGGATGAGGGGGACCCGTTTGGTGGTCCAGTCGCTATGCGGCTTGGGGTTGGTGGGTCGTGGTCCACTGTAGAGCGAACTCGGTTGGGGTGAGCTCGCCGTGGGCGGAGTGGGGTCGGTTGGCGTTGTAGTCGCGGCGCCAGTCCTCGATGATCACCCGGGCTTCCAGGAGCGAGTCGAAGCGCCACGACGTTGAGCAGCTCGTCGCGCAGTCGGCCGTTGAACGATTCGATCCAGGCGTTCTGCCATGGTGAGCCGGGGTCGATGAACAGCGAAGCGGTGCTGTTGAATCGGCACCAGTCGTTGACGGCGTGCGCGACGAACTCCGGACCGTTGTCGAAGCGCACGTAGGCCGGCGCACCATGCTGCAGGGCCAGGCGATCCAGGACGGCGACGACGCCGTCGGCGTCGATGGAGCGATCGACCTCGATCGCCAGTGCTTCGCGGGTGAACTCGTCGATCACGTTGAGCATCTTCAGGGTGCGGCCATCGGCGGTGGTGTCGAACTGGAAGTCCATCGCCCAGATCACGTTCGGTCGGATCGGTGACATCGCCCCGACTGACGACACCGATGCCGGTCAGACGCTTCTTGCGTGCGGCGCTGCGGGACTCGCAGGCCCTCCTCGCGCCACAGCCGGCGGATGCGCTTGTTGTTGACCTGCCAGCCCGCTCGGCGGGCCATCTTGGCTGCCCGCCGCCATCCCCAGCGGGGCCGGTCGGTGGAGAACTTGCGCAGCCAGGCCCGCAGCTCGGCCTCCTCGGTGGTGCATCGGTGGCGGGGCCAGGCGCATCGTGGAGCGGTGCAGGCCGACCACGGTGCAGGCGCGTCGTTCAGACACCCCGAACCGGTCGCGCAGCGCCTTGACGGCGCTGCGCTTGCGGTTCGGGGTTAGAAGTTTCCCGCCGAGATCTCCTTGAGCATGTCGATGTCGAGGGCCTGGTTGGCGACCAGCTTCTTGAGCCGGGCGTTCTCGGCCTCGAGTTCTTTGAGCCGTTTGGCGTCGTTGGCCTTCATGCCGCCGTACTGGGCCAGCCAGCGATGCCACGTCGACTCGGCGATCTCCAGGTGCCGGCACACCTCGTCGAGTTCCTGGCCCGACGGCGAGGAGCTTGTTGCCCTCGGCGAGCTTGCGGATGATCTGATCCGGCGTGTGCCGCCGGCGCTTGTTCGATGTCATGTCGTTGCCGATTCTTCCTGCCCGGAACATCCGGGCAACAGAGTCGCACAACGACTGGACCACTACGAGGGGCTCACCTCACGGAACCCTCAACATCCCGCATTGGCTGCCATTCCCGTCAATCCACGAGCCGCGGTGAACAGAGCCTCAACCATCTGTCCACCCTGCGCTGGTACCAACAACGCCCCCATCACCTGGACTCCGGTCGCTCTGAAGCGCCCCGGGTCTGGTGGAGGCTCTGATCAATCCTGCATCAATGGGCACAGGTCTCCGCTCAGCTCAACGTCGGAAGCGGCCGGAGTGAGCAACACCTCACTTGTGCTTCCGGGCAGAGAAATCACAAAAGTGCTCTGGCCTACAAACTCGTCAAGGCCTCGGAACACGGTGGCCTCGCCTTCCGCAAGGGTTTCGGTGATGCCGCCTGCGGATGGCGTAACCGAGACGCTGGTACCACAGCCATTTGTAAAGCGATAGGCGACACCAGAATCTGGCGCCCCAAGTTGGGGACTGCAGGAAACGATCCCCATCAACAGCATCGCGCACGCGCCCTGCGCTACCCTCACGAACCCCAGGCCGATCTCATGAAGTTCTGAACGTTGTAAGCCTCTTGTTCGTAGATGTTGCCCCTATAACCGTCCATGGCGAACACGATCAGGTAGTTGACCGCCTGCTGATCACCATTGATCTCAAACTGTTGAACATGGACGAATTCGTGCGCGAGCAACAAGTTATCCTTGCATTGGTCCTGGCAGAAGATGTAGCGACCGATTGTTACGGCGTCCGCAGGCTGGCGACTCGGGACCCTCTGAGAGTCCACACAGGTCACCGGCATACCTGATGCCGACGAACCACACGCGTACACCGCCGTGGCATGCGACCAATCGATCAGATGGCCTCGAGCGACTGCGTCGATCACGTCGGGACCAGACGCACCCCCATCGTACGTGCATCGAATCCCTGCCAGGTAGCACAGCGCACGTGCAGACCCGCCTAGGCTCGCCTGCTTAACCAGAGGCCCGCGGACGATGCGGTCAAGGCTTGAGTTGGCTCCGGCCGAACCGGTCACATGGGGATCGGAGTGAGGCGCTACCGGTCCTGAGCATGAGGATGCGCTGGGACCGAGTGAAGCGCATGGGGGTGCGGAAGGCATCCCTGGGGTGACGGTCGAAGGTAGAGACCGGGATGGCCTCCTGCCAGATCCCACGGGTGGCCTGCTCACCGTGCCGTAGTAGACGTTGTTTGCGCCGCAAACGTTTCCGCCAGAGACCCGAGCTGAGTATGTGCACATCCCGTTCGCCTTTGCGGCTGCCCGAACAGTTCCTGACGTGTCGGGATCCAGCCCGGTCGGGTCGGATAAGAGCACCGGGTTCGTGCCGCCGTAAAGGTACGG
>CAVQST010000014.1:0-128129 GCA_963716075.1 Ilumatobacteraceae bacterium | reverse complement strand
GGTGATATCGTCTTCGGGTTCCAGTTGGCCGAAGGCCTAATCTCACCGTAGCTGGGGCAACGCCCCAGGAATGTTATCCGAATCACGGCGATTGGCCGAAGGCCATATTCAATGTGTCGCTCCTTTGAATATGGCCTTCGGCCAAAAGCATGCGTCCGGCATACCAGTTCCTGGGCGTTGCCCCAGGCAAGAGCTCGCGGGTGGGTGCGAGCACCAGTGCAACGGGGCGCTTCGGGCGGGCATCAGTGAGACCAGCAACGAGCGGGAGCCCGAAGCCGAGCGTCTTGCCGGAGCCGGTGGGTGCACGGCCGGCAACGTCGCGCCCAGCGAGGGCGTCGGGGATGACCGCAGCCTGGATCGGGAATGCAGTGTGCTTGCCCTGGCTCTCGAGGCGATGCACGATGACATCGGGCAGGCCGAGGTCGCGGAAGGAAACTGCTTCGTCAGCAGCGTCGGGGGACGTGGCGCGTGGCGTGTCGTCGATGATCGTCATTGGGGGGACTCCTCTATGTAGCTCAACAGCGCAAGACCGGAGCAACAAAGAATCCGAATGCGCTCACCAGTCGTATCTCGACCAGTGCCAGCCGCCAAACATACCGCCAGGTCCACCCGTTCCACTGTGACGCCCGCCGCAAGGTCCCCGCGGCCCGGGTCTCGCGGAACCGGCGTGGGTTCCCCGAGACCCGGGCTCGGGGAACCCACGATCAGTCGCTGGGCGGGCCGGGGGGTGCGAGCTGATCGCCGAAGACCATCTCCATCACACCGTGGAGGTTGGGACCTCGCCGCAGGTGATGGCCACCATCGGCGCTGATGCACATGCCGGTGATCCACGAACTCTCCGGGCCGGCGAGGAACCGTACGAGTGACGCAATGTCGTCAGTGGTCCCCAGGCGATGCAGCGGCATCTGTTCGAGATAGTCCTCGACGATGTCGGGGCTCGCAGTGAGGCCGGCCGAGATGTCGGTGGGCACCAGGCTCGGCCGCACCGCATTGGCCCTGATCCCCGACGAGCCCAGTTCGTCGGCCACCTGCTGCACGAGCATCTCCAGGCCTGCCTTCGACACGTTGTACGGCGTCATGTAGCGGTGCGTCGACACCGCAGCGATCGACGACATCGCGACGATCGACCCGCCCCCGTTGGCTGCGAGGTGCGCCACCGAATGCTTCATCGTGAGGAACGCACCGGTGAGGTTGGTGGCAAGCACCGAGTTCCAATCGTCGAGCGACGTGAGGTGGAACGGGCCGGCGGAGCCGGTGCCGGCGTTGGCCACCACGATGCGCAACGGCCCCACGGTTGCGGCCTCGGCGCACGCCGCCTCCACGCTTGCTTCGTCGGTCACGTCACACGACACCGTGGACACGACGGCCCCGGGAAACTCCGAACGGAGCTGTTCAGCCGAGATCGTGAGCCGATCGGCGTTGCGCGCGGCGAGCACCACAGCGGCACCATCGGCGACGAGCGCACGAGCGCAGGCGAGTCCGATCCCCGATCCCCCGCCGGTGACGAGGGCGGCCTGCCCGGCGAGTGGAGCCAAGTCGGGAGCTGAATCATTGGGCATCGATCGAGTGTGCCCGATCCGATCTCGGTTCCCCGAGCCCGGGTCTCCGGGAACCCACGTGGGTTCCGCGGGACCCGGGCTGGGGGAACCGCAGGGTGGGCGGGCACGATGGGGCCGTGACGTCTTCCTCCACGACCGGCCGGCCACTCTCGGGGATCCGGGTGCTCGACCTCAGCCGGGTGCTGTCCGGGCCGCACTGCACGCGGATGCTCGCCGACATGGGCGCCGACGTGATCAAGATCGAACCACCCGCTGGTGACCTCACCCGGTTCGCCACGCCTCGGCGCAACGGGCTGTCGAGCTACTTCGTTCAGCAGAACGTCGGCAAGCGCAACCTGAGTCTCGACCTCGCCACGCCGGAAGGCGCCGACATACTGCTGGGGCTCGCGGAACACGCCGACGTCCTCGTCGAGAACTATCGGCCCGGCGTGATGGCACGACTCGGACTCGACGCCGACACCGTTCGAGCGCGCAATCCCCGCTTGGTCTACGCGTCGATCTCCGGGTACGGCCAGACCGGGCCGTGGGTGAAGCGCCGTGCGTACGCACCCGTCGTCGAGGCCGAGACCGGCATCGTGGCGTCCCAGGGCAATGCCCGGGGCGGCGAACTCGCCAAGGATCCCCACAGCCACGCCGACGTGTACACCTCGCTGGAGACCGCATCGGCGATCCTCGCGGCGCTGTACCAGCGCGAGCACACGGGTGAGGGACAGTGGATCGACGTGTCGATGGCCGAAACGATGTTGTACGTCAACGAGCATCTCCACGACTCTCTCTGGGACGGGCACGACGACCCGCAGTGGATTCGCAGCTTCCGCCCCGGCGACTACCTCGTGCTCACCGTCGCCAACGGCGAGTCGCTGGTGGTGAGCGGCCACCCGGCCGAGCGGGGCACCTTCGAGTTCTTCATCGCCGCAATGGGCCAGCCGGAACTCGCCGACGACCCCCGATTCGTCGATGTCGCCACTCGGCTCGCGAACTTCGACGTGCTCCGCACGATCATCCGCGACCACGCAGCCACCGTGCCCGACGCAGCCACGTTCGAAGAGCAGTTCTCGATGCACCAGCTCGCCGTCGGCCGGGTGCGCCAACCCGGTGAGCTGACCGACACCGACTGGGCCCGCGAACGTGGCGCTGTCGTCGACGTCGATGACCGTGGCGGCGGCACGATCCGCGTGCCGAATGTTCCGTGGCGATTCAGTGCGTCGCCCGATGTCGGGGTGTCCGGCCTGCCGAGGTATCGAGGCGAGGACAACCGCGCCGTGCTGCGCGAACTACTGGGCTACGACGACGTGCGCCTCGACACACTGGAAGCCGATGGCGTGTTGTCGAGCCGCCTCCCTGACAGCTGAGCCAGGGTGCCACTCCACTTCCCCGTCCTGCCGATGAAGGCCACGATGGGCTCCAGCGGCGCGGTGCCCGACGGCGACGACTGGGCATTCGAGGTGAAGTGGGACGGCTACCGCACCATCGTGCACGTCGCCGGCGGCTCCATCCGCTTGCAGAGCACGGCCGGCCACGACGTCACCGCCCGGTGGCCCGAGTTCGCTGACCTCTCGACATCGGTGAACGCGGCCTCGGCGATTCTCGATGGCGAGCTGATCGTGTTCGACGACGACGGCCGACCGCGCTTCGACCTCGTGCAACGCAGCGGGGTCGGGTCGGACCGCCAGGCGGTGATCCAGTTCTTCGACGTGCTGCAAGTCGATGGCATCGACACGATCGACTTGGCGTACCTCGATCGACGCCGGCTGCTCGACCAACTCGTGGAACCCGCCGACAACTGGACGGTGCCGTCGTTCAGTGTCGGCAACGGCGGCGCGCTCGTTGCGGCGACGGCAGCGCAGGGCCTCGAAGGCGTGATGGCCAAGCGAGTGGACTCGCCGTACCGCCCTGGGGGCCGGTCGAAGGAGTGGCGCAAGATCAAGAATCGGACCGTGGTCGACGTCGTCGTCGGTGGATTCACCACTGGCGTCGGCAATCGGGCCGGCACCTTCGGCGCCCTGCTGGTGGGCCGGCCGACACCCGCTGGCCTCACGTTCGCCGGCGGGGTCGGCACGGGATTCGACGAGCGCGCGTTGGCCCACCTCACCACTCGACTCCGCCCCCTGATCGCAGCCGACTGCCCGTTCGAGCCTCCCCCACCTCCGGCGATCGCCCGAACCGCCACGTGGATCGAACCGACGCTGCGCGCAACGATCGCGATCGCCGAGTTCACCAACGACGGTTTCGTCCGCCACGCCAGCTTCATCGGCCTCGCTGACTAACCACCCGAAATTGCCCCCAATCGTGACGGTGAGCGTCACGATTGGGGGCAATTTCGGACTTGGGGCCGGCGGCGGGCGGCGGGGCGGAACCGCCAGATGTCTCGCGTGGCAGAGTTGGCGGGTGATCGAACGCAACGATGCCGTCCTGCTCGACGTCGACGACCCGCTTGCGGCGTGGCGTGACGAGTTCGTGATCGCCGACCCGGAGCTGATCTACCTCGATGGCAACTCGCTCGGTCGCACCCCGAAGCGCGCTGTTGACGCATTGCATCGCGTGGTCGATCAGTGGTCGTCCGATCTGATCACGTCGTGGTGGGAGCACGATTGGTTGAATCTGGCGCTCACCGTCGGCGACGAATTGGCACCGCTGCTCGGCGCCAGGCCGGGCGAGGTCGCCGTGCACGAATCGACCACGGTCGGCCTTTTCCAGCAGATCAACGTCGCTCTCGACCTCGTGGCGAACCGGCGCGTGATCGCGATCGACGAGGCCGACTTCCCGACCGACCGCTACGTGGTGGAAGGGATCGCACGGCTGCGAGGGTGCGCCGTGCGACGCGGGCTCGGCGATCTCGAAGGGGTCCACGTCGTCGTTCGATCGCTCGTCGACTACCGCACCGCTGCAGTTGCGGACATCGCCGCGGAGACCGAACGAGCGCGGCAGGCCGGCGCCACCACCGTGTGGGACCTCTCACACGCCGCCGGCGTGCTGGAGCTCGACCTGCCAGGAGCCGGCGTGGAACTGGCGGTCGGATGCACCTACAAGTTCCTCAACGGCGGCCCCGGTGCACCGGCCTTCGTCTACGTCGCAAGACAGCTCCACGAGCGCGTGACGCAACCGATCTGGGGCTGGTTCGCGGAGGCCGACCAGTTCGCCATGGAGCGGCCATTCGACGCACGATCTGGCGTGGGCCGGATGCTCAACGGCACGCCACCCGTGCTCGGCCTCACCGCCGCCCGAGAGGGGATCCGCCTCTCGGTCGAAGCAGGCATCGGGGCCATCGCCCAGAAGGCTCGGGACCTCACCGGCTTCGCCATCGACCTCTGCGACCAGTTCGGATTCGACACGATCACCCCACGGGACGCCTCCCAGCGAGGGGGCCACGTGGCGATCCGGCGGGCCGACGCCAACGAGCTGCATGCGGCACTCGGCAACCGCAAGGTGATCATCGACCGGCGCGACCCCGACATCCTCCGATTCGGCCTGTCGCCGCTGACCACCCGGTACATCGACGTGTACGACGCCTTCGAGATCCTCGCCGAACTGGTGCCGACGAGCTGACCACGGCACACTTGGGTTCATGAGTGTCGTCAAGATCAACGCCATCACCATTCCCGAGGGCATGGGCCCGCAGCTGGAAGGTCGGTTCGCTGGCCGAGCGAAGATGGTCGAACAGTTCGACGGGTTCGAGGACTTCCAACTCCTGCGCCCGACCGAAGGCGAGAGCCGCTACTTCGTGTACACCCGGTGGGCATCCGAGGAGCACTTCCAGGCCTGGATGAACAGCCAGGACTTCGAACGTGGACACGGGAGCGGCCAAGCCGACGGCAACAAGCCCGCCGACGGCGAAGCACCACGCAAGCCGGTTGCCCAGGGCGCCGACTTGATGAGCTTCGAAGTCGTCGAGCACGTCGTCAAGGGCTCCTGAAGTCCAGCCGGCCGGCATCCGAGGCAACGGTGTGCGCACCGCAGGTCGGCGCCGCGCACAATTTTCCCGAGTTGGCGCGGGTGTGGGCTTGTAGCCTCCGATCCTCGTGGCACTGATTGTCCAGAAGTACGGCGGCACCTCGGTGGCCGACCCCGACCGCATTCGGGCGGTGGCCGACAACGTCGCGTTCACCAAGAAGCGCGGCAACGACGTGATCGTCGTGGTGTCGGCAATGGGCAAGGCCACCGACAACCTCATCGCACTGGCCAACTCGGTCTCGCGCACGCAACCCGGCCGCGAGATGGACATGCTGCTCACCACCGGCGAACGTCAGACCGCTGCGCTGATGACGATGGCGCTCGCCGATCGCGGCATCGACGCCGTGAGCTTCACCGGGAGCCAGGTGGGCATCATCACCGACACTGCCCACCGCAAAGCCAAGATCATCGAGGTCAAGGGCGACCGGGTGCGCGAGGCCATGGCTGCCGGCAAGGTCTGCGTGATCGCCGGCTTCCAGGGGGTGAGCACCGACAAGGAGATCACCACGATGGGTCGAGGCGCATCCGACCTCACCGCGTCGGCGCTCGCTCAGGCAATGGGTGCCGACGCCTGCGAGATCTACACCGACGTCACCGGCGTGTTCACCGCCGACCCGCGCATCGTCCCCCAAGCTCGCAAGCTCACCCGGATCCACTTCGACGAGATGCTCGAAATGGCCGGCGCCGGGTCCAAGGTGTTGGCCCTGCGCTCGGTGGAATTCGCCCGCAATCACGACGTTCCGCTCCACGTCCGTTCCGCATTCACCTGGGAACCCGGCACGTGGGTCACCAACGAGGAGGCTTCTGTGGAAGATCCGATCATCTCCGGTGTCGTCACCGACATGTCCGAAGCAAAGGTCACTGTGTTCGGTGTGCCCGACCGGCCCGGCATCTCCGCTGCGCTGTTCGAGCCGCTTGCCGACGCCAATGTGAACGTCGACATGATCGTGCAGAACACCTCCACCCAGGGCACCACCGACATCAGCTTCACGATGCCGATGGCCGACATGGGCGACGCCGAGCAGATCGTGTCGCGCGTCGCCAGCGAGATCGGCGCCACGGGCGTGTCGCACGACAACGACATCGCGAAGGTGTCCCTGGTCGGTGCCGGCATGAAGTCGGCTCCCGGCATCGCCGCCAAGATGTTCCGTGTGCTCGCCGACGAAGGCGTGAACATCCAGATGATCTCCACCTCGACCATCCGGGTGTCGGTCGTGTGCTCCGCCGGCGACATGGAACGAGCCGCACGAGCGCTCCACACGGCATTCGGCCTCGACTCCGGCGCCGACTACAGCGCTCCACTCCCCGAACGAAAGTAGTCGTCACCGGACGATGTCACGGGGAGCGCCCGCGAGGCCACGACGTGAACAACAAGGGCCCTCACGCGATTGAATGGTGTCCACATGGGTGACGTCTGGCCACAGCTGCTTCTCGTTGCGATTCTCGTGTTGGTGAACGCGGCGTTCGCCGGCACCGAACTGGCGCTCGTGTCACTGCGTGAGAGCCAGCTCCAGCGGCTCGAGGAGGGCTCCGCCACCGGTGCCGTGTTGGCCAGACTCGCCCGCCAGCCCAACCAGTTCCTCGCAACGATCCAGGTTGGCATCACCCTGGCTGGGTTCCTGGCGTCGGCCGCCGCCGCTGTCTCACTCGCCGAGCCACTCGAAGCTCCCTTGAGTTTCCTCGGCGGGGCTGCCGGGCCGGCCTCGGTGATCATCGTCACCCTCGTGCTTGCCTACTTCACGCTGGTTTTCGGTGAGCTCGCCCCGAAGCGGATCGCCATGCAGCGCGCCGAGAAGTGGGGACTCGTGATGGCTCGTCCGCTCGACGTGCTGTCCACGATCACCAAGCCGGTGGTGTGGTTGCTGTCGAAGTCGACCGACATCGCGGTGAAGTTGCTCGGCGGCGACCCAAACCTGCAGCGAGAGGAGGTGTCGGGTGAGGAGTTGCGCGACATGGTTGCGATCCACGAGAACTTCCCCGTCGACCAACGCCGGATCATCGACGGCGCATTCGAGATCGCCGAACGCACCCTCGACGAGGTCATGGTCCCGCGCAACGACGTGGTGGTGATCGATGCCGAGGCCACCTGCGACGACGCCCTGGCGCTGCTCATCGAAACCGGCCATTCCCGTGCACCGGTTGCCGAGAAGCGCAACCTCGACCGTCATGTGGGAATGGTGCGACTGCGCAGCCTGCTCGGGCGGGGCGACGAGCCGGTCACATCGGTCACGTATGACATCCCTGCGTTCCCCGACGCCGCGCGTGTGCTCACCGCGCTCCGGGAATTCCAGGCGCGTCGAACCCAGATGGCCGTGGTGGTCGACGAGCACGGCCGGGCGCTCGGCATCATCACTGTGGAAGATCTCGTGGAGGAACTGGTCGGCGAGATCTGGGACGAAACCGACCCCGACCACGCCACGGTCACCCACGAAGCCGACGGCACGCTGGTACTGCCCGGCACGTACCCGGTGCACGACCTCGTCGACCTCGACGTGGAACTGCCCGACGGCGACTTCACCACGATCGCCGGGCTCGTGCTCGACGAACTCGGCCGTTTCCCGATCAAGGGCGAACAGCTCGAAATCGAAGAGTGGGAGGTGACGATTCGTGACGTCGGCCGCCATCGCATCACTCAGGTGGCGCTGCGGCGCCGCGACCCGCTCGTCGACGATCAGCGAACGGTGGCGACGAGCCAGTAGTGGTGCGCGTTGATGCCGTCGAACTCGCGCTCGGTGGCACCGCCGCCACTTGCCACACTGCTCTTCGGGTTACGCCAGATCTCGACGTCGGTGATCAGCGGCGACAAGGGGCCGATCAGTTCGTCCGGATGGAGGCGGTTGGCCTGCCACCCGAGGCGAGCCGCCAGGCGCCGTTGTGACAGCCACGGCCCGAACTTCGGGATGCGAAACAATCCACGCACACCCCGGCTCACCGGGAGCAGCACCACGTCCTGTGCGCTGCGTCCGCGGTAGTTGAGCACGATCTTGCCGCCCGGGCGAGTGATCCGAACCGCTTCGGAGGTCAACTCGAGGGCGTCGTCGGGGTCGCAGTGTTGCAAGGTGATGTAACTGAACGCAACATCGGTGGAGTTCGGGGGCAAATCGAGCGTGTGGCCGTCTTGGACGTGACTCGTGCGGAGGCGATCGACCTTGCCGTACTGTCCAACGGTTTCGATGCAGCGCTCGAGAAAGCCGGCGTCGAGGTCGCATGCCACCACGGCCTGGTACTCGCGGGTGAACGCGCAGGTCATGCGGCCGATGCCGCAACCGATCTCGACGATCGTCTTCGTTTCCGGGGTGCGGCCCTCGGCATCGGGGGCCCGCAGACCGAACACGGTGAGGTACGACGGCACCTCCGAATCGCCGGTGGCCACGAACTGCTCCAACGTGAGCTGCTGGCCGGTCTCGTTGTTGAACACCCAGCCAGTGGCCCGCACGACGTCGTCGGCGCTGGCCTGGCGCTCACTGGTCTGGCCAGCTGCTTTCCAGGGAACGAGTTGAGGTCGACGCGCCATGACGGTTGATTGTGCCAGAGGAGCCGCCGAAACGCGCAGCGGTCGAGTCCGCAGGTCCCGTTATCGTGCCTGCCATGTCTGCAGCACTACGTGTCGGCGTCGTCGGAGCAACAGGTCAGGTCGGCAGCGTGATGCGCCGCCTGCTCGACGAACGCAACTTCCCGATCAGCGAGATCCGATTCTTCGCGTCGTCGTGTTCGGCTGGCACCACGTTGCCCTGGAAGGGCACCGAGATCGTGGTCGAAGACGCCGAAACCGCCGACGTGAGCGGGCTCGACATCGCGCTGTTCTCGGCGGGTGCAACATCGTCGAAAGCCTTGGCGCCGAGGTTCGCGGCGGCCGGAGCGATCGTGATCGACAACTCGTCTGCGTTCCGCATGGACCCCGACGTGCCGCTGGTGGTGGCCGAGGTCAACGGCGCACTCGCAACCAATCCGCCGAAGGGGATCATCGCCAACCCCAACTGCACCACCATGGCCTTCATGCCGGTGCTCAAGCCGCTCCACGACGAAGCCGGCCTCACCAGGCTTGTCGTCGCCACCTATCAGGCGGTGTCCGGCGGCGGGCTCGCCGGCGTCGACGAACTCGACAAGCAGATCCGCGAGGTCGCCGGCCGTGCCGCGGAACTCACCCACGACGGTGCTGCGGTCGACTTTCCGACCCCCGCGAAGTTCGTGCGCCCGATCGCGTTCAACGTGTTGGCGATGGCGGGATCGATCGTCGACGACGGCTCGTTCGAGACCGATGAGGAACAGAAGCTCCGCAACGAGAGCCGAAAGATCCTCGACGTGCCCGACCTGCTCGTGTCTGGGACCTGCGTGCGCGTGCCGGTGTTCACCGGGCACTCGCTGTCGATCAACGCCGAGTTCGAACGCCCACTGTCGGTCGAGCGGGCGACCGAACTGCTCACGAACGCTCCCGGTGTGGAGCTGTCCGACATTCCGACGCCACTCGAGGCAGCCGGCCAGGATCCGTGCTTCGTCGGGCGTCTGCGCGCCGACGAGGGCGCACCGGGCGGGCGTGGCCTGGCGATGTTCGTGAGCAACGACAACCTGCGCAAGGGTGCCGCTCTCAACGCCATCCAGATCGCCGAGTTGATCCAGGCACGGTCCTGAACCGAAATTGCCCGGGATCGTGACGGTGACCGTCACGATCCCGGGCAATTTCAGATGGAAGCGCAATCCCCGGACTCGCGGCCTCGATCGCCGGCGCCGGGCGCTCACGTGCGTCGCGTTCGGAGCGCTTTGTGGAGTTCCATGGCAACGATGATGCTCGTGGCCGTGACCACGAGCCGCACCCACGCATCGAGTCCGATCGGTTCCACCCGAAGCACGTACTGGGTGGCCGGCAGGTAGAGCGCTGCAACGTGGATCCCGAGTGCGGCGGCGGTGGCGACGAACAGGAACTTGTTCGAGAACGGGTTGCGGCGGAACACCGACTCGGTCTCCGAACGGGCGTTGCCGGCCTGGAACACCTGAAACACGACCATCGTGGTCAACGCCACGGTCTGAGCCTGGATGAGCGAACCGGAGTCGTTCAATTCCCACCGGAACATCGTCAGCATCCCAGCACCCATGACGAACCCCGCAAGGATCACGCGCTCCCACACGAGCCGATCGAGCACACCGCCACCAGGCCGGCGAGGTGGCCGGCGCAGCACACCTCGTTCGGCGGGCTCGAACGCGAGCGCCACGTCCTGGAGACCGTTGGTGACCAGGTTGAGCCACAGCAGTTGCGCTGGCAGCAGGATCAGCGGCCACTGCAACCAGACGGCGACGAGGATGGCAGCGACCTCGGCCGCGCCGGTCGACACGAGGAAGAACGTGACCTTGCGAATGTTGTCGAAGGTCACTCGACCCTCCTCGACCGCAGCGGTGATCGAGACGAAGTTGTCGTCGGCGAGCACCATCTCGGAGGCCTCCCGGGCGACATCGGTGCCCTTGTCGCCCATGGCGATGCCGATCTCGGCTGCCTTGAGGGCGGGAGCGTCGTTGACCCCGTCGCCCGTGACCGCAACGATCTCGCCCCGCGACTGGAACGACCGGACGATCCGCAGCTTGTCCTCCGGTGAGACGCGGGCGTAGACCGAGACCTCAGCGACGCGTTCGGCCAGGGTGTCGTCGTCGAAATCGACGAGTTCGGCGCCGGTCAGAGCGGCGCCACTGCCTGCGATGCCCAGCTGCGCCGCGATGGCACCAGCGGTGTCGACGTGATCGCCGGTGATCATCACGACGCGAATACCGGCGTCCTGGCATGCAGCGATTGCCTCGCGCACACCGGACCGGGGCGGATCGATCATCGCCTGCAACCCGACGAACACCAGCCCATCCGTTCCGGAGACGATGTCGCAGCCACCATGCGCCGAACGGTCGAGCGGCACGGGGAGGGTTCGCCGCGCAAAGCCGAGTACTCGTCGACCACTGGCCGCCATCTCCCCAGCGGCACTGGCCACGAGGTCGACGTCGAGTTCCACGGGTCCGTCGTCGGTGAGCATCCAGGTGCACATGCCGAGCACGCGTTCGGGGGCGCCCTTCACGAAGATCACGTCGCGGTCCTGGCGGTGGCGGATGCTGGCCGAGTACCGCTGCGTTGGTTCGAACGGAATCTCGGCGAAGACCGGATACGCCGCGCGCGTGTCGCCGGGCTCCAAGCCTGCAGTGAGTGCAGCCTGCAGCAGTGCGACTTCGGTGGGGTCTCCGGCGGACCTGATGTCGTCGCCCTCCCAATGGAGATCGGCCTCGTTGGTGAGCACACCGGCGAGCAGGGTCTCGTGCAGCGCTGGATGGTCACCGATCACAGCGGGTTCGTCACCCTCCAGGAACTCGCCGTCGGGAACCCCGCCCGCCAGCGTGTAGCGGTGGCCGGGCGTCCAGACCTCCTGCACGGTCATCCGGTTCTCGGTGAGCGTGCCGGTCTTGTCCGAGCCGATGACCGTCGTACTCCCGAGCGTCTCGACCGCAGGAAGACGCCGCACGATGGCGTTACGCCCCGCCATGCGTCGAACCCCCACCGCGAGGGTGATCGTGACCGCAACCGGCAGCCCCTCGGGCACCGCCGACACCGCCAACGCAACGGCCACCAGGAACATGTCCTCGACCGGTTCGCCCAGTGCGACACCGCTGGCGAACGCCACCACTGCAGCCACGCCGACCGCGACGCCGATGATCTTGGCGAACTGATCCATCCGGTGCTGCAACGGGGTCGCGGCGACGGTCTCGGACCTCATGAGTCCGGCGATTGCGCCGAGCTCGGTGCGCGAACCGGTCGCAACGACCACGCCTTGGCCCCGACCGGCGTTGACCGTCGCACCGGTGTAGGCCATGCACGACCGATCTGCCAGCACCGCTGCGGACTCGACCGGTTCGATGCCCTTGGTGACCGGGAGCGACTCGCCCGTCAACAACGACTCGTCGACCTGCAACGCGTTCGCCCGAACGAGCCGAAGGTCCGCAGGTATCCGCGCCCCGGACTCCAACAGCACCACATCGCCCGGCACCAGCTCACGGCTGTCGATCTCGAGATCGCGACCACCGCGAACCACACGTGCGTGCGGCACGACGAGCTGCATCAGGGCCAGAACAGCCCCCTCGGCCTTGCGTTCCTGGGTGAAGCCGATCACGGCGTTCAACAGCAGGACGGCAGCGATCACCGACGCGTCGAGATGCTCGCCGAGCGCGATCGTGACCGCGAGTGCCACCAGGAGGACGAAGATCAGGGGGCTGCGGAACTGCCGAACGAAGACCAACAGCGGCGCTGGTGGCGGTTCCGCCTGCAACTGGTTCGGGCCGAACCGCACGCGGGCGCGACTCGGCCTCGATCTCGGTGAGGCCGTGGCCTCCGGTCTCCAGGAGTCGTTCGACCTCCGCTGCGCTCAGGCTGTGCCAGCACGCCGTTCGGCCGCTTTCCGCTTGGACCTCAGATCGCGCTGGGTCGGGTCCCGAACGCATGCCTCCAGCCAACCAGTTTCCGCAACGGCCCTCCAGGGCCGAAAGACCGACCAGATGCACCGAGCCCGCCGGTGCGTGGGTGAAGTGGGGTGGAAGATCTCCGCCGGGTGCTCAGCAGGCGCAGGGGATGGCGTCGCACTTGGGACACCCAGCCGCGAACCGCTCGATGGCCTCGTTCAGGTCGACGCCCTGCTGATTGGCGAGGGTGGCCACCCAGGCGATCACATCGCCGAACTCGTGCACCCGCTCCTCGTGGGTCCCCTTGCGGACCGCTTGGGCGAGTTCGCCGATCTCCTCGGCGAGCCACGCCACCGTGGCCGACACACCACGTTCTCGATCGCGGTCGCCATAGGTGCGTTCGATCACGTCCTGCAGTTCGGCGAAGTCCACGCCGCCGACCGTAGCCCGCCGCTGGCATGGCGCTCCGGGCGCGACGGTGGGCGCCGACCCTGCGGTGCAGGGTCGGCGCCCAGCGCCATTGTTCACGTGTTCAGGTGTTCAGGTGTTCAGCTCGTGGCGGCAACGATGCCGGTGGCGAGCAGAAGCGCTGCCATGGGCATGTGCTGGCCAGCAGCTCGCAGCTGCGTGAAGGCAGCCGGATCGCTGGCAACCATCGAGTCGATGGCGGCAGTGAGCGTGGCGACGTGCTCTTCGAGCCCGGGGACGAGCATGTCGGGCATGATCTCGCCGCCGGTGATCTCCTCGAAGAACGCACCAGCAGCCTGCTGGTAGCCCGCGAGATCGGTGAGCGCCTGCTCCTTCATCTCAGCGTTGCCAGTTGCTTCGCCCAGGGTGTAGTCGACGAAGAAGCCGATGTGCTCACGCCAGAGGCCCTTGAACGCTTCACCGTTCTCTTCGCCGGCAACCGAGGCAACCACGTCGGACAGCTCCACCGTGTTCACGTCGAGCGTCTCCACCGCAGCGACCACGTTCGGGTTCTCGAGGTCGCCACCGTTGTCGATGGCCTGCTCCAGGGCGATGCCTGCGAGGTAGGCGTGCTCCTGCAACAGGTTCGTCAGCACCGCACGGGTCTCAGCGGGGGCCGAGTCGGTGGCGCCAGGGAACTGGTCCGGGAGGGCTGCAACCACACCGGTGGAGATCAGATCGGCGGCGCCGAACATGTGCTGACCGGCAGCACGGAGCAGTTCGAACTGCTCGGGGCTGTCGGCCACCATTGCATCGATTGCCGCTGTCAGCGTGGCGACGTGCTCTTCGAGCCCTCCCACCAGCACGTCAGCCTGGATCTCGCCGCCGGTGATCTCCTCGAAGAACGCACCAGCTGCCTGCTGGTAGCCCGCGAGGTCGGTGAGCGCCTGCTCCTTCATCTCAGCGTCACCGGTTGCTTCGCCCAGGGTGTAGTCGACGAAGAAACCGATGTGCTCACGCCACAGGCCGAGGAACGCTTCACCGCTGTCCTCGCCAGCGACCGAGCCGATGGCATCGGCGAGGGCAACGGTGTTCTCGTCGAGCGCCTCGACCGCAGCGACGGTCTCGGTCTCTTCGAGGTCGCCGCCAGCGTCGATCGCTGTCTCGAAGGCGACGCCAGCGAGATACACGTGCTCCTGGAGCAGGCTGGTCAAGCCGGCCCGCAACGTCGATGCACCGTCGTCGACGGAGAACGCCACGTCCTCGGAGTCATCGGACATGTCGGTGGTATCGGGCGCATCGGTCGACTCTGTGGCCATCGGGGCCTCGGAGTCCATCGGTGCTTCTGTGGCGACCGGGGCGTCGCTGCCCGCCGGGGTGGAGTCGTTGGAATCGCTGCCGCATGCAGCAGCAGTCATCGAGATCGTTGCGGCCAGTGCCAGAAGTGTTCGGCGCGACTTGTACATGGAGTGCTCCTTGAGGGGTTGTTCACGGATATGACGTCGATGGTTCGCACCGAACGTCTCGTTGGATCACAGCGTTTCGAGAAGTCCTGAGATGCATCGCCCAGCCGGATCGCAGTGCTCATGTCGCTCGAGCTCACACATCGGCAGCGGGCCGCTCGGGTTGAGGTGCAGAGGGGAGGTGCAGTGGGTCGGGGTCGACAGAGCACATCAATGATCGACGCCAACGACGACTCGACCATCGAGTACGACTCGGGCGGGCTCTCTCCTCAGCGAGGGCGAGACGTTCGAGCAGACCTACGACCAGGCGGGCACCTACGGATGCTTCTGCCAGAGACACCCGACCATGCGCGTCACGGTCACCGTCAGCTGAGCGCCGACTCGTTTCGCTTTGCCACAGCGGCCGACGCCGAGAGCGTCAGGCACCCGACCAACACCACGATTTCCGGGAACACCGACAGTGCCGCCTCCGGCGCCGGGTTCAAGCCCGGGCCGTCGTTGAACCCCATCCAGCCACTGCTGGTTCGAGACATCCAGAACGCGAACAGCGACATCGCAGCCCACCCGATTCCCAGCAGCGGCGTGGCCACGGCGACGATCGACGGCACACGGTTGCAGAGCAACGGTGCGATCAGCCCGACCGCGATGAGTGCGGCGACGACCGCGTTGGTGAGGAACTGCAGGCCGATGTTGGCAATCGGGATGTCCTTGTAGCCGTCGGCGTACAACCGCAGGTGGGCGTAGCCGGCAATCAGCGCCGCCAGCGCAACCAGAACACGGACAGGACGGCACAAGCTCATGTCCACGGTTCGCTCGCCGAAGGCGTTCAGATCACTGGCGGGGTTCAGGCACGACGGAGAGAAGTGCGTGGATCGCCAGCGGACGCGTGTCGAATGACGTCCTGCAATGCCATCGCCTGTCGGGCCGTTTGGCTCCCAAGATGGCTCCCAAGAACCACCCGGTAGGAGCCTGCCCCGACCACCGGATGGCGGCGCTTTCCTCCAGTCGCGTGCCTGTCGTTCCGAGCTCGTCGGCCGGCACACGCGAGACCAGATCGTGACCCACCCGCGACCGACCCCGTCTCCGACCCGGCTCGAGCGAAGCCTCACGGCCGAGCATTGGACGTGTCTGGCCGTGTGAAGAAGCGCCGGATCTACTCGGGTCTGAGGCTCGGCTGGGCGTCGCGATCATCGGGTGCTCGGCTTGGGCCGCAGTGCGGAGCGACGGGGACAGCTGGGACCGCGTTGTCGTGCGGTCGGCGTGAAGACGTCCGGCTGATCGAATGACCATCAGGGTTTCCGGATCTGTTGGGCTCGGGAGTCGTGCGACAGCGGGTTGCTGAGCACCGCGGAGATCCGTCATGAAGCGCCGAGTAGTCCGGCGGTCGTGTTGTCGAGCGTTGACGTCGACGCGCCTCAACGTGTCGTCGCTCGATGGTTCGGTGGGTGATGGCGCCGTTTGATGAATGTCGAGGCCAAGAACGTGAGCGCAGCCACGGCGAGCGCTGATTCGAGGGCGCGCCGGTTGGCGCTGGTCCAGGAGTCGCTGGCGACGCGCTGGATGTCGTCGACGGTTGATCGGGGGATCTCGGTCTGCACGAGATCGACGAGTTGATCGTCGTCGAGACGCTGTTGTGCGTCCTCCAGTTGGATCGCCACCACGCGCGCCTCGGCGGGCGGCAGTTCCTGGCCGGCCTCGATGGCTGCCGACGACACGAAGAACTGGAAGAACGCCGCCAGCATCGCCGTCCCGATGATGGCCGTCCCCACCGACGTGCCCAGCTCCTTGGCCGTGTTGTACACCCCCGTTGCGCTGCCGCGCTCCTCATCGGTCACACCGGACAACGTCACGTTGGCCACCTGGGAGAGGAGCGCACCGATGCCGAGGCCGATCACGGCGAACGGTCCGATGAGGTCGGCTCGAGTGAAGATGCTCGGCCGAGACGGACCGATACCAGACGAGTCCGAGCCCGATCATCACTGCGCCGAGCTGGATGAGGAGCTTCGGCGACACCACCTGGCCCAGACGCGGCAGGCCGAGCGCGGCGATCAGGATCCCCAGGGAGAACGGCAGCAACGCGACCCCGGCTTCGAGCGCCGTGTAGCCGCGGCCCGATTGGAGGAAGACCGGCACGATGAACAGCAACCCGGCGATCAGCAGTGACTCCAGGGCGTCGGTCGCGATCCCGGCGCGGTAGTTGGCATCGCCGAACGTGCCCAGCGAGAACAGCGGTGGCTGACCGCGCTCGACACGGCGCAGCGTCCAGTGCGCGAACCCGACGAGGATGACGAGGCCCGTGAACGCCAGCAGCGGGGTGGGAGAGAACCCGAACGGCGTGACGTCCCGCCCGCCGATCACGAACGGACGACGGCGCTGTCCACCACCCGTAGTACCCGGCGAGGAGCACGCTGAGGACGATCGCGACGAGCCCACCAGCCCAGAGCACGACCCCGATCCAGTCCAAACGGAGTTCGGGTCGGGCGGGAGCGCCGACGACGTACCTCATCAGGACGAGCACGACGACCACGACGACCGCCTCGAACCCGAAAGCGACACGCCATGACAGGTTGGTGGCGAGGAACCCGCCGACGATCGGCCCGGTCGCGGCGGCGACCGCCTGGAAGCCGCCCACGATGCCGAACGCCATCACTCGGCGGGCACCGTCGTAGTTGATCGAGATCATGGCGATCGAGATCGGGATCAGCGCCGCGGCACCGAGGCCTTCGAGAAACGACCATCCGAGAATGAGGACGGTCACGTTCGGTGCCACCGTGGCCGTCAACGTCCCCGCACCGAACACGACCAAGGCGATCGTGTACAGCTTCTTCGACCCGACGATGTCACCGAGCCGCCCGGCACCGACCATGAGTGCCGCCATGACCAGCGAGTACAGCGCCACGGCCGACTGCACCGCCGACGTGGTGGTGCCCAGGTCCTCCACGATGCTCGGGATCGCCACGTTCAACATCGTCGTGTCGAGGGCGATGATGAACATCACCATCGCGATCGGAACAAGCGGTCGCCACCCCACACCGTCCCCGCTCTGCGTCGACACTACGTTGGCAACCTAATCGGGATCGTCTCACCACGTGGCACCTCGCCATGATCTGCGTCTGATCCTGTCGGGGTACCGATGTGTACGAGATCGTCATCGATAGCCGTACCAAAACAGCATCACGGCATGTTCCAAAACAGGAACAACCTGGTCATGAGGCAACGATGCCGAGATGGCGAAACCGGCTCGCAGCGCGAACTCGCGAGGTCGGCAACGGTGATCGACTTCTTCCGCACATCGACACCGGCGTCCGGCTGGCGTTGGAGCTCGCGCAGCTTGTCGGCGACCGCCTTGCGGGTCGGACCCGTGATCCTTTTCCGCCTCCGCTTGCCGTTCTCGCCGACGCCGAGGTCGACCGAGGCGATCCAGCGTTCGACAGTCACGCCACTTCCGGGGCGCGTGTAGGTCCTCCGGTAGATCGACCCTTCCCCATGCGAGCGGCTGGGTGACTTGCTGGCCCTGACGGAACCCCCTCCGTTGGTCTCGCCCAGTCTCCGCCTCGCATGGCTCCCAAGGTGCCGGAAAACGACCGAACCCCTGGCCGGGACCGCTGTCGCAGGCCCGTGACCAGGGGTTTCGTGGTCGGGGTGAGAGGATTTGAACCTCCGGCCTCCACGTCCCGAACGTGGCGCGCTAACCAAGCTGCGCTACACCCCGTAGCGGCTGGCCATGCTATCCAGCGGTGGCGGGTTCTTCCTCCGACGGAATCAGGTTCGGCATCGACGTTGCCGTCGACGGCACCACCGAGTGGCAGCGGCACCATCGGCTCCACGGGCGCCGCGTCGACCGGCAAGCCTTCGGTGTACACGCCACCCGACGGCGACCGCATCGGCAGCGCGGCGCAGTCGGAGCGCATCGAGTGGCTTGACCAGCCAGCCCTCGGCCCCGCAGCGACGGGCGAGATGCAGGTCGGCGCTCCGATCGAGCAGCATCAGCACCGGCACGTGATCGACCACCCCGGCCGACTCGTCGAGCCGGAGCGACATCGTGACCGCCATGCCGCCCATGGACCCGATCTGCAGGTCGAGGATCGCCAGATCCGGCAGCCGCTCCTCCACCTGCTTGGCGACCGCTCGACCCTCGCGGCAGACGGTGAAGTGGACGTCGTCGTCGCCGAGTGCGGCGAGCACCTCGTCGACGATCCAGTTGGCATCGGTGGCAAGCAGGATGTGCACGCCGCAAACGCTACCCGTCGACGCCGGGATGGTCGAAGAGGTGCGCCGCGATCACCAGCAATCCGTCGAGATCGTGCACGTCGGCGTCGAGCAACGGGAGTACCACCAAGGCATCCGCCCCGATGGCGTCGGTGAGGGGCGCGATCACGGCGAGCTCCTGCTCACGGGCCGTGCGCAACGTCGCAACGTTGTCCCACAGCGCCGCAAGCGACGCGTCACCGGCGTTCCTCGCTGCATCAGCGGCCGCCGACGCTGCCGCCGCGTCCTCGTCGCCGAATGCCGGATGGGTTCGGTTGACGATCGCCGAGTTCACGCCGACCCCCTGCTCGACCAGTTGGTTGGCGAACCACACGGCCTCATCAATGGTGTCGCGTCGAGGCGAGGCCACCACCACGAACGACGTCTCAGGAGCCCGGATCAGTGCCATGACCTCGGTGGCCCGATCACGGAAGCCGGACTCCATGCCCGCGAACGCCTGGAAGAACGCCACCGAATCCGACAGCACGTCGGAGCCGACAACCCTGCCGATCGCCTTGAGGATCGGCTGGGTGGCGGTGCCGAGCACCTTGAGCCCGCCACGCGTGGGCAACATCAACAGCCGGAACACCCGGTGGTCGAGGAATCGCGCGAGCACGCCTGGTGCGTCGAGGAAGTCCAGTGCATTGCGACTCGGCGGCGTGTCGACCACGACGAGGTCGAACCGATCGTCGCCGTGCAGGTCATGCAGCGTCTCGGCAGCCATGTACTCCTGCGTACCGCTGAGCGCCCCGGCCACGTTGCGATAGAGCGGGTTGGTGAGAATGCGTTCGATCTGATCGTCGCTGTCGGCGTGGCGGCGCACGAGACCCTCGAAGGTGGCAGCGGTGTCGAGCATCATCGCCCACAGCTCGCCAGTGGCCGTCTCGCCCAGGTCGATGCGCTGCGGTTGCGATGCCAGCCCTCCCTCGAGGCCGAGCGCGTCTGCCAATCGACGCGCCGGATCGATGGTGACCACCACCGCGCGCCGGCCTCGCCGGGCAGCCTCCAGCCCCAACACCGCAGCGGTGGTGGTCTTGCCGACTCCACCCGACCCACAGCACACGATCACCGACGACGCATCGATGATGTCGTTCCCGCCACCGCTGCGACGGTCGACAGGCTGAGCGGTGCGCTCAGTGGCGTTGTCGGAGGTCATGGCGCTGGTGCGATCGTGCGGGCGAGAAGATCGATGTCGGCTGCAGTCAGACCTGCTGCGGGTCGCGCTGGCAGCGTCACCTTGGGGATCGGGAGCTCGCTGGCCAGACGAGCGATCTCCGCTGCTTCCATCTCCCGCCGCGAGCGTCTGAACGCCGCAGCGTCGACAAGCACCGCCGCAGTTGCCGCATCGAGATCGGCAACAGCGGCGATCGTGGCGTCGTGATCGGGCAGCTCCGCTCCGAGGTCGACGGCGTTGACCACCACCGGCCCGAGCTGCACCCCCACCTCGTCTTCGAGCGCGAATGCCGTTTCGACCACTTCGTTGACCGGCGTGGTCTCGGGCAGCGTGACCAGCACCACCTGGCAGCGTTCGGGGTCGTGCAGCAACTCCAAGACGGCATCAGCCTGCGCCCGAACCGGGCCCGAGCTCACCGCATCGGCCAAGCCCGCTGCCGCGGTGAGAAAGGTGATCGCGTGACCAGCCGCCGGGCCGTCGACCACGATCAGGTCGTACTCGCCCGACCGCTCGAGTTGTTTGATCTTGCCGAGCACCACGATGTCATCGATGCCCGGCGCTGCAGTGCCGACCACGTCGATCACGCCGGTGCGGTTCAGCCGCTTTGCAATTCGGGCAAAACCGTTGTCACGCAGGTATTCGTCGAGCGCATCAGGTGCCGAGATCGCCAGCACTTCCACACCGGGCACCAGGGCTGCCAGCGTGGGCTTGCCGTCGAGTTCCACCACGAGCACACGACGTCCTGAGCTCGATGCTGCACGGGCGATGACAGCCGTTACCGTGGTCTTTCCCACACCCCCCTTGCCCGCCACCACGACCACGCGGGCAGCAGTCAACGATTGCAGCGGGAACTGTTCTACTGGAGGCACCTGTGCGAAGACTAGCGATCGGCCTGCTCACGCTGATGGCCGGGCTCACGATGCTCGCGGCGCCAGCCGGCGCACAGGAGGAGCCCGTCGACGACACGAGCGATGCCACTGCAGACGGTGCCGATGTCGGTCGGATCGACGTGCTGCAGGTGAGCGGATTCATCGACCCCATCCTCGTCGACGCGATCGAGACTGCGATCGACAATGCCGAACGCGACGGGTCGCAGGCATTGATCTTGCAGGTCAACAGCGACGGCACTGTCGTCGACGACGACGTGATCGAAGACCTGATGGTGCGTGTGGCCGAGGCGCCCGTTCCCATCGGCATCTGGATTGGGCCGAGCGGCGCACGCTTCTACGGAACCGCTGCGCAGTTGCTCGCCGTTGCCGACGTCACCGGTATGTCTCCCGGTTCTCGGGTGGGCTACATCGGTGTGCCGCTCAACCCGCGGGGCCTCCCCGAGGACGTGTCGGTCGACTTCGGCATCGCCGAGGACCGTCTCCGCAACGGATCGCTCGGCCTGTCGGATGCCCGTCTCCTCGACGTGTTCAAGCAGCGCATCGATGACGAGGGCATCCCCACGATCACCAACATGGTCGCAGCGATGGACGGCTACGAGGAGAACGGTGTCGTGCTGGTCACCACCGAACTCACCGTGCTCGACGACGGCTCCACACGATTCGACACCGTGTCGGTCGTTCGGTTCTCGAAGCTCTCGCTGGTCGACCAGTTGTTCCACACCGTGGCCAGCCCGCCGGTCGCCTACCTGTTGCTGCTCACCGGTTTGGCGCTGTTGGTGTTCGAGTTCTTCACCGCAGGTGTCGGCATCGCTGGCGCAGTCGGGGCGGTCTGCACCCTGCTCGCATTCACCGGTCTGGCCGTGTTGCCGACGCGTCCGTGGGCGGTGGTGCTGATCATGCTCGCGATGCTGGCGTTCTCGATCGATGTGCAAGTGGGAATACCGCGCCTGTGGACCGGGGTCGGCATCGCGCTCACCGTCGTGGCCAGCTGGTTCCTGTTCGAGTCGATTCCTGGCGCATCGATGCGACCTTCGTGGCTGGCGTTGATCGCCGGCATCGGTGGCATCTCGTTGACCTTCATCGTCGGCATGCCGTCGATGGTGCGGACCCGGTTCGCCACGCCCACCGTCGGACGCGAATGGATGATCGGCAAGCAGGGCACCGCCGTCGAGGCAATCGATCCTGAGGGCCTCGTCGAGGTCGATTCAGCCATGTGGCGAGCACGCACCAACCGGGCCACGCCGATCACCGCTGGTGACCCGATTCGGGTTGCTGCGATCGACGGCGTCACCCTCGATGTCGAGCCGCTCGAAGGCGCCGCGCGCGACTACCGCGAGATGCGCAAGAAAGACGGCGACGCCGAGTCGGCCGATCCAGCCGACTCCAGCACCGACGCTACGCCTGCCGACGCCCCCTGACCCTCAGCGGCCAGTGCGACAACCCGAGCGATGAGTTCCGCGCGCGACCCGTCCACGCGAAGACTCATCGCTTCCCGATCGCAGCACCGAGCGATGAGTTTCGCGCGCGACCCGTCCACGCGAAGACTCATCGCTTCCGGCGGGGCGGGGCGTGGCGGGGGGGGGGCCGGGTCAGCGGGCGGGGAGGCGGGGGCCGGCGATGCGGAGATCGTCGCGGCGACGGGTGACGCCGCGGGCGTCGAGTTCGGCCACCAGCGGCAGCGCGAACTTCCGGCTCGCTCCGGTGGCGTCGCGGAACTGCGCGACGGTGAACCCTGACGGCGCGTCGGCCAGGAGATCTGCGGCCACCAACCGCCGCTGCATCGATGGTGCCCGTGTGGAAGTGCACGCCGTCGCGGACCACCACGTGGCCACGCCGGACCAGCTCGCGGAGCTCGCCCCGGTCGACACCGTCGGGCTGCGGCGGTGTGAATCCGCCAACGAGCAGCACATCGAGATAGGGGTGATCGGCCACCGGGTCGACTGCGTCAGCAGGGCGGACGCTGGTGGCATCGACCACCACCTCGGCCATGGTGGCGAGCACCGCCCGCTCGCGCTCGTCGAACGTCGCCACGTCGAGACCCGCGGCGCCTGCGGCCTCGACGCGCGCGAGCACGTCGCCACGCATCGAGGCCAACTCGTCGTCGGTCGTCAACCACTGGCCGACCGTCGGGGCGACGCGCTCGCCGGTGAGCTGTTCGACGTCGTCGACGGTGACCCAGCTCCGCTCGCGTACCACACGCTCGATGGTGCGATCGGGCGCAGCTCGAGATGCGCGCAGCACCGGATCGATGTCGAGCACCACTCCCCCGCCGACGGTTTCGTCGCGACCAGACTCTCGTAGAACGAACCGGTCACCGGGCAGCAGCGGGAGCCGCTCGGGAAGAAACAGCCGAACCGCGCCGTGCGCGCCGGGGCTGATCCCCTCGTCACCGAGCACCCTCACGCGTGCCGGGTGCTCACCGGAGCCGAAGTAGGCCACGAACGCCCCGCGGCGCGACACATCGTGATCGAGTGCGCCGAGCACGTCGAGTGATGCGTCGAGCCGATCGGTGCCACGCCACTGTGTGGCCAGCACGACGGCGTGGCCCCGGCCGAGTTCGTGATGATCGATGCCCGCCAGGTTCACCGCCACTCGATGACCGGGCCCGATGTCGTCGACGACTCGGCCCGCGGTCTGCAGGCCGCGCACCCGGGCAGAGCGCCCACCCGGCTCGATCTGCACGCCCTGGTCCACCGCCGAGACGACCACCGGTGAGCGTGCCGGTGACCACGGTGCCGCTGCCCTTGGCCGCGAACACGCGATCGACCCACAACCTCGGCCGACCCACGTCGACGGCCGCCGCGTTGCGAGCGATCAGCGCGTCGAGTTCGTGGCGCAGCTCGTCGATCCCCACTCCCGTGGTGGAGGACACTGCGACGACCGGCGCATCTGCCAGGAACGTCCCCTCGACGTGGTCGGCCACATCCATGTGCGCCAACTCCGCGAGGTCGTCATCGACGAGGTCGATCTTGGTGAGCACGACGATGCCCGCCTGCACCCGAGGAGTTCGACGATGCGCAGGTGCTCCTCCGATTGGGGCTTCCACCCCTCGGTGGCGGCCACCACGAACACACAGGCATTCACTCCGCCCACGCCGGCGAGCATGTTGCGCAGGAACCGCACGTGACCTGGCACGTCGACGAAGCTGAGCTCTGCCCCGCTCGGCAGTGTGGTGTGGGCGAACCCGAGATCGATGGTGAGGCCTCGCTGCTTCTCCTCGGCGAGCCGGTCGGGGTCGGTGCCGGTGAGCGCGAGCACGAGCGATGACTTGCCGTGATCGACGTGTCCAGCGGTGGCGATGACGGTCACGGTGCGTCGGTACCGGCGGCGAGCAGTGCACTGACGATCGCTCCGTCGTCGGTGGGAGACACCGATCGCAGGTCGAGCATGGTGCGGTCCTCGCGTGCAGCGGGCGATCACCGGCGGTTCGTGTCGCCGCAACGACGCAAGGAGATCGCCGGCGACCTCGACGCCGTACGACGGCATCGTGACCCCCGGCGCCGACCCCGCTCCGGGCAGCGAGTCCATCGCCACCGCTGCTGCCGAGGGGTGCTCCTGGGCAATCGCCGCCACGACCGCGTCGGCACGTGAGTGAAGCGAAGCGACCGGAGTGGCCACCATTGCCCAGAACGCCACGTCCGTGGCAGCCCGTTTGTCGAGATACGCCAACGCGGTGTCCTGCATCGCTGCAAGCACCAGGCCACCGGGGCGAAGCGCGCGAGCGAGCGGATGGCGCTGACATCGTTCGACCAGATCTGCTCGGCCGGCGATGATCCCGGCCTGCGGGCCGCCGAGCAGCTTGTCGCCGCTGAACGTGATCAGCGCAGCGCCGTCAGCCAGCGTCTGCACCGCAGCAGGTTCGCCAGCAAGCCATGCGGGAGGCGCCCCCGGCAGCCACGGACAGTTGGCGTCGAGCAGCCCGCTGCCGATGTCGGCCACGATCGGGCACGTCGAGCGATGAGAGCTCCGCGACCGAGGTCTCCTCCACGAACCCTTCCACCCGGTAGTTGCTCGGATGCACCTTGAACACGAGTGCCGCGTCCACGTCGGGCCGCTCGATCGCTCGACGGTAGTCGTCGAGCCGGGTGCGATTCGTGGTGCCCACGTCGACCAGGCGCGCGCCCGACTGCTCCATCACCTCGGGGACCCGGAACGAGCCCCCGATCTCCACGCTCTCGCCGCGGCTCACCGGGACGTCGCGCCCCGCAGCCAGCGCCGCAAGCACCAGCATCACCGCGGCGGCGTTGTTGTTGACCACCATCGCGGCCTCGGCGCCGCACAATCGGGCCAGCAGTTGACCAACCGCCGTCTGGCGCGACCCGCGGGCACCCGTGGCGAGGTCGAACTCCACCGTGAAGGCGGCTGCATCCTGGTGGTGGCGAAGCGGTGCTCGACCGAGGTTGGTGTGCAACAACACCCCCGTGGCGTTGATGACCGGTGTGAGCAGCGACCGCCGGTAGGCAGTCGGCGCGGGCAACAGCCGACTCGACGTCGCCGGCGGCGATCGCACTGCGGGCGATGTCGACACAGATCGGGTGCGGCAACCCCGACGAGGCGAGCGATCGAGCAACCGTGTCGACTGATGGCGGGCGCTGCTGGCCGTTCGAGGCGCTCATCGTGACGATCCTACGACCGGACGGGAATCAACACCGGTTCGCGCGAGGCGGCGGCCACGACGCGAAAAAGCCCGCAACCGGCTGACCGGTGCGGGCTGTTTCGTCGATCGGGATCGATGTTGTTCAGGCGTCGGGGAGCTTGTCGACGGCGTCTTTGGCCGCCTCGGCACCCTGCTGCACCTTGTCGGCGTGCTTGCCGGCCTTGTCGTCAACGACGTCGGCCGCCTTGTCGATGCCCTGCTTGGCCTGGGCCTTGTTGCCGCCCACTTTGGACTTGATGGTGTCGAGCAATCCCATGGTGGAACCTTCTTTCGTTGTGTACTCCGCCCAGAACATACCGAGCTACCAGCGCTTTCGTGGCGGTGCGCCGTGCGCCGTCAGCGGAATCCGCCGAACGCCGGGGGTGATGCAGGGCGGCTGTCGCTCCAGTTCAGTACTCGTGTCGCAGGGTCGATTGTCACTCGTTGTCGGCGGGGCCCAGTCCCCACGTGTCGCCGCCAAGGGCGTTCACCGCACTCGCCGTACGACGTTGCGAGGTTCTCAAGGTGTCGGCTTGGCCAGGGCGCTCGCCGTTGGCCAACGCTTCGGCCACCGGCACGATCGTGTAGTCGGATCGATCCACCCACGTCGCGACGTAGCTCGCATCGACCACGAGGTAGCGACCGTCGCTCTGCTCCTCGATCTGCAGCCGGGCCATCACACCATCTTGGGTCGACGCGAGGCAGCACTCGGCGGACTGGTTCGACAGCGAGTTGCCCAGTCCGAACACGACGATCTCGTCGCCGCGCCGGTCCCACGGCTGCGCCACGTGCGCGTGATGACCGATGATGAGGTCCACATCGGGGTCAGGCAACAACGCATCGGCCAACTGGAGCTGCTGTGCATTCGGAGTCTGCTGGTACTCGTTGCCCCAGTGCATCGAGAGCACGATGAAGTCTGCGCCTGCGGCTCGCGCTCGACGAGCCTCGGCCAGGATCGCCTCCTGATCGATCACGTTGACCAGGTACGGTCTCGAGTCCGGCAGCACCATTCCGTTCAGGTTGAACGTGTACGAGAGGTGGGCGATCGTGATGCCGTTGACCTCGTACAGGCGCGGGGTGTCGCGTTCCGCCTGGTTTCGCGCCATCCCGGCGAAGCCCAAGCCGCTGCGCTCCATGACCGCAACGGTGCTGTCGACCCCAGCGGCACCCTTGTCGAATGCGTGGTTGGACGCCAACGAGCAGCCGTCGTAGCCGGCATCTGCGAGGGCAGTGCCCAGCTCGCCCGGAGAGTTGAAGGTGGGAAAACTGCTCAGATCTGTGCTGTCGGCCGAGAGCGGCGTCTCCATGTGGCAAATGGCAAGATCGGCAGCTGACACGATCGGTGCGACCTCGGCGAACATCGGGCCGAAGTCGTACACCCCCGGTCCGCCGTAGGCGCTGGCCTGGAGCTGCACTACCTCGTGGGGCAACACGTCTCCGCTGAACAGCAGTGACGCACCTCGCGTGGCCGAGGATTGTGCATCGGTGGCGGCGGTGGTGGCGGCGGTGGTGGCGGCGGTGGCGGCGGTGGACACCGGAGGCGCTGCCGCAGCAACCAAAGGGGTGACGCCAGCTTCGACGGGAGTCTCGGAGGCCAACGAGCCATGGTCGGAGCCATCGAAGCCAACGGCGAGTGCGATACCGACCACGGCGAGCAACACGCCGACCTCGATTCGCCAGACACTGACCACCGGGCGATTCTACGACCAAGCGAGCGCTGCGTTGTGCCACCCAGTGCGCTTCGGCCGAGTGCCGTGTCTCAGCCGAGCGATCACTCGGACCCGGTCGGGCCCACTGGGAGCACCACCGAAGTGGCAGCGGCTCCGACGCGGGCGGGGCGTGTTCGGGGGGCGGTATCCTCGAACCTGTCGTGTCGACACCGAGAGAGCAGGCCAGGCGATGAAGAGTTGGTGGCGAGCAGTCATCACCTATCCGCCCACGTGGATCGCAGCCGTCGTGCTCGGCGTCACGGTGTGGGCCATCGTGAGCCTCCTCGATCCGCCGGGGTTCCTCGTCGGCGTCCTCGTGGCGTTGGCGGTGGTCGCCGTCGCCACCTGGCCGCTCACGATGTCAGCGACCGGCACGTTGGCAAACCTCCAGTTCGCCATCCCGCGCGTCGAGGACGTCGACCCCCATGAGCTCGCGCAGCTCGAGGCCGAACTCGGGGCACTCGCCGACACGCAACCGGCCGAGCAACTGCTCGCACTGCAGCAGAAGCGCCAGAGCCTGATCAACGTCCTCGAGCGTCGCCTCGACGCCGGAGAGATCACCTACTCGCGTTACCTGGCCACATCGCAGCAGGTGTTCAACTCGGCGCTGCACAACCTCCAAGAAGTCGCCGTCGCCTACGAGAGCATCAGCACCATCGACGAGAGCTACATCGCTCGGCGGCTCGCGGAGTTGGAGGTCGACGACAGCGACGCCATCTCGGTGGAACGCGAACGTGACACCCTGGCATCGAGGCGTGCGCTCGGCGCCAACCAGCGCCGCCGAATCGCGCAGTTGCTCGCCCAGAACGAGTCCGCGCTGACAGCGCTCAATCGCACCACCACAGCACTTGCTGATGTCCCGATCGGCAAACGGCCCGAAGACGCCGAGGCGGCCATGGCCGCGCTCGAACAGCTCGCCGATCGCGCCGGCGACTACGCCCTGTGATGCCGCAACCGACGCCGACACCACAGTACGAAGACTCACCACGACGACCGACCATGTCGCTACACCTCGACGCCACTGCAGGCGCCGATCACTCGATGACCCGGAGGAACCACCCGTGACCGACAACCAGCAGCCCACCCAGACCGCAACGCCCAGCAGCGCACCGGTGCTGATGCTCGACCTCAACGTCGAGAGTGCCAAGGCCGAACTCGTGGTGCCCGAACCGGAGCCCACCGACGAGTTGCGTGCGCAAGCCGACGCTCAGGTCGCTCAGCTGCTCACCATCGATCCGACCAACGACGACGCCCGCACAGCTGCACGAGACGCAGTCGATGCCATGGGCCGCGACCTCCAGGCACGTTCGGCCACGCGCAGCAAGATGTTGCAGGCCCCGCTCCGCGACATCTCCAAGAACTCCGAAGACGGCGGCGAGGTGGCGAAGTCGCTGTCCGATCTACGCATCGAGGTGGAGCAACTCGATCCCACCGGTCTCGACACCGAGGCCGGCTGGTTCACCCGGGCAGTCGGCAAGATCCCCGGCGTCGGTACCCCGCTGAAGCGCTATTTCATGCGCTACGAGAGCTCGCAGACCCAGATCGACGCGATCGTGCACTCGTTGGAGAAGGGGCGTGACCAGCTCAAGCGCGACAACGTCACGCTCGGCGACGATCAGAAGCAGATGCGCGAACTCACCCGTGCCCTTGCCGACCAGATCGCATTGGCGCAGGCACTCGACGCATCAGTGGTCGACAAACTCGCCACCGAGATCACCGCCGACGATCCCCGTCGACAGTTCGTCGAGGAAGACATCCTGTTCGCACTGCGCCAGCGCACTCTCGATCTGCAACAGCAGCTCGCCGTCAACCAGCAGGGCGTGCTCGCGATCGAGATCCTGATCCGCAACAACCGTGAACTCATCCGTGGTGTCGACCGTGCACTCGACGTCACGATCAGTGCCTTGCAGGTCGCTGTCACCGTGGCGCTCGCCCTCGCCCACCAGAAGATCGTCCTCGACAAGATCGAAGCGATCAACACGACGACCTCCGCGATGATCGCCGGCACCGCTGAGCGCCTCAAGACGCAGGGCACAGCGATCCATCAGCAGGCCTCGAGCACGATGCTCGACATGGAGGCCCTGAAGTCGGCGTTCGCCGACATCGACACCGCACTCGACGAGATCTCGCGCTATCGCCGCGAAGCGCTGCCCACGATGGCCGGCACGATTCTCGAGCTCGATCAGCTCACCGCCGAGTCCGAGGAGGCGATCAGTCGGATGGAGAGCGGCCGTTCGGCGACCGACCGTCTCGACACCGGCAACACGATCGACGTCGGCGAGATCCGCGCCGAAGGAGAGTCCACATGACCCGGACACGAACCTTCATCAAGGTTGCCGCTGCCTCCGTGACCTTGGCGTTCGTGGCCGCAGCGTGCGGTTTGCCCGGCGACGAGGCGACCGAGCCGCTCGACCCCGCCGCTGCAAGCCAGCAGCTCGACGAACTCGCCGACGACATCGATTGGGTCGACGACCCCGTCACCCGCAGTGCCTCGATCCCGCCACCCACCGGTGCCAACCTGGCCAACACGCTGCCACCTCTCGACGAGTTCGAGATCGTGGTCCCCGAGGACGGGCGCGCACAGGGCGTGGTCGAAATCTGGGCATCGACCGAGAAGTCCGGATCCGGCACCGACGGTTGGATGACCGAGGTCGCCACAGCGTTCAACGACGCAGGCCTGACCCTCGCCGACGGGTCGCCGGCAACCGTTGACCTCCGACGCATCGCCTCCGGCACCGGCTACCAGTACATCGCTCGTGGCGAGGAGCTGCCCGATGCGTTCTCGCCGTCGAACGAGCTGTGGATCGAGATGGCCGGCGAGTTCGAGACGATGACCGAGATTCGCCCCCAGCTGGTACCGAACGTCGCAGGCATCGTGATGAAGACCGAGACCGCCGACGAACTCCGAGCGAGCTACGGCGAGCTGAGCGCCGAGAACCTGGTCGACGCCGTGATCGCTGGTGAACTGGTGATGGGCTACACCGATCCGTTCGCGTCGAGCACCGGTCTCAACTTCCTGCTCACGGTGCTCGATTCGATCGCCGACGGTGACCAGAGCCAGCTGACCTCACCCGACGTGGCGAGCGTGTTCGAGCAGTTCCAGCGTCAGGTGCCATTCGTGGCACTGACCACGCTGCAGATGCGCGACTCCGTCGAGAACGACACCGGAACGCTCGACACGTTCGTGATGGAGTGGCAGACCTACGCCAACACCGATTCGTTGCAGTCGGGGTTCGAGTTCATCCCGTTCGGCGTGCGCCACGACAACCCGCTGTACGCCGTTGGCGACCTCACTGCGGCCCAGACCGAGACGCTGGAGCTGTTCGCGCAATTCGCCGAACAACCCGAGTACCAGGAGTTGGCAACCGAGTTCGGATTCGACCCGCCCGAGTACACGCCAACGATCGAGGTGCCATCGGGCGCCACGCTGATCGACGTCCAGAACGTCTGGAAAGACAAGAAGGACGGCGGCCGGCCGGTGGCGACGGTGTTCGTCGTGGACGTCAGCGGTTCGATGGAAGGCAGCCGCATCCAGTCGGTGCGCAATGCCATGGTGTCGGCCCGGGAGTTCATCAAACCCGAGACACAGGTGGGCGTGGTCGAGTTCAACGACACTGCGATGAAGCGCCTCGACATCGCCGAGTTCGACCTCAACCAGCAGGGCCGCTACGCCGCGATTGCCGAGGACCTCGCTCCGGGCGGCGGCACGGCGATGTACGACGGGATCGTGCTGGGGCTGAAGATGTTGGAGGACCAACGTGCGGCCGATCCCGACCTCAAGACGTTGCTCGTGGTGCTCACCGACGGTGAGACCACCGACGGCCTGAGCTTCGACGACGTGGATGAGACGATCGCCGGATTGCAGATCCCGATCTACACCGTCGGCTTCGAGGCCGACCTCGACGAGCTCGGCCGGGTGTCGTCGCTGGTCGAAGCTGCCAGCATCGACGCCAGTGAAGAGGACGTCGAGTTCAAGATCGCGGCGCTGTTCAATGCCGGTGGCTGATCGTTCGGTTCGCCCGTGAAACCACTTGCCATCTGGTTGGCGATCGTCGCCGTCGTCTTCGGCGGGTACGCAGCGGTGACGATCGCGTTGCAGGAGACCGAACGCGTCTTCGTCTTCGTCGACTCGTCGCAGCCGATGACGCTCCTCGAGACCGAGATCGTGGTCGAACTCGACCGCATCGACGGTCAAGACAACGCCGAGTTCGCACTCGCGCGTGGGCAGGATCGCGGGAGCGATCTGGTGCACTCCTGGCAACCCGATCTGCGTTGGGTGACCACGCCGCTGTTTGCACCGTGCTCGTTCGAATCGATCGACACGTTCCCCGAGGCGACCGAGGCCGACGTCAAGATCCTGATCACCACTGCTGGCTCGTGCGACGTCACCGCCCTCACCGACTGGGAAGTCATCGAACTCACCCCCTGACGACCCCGTGTTGTTCACTGGGCGGCGGCCACCACACCTCGTGTCGAGGCTCGGTGCCGGAGTGGGGGTCGTGACCCTGTCGTACCCTCTGGTCATCGAACCCGACGACACACACGCACAGGCGGCCGAATCTCGCTCATCGACACCGACTGGTCCACACTCACGATCGACGTCGGCGACGACGACGACGACCTTGCTCGACGGGTTCGCACGGCCATGAGCGTCGAGCGGAATCGGCCATCGAACATCGGAAGCCGGCTCCACGAGCTGGTCCGGACAGCCGGCTTCGCGCAGATCACCAGCACCGCACAGACACACACCTGGACCCAGTGGAATCCCGACGAGTCGCCCGCTCCGGACGGCTGCTTCTCGATGGAGAGTCTGGCCGACGACCTCGTCGACGCTGGCCAGCTGACATCAGATGAGCGAGCCGACTTCGTCTCGACCGTTCGCGGCGCCGCGTTGCGCCATCAGTTCACGATGAGCTTGACGATGTACGCCGTCGTTGCGGCGGCGTGATCCGGGACTCCGACAGATGCCCCTCGGTCCGCAGGAATCGACACCCCGGCTGGTCGTCGCCAAGTCGTCGGCCCGAGGCGACGTTGCCAGTTCGATCTGCATCACCACCAATATCGCAACTCGCAACGTGCGAGCAGCACGGCCACCCATGTGCCAGCGATTCTCAGCAGCTGCGAGGAGATCGCATCGACGGCGAGACACCCGCAACCGCCGAAGTCATCGCCGACAGGTAGCGACCGATCGCCCGCGCCTGGAGGTGCCGGGCGAACGGAGGAACCGCTCGTGCAAGGACGTGCCGCAGGCGTGAGACGGCGACGATCTCGAACGTCACCGTGCCATCGTCCGCACGGGTGACGGTGAACGACTCCTCGCCCTGTTCCGGATGCACCGGCAGGGTCCCGTAGGTGAATCCGTGCCGCTCGGGCTCGTCGACGACGCGAACGACGCGGCACACCACATCGATGTATCCAATGGGAAGGGGTGCCGCCATCGCCACGTCGACGCCAACGGTCGGCGGACCGTCCGCCGCGACGATCAGGCCGGCACCCCGGTGCACCTGCCACGCTCGCAGTGCTGCGACGGCTCGATCGAAGGCATCCGAGTCGGAACCGAGTTGGCATGACCAACGATCATGGCGATAGCCCGCAGTCGGTTCGGTCAGTGCAGAGATTCCGATCGGCGCGTACGTGACCTCCTCGACGTGGGCGGCCGTCAGGAGCTGTCGAAGGGCCGAATGGGTCGGCCGACCAACATGAAGCGCCATCGACTCAGTCTGGCGCGAGCACGCTGCAGCTCGCGGCAGTCCGCGTAACCTCGGCCACGTGAGCCTTCCTGTTCCGATCGTCCAACTCGATGCCGAACTCCCACTCCCGGCCTACGCCCACGACGGAGATGCCGGCCTCGACCTCTTCGCACGCGAGGACGCAACCCTGTCGGCGGGCGGAGGACGAGTCCTGGTGCCGACCGGGATTTCGATCGCCATCCCGATGGGTCACGGCGGATTCGTCCTCCCACGCAGCGGCATGGCGATGAAGCACGGCATCAGCGTGGTCAACGCTCCGGGTCTCATCGACGCCGCCTACCGCGGCGAAATCAAGGTGGTGCTGATCAACACCGACCCCGTCCACGAGTACCAGGTCCATCGGGGCGACCGCATCGCCCAACTGGTGATCCAGCGGGTCGAGTCGGTTGCCTGGCAGGTGGTCGACTCGCTCGACGGCGTCGATCGCGGCGGCGGGTTCGGTCACTCCGGCCGATAGCTCGACGGCGGGCCCGGCCGCCGGATCCACACCATCGGCGCGCGTACGATGACACGATGAGCGAGTCCGAAGGTGGTGTCTCGAGTTCGGACGCAACGAGTCGCCGGGCAGGTGACTCCCGCCGGTCGTCCGACCCCGACCTGGCCTGGCCCAGCGGCAGCGCCTCGGCCGAGCAACCCGACTATGGGCCCGACCAAGTGCACAGCGTGCTCACGCCCGCTGGCCAGGTGGAAAGCGCCGGGCACTTCTCCCGCGGCCTCGGGCCACGTCGGGTCAAGGTCCTGTTGTTCGGAACGCTCGGCCTCGTGCTGGTCTTGGGCGTCGTGGCTGAGCTTCGCTGACGCCCTCGAACTGCACCCACGCGTGTGGGTGTACGGCTATTGCTCGAGCATGCTTCGGAGCATCCAGGCGACCTTCTCGTGAATCTGGAGTCGCTGCGTGAGCAGATCCGCAGTGGACTGATCGTTGGCGTCGTCGGCGATCTCGAAGACTTCCCGTGCGGTCTTGGCAACGGATTCGTTGCCGCGCACGAGGTCGAGCAGCATTGCCTCAGCTGAAGGGACACCGTCGGGCTCGGCGATGATGGTGAGGGCAGCAAACTGCGTATTCGTCCCTGGTGCGGGTCGACCGAGCGAGCGGATGCGTTCGGCGATCAGGTCGACAGCGATCCACAGTTCGTTGTACTGGGTTTCGAACATGAGATGGAGCGTGTTGAACATCGGCCCCGTCACGTTCCAGTGGTAGTTGTGCGTCTTGAGATACAGCGTGTAGGTGTCGGCCAGCACGCGGCTCAGACCATCAGCAATCGCAATGCGGTCGCCTTCGGGAATGCCGATGTCGATGGGATGCAGTTCAGCTTTCACCATTGCTCCATTCACCTGGTGGGCGCGTCGGCGTAGCGAAGGTACGGCTTGATTTCCTCGACGTTCTGGAACGTCGTACGTGCCTCGTCGGTCGACATGCCGGGCGACACGATGACGCGATCGCCGGGGCGCCAGTCGGCTGGTGTTGCGATCGGGTCGCGATCGGTGGCCTGCAAGGCGTCGATGACCCGGATGATCTCGTCGAAGTTGCGTCCCACCGACTTGGGGTAGGTGAGCATCAGGCGCAATTTGTTGTCGGGGTCGACGATGAAGACCGAACGCACCGTCGAGGTGTCGCCTTCGCCCGGGTGGATCATGTCGTAGAGCTCGGCAACCTTGCGGTCCGGGTCGGCCACGATCGGGAAGTTCAGCGGTGTGCCGCTGACCTCACCGATGTCGGGCGCCCAGCCACGGTGGTCTTCGATCGGGTCGACCGACAGCGCCAACGCCTTGGTGTTGCGCTTCGCGAACTCACCGCTGAGTGCAGCGGTGCGGCCCAGTTCGGTCGTGCACACCGGAGTGAAGTCGGCCGGGTGGCTGAAGAACACCACCCACGAACCCTGCTTCCACTCGTGGAAGGAGATGTTGCCGTCGGTGGTGTCAGCGGTGAAATCGGGGGCGGTGTCTCCGAGGTGCAGACTCATGTCATTGGCCTTTCGATGCTGGTCGACCTCCTGATGGCCGACGACTGCGTTCAATTGTACGGACATTTTGTGACAACGGTGCCTCCAGCGGGAAAATCCCGTCGGCGTCAACGTGGTTCACTCCGCCAGTTGGGCGTCATCGCAGGTGGGCGGCGCGGTGACCGGGTTGCACCTTGCGATCACATCGCCAGGCAGCTTCGCAACATAGGGGCTGTCGAAGTACTCACTCGGAAGGTAGTAGTCAGTGCTCAAGTAGTGGGCTCCGCTGGCGAAGGCCACATCACGACGGGTGGTGTCGTTGTTGCGTGCGTCGTCGGTGGGCGAGTCGGTCCTGGTTCGAATGAGGTAGCCGTCGAGCGCCGCCTGCTCGAGGGCTGGATTCGTAGGATCGTCGAACTGCACGAACGCAGCGTCGGGCTGGCCCGGCGTGCCGTTGGTGAAGATGGGACGCCCTTCGATGCTCGGCGCATCGGCCACGTACAGGTCACGGATGCGGCCACGGTCGGTCATCGTGAAGAGCACCTTGCCCCGGCTGGCCTCGACGGTCGGCCAGCCGTTGGCGAGCACGGCTTCTTCGAGGGTGCCGGCGTCGCCACGCACGTCGTCGGGCTCGATCATCTGCTCCGGCGAGAACACGGAGCGGATCTCGACGTCGAGGGCGTCGAGGAGCTCAGGTGTCATCTCGAATGGCACCGCCCACGGGAGGTCGACCGTGAGCTCGAGTCCGGCATCGGCCGCCGCTTCGGTCACCGACTCTTCCTTCATCTCGATCATGATCATGATCGGCACGTGGTTCGGGTTGGCGGTCGACCAGTCACGGATCTCGGTCAGGCACGCCACCAACGAGAGGCACGTGGTGCCGTAGTCGAAGTCCTGCGTGTGCAGCACCTTGAAGCCGGGCTCGTCGAGTTCGGGCAGGCCCGAGGCGGCGTCGAGGCCCACCACCGGGTTGGCAGCACGGTTGGCGAACAGGCCCCCGTCGGGGTCGGCGAACACATCGATCTCGAACTGACGGATGCCGTGCTCGTCGAGCTGCTCGACGAGCGGGAGGTGGGAGTACTCGATGCTGGCGGCAAGCTCGGGCGACAGGCCCGCGATGCCAGCGAACAGCGTCGGCTCAGGGATCAGGTGGTAGCTGTTGTGCGAGCCGATCACCTGCACATGGTTGATGTCGACCTCGTCGACCATCACCGTGGTGGTCGTCTCGGCACTGGTGGTCTCCGGGGTCGGCTCGGTGGTCGCGGCTGCGTCCGGCGCGGTCACCACCGGGGTGGTGTCGTCCGGTGGCCCTGCATCATCGGACCCGCCGCACGCGGCGATCAGCCCCACGATCGCCAAGGTTGCTCCGCCACGTCGCCAGGTTCTGATCATCGGGCGAGTCTTGCCGCTGCGCTCGCTGGCGAGACGATCGAGCGCCCTGCTCGGTGCGCCCTGCTCGTGCGACCTACCCCCAGGCGAACACGGTCTTCAGGTCGACACAAGGTCGGTGAGCATGCCCTCGCAGCTGCGGACCAGCACCCGAGCCGCGGCCACGGTGTCGGGGGTACTCATCGGGCTTTCGGCCTTGCGCTGCCATTTGGCGAGCGCTGCGCTCGCAGCGCTGACGATCGCGGCACGGTCGGCCCCTGCCGAGACGCCGAGCCGGTCGATCGGCGAGGATCCGCGGGTTCCCAGGAGGCGCTCCATGTCGTCCAGGTCCGACGGCTTGATGTCGGTCGTGCCGGATCGGATCGTGTTGAGGAGCCGCAATTCGTTGAACTCGTGAGCACCCGCACTGATTCGTTCGATCTCCTCCGCCAACGATCCAGCGGCAATCTCGGGCGCGCCCTGATGGCCGCCTCGACAGCGAGCAGACCGGCACGTGCCTTGAGCACATCGCGGCGGCTCGTGAACTGTGAGAGCAGCAGCGCCTGCAGAGCCCGAAGCCCGCTGCGCTCGACGAGCGCTGACGAGAGTTGGCTCGACGACACCGTGGCCCCGGTCCGAATCAGGTCGACCGACAAGCGCACACCGAACAGACCGAGCCGTTCGAGGAGCACCTCACGGTCGGTCGAGGTCAGGGGCGTGCTCGTCGGGCCGTTGATGAATCGATCGACCGACAGCAGGAGTTGATCGGTCTCGTCGACGGGTGCTCGAGCGAGGTCGCCGAGCGCCGAGAACTCCGCTTCGCGCAACGTCGATCCGGTTTGTGCGAGCAGGCCCGCCACGGGGAGCACGGTCTGGGCGAGTCGTCTGACCTTGCGGTCTGCCCGGTACCTCGCGGCGATTCGCTGTGCCGACTCCATCGAATCGAGACGTCCGGCGCCCACTTCGTCGGCTCGCGACAGGATCGCGATGGCATTCACCGGCGTTGCCTGAGACACCTCCTCGTCGTGGAACGCTTCGAGGAAGTCGACGTCGCTCGCATGGAGATGCTTCATCAGGTACAACACCGCGTCGGCGTCGGTGACACGGTCGTCGTCGGGCGTCAGGAACGCCGCAGTCCGCGCCGACACGTTTGTCGACACCGACGCGATGCCGGGAGTGTCGATCAACGTGATCCGTTCGAGCGAGCGCGACGGCCAGTCGACCACGAGCCGCACCAGTTCGTCGGCGCCCAGTTCACCGAGCTCGACTTCGATCGCGCCGTCGTCGCGCCGGAACGGCACCTGACGAGGAACGCCTCGCGTCGGCTCAGCCAACACCTGGTAGGTGTGCCCGTTGCGGTACCAGGTGACGATCTTGGTGCACTCGCCCTCGTCGGTCGGAGCCAGCTCCTCACCCACGAGCGCATTGAGCAACGTCGACTTGCCCGCCTTCACCTTGCCGGCGATCGCCACCCGCAACGGCTCGTCGAGGCGTTCGATGACCGCTCGCAGACGGTGTTCCTCCGGTGTCTGCGCAAAGACCGACACGGCGTCGTCGAGCAACCGTGCGACTGCGTCGAGCAATGGGCTGCGGGGAACGGCTGACGCGCTCATTGGGCGACGGCGGCCGATCCGAACGATGTGGTCGCCGTGGCCAGCGCGTCGACCTGGGCTCGCAGGCGCGCCAGACGATCGAGTTCGACCTTGATCTCGATGAGTTGGCTCGATCGTTCCTGCTCGTCAGCTTTCGCAGCGGCCTGCACGGCCAGCAACATCTCCTGGATCGAGGTCGCCTGTTCTTCGGCTCGTGCGGTGAAGTGGTCCCGGACTTGACGTTGAATGGACTTCAACGCGTCGCGCGACTCCTTGCCTGTGCGGAACGTCGCCTCGTCGAGGTACTTGCGCAGCACCGCTCGCGCCTGCATCTGACGCTGGGTGATGTTGCGGGCCTTCTCGTCGCGGAGCTGCTTGCGTCCCATGACCACGCCGAGCCCGATACCCACCGGGCCGAGCGCCAAGCCCACCAACGAGCTCAACATGCCGAACATCATCATGCCGCCCATCCCCCCGCGAAGCCCCAGCATCGCCGTGTTGGCGATGCTCTGTTTCTCGAGCACGAGGGTGGCCTGCGGCCCGACCTGCGAAAGTGCAGCGGCCGGATCCACGAAGTTGAACTCGATCATCTGCGAGTCGGCGGCGAAGTGCTCGGCGACCCGTTCAGCCAGTTCACGAGCGCGCTCTTGGAGCATCTCGTAGTTGCCGAGCACCTCCAGCGAGGTGCGGTGATAGAGCCAGGGTTCGAACTCAACCCAGACCTCGGCGGGATCTGCGTGGCCGAGTGCCTCGTCGCCCTCCAGCGAGATCGTCCTGAACCGCTCGCGCAGGTCGTGGTCGATGTCGGTGTTGAGGTCTTGGACCCCGTCGCCGAGGGTGACCTGCCAACGCGCGGAGCGACTCTTCAACTCGTCGGCTCGCGCCTCGCGCCTGCTCGAGTTCTCTGGTCGCACGCTGCGCACTGTCGGGGTCCTCGAGCACCTCCTTGCGTGCGGCAAAGATGGCGGTGAGCTGATCGAGCACATCGTGCAGGTCAGTGGACGCCGCCGAGACGGAGAGCTGCACAGCCGAACCGAGGATCTCCTTGCGGATGATACGAAGTGAGTTCGGGATATCCCGACTCGCTCATGAGACTCGCGTCACCACCGACGACCGCCTGCTGGTGCAACATCGCCGATGTCGCCAGGATCTGGTGCGTCGATACCGATCCGCTCGAGATGGCCGCGGTCGAGATCGCGTGATCTTGCGCCACGCCGGGTAGAAGTCGGTCTTGGTGACCAGGCACACGATGTTGGGGCACAGCTTGCGGGTCGCCTCCATGAACTGCAGTTCTCGGAGCAGTGAATTCCTGGCTGGCATCCGTCACGAAGATGCATCGCCTCGGCCATCGGGACAGCCGCCAGCGGTGACCGCGCCATGCGTCGATCCGAGTCCGCCCACCCCAGGGGTGTCAACCAGCACGAGTCCACCGCTCGAGCAAGCGGCTCGGCACGCCGATCTCGACCGAGTGGACGGTGCGATCAGCGCCGCCGTGCTTCGACGGCGTACAACGGCCCACGTCGTCGACGCTGATCGTTTCTCGTGCGGGTACCGCCGCCTCATTCCCGCCGCTCTCGCGTGGCTGGAACACCACTTCAGCGGTCGGGTCGGCGGCCCAACGCACGATCGTGGGCACCGCGGTGGCGATGTCGTCGTCGACCGGGCAGACGGTGCGTGCGACCAGTGCGTTGAGCAGGCTGCTCTTGCCCTGCTTGAACTCGCCGACCACGAGCACGTGGAACGACGGGTCACCGAGACTCGTCGCCTTGTCGTGGAGCCGCGCGGCCAGGTCGGCGCGGCCATACCCCGTCGCCGCCTGTCCAATTGCGTCAAGTGCCGCGAGCGCCGACTCGATCGACGGGTCTCGTTGATCGGTCATCTACGCCGCTCTGCGATCCGGGATCGCCGTTCGATCAAGGCTCGAGACCGTCCATTCCGTCGTCCTCAGGGGGGGTCGGATCGTGCATCGGATCGTGATGCGGGTCATGCATCGGATCGTGGTGCGGATCATGGTGCGGATCGTGGTGCGGATCGTGGTGCGGATCGTGGTGCGGATCGTGGTGCGGATCATGGTGCGGATCATGGTGCGGATCGTGATGCGGATCGTGATGCGGATCGTGATGCGGATCGTGATGCGGATCGTGATGCGGATCGTGATGCGGATCATGGTGCGGATCATGGTGCGGATCATGGTGCGGATCATGGTGCGGATCGTGATGCGGATCGTGATGCGGATCGTGATGCGGATCGTGATGCGGATCGTGATGCGGATCGTGATGCGGATCGTGATGCGGATCGTGATGCGGATCGTGATGCGGATCGTGGTGCGGATCGTGGTCCGGATCGTGGTGCGGATCGTGGTCCGGATCGTGGTGCGGATCGTGGTGCGGATCGTGGTGGGGATCGTGGTCCGGATCGTGATGCGGATCGGGATCGTGGTGCGGATCGGGATCGTGGTGCGGATCGGGGTGCGGATCGGGATCGTGATGCGGATCGAGCGGGGGTCCCGGCGTGATGCAACCGGGCGGCAGATGCTCGGGATCCGGGTCGGGGTAGACGCGCTCGGGTCCATCACACAGCAGGATGGGTGTCTCCGGGTGCACGGTGTTGCAGCACTGGATCGTGATGTTCGCGCAGCCCTCGATGTTGACACTGGTGGGGTCGCCGATCACCGGATTCACCATGAGCACGATGAGGCCGGGATGGTCGACCGTGACCGCTGCTTCGCGGAGACAACCGCACAGTTGCTCGTGCGTCATGCCGTCGGGAATCACTGCCTCGATCTCGGCCACCGGGTCGGCCTTGAATTCCGGTGACGGATCGGTGATGCAGCCGACGCACCACGAAATGAATTCCTCAACTGTGTTCGACATGACCGTACCTCCCAAGGCCTCAAGCACTCGTGCACGTGCACGGGCGGCAACACCATAGGTCACTGCGGGCATCGCCCACGACAGAATCCCGCAGCACGAAGTGAGCGCAGCGGATCAGAGCCGGTTGCGGACGTCCGCTGCGCGCGCCTGCTCCAAGTTCGCCGCGACCTCCGCCACGTAGGGCGCCACCACCATCGCCGCTTCGGCATGGCGCAGCGATTCCGCGGACATTCCGAGTTCGCGTGCGGCGGCGCTCGCGAGCAGGTGCGGCCGCTCGCGCCATGCCCACGTCGGCTGATGCACCCGCTGGTTGGTGTCGACCGCCAGCGCCGACAGCGCGGCGCTGTAACTCCCCGCCCAGTCGCCTCGTGCGGCGAGACCCTGCGAGAGGCTCACCCAGGGAGCCCGCGAGTTGGGCCCCTCCGCGGCGGCCCGCCGCCACCAGTACACGGCCTCGCTCGGCCGGCCCAGATGGTCACACGTGTCGCCGAGCATCCGCATGGAGTCGCTGCGGTCGGAACACCGGGGAAGTTCGAGATCCCGCCGCAGCGCGACCTCGGCCTCCGGCCACATGCGTCTGCCCCAGTAGTACCGGCACAGGTACCGCGACGGCATCGGGTCGTCAGGGCTCTCCTGCCGGCTGAGCAGCAGGCCATCGATGTAATTGCGCTGCCTGGCTTGGTCGCGCCCACTGCGCATCGTGATGTCGAGCCACACCATCGACTCCACGATCCGGTCGGGCACCAGGAGCTCGTAGCAGGGATGAACCCAGCGGTAGCCGTGCCGGATGTGGATGCGGTTGCCCCAGTAGCTGGTTCCGTCGCTCCCGTCGGGGAGTTGATCGGCGACGTACTTGTACCGCCCGATGGTGGTGGCGTCGTCCCACCCGGACTCGAGTGCGTCGCGCCAGCCGGGGTCCAGCGTGTCGTCGAGGTCGAGCACGAGGCACACGTCGACATCACCGGGCACCAGCGCAAGCGAGGCGTTGCGGGCGACCTCCCAACGGAACGGGGCCACCGAGATCTCGTGCACGATTGCACCGCCGGCCCGGAGTGCACCGATCGTGCCGTCGGTACTGCCGGTGTCACTCACGACGACCAGGTCGGCGTCGGCCACCGACGCCAGGTACTTGTCGACCCGTGGTTCCTCGTCGAGCGCAATCGTGTACACCGCAACCTTCACGACCAGGTCTCCACTCCGTTTGCATCGCTTGGATGACACCCTGTTCGACGACCTCGAGCGTTGGAACAGCCGTGCATGGGCGTCCAGTGTTAGCACACCTCGTTTCGACGTCATCGAGGCTGACTTGGGTTGACCGACCTCCAGGACACGTAGTCTTCGCCGAGGAGTCGATCGACTGATCGACGGGAGGAGACGAGTGAGCTACGCACTGGGCATCGACTTGGGGACATCACACACGGCTGCGGCAACGGCTCGCAATGGACGCGTCGACATCGCCAACTTGGGCAACCAGTCCGCCACGATCCCGTCGGTCGTGCTGCTGAAGGAGGACCACACGATCCTCACCGGTGATGCCGCGAATCGACGTGGGGTCACCGAACCCGACCGGGTCGCGCGTGAGTTCAAACGCCGAGTCGGCGACACGACACCGATATTCCTCGGCGGAGCCCCCCAGTCGGCCGAGGCGCTGATGGCCCGCCTGCTCCGCTGGGTCGCCGACGAGGTCGCCGCCCGAGAGGGTGGGCCGGCCGACCGCCTGGCGATCTGCCATCCGGCGAACTGGGGCAGGTACAAGCAGGACCTGTTCGCCCAAGCCGTTCGAATCGCCGAACTGGGCAGCGCCACCTTCCTCACCGAGCCCGAAGCAGCCGCCATCCACTACGCGTCGAACCAGCGCATCGAACCAGGGGAGATCGTGGCGGTCTACGACCTCGGCGGCGGAACCTTCGACGCTGCCGTGCTGCGCCGAACCAACGACGGGTTCGAGATCCTCGGCGAGCCCGAAGGCATCGAACGCCTCGGCGGCATCGACTTCGACGCCGCGGTGTTCGCCCATGTCGTGCGCAGTCTCGGCGGCAAGTTCGACGAACTCGACGAGAACGATCCCACCGCGATCGCAGCGGTCGCCCGCCTGCGGGCGGAATGTGTGGAGGCCAAGGAGGCATTGTCGAGCGACACCGACGTCTCGATCCAGGTGATGCTGCCGAACATCCAGACCGACGTGCGTCTCACCCGGAGCGAGTTCGAGTCGATGATCCGGCCGAGCCTGTCCGACAGCATCGGCGCGATACGGCGGGCGCTCGCGTCGGCCGGTGTCGAACCGGCTGACATCAAGACCGTGCTCCTCGCCGGCGGATCGTCCCGCATCCCACTGGTCTCGCAGATCGTCGGAGCAGAACTCGGGCGGCCCGTCGCCGTCGACGCCCATCCGAAGCATGCCGTCGCGCTGGGGGCAGCAATTGCTGCTGCACGCGGAGATGACGCCGTCGCCGTCACCGCGGCCCCAACACCCGACGAGTCCAGCGCGACAGCCGCAGCTCCGGTCATCGCGGCGGCGGGAGTGGGTGTGGCCACTGGGGCAGCCCTGGCTCAGGCGGGAGCCACCGAGGCGATGCCGATCACCATCACCCCGGCCACCGCCGACACTGCGGTCAATCCGATTGCCGCCGCCCCGATCGTCGGCAGCGATGCACCGCCGACAGAATCCGACGTGACGCCGCCCGAACCCGCCTCGGGCTCGGGTCGCTGGAAGGTGGGCGCAGCCATCGCTGCTGCGGTCGTGGTGCTCGGCGTGGTCGGAGCGTTCGCGTTGACCGGCGGCGACGACGAACCGACGACCGCCCCCAACACGACGTCCTCGTCCCAGACCACCACGGCCCCCGGGTCCACCGCAGCCCCGGCCACGACCAGCGGCCCAACGACAACCACGACCGCGCCCGTGGCGATCGTGGCGCCTCCCGATCCCGCACAGGTGTCCGCGGCCGTCGAGATGGTGGCGGCGTCCACGTTCAGCACGGTCGATCTCGCGTTCGGGGAACGCTCCGTCACGATCAGCGGTCTGGCGTTCGACGACGCGGCGAGACAGTCGATCGTGACCGCGGCGAGCGTTCCCGGTATGGATGACGTCGTCGACCAGATGGACCTGCAGGCCCCCGACGTCCAGTGCACCGAGGCGATCCGGTCACAGCCCAACTGGGTCTGTCTGCGCTCGGCCGAGTGGAACGGCCAGACGATCGAGGCCACCTACGTCGGCAGCCCCGACGCCGGCGCCGCCCCCTGGGCGATTTCCGACATCCACCTCCACATCTTCGGCAGCAACGTCCCCGTGGTCGGCGCGGGAACGCCGGGACCGTTCTCCGACGGCAGCGGCGCGTGGACCGTGTGGGACGATCCGTCGAGCTTCAGCGGCACACTCGACGGAATCGGCAGCCCGAGTGGGGTGCCGGAGATGCTCTGCGCGCGCGTTGCGACGTCGACCCACACCCTCGACTCGCTCGACGGCGGCAACTGCTGGCCAATTCGCACCTGAGGCGAGCCGCAGGGTCAAGCGTCGGTCTCCGTCCGCCCTACCCCCAGGCGAACACGGGTTGCTCGAAGCCGGCAACTCGCTCGTTGACCCGGCCGTCGAGGCCCACCCAGCGGAACTGCACGAGCAGCGCACCCGTCGGTGCATGGATCAGGTCGCCACCCAACGGCACCTGCACGACCGGCCGATCGCTCTCGGGAATCGTGACGAAGCGAGGAGAGTCGTCGCGTGTGAGCTGGTGGAGTCCGATCCGGTACGCGGCGAGCACCTCAGCTGGCTCGGGCACGATCTCGACGCCGGCGCCGCCCCAGACGACGACCGGCGTGATCACGTAGCCAGACCGGGTGGCGTAGTCGTCGAGGACTCCGAGCACCGAGTCGCCGCCGAGTTCGACGCCGATCTCCTCGTGGGTCTCACGCAATGCTGCGTCGATCGAGGTCTCCCCGGAGTCGAGTCGTCCACCCGGCAGGGCCCACTGCGACGCGTGGCGGTTCAGCCCAGCGCTTCTCCGGCACAGCACGAACGACGCTCCCCCGGCCACATCCGCCATACGACCGTCGAGGTCGGACACGTCCGACGGGATCACCGAGAGATCGTCTGCCGTCGCGCGATGTGGGTCGACGGCGTCAGAGCCTGCGATCGAGTCGACGAGCAGGATCGCAACCGCAGCATGTCGGCGTCCCTCCAGCGGCAGCTCGACGCGGTCGTGACGTTCGAGGTTGCTCGCAATCGAAGTGCGCAGCTCGTCGGTCAGGGCGATGGGGGCACGGTGGCCTCGAGGGGGGTCGGCGTGGTCGATGCCAACACCTTGGCAGCCAGGGCCGTACTGATCGGCACCGAAGCGACCAGGCCGATCGACCCGACGAGGGCCCGCACGATCTCCACCGCCACGACCTCACGGGTGGCCACCGAGCCGAGGCCCTGTTGTGCCTCGCTGAACAACAGCAGCAACGGCAACGAGGCGCCGGCGTAGGCGAGGAACAGCGTGTTCACGGTGGAGGAGATGTGGTCGCGGCCGATCCGCAATGCCCGGCGATACAGCTCGCCGAAGTCGGCATCCGGTGCCGCCCGCTTCAACTCCCACACCGCTGACACCTGCGTGACGGTCACATCGTCGAGCACGCCCAGCGACCCGATCACCACACCGGCCAGCAGCAGCCCGCGTGGGTCGATCTCGGAGCCGAGCGCACTGAGGAAGCCGACGCTGTCGTCGCCGAAGCCGGTGAAGTTCGAGGCCCGGAGGAACACCCAGGCGAGGGCACCAGTGAGCGCCAAGCTGGCGAACGTCGACAGCAGAGCGGCGGCGGTGGCCAGGCCTCGACCGTGCGGCGAGAAAGAGCGCAACGAACGCAATCGCCCCAGCGGTGACCAGCGCCACCAACACCGAATTGGCCCCATCGAGCAGCGCCGGCAGGGCGAACACCACGATCACCACCAGGCTCATCGCCAGACCCGCGAGGGCACCGACACCTCGCCAGCGCCCCAACACCACGATCGCAACCACGAAGAGAATGCCGAGCAACAGCATCGGCGTGCTGCGCTGGAAGTCGTAGAACACCGCCTGCGTGGTGCCGTCGCCGAAGTCGACGATGTCGACCAGCACGGCATCGCCGTCGGAGATCGACGTCTCGATCGACTGCTCCAGGATGAAGCGCTCACCGCTGGCGTCGCCTTCGGTCGACGCGATCTCGATGCTCGTGCATGCCAGCAGCGGGTCGAACGAGCAGGGCACCTCCTCGATGCTTTCCACCGTCGCCGCAACTGGGTCGCCGTCGAGACCGAGCGGGTCGTCGCCGCTGCGCTCACCGGACGGCCACATCACGATCAGGCCAACGACAACCACCAACGCACACAACCCGACCGCGATCCACATCGCTCGACGCACCTCGGGTCGCACCTGCTCATCGAGGTCGTCGTACTCACCCGAGCCATGTGCGTGTCCTGCTCCCATCTCCCCAGTGTGCACGACCACGAGGCGATGAGTCTTCGCGCGACCCCACGCGCGCAAACTCATCGCTCGGGTGTTCCACCGCCCAGCCTCTCGATGCCGACAGCCGACACCGGACGACACAGAGCAGGAGCTGTCGAGACGCTGCCCGAGCGTGACGGACTCTCAGCCGCGATAGCCATTGGTGATCGGCAAGCGACGATCCTTGCCGAACGCCTTGCGCGACACCCTGACCCCAGGCGGGCTCTGGCGGCGCTTGTACTCGGCGATGTCGACGAGACGCGTGATGCGGCGCACCATCTCCTGGTCGTGGCCGAGATCGATGATCTCGCCCGCCGTGCGGTCGTCTTCGACGTAGAGCCGCAGGATCGGGTCGAGCACCTCGTACGGGGGCAAGCTCTGGTCGTCGCGCTGGTCGGGACGCAGCTCGGCCGACGGCGGCTTCGTGATCACCTGCTCGGGCACGATCTCGCGACCTGCGGCCCGGTTCACGTACCGACACAGGTCGTACACCCGCGTCTTGAGCACGTCCTTGATGATCCCGTACCCTCCGACGGAGTCACCGTAGATCGTGAAGTAGCCAACGGCGATCTCGCTCTTGTTGCCCGTGGTGAGGGTCATCCATCCGAACTCGTTCGACAACGCCATCAGCGTGAGGCCGCGACACCTGCTCTGGATGTTCTCGTAGGTGAGGCCAGGCTCGCGACCGTCGAACGACGGAGCGAGCATGTCGAGGTACGCCTGAAACGCCGGCTCGATCGAGATCGTGCGGAAATCGATGCCGAGGTTCTCGGCGAGCTGTTCGGCGTCGCTCTTGGAATGATCGCTCGAATAGCGCGACGGCATCGACACCCCGTGCACGTGGTCGGCGCCGAGCGCATCGACGGCGATGCAGGCGACGATCGTGGAGTCGATGCCTCCCGACAACCCGATCACCACGTCGCCGAAACCGTTCTTCAGGCAGTAGTCACGGGTGCCCAGCACCAGCGCGTCGTACAACTCGCGATCGGCATCGAGTGGCGGAGCGATCGATCCCGAGTGCAGGTCGATGTGCGGCGCGACGTCGGACGACACCATCACGGTCGGCAGCGGCGCCTCGGTGAGTCGACCGCGTGGGTCGAGCAGACGCTTGCGGTACACGGGCGGCACGGGCACATCGACGACCAGCAGGTCCTCGACGAACTGCGGCGACCGAGCGAGCAGGGTTCCCTCGTGGTCGACCACCACGGAACTGCCGTCGAAGACGAGTTCGTCCTGCCCGCCGACCTGGTTGACGTAGGCAATGGCCGTGTGCGCGTCGGAGGCGCGAACCGCAAGCATCCGTTCGCGTTCAGCTGCCTTGCCGGCGTGGTACGGCGAGGCGTTGATGTTGATGCTCAACTCGGCGCCCGCAGCGGCCTGCTCCGCGACCGGCCCGACGGGACTCCAGATGTCTTCGCAGATCGACACGCCGACCTTGACGCCTCGGATCACGAACAGCTCGAGCGGATCGGATGCTGCGCCCGGGGTGAAGTACCTCGCCTCGTCGAACACGGTGCTGTTGGGCAGCAGCCGCTTGCGATAGGTACCGACGATCTCGCCACCGACGCACACCGCGGCCGCGTTGTAGAGGTCGCGGTCCTGGTCGACGAAGCCAACGACGGCGGCGCACCGGCCCGTTCGTGCCGCCAGCTTCTCGAGCGATGTGAGATTGTCGGCGACGAATCCGGGCTTCAGAACGAGATCCTCGGGCGGGTACCCCGTGGTGGCGAGCTCGGGGAAGGCAACGAGGTCGCAGCCGGCCGCCTCGGCGCGGTCGTAGGCGTCGACCATCTTGGCCAGGTTCCCGTCGAGGTCACCGACCGTCGGATTGAGCTGGGCGAGCGCAACTCGCAGCACCGTCACGACGTTCGAGGCTACCTGGGGGCGCTGCGCCGGGATGACACGACGCCGACGCTCGTTCATCGGACGCACCAACTCCTTCGACATCTGCCGATGCTGCGCCAACCGCTGCTGCGCAGCGCCGACGATCTGGCACTATGGCTCCGTGCGTCTCCTCGGATCGATCATGGTGGTGGGGGCAGTCGCGCTCGCTGCATGCTCACCCGGCGAGGGCCCCGAATCGATTCCTCTCCCGACGTCACCAGACGCCACCACCACCTCCTCGACCACCACGACGACCACCACGACGACGCTCGTCCCGCCGACCTACGAGGCCACCATCCGCCGAACCACCGACGGAGTGCCGCACATCACGGGCGACACCGTCGACGACGTGGCGTACGGACAGGGTTGGGTCAGCGGCGAAGACCACGGCTGCACCCTCATCGATCAGGTCCTGAAAGTCAGCAGCACGCGCGCCGTCGCGCTCGGTCCTGGGCTGGAGGGCGAGAACGTCGACAGTGACTTCGCCTGGGCAGCAATCGGCATCGCGGAGATCGCTGCTGACGACTTCGAGACAATCGCATCGGCTGACGTCGTGGCGCAGTTCGAGGCCTTCACTGCGGGCTGGAACGACCAACTCGCAGATGTGGGCGGCGAGCGCCTGACCGGATGGTGTGCCGGGGCCGACTGGGTGCGCCCGATCACTCCGGTCGAGGTGTACGCCTATGCGCGCTCGGTCGCGTTGCTGGCGAGCAGCGGTGCGATCATCGACTTCATCGGCTCGGCGCAACCGCCCGAGACGCCGGTGGTCGGCCTCCGGAACCGCCCGAGCGACGCCGCTGCACCCCGTACGAGCGGCATCGATCTGGACGAGGTCGCTGCAGCCGATCTCGGCCTTCGCGATCCGGCCGGATTGGCCAGCAACGGCTGGGCGATCGGCCAGGACCAGGTCGCCGGTGGCGACGGCGGCATCCTGCTCGCCAATCCGCACTTTCCGTGGGAAGGCGAACTGCGATTCGCCGAAGTACAACTCACGGTGCCGGGCGAGTTCGACGTCTACGGCGCCAACCTGCTCGGCCTGCCCGGTATCGGCATCGGATTCACCGACGGCGTTGCCTGGACGCACACGGTGTCGGCCGGATCGCGCCTGACCGGCTACAACCTCACGCTCGACCCTGCGACGCCGACGTCGTACCTCGTCGATGGCGTGTCGGTGCCGATGACCTCGAGCGATGCCACGATCGAGATCTTGCGCGCCGACGGCACGATCGACACCGAGACCCGCACGTTGTGGCGCAGCGAGTACGGGCCGATCATCGACTTCCCCGGCATCGGTTGGACCACGACGAACGTCTTCAGCTACCGCGACGCGAACATCGACAACAACGAGTTCCTCGAGCAGTACTCCCGTATGCCGGGCGTGCAGTCGATCGCCGACCTGCAGTCGCTCAACGAGGAGTACCAGGGCGTTCCGCTGTTCAACACCATTGCGGTCGATGACGCGGGCAACGCTTGGTACGCCGACACATCGGCCGCTCCCAATCTCAGCACCGAGGCCGAGGCAGCGTACATCGGTGCGCTCTTCACCGATCTGCTCACACAGATCGCCTACGAGCAGGGGTTCATCCTGCTCGACGGCTCGAACAGCCTGTTCCGCTGGGAGGACGTCGAAGGCGCCCGAGACCCTGGACTCGTGCCGTACGCCGAGATGCCGATGATCGAGCGCACCGATCACGTGTTCAACGCCAACGACAGCTTCTGGGTCCCGAACGCCGAGACCACCCTGACCGGCGCCTACTCGATCGCGTACGGCGAACAGGGCACGCCGCTCTCCTTGCGCACCCGCCAGAACGCCGCCGTCCTCGATCCCGTCGAACCCGACCGGCCTTGTCGGGACCCGATGCACTCTTCGACGCCGAGGAGGTTCGTACCGCAGCATTCGACAACGAGGGCCAGACAGCGGTGCTTGCTGCTCGACGCTGCGGTCGCTGCCTGTCGCTCCCAGCCGCTCGTGGAGGTCGCCGACCTGCCTGCCGCTCGACGGCACCATCAGCTTGCCGGCCGCCACGTCGACCTCACGGCTGCCTGTGACGTGCTCGCAGCCTGGGACGGCGTCTACGACCTCGATCGTTCCGGGCCGATCGTCTGGCGAGAGACGACTGGCCCGCTTCGATCCAGTCGGCATTCGAGACCTCCGGAGCCATTGTTCGCCGATGCGTTCGACCCGGCTGCGCCCCACCCGAGACGCCGGCGGTACCGAACCCGGACCCGACCGCACTGCTCGATGTCGATGGCTCGAGCCGAGCAGACCATCGTCGAAGCAGGCTTTGCCGTCGACACCACGCTGGGGGCCGCACAGTTCACCGAACGCTCCGAGACTCGCATCCCGATCCACGGCGGCACCGAGCACGGACGGCGTGACCAACGTCGTCACCTGGAGCGGACGATCGTCGTCGAGCGAGCCGGCTCCCGAACGCGGCGACCCGGTCGTCGACGGGAGTTCGCTCCGAGGCGAGGGGTACCGCATCAACTACGGCACCAGCTTCGTGATGACCGTCGACTTCACCGGCGACGAGGTCGCAGGCCTGGGCGCTGCTGGTCTACGGCCAGACCGGCGATCGCACCTCGGAGCTCTTCGAGTCCCAGACGATGGACTTCAGCGAGAAGCAGTGGCGAGAGGTGGCCTTCACCGACGAGGCGATCGAGGCCGACCCAAACCTCATGACCTCCATCGTCGTCCCCCCTGGCCGCTGACCGTCACGTTTGGTGTCTGACACCAAACGTGACAGGTGGCAGTTCACACGCCGTTCACAATCGGGCAACGACTCGGCAATCCGCTGCTGCGACGATTCCGGCTGCCATCGGGCACCCGGTCGACACGATCGAATCGCCCGCCCCCGCACATCGAATCGAACTGAGGACAACAGTGGTTTACAAGGCTGAATACATCTGGATCGACGGCACCGAGCCGACACCCAAGCTCCGCTCGAAGACGAAGATCCTCGCCGACGGCGCCGAACTTCCGATCTGGGGCTTCGACGGCTCCAGCACCAACCAGGCCACCGGCGACAAGAGCGACTGCGTGCTCAAGCCGGTCGCCTCCTACCCGGACCCGATCCGGGGTGGCGACGACGTGCTCGTGATGTGCGAGGTGATGCTCGTCAACGGCAAGCCGCATCCGACCAACACGCGAGCCGCCGCTGCACGCACTGCGAAGAAGTACAAGAAGCACGAGCCGATGTTCGGCATCGAGCAGGAGTTCACGCTCATGAAGGCCGGCCGACCGTACGGTTTCCCACCCGCCGGCTACCCCGAGCCACAGGGCGGCTACTACTGCGGCGTGGGCGAGGACGAGATCCACGGCCGCCCGCATGGTCGAAGACCACCTCGAGGCCTGCCTCGCTGCCGGCTCGGCGATCTCCGGCATCAATGCCGAGGTCATGCCCGGCCAGTGGGAATTCCAGGTCGGGCCCGTCGGCCTGCTCGAAGTCGCCGACCAGTTGTGGATCGCTCGCTGGTTGCTGTACCGGATCGGTGAGGACTACGGCATCGCCGCCACGCTCGACGCCAAGCCTGCCAAGGGCGACTGGAACGGTGCCGGTGCCCACACGAACTTCTCCACCAAGGAGATGCGCGAGGAAGGCGGCTACGCGTACATCGAAGCCGGCTGCAAGGCACTCGGCGAGAAGGCAGCACTACACATCGCCAACTACGGCAAGGGCGTCGAGGAACGCCTCACCGGTGCGCACGAGACGCAGCGATTCGACCAGTTCAGCTACGGCGTGTCCGACCGTGGCGCATCGATCCGCATCCCGTGGCAGGTCGCCGTCGACCGCAAGGGCTACCTCGAGGACCGTCGCCCGAACGCCAACATCGATCCCGTACGTCGTCGCCCGCCTGATGGTGGACACGGTCTGCGGCGCAATGAAGTGACGACCGTGACGTCGGCGTGACCACCCCAGCACTCGACCGGACACCGACGATGAGGACAGGGCGGGGGCTACGGCTCCCGTCCTGTCGCATTTCGGTGTCGAACACGAGAGAATCAGGAGATGACCGACATGCGCGACCAACAGCGCGACTACGTCCTGCGCAGCGTCGAAGAACGCGGTGTCCGCCTCGTTCGACTCTGGTTCACCGACGTGCTCGGCACGCTCAAGAGCCTCGCGATCTCGCCAGCCGAGTTCGAGAATGCGCTCGACGACGGCATGACATTCGACGGTTCCTCGATCGACGGTTTCTCCCGGGTGCAGGAAGCCGACGTGTTGGCCATGCCCGACCCCGACACCTTCGAGCTGTTGCCGTGGGGCGACTCGAAGGTGCCCGAGGCTCGGATCTTCTGCGACATCCACCATCTCGATGGCACCCCGTTCGAAGGCGATCCGCGTCAGGTGTTGCGCCGTCACATCCAAGACGCCCACGACGAGGGCTTCACCTTCTACGTGGCGCCCGACGTGGAGTTCTTCTACTTCGAGCCGCTCGTTCCCGGTCAGCCTCCGGTGCCGATCGACCAAGGCGGCTATTTCGATCTCACCACCAACGACGTCACCGGTGAGCTCCGCAAGCAGACCATCCGCACCCTCGAAGCACTCGGCATCCCGGTCGAGTACAGCTTCCACGAAGACGCACCGGGCCAGCAGGAGATCGACCTGCGCCACACCGATGCGCTCACGATGGCCGACAGCATGATGACGTTTCGTCTCGCCGTTCGCGAGGTGGCGTCACATCATGGCGTGCACGCCACCTTCATGCCCAAGCCGCTCGAAGGCGTGCAAGGCTCGGGCATGCACGTCCACATGTCGCTGTTTCGAGGCGACGACAACGCATTTCACGACGCCGACGACGCCTACCACCTGTCGCCGACCGCCAAGGCGTTCATGGCCGGCATGTTGCATCACGCCGCCGAGATCACTGCGGTCACCAACCAGACGGTCAACAGCTACAAGCGGTTGGTGCCCGGCTTCGAGGCGCCCGTGCACATCAGTTGGGCCCGCAACAACCGCAGTGGTCTGATTCGGGTGCCGATCCCGAAGAGGAACAATCCGGTTGCCACACGCATCGAGTACCGCTCGGCCGACCCTGCGTGCAATCCATACCTCGCCTTCAGTCTGATGCTGGCCGCGGGGATGCGGGGAGTGCGCGACGGCTACGAACTCCCCGACGAGGCCGATGCCAACCTGTTCGAGATCGGTGACGACGTGCTGGCCAAGCTCGGCGTCCGCCAACTCCCCCAATCGCTCAACGATGCACTCATCGTGATGGAGAACTCCTCGCTCGTGCACGAGGCGCTTGGCGAACACATCTTCGAGTGGTTCCTGCGAAACAAGCGCAGCGAATGGCGCAGCTACAAGACGCAGGTCACCCCGTTCGAACGTGACCGGTATCTCGGGACGCTCTGACCATGGCACCTGCTTCGATGCTGGCAGTGGTGCCCGATCCGGCCTCGCCTGACCTGGCGCGCACGCTCGACCTCGGCGGCTACTCGTGGAAGGCGATTTCACCCAACGACGGTGAGGCGCCGGCAGGCGGCTGGGCAGGGGCGATCGTCGACATCACCACCGATGCCGACGGGGCGTGGGCGTTCCTGCGGACCCTGCGAAAGAGCGGAGGGCCGGCACTGCCCGTGATGCTGCTCGTCGGTGGAGCCCAACTCGGCGACCTCGAGCATCGCGACGAGCTCTTCGACGACTTCTGCCTGACGCCGTTCCACCCGGCCGAACTCGAAGCCCGCCTGCGCCACCTGCTGGCCCTCGACATCGACGTGCAGCGAGCCGACCTCGTCGAGTACGGCGAGCTCACGCTGAACCTCGAGACCTATCAGGCGTCGATCGCCGGTCGACCGCTCGACATGACGTACATGGAGTACGAGCTCCTGAAATTCCTCGCGCAGAACCCTGGCAAGGTGTTCACGCGCGAAATGCTGCTGAGCCGCGTCTGGGGCTACGAGTACTACGGCGGTGCGCGCACGGTCGACGTTCATGTGCGACGTCTGCGAGCCAAGCTCGGCGAGGAGTACGCCAACCTCATCCAGACGGTCCGCTCGGTGGGCTACCGCTTCGGCCAGTCCCGCTGGGACAGCTGACCCACCGACCCCCTCTCGCCCGACGTTTGCGTTGCAGTTTCGGTGGCCCGGGCCACCGAAACTGCAACGCAAACGGGAAGTTCGCTAGCGATCGAGGAATCTGCGAACGGTGTCGGTGACCACGAAGGCGAACACATCGTTGCCATCGCTGGTGGGGTGCACACCGTCGCTCGACAACACGCCGTCATCCGCGGCGAGCGCGGTCCACGGGGCGATGGTGCTGTCACCACGGGCATCGACACGCTCACGGATCACCGAATTGACGAGCGCTGATTGCTCGGGACGGTCGACGATCCAGGTGTCGACCCAGACGAGCGCTGCGTCGACAGGCACCCCGTCGAGCACCTCATCGACGGCAGCTGCGATCTCCGCATCGGTGTCGTACTGCCCGATGTCGTTGGTACCGAGCGCAACCACCCAGACCTCATCGGTGTGGTCGCCGTCGCCCGTCTCGACCAACGAGCTTGCGAGCGCAGCACCGCTGGGGTTCCCGGTGGACGACGACGCGATCCGTTTGCCGTCCTCCGCCTCGATGAGCGCGTCGAGGCCGAGCAGCTCGAAGCGCTCGGCGATGGCGTCCCGTGCGCCCTTGGTGATCGAGTCACCGATCATGACCACCGTGTCGATGTTCGCGGCGTTGCGTGCGGTCGATCCATTGAGATCGTCGAGGTCCGAGATGTCACCGGACAAACCGATGGTCGCCAGCGGGGCATCGTCGTTCGTCGAGACCTCCGGCGACGAGGCACCACAGGCAGCGAACAGGGGCAGCAGCATCGCCAGCACGACGGCCGCAACGGCTCGGGGGGCAGTCACGATTGCCAGTCTGGTCGGCCTACAGCGCTTGGATGCGTCGGGCCAGACGGCCGTGTTCGAGCAGCATCTCCGGGACCCGCTCCGACACGAGCCGACCGTCGCGAACCACTGGCCGACCCTGCACCACCGTGTGGCGTGCTGACACCGGGCCGCACCGCAGCCACGCCTCGATCGGGTCGGCGATCGCTCCAGCGAACGACGGGCCGGTGAGTGGCCACACCGCCACATCACCAACCGCCCCAACCGTGAGGGTGCCGATCTCGCCGAGCCGACCGAGACAACCGGCTCCACCGAGCGTGGCCATCTCGAGCGCCATCCGAGCGGTGCCCGACGCTGCACCGTCGCGGAGCTTGGCGAGCAGCAATGCCTGACGCGCTTCGAGCCACAGTGACGCAGCGTCGGCCGACGATGAACCGTCGACGCCGATACCGACGTGCACACCGGCCGCGCGGAGATCCACCACCGGAGCGATGCCCGACGACAGGATCATGTTGCTCGACGGGCAGTGCGCCACGCCGACGCCGGCCGCGCCGAGGCGATGGATCTCCTCGTGGTTCGGCATCACGCAGTGCGCCACCCACGTTCGGTCCGAACACCAGCCCGTTCGCTCCAGGTACTCCATCGGCCTGCATCCGAACGTGGCGAGGCTGAATTCGTCGTCTTCGGCATTCTCGGCGAAGTGGGTGTGCAGGCGCACGTCGAGCCGCTCTGCCAACTCTGCAGTTCGCACCATGAGTTGCTCGGTGACACTGAACGGCGAACACGGTGCCAGGGCCACCCTGGTCATCGCCCCGAAGGAGGCGATCGTGATGTCGACCGACCGCCTCCTCGCACGCGGCGAGAATCTCGTCGTCGTCGGCCACCACGTCGTCGGGAGGCAGCCCGCCGTCCTTGACCGACAACGACATCGAACCTCGCGTGGGATGGAACCGCACCCCGATGTCGGCCGCCGCCTCGATCTCTGCGGTCAGCAGGTCACCGGCACCCCGGGGATGCAGGTAGAGATGGTCGGTCGAGGTGGTGCAGCCGGCGAGCGCCAATTCGGCGAGGCCCACCCATGCCGACACGTACACCGACTCGGTGTCGATGCCGCTCCACCGCGGATACAGCGATTGCAGCCACCCGAACAGCGCCTTGTCGGTCATCGGCGGGAACGCCCGCGTGAGGTTCTGGAACAGGTGATGATGGGCGTTGACGAGGCCTGGCGTGACCAGGCAGTCGGTGGCGTCGAGCACCGTGGTTGCCGCTGGCGGGGCACCGGTGCCGACCGCGCTCACCAGCCCGTCGGTGATCGCCACCCAGCCACCGTCGATCTCGCGCCGGGTCGCGTCGAGCGTGGCCACACAGCGAGCGTTGACGACCACGACATCGGCAGTCGACGGCCGCGCGTCCGGCGTCTCCGTGGTGGTGGTCACAGCGAGCCCAGCGTGTCGAGGATCGACTGGATGTCCTCGACCGTGGTGCGAGGATTGACGATGCAGAACCGAAGGACCGTCTCGCCCTGCCACTTGGTGGGCACCACGAACGAACGGCCGGCCGCGAGTTCACCGTCGCTCCACGCCTGATACTGCTCCGACGTCCAGCCGATGCGCCGGAACAGCACCACCGACAATTCCGGCTCCATCAGGAGCTCAGTTGTCGGGCACTGGTCGACCAACCGGGCGGCGGCACGGGCGGTGTCGAGCGTGATCTCGACCGAGCGCGTGTACTGGTCGGTGCCGTGGGTGGCGAGGCTGAACCAGAGTGGCAGCCCGCGGGCCCGGCGCGACAGGTGGTGGGCGTAGTCGCTGGCGTTCCACGGCTCGTCGCCGACCTCGTCGGCGTGCAGCACATCGAGATACTCCGCATGTTGGGTGTGCGCCGCTCGCGCCACCGCTGGATCCCGATACAGCAATGCGCACGAGTCGAACGGGGCGAACAGCCACTTGTGGGGATCCACGATGAAGCTGTCGGCACGTTCGACGCCGTCGAAGAGGTGGCGCACACTCGGTGCGGCCAGTGCAGCGCCGCCGTAGGCGCCGTCGACGTGCAGCCACGTGGCGAGTTCGTCGGCCACATCAGCCGCACCGGTCAGGTCGTCGATCACGCCCACGTTCGTGGTGCCCGATGTGGCCACCACCGCGAACACCCGCTCACGATCAGCGGGCTCCAGACCGTCGATCGTCGCCCGCAGCGCGCTCCCGATCATCCGGCCGCGTTCGTCGGCCGGCACCGACACCACGTCGGCATCCATGGCGCGAGCAGCCTGCACCACCGACGAGTGGGCGCCTGCCGACGCAACGATCAGCCCACGTGTGCGATCGAAGCGGCCATCGCCACGATTCCGCCACCGCCACCTCGCTGCGATCAGGGCGCTGAGATTGCCAGACGTACCGCCGCTGACGAACACGCCGCCCGCGCCATCCGGCAAGCCGGCAAGATCGGCGATCCAACGCAACGCCTCGTTCTCGGCGTGTATGGCGCCGGCACCCTCCAGCCAAGATCCGGCGTACACGCTCGAAGCTCCCACCACCAGATCGAAGAGCATCGCCGCCTCGGTCGGCGCTGCGGGGACGAAGGAGAGGAACTTCGGATGGTCCACCGAGATGCACGCCGGAGCGAGCACTTCTTCGAACACTCGCAGCGCTTCGAGGCCACCGAGGCCGCCCGGGGTCACCGTCGGTCCGGCTGCAGCCCGGAGCTCAGCTGCGCTCCGCGGGTGGTCGAGCGGCGGCGGATCGAGCCGCATGCGCTCCAACGAGTACCGGCCGATGGCCGCCGTCAGTTCTTCGGTGGCTCGATCGTGTTGATGCACCGGCTCAGTGTGCCAGCATTACATCACGGGTCTGACCCGTGGTGTGACGATCAGTCGGGGAGGTCGAGCAGTTCGCTGTCTTCGAATCGCTTGCGAGTGTCGCGATAGAAGACTTCGCCGATGATCGCCGAGCCGACGGCGCCAGCCATGATCACCAGCACGGGGATCAGCAACAACACGATCACGATGGCGATGGCTCCAGGCACGTCCGTCACGCTAGTGCACGACACGGGAGGTGGCGAAAGCAGCTGGCGACATGGTCGTTGACCATGCCGGTGGCCTGCATGAAGGCGTAGCAGATGGTGGGGCCGACGAAGCCGAACCCGCGCCGTTTGAGTTCCTTGCTCATCGCGTGCGACTCGTCGGTGGCCGCCGGTACCGCAGCCATGTCGGGCCAGGCGTTCTGAATCGTCGCTCCGTCGACGAAGCCCCACAGGAACTCAGCGGGATCGTCGAGTTCGAGCCACGCCTGCGCATTGCGGATCGAGGCAGCCACCTTCGCCCGGTTGCGCACGATGCCCTCGTCGCCGAGCAGCCGTGCAACGTCGGCCTCGTCGAACCGTGCGACCGCCTCGGGGTCGAAGCCGCGATAGGCCCGCCGATAGCTGTCGAGCTTGCGCAGGATCGTCGACCACGAGAGACCAGCCTGTGCACCTTCGAGGATCAGGAACTCGAACAGCACACCAGGATCGCGTTCGGGCACGCCCCAGACGTCGTCGTGATAGCGCAGGTACGCATCGCCGATGGCGGCACCTCCGGTGAGCGCCCAGTCGCAACGGTGCAGCCCGGCGTCGGCGCCACTCACACCTGCGGAACGTACGCCCAGGCTTCGACTTCCACGAGGAAGTTGCCGGGCAGCCCCGCCACCGCCACCGTCGAACGCGCGGGACGATGCGAGCCGAAGGCTTCCGCGTATGCCTCGTTGAACACGGCGAAGTTCTCCATGTCGGTGAGGAAACAGGTGGTCTTGACGACGTCGTCGAGCGATGCGCCCACCGACGCAAGCTGCGCGGCGACGTTCTTCATCGTCTGCACGGTTTCGGCGCGGACACCCCCGTCGACCTTGACGCCGTCGAGCATGCCACCCTGCCCCGACACGATGACGAAGTCACCCGCACGAACCACCGGCGAATACGGACCCATTGGCTTGCTCATGGCGACGAAACTTAGTCCCCGTCGGGTCGCGGTGACAGGGCCCGACGGCACCGTTATCGTCGATTGCGTCATGAACGATCTCTCACCGTCTCAGATCTCCAGCCAGATTCTGGGCTCCAATGCCCCGACCGAATCGAAGTTCCCGCTGTCGAGGCGGGGTTTCCTGGCCGGCGCTGCCGCCACGGTGGTGTTGGCTGCGTGTGGCTCCGACGGCGACTCGGCAGCGCCATCGGCCGCAGGCGACGGTGCTGCTGCCAACGGCTCGACGGCCAGCTCCGGCTCCTCCCCCGCCGCTGGAACCGGCGACACGTGGACGCTGGTACAGCGCTTCCCGCAGGACGTCCAGACACCCGGTCGGCTCCGTCTGCCGATCAGTCTCTCGGACGGCACCGACCAGCTGGTGCAGGACGGCCCGGCCACGCTCACCGCCGTCATCACCGACATCGACGGCAATCAGATCGGCGAGCCGGTCACGGCAGTGCGGCGAGACGTGGCTCCCGGCCCGTACTACGACTTCCGGGCAGACATCGACACGCCAGGCATCTTCTACCTGATCATCGAGAACGGCCCCGAACAGGGTGCAGCCTTTCAGGTGATGGAGCCCGGAACCGTTGCCGTCGCCGGACGCGGCGAGCCGCTCGAGCCGTTCGACACCCCCACCGTCGACGACGCCCGCGGTGTGGACCCCATCTGCACGCGCACCCCCGATCCGTGCCCGTTCCACGACGTCACCCTCACCGACGCCCTGGCGTCCGGCAAACAGGTGGTGTACCTGATCGGCACACCAGCGTTCTGCCAGACCGGCAGCTGCGCCCCTGCGCTCGAGTCGATGATCGACATCTTCGACGAGTTCAGCGACACGTACACGTTCGTCCACGCCGAGGTGTACACCGACAACACCGCCACCGTTCCGGCTCCAGCTGTCGAAGCGGCGGGTCTGACCTACGAGCCGGCGCTCTTCATCACCGACACCGACGGCATCGTGGTCGAGCGCCTCGACGCCGTGTGGGACGAGACCGAGCTGGTCGAGGTGCTGCAGGCCGCGTCGACCTGAGGCACCGTCGACCGCGGACCGTCAGCCGTTCAGCGCTTCGTCAGGAGAAGCTGGACCCGCACCCGCAGGTGCGCGAGGCGTTCGGATTCGTGATGGCGAACCCCGACTGGTCGAGGCCGTCCTTGTAATCGAGTGTGGCGCCTTCGAGCAGCTGCGCCGAGGCCGGATCGACGACGACGCGGACGTTGCCGTCGTCGCCATAGCTGGCCTGGTTGTCGTCGTCGGCGATGTCGCCGTCGAAGAACATCTCGTACGAAAAGCCGCTGCAGCCGCCAGGGCGAACAGCGACGCGCAGTGCCAGATCTTCGGCACCTTCGTCAGCGAGCAGCTGACGGACCTTGACGGCGGCGGAATCGGTGAGCGTGATCATTCAGGACCTCCTGGTTGCAGATTGTTCAATTTAGCGGGAAGCGACAGTCACACGACATGGCGTGCGACTGGTGAGCGTGCAGAACTCGTCGACCTCGGCGTCGCCCATCTGTGCAACGAACCCGGCAACGAGGCCTCGGTGGAGGCCACAGACGAGTTCGGGGTGACGTTCGGCGAGTTCGGCAAAGGGGCAGTGGGTGAACGCCACGACCGCAGCGTCGGGATCACCGAGGTCGTCGGTGACCACAGGATCGAAGCCCAGACGGTCGAGGTCGGACACGACTGCTTCGAGCGTCGACGGGGCCCGCTCGTACGGGCGAGCCCGCGCGGCACCTTCGACTCGCCCGACCGCTTCGGCGTCCTCTGCGCTGGCTTGGAGACGTGCAGCCATCGCAAGCACCATCCGCGCCAGCACCGGCATCGTCGGCGGCTCGAATCCGAGCGACGGGGCGTTGGCGGCGATCGAGTAGCGATGCTGCGGGCGACCGACGTCGCCGCGACCTCCCACCTCGACCTCGAGCAGCCCGGCATCGCGCATTCGCTCGAGGTGGGGACGCACGGTGTTGGGGTGCAGGTCGAGCGACACCGAGATGTCGGCGGTGGCCAGCGGCCTCGGCGAACGTGCGAGTTCGAGGTAGATCGCATACCGCGTGTTGTCACCCAGCGCCTTGAGCAGGTCGAGCCGAGGTGGCTCGCCGATCGACGACGCCACCGGCCGTCGAGATGCGATCGTCAGGATCCACTCCTGGAGATTACACGGTGTCGGCCGGTAAAATGCGAGCCATGGCTGCAGACACCACCTTTCGCGACGCTGCGACGCCGAGCGTCGCACCGCCCACGACCGAAGAGGTCATGGCGGTGCTCGGCCTGGTGATCGACCCCGAACTCGGTGCCGACATCGTGTCGCTCGGCATGGTGCCGTCCGTGGACATCACCGCCGACGGTGTGGTGACGGTCGGTGTGAAGCTCACGATCAGAGGTTGTCCGCTCCGTGCCGAGATCAAGCGAGAAGTCGAGAGCAAGGTGTCGGTGCATCCCGGCGTCAGCGACGTGAAGATCTCCTGGGGCGAGATGGACGCTGCCGAACGCACCGAAGTGATGACGAAGGCCCGTTGGAATGCCCGCTCGAACGCCCCCGACACCGAGATCCCATTGCGCGCCAAGGTGCTGGCGATCGCCAGCGGCAAGGGCGGCGTTGGCAAGAGCTCCGTCACGGTCAACCTCGCAGCGTCGCTCGCCAGTGCCGGGTACACCGTCGGCGTGCTCGATGCCGACATCTGGGGCTTCTCCGTGCCGCGCCTGCTCGGCATCGACGACCGGATGGAGGCCCGCAAGGTCGAGGGCTCCGACAAGCCCAAGATCGTGCCGAACGAGCGCGTCGTCGGCGCCGGCGTGCTCAAGGTCGTGTCGACTGGATTTCTCGTCGGCGAAGACACCGCGTTGATGTGGCGGGGCCTCATGCTCACCAAGGCCGTCGAGCAGTTCCTGCGCGACGTGCAGTGGGGCGACCTCGACTACCTCCTCATCGACATGCCACCCGGAACCGGCGACGTGCAGATGGGCCTCGCCCGCATGCTGCCCAACACCGAGCTGATCGTGGTCACCACACCGGCACTGGCGGCGCAGAAGGTGGCCCAGCGTGCTGCCGACATGGCGCAGCGCAGCTTCCTGAAGGTGATCGGCGTGATCGAGAACATGAGCGCATTCATCTGCGATCACGGCGAGTCGTATGCGCTGTTCGGCGAAGGTGGGGGTCAGGCGCTCGCCGACGCGATCGACGCACCGATGCTCGGCCATGTCCCGCTCGAAGCTGCCGTGGCAGCCGGCGGCGATGCGGGCGAGCCGGTCGCGCTGGTGGGCACCGGCGCGGCTGCTGACGCCTTCCGTACGATCGCCGAGCGCATCATCTCCGACATCGCTCCCCCCACCCCCACCGACGACCTCGACATGGACGGCTGCTCGGCACGACAGTTCGAGTCGACGGGAACGATCGAGCCGCAGGTCACCGCCGTGAGCGTCACGCGTGGGGTCTGACGGCGGTCAGTATCGCCGTACCGACTTCTCGGATCTGGCTGAGTCACACGCGCTCGGTGATGCTGCGATTCCAGCGGTGGTGCTCGGTCTCGCCGGCGACGAGCTGCCCGAGCTGGTGTGGCACAACGAGGCCGGCGGACGCGCCGATCCGAAGCGATCGCTGCGATCGCCACCGGGCTGCGTGCGATCCACGCGATCGACGTCAGCAACGTGCCGAACGGCTGGCGGACCAGTTCGTGGTTGTGCGAGCGACCCGACTCGCTCGGCCCCGCTCCCCTGCTGGAGCACCCGCACCGAAACTCCTGCCGTTGTCCGGCGGGTGTTTCGGTACCTCGATGAGCAGTTTCGGACGGGCGTAGCACGCCGTGCTACGATGTCGGGATGAGTCAGGTCGTCACCCAGCGAGAACTGCGTAACGGCAGCGGAGAGATCATGCGTCGCCTCGACGAGGGCGAGTCCTTCGTGATCACACGCAACGGCGTGCCTGTCGGTGAACTCACCCCGCTGCGGCGACTTCGCTTCGTGACCGCGGACTCCATCGCGCATCTCTTCCAGGCAGCTCCGCCCATCGACGCCGCACAGTTCCGGTCAGACCTCGACGAAGTCGCCGATCAGAGCATCGAACCTCATGCCTGATCAACGGGTAGCACGCGGCGTGCTCGACACGTCCGTCGTCATCGACCTCGACAGCATCGATGTCAGCGAGCTTCCACTCGAGGTTGCCGTGACCGCGCTCACCATGGCCGAACTCGCAGCGGGTCCTCACGCTGCCACCGACCCAGCGGAGCGCGCCCGTCGCCAAGACCGACTGCAACGAACCGAGGCAGCGTTTTCTCCGTTGCCATTCGATGCTGACGCGGCCCGTGCCTATGGGCGGATCTACGCAGCAGTGACAGCAGGTCGCAAAGCGCGAGGCACTCGGGCGGTCGATCTGATGATCGCAGCCGTCGCATGCTCCGTCGAGCTGCCGCTCTACACACGGAACCCGAGTGACTTCGCTGCTCTGGACGGCCTGGTCAACGTCATCGCCATCTGAGATCCCGCTCGTGATCACCCACACGATCAGACTGGTCGATCTGCACGTGATCGGCACACCTTCCAGCGGCTGCCCGTCCCAGAACGCTCGGCTGTGGTCCGAAGTCTTCCCGCCGACGACATGGCGGGAGCACTCGTGCTACACCGAGACTCATGGACAGCGTTGGCCTGCGTGAACTTCGTCAAGACGTATCAGAACTGATTCGACGCCTCGAGAGTCGCGAACAGATCGACATCACTGTCGCTGGACGGCTCGCTGCTCGAATGGTTCCTGTGACGCCGAAGCGGTGGCAGACGTCGTCGGCGTGGCGATCAGCGCCGCCTCACTCGCCGAACTGCACTTCAGCGGTGACCGCTGACGACGCCGCTTGTCACGCGCCCGATCTCCTCGAGATCATCACCGTCTGACGACAGGGCTGATCTCGCCAAGGGCATGAACACCTCCCCAGCGACCTACCCGATCCGCGTCGAGGGCCACCTCGACGACCACTGGTCCGTGTGGCTCGGCGAGCTCGACATGACCCTCGATGACAACGGCACCACCACCGTCATCGTCTCGGTCGCAGACCAAGCCCAGCTCCACGGTGTACTTGCTGGAATCCGCGACAGGGGCGCCGTCCTCATCAAGGTCCGCACCACCGGTGAACCGACTCCAATCTGCACGCGGTCCGCTGGTCACTGGACTGGTCCAGGCGATGGCTGAACACGGTCGGCCCCGCCCTACTCGGGGAGGAGTGGTCGTCGGCCTGATGCACCCCGCTGCGGCCCTGCGCGGGCGTCCGATCGCAGGCTCCGGTTGCAGGTCGGATGGGTGGCACTTCCGATCGCGCCCGCAGTACCCGAACACCCACTCGGGAATTCCGGGCGGAAACGCTTCGGGCCACGCCACACAGCCGGCGTACTCAGGCAGCGAAGTCTGCGAAGATCGATTCGGGTCGATGGTCACTCGCGATGGGTCGGCTACCTCCGAGCGTTGAACGGGGGTGAGCTGGTGGTCGCAACTGCGGGTGGAAGCGGCACCCTGCGGTCGCCCCCGCCCTAGCCATAGATCGCAATGAGGTCGGCGGCGGCGAGGGTCAGCCACCCGAACGTGGCCCAGTAGAGGGCTCGCTCGACCAGACCGAACCAGCGGCGCAGCGGTGCCACGGCGAAGAACGCGGCGGTCGCGATGGCGACCCACATGACGACCGCGCCGAGGAGGTTCAGGCCGTTCGCCTTGCCCGACCACACGTTCGCCGTGAGCCCGTCGGGGATCGACGACGCCGCCACGGCGATCGACGCGAACGCTGCCACGGCGAGCAGGTTGTGGGCCCGGCCGGTCCGGGTGGCCGGCTCACTTGGGAGGTCCACCGGGAACCAGGCGATGGCCAAACGCGAGGCGCCGAATACAGCGAGAGCGACCAGGGAGCCGACTCCCGGGCCACCGTCGCGAGCGAACGCTATGGTCAGGCTGGCGCTGGCGATGGCGAGCCCGACGACGGTCGTGCGGTACCAGGCGCGGTAGGGGCCCACGCCGTAGTCGCTGACCGGATCGCGCAGCGGACTGCGGCCGGTGGGCAACAGGTGGACTCTGACGTGGGCCGTCGCCGCAACTCCGACGGCGACGAGCGCCACAACCGAAAGCACCACCACGAAGGCGTCCTCCACCGCCCTGTTCTACCAGTCCAGGCCACCCAGAACAATCGAACTGCGAGGGACGCTCGGCACGACCTTCCTGCTTCAACGCCATGGGGCCGTTGGTTGGCGACCGATTCAAGACGCTACGCGTCTTGGTCTGACCAGTGTGTGATCGCTCGAGCCACGCTGCGCGATCGCGCCGCCGGGCCGGCCGGCACCGACGGTGCTGCGGACTATGGTGATCATCATGTTCGGCGGCCACATGGGAAACCCGAACCCGCAGAAGCAGGCCTACAAGTGCCAAACCTGCGGCGTGCCTCGTCCGCCGTACCAGTTCTACTGCGACCGCCACCTCGAAGACGGCGAACGCAACGACAAGCCGCTCCTCATCGATCGAGTGATGAAGCGCCTCTTCGGCCGTTCCTAGCGGAGGCGCACGAGCTGGGTGATCTCGTCAGCAGGCAGCACCCCGTCGGTGGTGGCCGTGACCGACATGTAGTTGAGTTCGACGACGCCGCGCAGCGTGGTGAGAAACGCAACATCCGACGCGTCGGACCCCGTCGTGATCCGCACCAGTGAGCTGCGCGGGGCGAGGCACGTTGGATCGACGACGAACCACTCACCATCGAGACAGGCCTCGGTGACCACGTGGAAGTCCATCGGTGAGAGACCAGGGGCGTACACCGACACGACCCGCGCCGCCACGTTGTTGGCCCGCAGGAGCGCGGCGGTCAGGTGGGCGAAGTCACGACACACACCCTCGCGGGCGAGCAACGTGGCAACCGCACCATCGGTCGGACGCGATGACCCGGTGACGTAGGCGATGTTGGTGCCCACCCAGCTCGACACCCCGGCCAGGAGATCGGCGCCGACGAGACCGGCGAACTCGGCTCTGGCGAGCGGACCGAGCCGGTCGGATTCGCAGTACCGGCTGGGCCGGATGTAGCGAAAGACGTCCAGATCCGTTGCCAAGGCCTCCGGTGCGTCGCCGAGGATCGTGGCCTGGTAGTCGACGATGAGGAGCCCGCGTGGGACCTCCTTGACGAAGTAGAGGCCGTCCTGCTGCGTGAACGCCACGGAGCGACCCTCGACACTGAGGAGCAGTTGCTCGTCGACGCGGTCGTAGTCGCCAGCAGCTGCGATCGCCAGCACGATGTCGGCGTCCTCGACCACGAACAGCTCGAGATGGGCGGCGACGACTCTCGGCCCGTCGCGCTGTAGGTGGGGGCTGTGGTTCACGACACCTCCGATGCTGCAATCGATCGGTGCACGAAGTCAAGCTTCTCGACGACGACGGGAGAGAGCACGAAGGGGTAGAGATTCGCCTGGCCGATCGAGCGAGCCATCGCGTTCAGAGCGATCGTGAGACCCAGCCACGACTGCACCATCGGACCGATCTCGATGTGGTCGCGCATCGACCAGGCAGCGCGCCCGGCCGACCTCGCCGGCTCGCCGACGTCGAGTCCGATCGTGGTTGCGGTCGCGAGCCCAGCATCGATGTGCAGGTAATGCGCGAAGGTCTCCGCCCAATCCTCCCACGGGTGCATCGTTGCGTACTGGCTCACGTGGGTACCCGACCAGTCGACATCGGTGCCGGACGCGTAATGGCGTTCGAGTGCCGACTCGTAGGACACTCGCTCGTCTCCGAAGAGCACTCGGAATGCCTCGACGTTGTCGGCGTCGACGACGAGGCGCGGCCAGTAGTAGTGGCCGATCTCGTGACGGAGGTGGCCCAGCACGGTGCGGTACGGCTCACCCAGCTGCTGGCGGACGAACTCACGGTGCGCGTCGTCGGACTCCGAGAGGTCGAGGGTGATCACGCCCGAATCGTGCCCGGTGATCACCTGCTGGCCTCGCGACGACAGCAGCTCGAACGACACGCCGCGCTCAGCGTCGACGGAGCGGTCGACCACAGGGAGTCCGAGCGCCATGAGTTGGTGGAGCAGCCGACGCTTCGCGGCCTCGGCATCGGCGAACGCTTCGAGCGAATCGACCTCGTTGTCGTTCGGCCGCACGGTCGTGAGCCGGCAGCTCGCGCACAGTGCGGCCGCGTCGCCTGCTGGGATCAGCCAGTTGCAGCGAGCGACGAGTCTGTTCGCACATGAGCGGTACCTCCCCGGTGAACCGTCGGCCGGTTGCACGATGTTGTCGACGGTGCGCACGGCCACGAGCCGACCCTCGTCGGGCAGGTACCCCAGGCGGGAACCGCAGCGCAGACACGTCGAGTTGTCGAAGAACAGCAGCTGTTGGCAGACCGAGCACGGGAACGGCTTCATGGTCGCTGAGCCTCCACATCGACCGACACCGTGAGCCGGCTGTTCTTGGCATCGGTGAAGATCACGCCCTTCAAAGGCGGCACATCTCGGTAGTCGCGCCCGCGTGCCGTGGTCACGTAGCGCGGGCCGGCGATCTGGTCGTTCGTCGGATCGACACCCATCCAGCGCCCCCCACCGAGCGACACGCTCACCCATGCATGGGTTCGGTCGGCACCGGTGAGACGCGCCGCACCGGGCGGCGGAAGCGTCTCGAGGTAGCCGCTCACGTAGGCAGCCGGAAGGCCGACCGACCGCAACGCGCCGATCATGACGTGGGCGAAGTCCTGGCAAACGCCCTTGCGCATGGCCATCACCTCGTCGATCGGCGTGTCGATCTCTGTTGCCTTTGCGTCGAACTCGAACTCGGTGTGGATCCGCGAACACAGCGACGTCACGCCGTCGGCGAGCGACGTGTCGTTGCCGAACGACGGCCGGGCGTACGCGGCGAGCTGCTCGGAGCGAGCGACGAGCGCCGAGTCGAGGGTGAATTCGACGGCGTCGAGTTCGTCGGTGGGCGCAGCGCCAACCGTGTACGTCTGCCACGGACGACGGCCTTCGGCACCGAATCCCGTCGGACGGTCCCCCGTGTCGATCAGGCTCGTGCTCGTGACCACGAGTTCGGTGTGCTTCTCGCGCACCGCAACGACAGCTGCAAGGTTGCCGAAGTAGTCACGGTGCTCTCGATAGTGCTCGGCTCCCGGGTGGGTGGTGAGCGAGCGACGCAGACACACCTGGCCGTCGACATCGTCGGGCAACTGGCGCAACTGGGCGAAACTCGCGGAGACAGGAGCGTCGTAGTCGTATCGAGTGGTGTGCGACACCTGGTAGATCACGTCGGCCCACCCGAGTCGACCGGCCCCACGTCGGGCGCTCGCACGTTGTCGAGCAGGCCGGCCATCGATTGCTGCGGACGGAACCTCATGAAGGACTCGGCCCCGATCGCATTCGAGAGCATCGAGAGCCTGCTGCGGATCGCGCTGACGAGACGATCGAGGTCGGGCCGGCGACCCACGTCATCGACCTGTGCGAGCCGGAGGGGGTCGATGCCGTCGAGCAGGTGGCGGGCCTCTTCGAGCAATTGCAGCGCAGACGACGAGCCGCTCGACCTCGCGATCGGCACGCAGCTGCGGCAGGGTCTCGGCGAGCCGGTCGAGCTGGAACGCAACCGATCGCGGATTGGCGCTGTCACAGATCAACAGGTCGATCGTCGTGGACGCCGAGCGCGTGGGACCGGTCCCTGCGGCGAGCGGTGATGATGCTCTCACCTGCGGTGAGCACCGACTCAGCGATGAGGCTGTCGACCGGCGCGCTGCGTTCGGAGTTGAGCGCCGAGCCGACGAGCGTGGAAACGTGCAGCGCCCGTTCGATCCGCCGTCCCGCCTCCATGAACTGCCAGCCCAGGTCGCGCACCATCGACTCGTTCGCCAGGCCAGCAAGCGCCAGCAATCCGTGCAGCAGCGCGTCGAGCACACCGGAGGTGGCGTCCTCGCCGTCGCCGTCGCCGCCGCCGTGCTCGAGCCGGTCGAGTTCGCGTTGCAGCGAACCGACCACGAGCCACGTGTCGATCGACAGCTGGTCGCGCACCACGTCGATCGCGGCGAACATGTGGCGGATCGCGTGGGCAACGGTGCCCGGCCGCCGATCGTCGATGACCACAGACAGCAGTTCGTCGGTCGGGTCGGCCAGCAGTGCCGTCGCATCGTCACCGACGAAGCCGGGAAAGGTGCCGGTGATCCTGGTGAGCGCTTCGAGCAGTGCGGTCACCGACGCCGGCCCCGGACCGGGCGGAGCCTGGTCGAACTCGTCGAGGCGAGCGTTGATCGTGCGGATCAGACGTACGGTCGCCTCGGCCCGCTCGGCGTACCGTCCGAGCCAGAACAGGTGCTCGGCGGCGCTCGCCGGCAGCGCGGTGATCGGACGCGCTCGAACCGGAGCGGCATGCTCCGGACGGAACTCGCCGACCTGCGTGCCGTCGGCGCCGAGCACCCACGTGTCCTTCGATTCAGCGCCCGCCCGATTGGTGATCGGTCCGTCGACATCACCCGAGCGAGCGCGGGCAAGACCACCGGGAAGCGCCACATAGGAGCCGTTGTGGGCAACGGCGAACGTGCGCAACACCGTGGCGCGAGGAGCCAGACCTGCGTCGGTGAGCACCGGCGCAGAGCCGGGTTCCATCCGCTGTTGGCCGACCCAGTGCTGCGGACTGGCCTCGATGCGCCGTCGCAGATCGTCGATGTCGGCCGCGCTCGACATCGTGGTGTCGATCGAATGCTCGAGGGTCGAACGCGACAGCGGTCGCACCACCAACTCACCGAGGTGAGCCAACACGTGCGACCGGCTCGCTGGGTCGCCACACCACCACGACGGCACCGACCCGACGATGAGATCACTGCCGAAGAAATGATTGGCCAGGGTGTCCATCAGCCCGCCGAGGCCGGCGTTCTCGAGGACGCCGGAACCGAGCGTGTTGACCACGCTCACCGTGCCGGCTCGGCACGCGTCGGTGAGACCGGGTATCCCGAGCGTCGAACCGGATCGGAGTTCCAACGGGTCGCAGAAGTCGGCGTCGACGCGCCGCAGGATCACATGCACCGGCACCCAACCGCCCACCGTGCGCACACCGACGCGACCATTGCGTGCTTGAAGATCAGCCCCTTGAACCAGCGGGTAGCCGAGCTGGGCAGCGATCGACGCATGCTCGAAGGCGGTTTCCGACAGCGAGCCCGGCGACAGGATCACGACGGTCGGGTCGTCCACCCCATCCGGCGCGGCGTCGAGCAGAGCAGCCCGCATTGCCTCGACGAACGGCGTGAGCCGGTGCACGCCTGCACTCCGGAAGAGGTGAGGAAACACCCGGGACATCACCCGTCGGTTTTCGAGGGCGTACGCAGCACCAGACGGCGCCTGGGTGCGTTGCCCGAGCGCCACCCAACCACCATCCGCGGAGCGGGTGAGGTCGGTGCCGAACACGACGAGTTGTTTGTCGCCCGGAAGCCGGATGCCGTCGCAGGCCCGCACGAACTGCGGATCGGCGAGAATCATCTCCGGCGGCACGATGCCGGTGCGCAGCAGCCGTCGCTCGCCGTAGAGATCTTGCAGCACGAGATCGAGCAGCTCGGCGCGTTGGATCATGCCGCGTTCGATCAACGTCCATTCCTCACTCGGCACGATGAACGGAACGGGATCGAGCGTCCACGAGCGGTTCGGGCGCAGCTGCTCAGCGGGATTGTTGTAGGTGACCCCGTCCTGCTCGAGCAGCATCTGGATCTCCGCACGCCGACGTGCGAGCTCGGCCACACCGAGCGACCGATAGGCGGAGGTGACGCCAGCCCAGTGTTCGCGGATGCCGCCCGCGGCGGTCATCATCTCGTCGTGACCGTCGATGGGCGGCCGGTAGCCGGACATCGGGTCACCGTCGACGAACGCGGACCCGGTGTTCACGACCGCGGCGCGTGCCGGCGGAGGTCGAGTGTGCGTGAGTACTCCAGGGGAACTGCTGCGGCGAGCCGGTCGAGTTCCGCGATGTCGACCACGCCGGGGGTGTGGCCGTGCTTGAAGAACCTGCTGTAACGACGCGCCTCTGCTTCCGCCGAGTTCACGGGGAAGGTGTCGTAGGACCGTCCGCCGGGGTGCGAGATCTCATAGGTGCATCCGCCCACCGACTTCGAGCTCCATCGGTCGATCAGGTCGAACACGAGCGGACCGTGCGCATCGATCGTGGGGTGCAGCGCCGACCAGGGCGCCCATGCCTTGAACCGCACCCCGGCCACGCCCGTGCCGGACGTGCTCGTGGTCTGCAGCGGCACCGGGATGTTGTTGCACGTGAGGATGTGGCGAGCTTCGTTGAAGCCGCGCAGGAGCACCTGCAGACGCTCGACCGATGAGTCGACGTACCGAGCGGTACCCGACCCCGAGACCTCCTCGCCCAAGACGTGCCACGGTTCGATGGCGTTGCGCAGCTCCAGCTGCACATCGCCGATCTCCACGTCGCCGACGAGTGGGAACCGGAACTCGAGGAACGGCTCCAGCCAGGCAATGTCGAAGTCGATGTCGTGGCGGCGGAGGTCGGCGACCACCTCGTGAATGTCGGCGCGGACATACCAGGGCAGCAGATACCGGTCGTAGAGATCGGTGCCCCAACGCACCAGCCGACCCGTGTAGGGCTGCTCCCAGAAACGGGCGACGAGGGCCCGCACGAGCAGCGATTGCACCAGGGCCATCTGTGGATGCGGCGGCATCTCGAACGCCCGCAGTTCGAGGATTCCCAGCCGGCCCCGGTCGCTGTCGGGGCTGAACAGCTTGTCGACACAGAACTCGGAACGGTGGGTGTTGCCGGTGAGGTCCACCAACAGGTGGCGCACCAGCCGATCGACCATCCAAGGCGGGACGTCAGGTCCCTGGCGTTCGAGTTCGGCGAACGCGATCTCCAGCTCGTAGACGGTGTCGATACGCCCCTCGTCGACGCGTGGCGCCTGACTCGTGGGGCCGATGAACTGCCCCGAGAACAGGTACGACATCGACGGGTGGTGTTGCCAGAACGTGACCAGGCTGCGCAACACGTCAGGGCGGCGCAGCAGCGGGCTGTCGGCAGGGGTCGCACCACCGAGGGTGACATGGTTGCCGCCGCCGGTGCCGGTGTGGCTGCCGTCGATCGAGAACTTCTCGGTGCCGAGTCTCGTGAGCCGCGCCTCCTCGTACAACGTTTCGATCACGGTGCGCAGCGATCTCCACGACGAGCTGGGCTGCACATTGACCTCGATGACACCGGGGTCCGGGGTGACGACCAGGGTGGTCAACCGAGGGTCGCGCGGCAAGGGGTAGCCCTCGATGACGATGGGACGATCGAGCTCAACCGCCACCGACTCGACGACCGCCAACAGCTCCACGACGTCCTCGGCGCGTTCCAGCGGCGGCAGGAACACCCGGATGTGGCCGTCGCGGGCTTCCACGGCGATCGCCGTGGGCGGAGCTTCATGTCGCTCGACGACGGTCGCAGGTGCCGCCGGCAGGCTTCCCGATGGGGCGAGTTCACCGCGCGGCTCGAACGGTGATCGCTCGAACTCGACAGGGAGCGGCGACCACGTGAGCGAGTCGAGTGGGAGGCGCAGCCCGATGGGCGAGTCGCCCGGTGTGAGGTAGAGCCGACCACGGCGAAGATTCCAGGTGGTCGTACCCCAACCCGTGCCACCGGTGGCTGGGTGGAGTGGCAGCACGAAACCGGCCGGCTCGGCGATCGGGCCTGCGAGATGTTCGATCAGCCGCACACGTGCATCGGGATCGGCGACATCGTCGTCGTCGTCCACGTCGAGCGCGGGTGGCTCGCCCTGCGGGAGCCGAGCCTCGCGCCATGCCTGGTCGACCGGGTCTTCGTGCGCGGCGATCACGCAATCTGGTCCGAGACCGAACCCAGCGGCGATGCCCTCCGCGAAACGCCGCGCGTCGTCGACGGTGTCCGTACCCGGTGTCGTCGGATCAGCCAGCAGGTCGTGGCGTTGCCACAGCGGTTCGCCGTCGTCACGCCACACGATGCCGATCTGCCAGCGAGGAAGTGGCTCACCCGGATACCACTTGCCTTGACCATGCTGGATCAACCCGCCGGTGGCAAACCGGTCGTGCAACCGCTTGGTGAGGTCGAGTGCCAACTGCCGCTTCGCGGCGCCGTCGGCAGCGGTGTTCCACTCGGCGCCTTCCATGTCGTCGATCGACACGAACGTCGGCTCGCCACCCATCGTGAGACGCACATCGCCGGCATCGAGACGCTCGTCGATCGCTTCGCCGAGTTCATCGATGCGGCTCCACTGCTCGGGCGTGTAGGGCAGTGTGACCCGTGGGTCCTCCCGGACGCGATGCACCACGTTCGAGAACTCGAAGCCGACCTCGGTCGGGCCTGTGCTGCCCGAGATCGGTGCGGCCGTCGATGGGTGTGGCGTGCAAGCGAGCGGGATGTGTCCCTCGCCGGCGAACAGCCCCGACGTGGGGTCGAGGCCGACCCATCCGGCACCAGGGATGTAGACCTCGGCCCAGGCATGCAGGTCGGTGAAGTCGGTGGTCGGCCCGTCGGCGCCGCTCAACGACGGTTGGTCGGAGGTCAGCTGCACGAGGTAACCGGAGGTGAAACGTGCAGCAAGCCCGAGGTGCCGCAGCGCCTCGACGAGGAGCCACCCGGTGTCGCGGCACGAGCCGATGCCACGCGTCAGCGTGTCGTCGGGGGCCTGCACACCGGGTTCCATCCGGATCGAGTACTCGATGTCGCGGTAGAGCCGTTGATTCAACGCGACGAGGAAGTCGGCGATCGGCGTGGAAGCGGCCGACGATGCCACACCCGACAGCCACTGCTTCAGTTTCGGACCGATCGGCTCGGCAGGGCGCAGGTAGGGCTCGAGATCGAGCGCGAGTTGCGGTTCGTAGACGAACGGGAATGCCTTGGCCGACTCCTCGACGAAGAAGTCGAACGGATTGATCACGGTCAGGTCGGCAATGAGATCGACGGTGACGTCCAGCAGCTTCGCCGGTTCAGGGAACACCAGCCGGGCCATGAAGTTGCCGAACGGGTCCTGCTGCCAGTTCACGAAGTGCTCGCTCGGCGTCACGCGCAGGCTGTAGGCCAGGATCGGGGTGCGGCAGTGCGGCGCTGGACGCAGCCGGAGTACGTGCGGGTGGATCTGGACGGCCCGATCGAAGCGGTACGTCGTTCGATGCTCGATGCCGATGTGAATGCCCATTCGGCACGTCCTGTCGGTGTTCGTCGGTGTCCGGGTGAAGTGCCGAGCCTAGTGCCGCGGCACGCAGGGTTCCCGGTGCTCGGACCGATCGATGCAGCGACTCAGGTGAGTTGGTCGTAGTCGTCGTCGCCGGGCATCGAGACGCCGACCAGGCGCCCGTCGCCGTCGCGACGGAGCTTCGGCAGAATGCACGGCGGACGCTCGATCGCCCGGCCGGCGGCGAGAGCGGCCTCGGCCGTGGCATGCGGTTCGAGGAATCGCAGGTTGGACATGGTGGGCGGCATCATCATCAGTTCGCCGGCGGCCTGCATGCGCAGCGCCTCGGCGGGCCGTACCCAGAGGCTGTCGACGGTCTCCTTGTCGTCGTGGAGCGGTTCCTGGTCGATCGGCATCTCGGCGAGGAAGAACCGGGTGTCGAAGCGGCGCTGCTCGCCGATCGGGGTGATCCAGTGATCCACGTAGTGGGTGGCCGACAGGTCGAGCACCAGATCCGCTCGCCGGCAGAGGTCCACCAGCGACAACGAGCTGTCGTGGATCTCGTGGCGGTCCTCGTTGCGCAGCTCAAGCGGACCACCATCGCGGCGTTCGGCGAGCAACACCCCCGCCTCCTCGAAGCACTCTCGTACGGCTGCCACCCAGTAGGCGAGCCCACCGTGCTCGATGCCGAGTTGCTCACTGGCCGCGGCGTCGTCGAGGCCATGGCAGTACGGCGCGATGTCGTCGGCGCCGTCCACACCATCGACACGCCCGCCAGGGAACACATACATGCCCGCACCGAAGACGGCATTCGTGGTGCGGCGCAGCATGAAGACCTCCACCCCGGGCTCGCCGTCGACGGCGTCTCGCACCAGCATCACGGTGGCGGCAGGCTTCACCGGCACCAGGGCCGGATCGAGGTTCGGGCTGGACGGAGTTCCACTCATGCCCCGCCGACGGTAGCCAAGCGGAGCGGAGCGGGTTCGGTCGGGGCAAGGCTGTCCACGAGGGGTTTCGATCGGGGCGACGGGTCCTACCGTAGAGGGCATGAACCCGGTACCCCCGACCGCCCCCAACCAGCCTGCTGACGTCCTTGCCCACATCACGCCCGGCACCCAGATCATCGTGCCGCTCGGCAACGGCGAAGCCACGGCGGTGATGGAAGCAATCGACGCTGCGGCGGCCGCCAAGGATCCGCGCATCGACGAGGTACGCGTCCACCAGATGCATGCACTCCACGACCGCCCGTACCTCCACGGCGCCTACGGATCGCGTTTCAAGCACATCTCGTACTTCTTGTCGCACGTGACCCGGCCGCACTTCCAAAGCGGCGCGATCGGGCTGGTTCCTGCCCACTTCTCCGAGGTCTACACGCTCATGCGGATGCGCACCGACGACCCCCTGGTGGTCGCCGCGGCGTCGCCCCCCGACCGCCACGGCTACTTCTCGCTGGGCGTTTCGGCCGACTACACGTCGAGCTTCATCGGACGCGGCCGTTTCTTCCTCGAGGTCACCGATGACATGCCGCGCACGTTCGGGCGCAACCAGGTGCACGTCTCGCAGGTGGTCGGCTGGTGCCGGAGCGATCGTCTACTCATCGAGATACCGCCTTCCGCGCCCGGCGACACCGACCAGCGCATTGCGGGACTGGTCGCCGAGCGGATCCCGAACGGCGCCACGATCCAGACCGGCATCGGAGCGATCCCGAACGCGATCATGGCGTCGCTCGGCGACCACAAGGACCTCGGGGTCCACACCGAACTCGTGTCGGATGGTGTGATCGATCTGATGGAGTCGGGCGTGGTCAACGGCGTGCGCAAACGACTCAACCGCACCAAGGTCGTGGGCACCTTTGCGCTCGGCACCCGGCGCCTGCACGAGTTCATCCACGAGAACACCGCCATCGAACTGCACGCGGTGCGGTACGTCAACGATCCGCGGGTCATCGCCAACGAACGAAACTTCGTGTCGATCAACGCCACACTGACCGTCGATTTCCTCGGGCAGTGCGCCTCGGAGACGATCGGCGGGCAGTACTACTCGTCGTCGGGCGGCCAGAACGACTTCGCTCGTGGGGCGGCGTACTCCGAGGGCGGCCAGGGCTTCGTCGTGCTGCACTCCACGACGTCACAGGGGACGTCGCGTATCGTGCCGCAGTTGGCTGCCGGCGACGTGGTGACCACCCCGAAGAACACCGTCGACAAGGTCGTCACCGAATGGGGCATTGCCGAGTTGCGAGGCCGGTCGATCCGCGAACGTACCCGCAACCTGATTGCCGTCGCACACCCCGACCACCGCGATGAGCTCACCGCGCAGGCGCTGGCCATCCACTACCTCTGACCGGTCATGACGGGCATGGCCGGGCAGACGGCGGAAGTCACATGGCTGAGCTACACGTGTTCGGAGGTACTCGGCCCCTCGACGTCGGACGGCTGTTGCTGCTCGGCGCCTTCGCGCTCGGCCGCCGTTGGCCGCGACCAGGCGTAGGCCATCGCGCCGCCGACGATCGCCGCCATCACGATGCCAACGATCTGCCAGTGGTCGGTCAGGAACACCGTGGCCTGGACCTGGCGCTCGAGAGCCCAGTCGGTGATCGGATCGCCCTCTTCCAGGATGTCGACCCAATAGAAGTACCAGAGCAGGTAGAGACCCGACAGCGTCACGAAGACGGCGGCGATGCGATCGACGTACTGCAGGCTGCCGCGAAGGAACTTGAGCAGGCTGGTGTTGGCCGACGCCAGCGCGATCGTGAGGGCACTCACCAACAGCGCCATTCCGGCACCGTACGCCAGCATGTTGCCGACGCCCGCCGCCAGCCCGTCACGCTCGGTGGTACTGAACACCGTCGCAATGAACAGTCCAATCGTGCAGCCGATGGACGCAACCGCATAGGCAATGCCGTACACGAACATCGCGCGCACAGTTTGCTTCGGGCCCTCGCCACCCGTGTCGAGGCGGGGCGTCATGAACGGCAGCTTGTAGCCGAACAGCATGGCGACACCGAGCACCAGCAATGCCACCCCGATGAACCCCGTCGCGTACTTGGCGTTCTGGTTGATCCAGTTGGTGAAGTTGTAGGAGATCACCCCTGCAACAAGGAACACCGACAGGAACCCCGCCGATACCGCCGCGCTCGACGATCACGGCTCGGCGCATCGTCGCGCGCTGGCTTCCCGGCAACGTTCCCTGCAGCCCGAGGAAGTACATCAGGTAGGTCGGCAGCAGGATGAACCCACACGGGTTGATGGCGGCGACCATGCCGCGGATGAACGACAGACTCATGCTGCTCCCTGATCGGCGGCGAGGAGATCGGCGATCTTGGCGCGGAGCTCGTCGGCGTCCAATGGCCCGGTCTGCTCGACGATGGTGCCGTCGGAGGTGACGAACAGCGTCACCGGCATCGCGGTGGCACCGATTCCGTCGGCAAGGTCGGCGAATTCGTCGCGGAAGAGGTCGTACTGCACACCTCGTTCACCGGCGAAGCGTTCCATCACCTCCAGCGAGTCGAGGGTGTTGACCCCGACGAAACGGACGTCGTCGGTTTCGGCATCGACCTCGGCGAAGTCGGGCAGCTCCTTGGCGCACGGCGGACACGTGCTGTACCAGAGGTTGACCACCAACGGCTCGCCGACCAGGTCGGCGGTGGTGACCTCGTTGTCGTCGATGTCGATCAGCGTCACGTCGGGAAACGGCTCGCCTTGGACATCGTCATTTCCGAGGCCGTCATTGGGGAACGTCACGACCGAGCCGGCATCGGTGAGCGTTGCATCAACACCTGGGTCGTCGCTGTCGCTACTCGCCTGTGTCCAGATGAACAGGCCGATCACCGCCACCGCGACCACGAGCGAACCAACGAGTAGACGGGGGCGAATCCTCACGTTGTCGAGGCTACTGACCGTGCCGCTGGCCGCCGATTCGCCCCCGCCGTTGTTCGTATTCGTTCACTTGCCCTCGCGCCGCGCCGGCGCCGTCCCCGACGTTTGCGTTGCATTCTCGGTGGAGGGGGTCACCGAATGTGCAACGCAAACGTGGGTTGGGGGCTCAGGCAACGGCGACCGGCACCTCGACGGGTCCGAGTTCGTCGATCACCATCTCCGGGCGGGGGTGCTTGGGTGGGCGTCCGCACGGGCGCTTGTTGGCGATGATCCGCCCGCCCGAGAGCAGCTCGCCACCCCAGACGCCCCACGGCTCCTGGCGTTCGAGCGCGCCGGCCAGGCAGTCGGCCTGCAGGGGGCACAGGCCGCACATCGCCTTCGCGAGCGATGTCGACGACGTTGTCGGAGAAGAACAGCGCGCTCAGCGTGCCGTGTCCATCAGCGCAGCGCGCCACCGGGGTGCGTTGCGGAGCACTCGGCACCGCCTGCTCGCCGGGCGGTCTCGGACTGTCGGGTTCTCGTGGCTCGAGCAGCGTCGAGCGGGCGGGTTCGATGGGCATGGTGTGTTCCTGCTTCTGTGAACGGTTGGGGAAGTTGGCGGAGGGGACGAAGTTCGGGTGGGAACGGGGCGACTCGATGAGGGTCATGTCTGGTGCCTTTCGTACGGTGATCTCGGTGTCTGGGTGGGTGGACTGGATTGGGTGACCGGTGGTGACCAGGCGGAACAGGGCCGGAAAACGACAAAGGCCGCCGGGTCGGAACCCGGCGGCCTCGTGAGAGGTGAACTGACCTTGGTGTTAGGTCAGAACTCCTGCGAAGGAGCCGGGGTTGAGTCGCTTCGACTCGGTGCAACCAACGGTGCTGAGGTGCTCGGTCGACGTGGTGTCGATGTGCGCCCAACCGGTGGCATTCATGTTGCCCGAACCGAACTGACCGCCGAACGCGTCTGCGTACGGGCGCGGCGAGGCCGAGGCGAACATCGAAGTGGGCGTCTTGCTCATCGCGGTTCCTCTCGTCTCGGGTTGGTTGCTGGACACATCGTGCGAGCCGAAGCGACAAGCACGGTGCCTACACAACCACGCAACAGGTGACTGGGTCAAGGGGGTTTCCGAGAACTCGCCGACCCAGGCGCTCGACAGCGTTGGTCAGAGGGTCAGTCGCGCAGGGAGTGCGAGTCGCCGTGGACCTGACCATCGACGATCCACCTGACCCGAATCTCAGCTGGTGGGAGTACGTCAGCAAGCACGATCACGCCTGCGTTGGCGATGGCGAGCACCGGGAACCGACCCACACCGTCGAGTGGCGGGTGGTCGACGATCCGGCCATCGGCAAGACGAGCGCTTCGAATCCGAAGACTGTCGTCCTCGCCCTGCCAGAACCAAGCGATCGACCGGCCATCGGGTGAGGCAACCACGGTTTCGAGATGTGGCCAGACGTGTTCGTCGACCACGCTGCCAACGGCATCGGGATTCGACTCGGGCGACAGGGTCACCAGACGGTCGAGCGTGTGGACGCCAACGTCCCCGAAGGCGAGGGGGAACACCCAGCCGTTCGGCGTCTCGAGAGGTGGGGGTCCTTCCCACTCGGTGTCCCAGTGGCGCTGGAACTCCCCCCGGTTGAAGAGCTTGACGAAGGCGTCGCCGTCACCGTGGAACGATCCGGGCCCCGTGAGGCCGGCCACGAGGACGCGGTCGCGTTCGGCGTCGACCGCCAGCGTGAACGGCGTCGCCACGCCGACGTCGATCTTGTCGTGATCGGTGCCGGCGAAGAACTCGATGATGCACGACGAACCGTCCTCGACGGTTGCAGTGACGACGAGATCTTCGTCGCCAACGGCGATTCGGAACGGGGCTGCCGTGGTCGCCAAGGTCCGCGCAGCAGCCCAGTCGATCGATCGTGCGTGGAGTGTGATCGTCTCGTCCGTCGCCAGCGCAACGTGGTCGCCCGACGGTGCGACCCCAACCACCGCGGCGCTGTTCCATGACATCACCGGTATGAGCTCATGATCGGTGAGATCGATCACACCGATCTGGCCACTCGTCTCCCAGACGAGCGTGGTCCCCGATTGGGAAATCGTGCACAGCGGCGGGACCGGTCGGCTCATCCGATGCAGTCCTGGATCAGCTTCATGAAATCAGTGTGCACCTGGCCGGCGAGCTGGCGGTCGATCTTGTTGAGCAGCTTCGATTCGTGGCCCAGCACCTGCTTGGCCTCCTTGCGCGTCAGCTTGGCCGTGGCAAACCGCAGCGTGCGAATGGAGGGATGCGTTGCATCGGAGGTTCCGACCGGCACGGCATCGAGGGCGTCGGAGACCTTCTGGATCGTGGGGGATGCGTGTTTGCCCATCTTGTCGAGCGGTGTCGCCTTCTTGATCCCCGCAACCGAGCAGAGCCCCTGGTGGACGGAGACGTACGCCTCGTCGAAGAGGTGCGTCTTCATCTTCTTTCGCATGTCCGGCGACTCTTCGAGGATGTACTTCGCCTCGTTCTTCTGGAGGAAGCCGGTCTTCCACATCAGGCTGTACATCAGCTTGGAGGTCGAGTCGCTGGTCCCCACAGGGACCGCGTCGAGCGCGTTGTAGAAGTCGTCGACTCGGATCGAGTCGTATTTGTTGAATCCCTCGTCGTCGGGATTCACGTAGTCGACGAGTGCCTGGCGACGCACCTCGACCTGACTCTGCCACTGTGCGCCGACGTTGCCGTGGTAGTTGCCCTTGCTGGACGGTTCGTCGGGCCCGGTTTCCCCGGGGTTCGCTGTCGCCCACGCCTGGGTCTGGAAGCTGTTGTCCCAGAAGCGCTGCGTGTGGTCGTAGCCGTCGTGGATCTGCTCGAAGATCGCGAGCTGTCGCTGCGTCCACTTGAAACCGTACTTGGTGACGACCTTCGTGGGGCTCAGCTTGTTGTAACCCTTGCCAGCCAGTGCCTGGTAGTTGTAGGCCCGGTATTCGGTCTTGTAGCCCTCGAAGTCCTGAGCGTGGGCAACCGCATTCACCGAGGTGTCACCATCGATGGCAACCGCTGCTTGCTGCTTCTCACGGTTCTTGTCAGCATCGTGCTGCACTTCGTGGCGGAGCGTCTCCAGGACCTCGGCTTCGGACATCTGCCCGCCGCGCATCATCACGGCGATGAACCCGTCGCCGTTCCACCCATTGGTCGACGGACCGTCGTCGGTGTCGACGCAGACGTTGGTCTGGTCGGACAGGTCGAACGGGTTGTACATCGCCACGCCGCTCTGCACGTCGCCCGCGCCGCCGTCGCCCTTCGGGAACCACGTTTCCGTAGTGGCCAGCGGATGCCCGAGGTGATTGATTCGCTCGGTGTGGTCACCGGTGGCGTTCAATGCGTACAGCTTGGTGCGCCCGTCGAGGATCCACTCGCACGCATTGCGGGTCCGGGTCTCCTTCGACTTGGCCCCCTTCTTGACGATCTTGACCAGCGCAGCCCGATCGCGCTTGTGCGCGGCCATGGATTCACTGGCCTTCTGCAGCGCCGCTGCATTGTCGGGAGGTGCGACGAGACGGCGAACCACGTCGTTGCCAGTGCTCGACCGCTGCACTCGACCGTTCTGCTGGACGACATGGGCAAGTTCGTGGGCCAGAAGCCGCGTGCCGGCGCTCGTGGCGACCGACGGTGCCGACTCACCGAGGTAGATGTCGGATCCCGTTGCGAATGCCTCGGCATTGATGCTGCGACTGAGCTCGTGCGACCGGGACCCTGTGTGGATCCGGACGTTGCTGAAGTCGGCATCGAAGGCATGCTCCATCGTTCGGCCGACTTCCGCCGGCAGCGAGCTGCCGCCTCCTCGGGTGGCCCGCACACCCGACTCGAATTCGGGGCTCACGCCGCCCCCTTCACGACCCAGCGGCACGCCCGTGGTGGCCCGACGCCGCACTCGCTGCGGCGCCCCCGCCGGACTCGTCGACATCTCGTGTGCACCACTCGACCGTTGCACTCGCGACGTGCCGGGCTCGGCCGGCGGTGCCGACGACCGCTGCGCGGCGGAGATCATGCGCATCACGGCGTCGGCGGCGAGGTCGGCTTCACGCTCCAACGGATCATCGGCGCTCCCGACCCGGAGCGATCGCTGAACGACCAAGGGCTCAGACGTCGACTCGGACGTCGGCCCGGTCACCGCTGGTTCGTCGATTCTCTCTCCCGCTGCGCCCACGCGACCTCCCCGTAGCGTCAGCAAACTGTACACGACCGGCGTGCAGACACTGTCGAAGACCACAGCACTCGGGACGGGATGTGCGGCCCGAACGATGAGCGAACATCGCAACCATGCGGGTTCGCTCACCGGTGAACGGGGTCCGGCCTCCGGGCAGGGCCCTACAGGTCGATCAGGATCTTGCCCACGTTGGCGTTGGCCTCCATGTGGCGGTGGGCGTCGGCAATGTCGTCGAAGGCGTACCGCGAGTCGATCACGGGACGCATGGCACCGCTGGCGAACAGCGGCAGCACCTCGTCGATGAAGCGCTGACTGAGCGCGAGCTTGCGCTCGATAGGACGCGACCGCAGCGTGGTGCCGATCCACGTGATGCGCTTGGACAGGATCAAGCCGATGTTGACCGGGGCACTCGCTCCGCCCATCAAGCCGACCTGCACGATGCGCCCGTCGGTCCGGGCCGCCTTGAGGTTGCGGTCGGTCTCTTCCCCACCGATCACATCGAGCACCACGTCGACACCGTCCGGCCGCTCCGACCGCAACGCGCCGAGCCAGTCCGACGGGCTGCGTTCGAGCACCACGTCAGCGCCCAACTCGCGGCAGGCGTCGATCTTGCCTGCCGAACACGTCACGACGACGTGGGCGCCGATCGCCTTGGCGATCTGAATGCCCGCGGTGCCGACCCCCGACGCCCCTGCGTGCACGAGCGCCCAGCGCCCGCTGGTGAGTCCGCCTTGCACGACCAGGGCGTCCCAGGCGGTGAGGAACACCTCGGGCAGGGCTGCGGCGTCGGCGAGGTCGATCGCGTCCGGCACCGGGAGCGCCTGGCGTGCGTGCGTGACGATCTGTTCGGCGTAGCAGCCGCCCGACTCGATACCCATCGCGCGATCGCCCACCGACCATCCAACGACGTCGGAGCCGACCGCCGAGACGACCCCCGCGAACTCCAGACCGGGGATTTCCACGGCGGTGTTGCGAGGGTCGGGATACAGACCCATCCGCTGGAGGATGTCGGCGCGGTTGATGGCGGTGTGAGCCACGTCGATCAGTAGGTCGTCGCGCCCCGGCGTGGGCGCCTCGACCTCCTCGATCGTCAGAACTTCAGGGCCACCGTGGGAACGAAGGACGACTGCGCGCATGGGCCGGAACCTATCGGCTCACGCAGAGCCTGACCGGGTCCGAGATGGGGCGAGGCAGGCTGCCCCGAGGTCGACGGCTACTCGGCGGTGGTCGTCGGCACGAAGACGTGCTCGCGGTAGTACGCCATCTCGCGAATCGACTCGCGGATGTCATCGAGCGCCCGGTGCGAACCAGCGCCGCGTGGGCGGTTGGTGTCGATGTCGGGATACCAGCGCTTCACCAGTTCCTTCACGCTCGACACGTCGATCGAGCGATAGTGCAGGTGGTTCTCGATGTCGGGGAGATAGTTCGCGAGGAACCGGCGGTCGGTCCCGATCGAGTTCCCGCACAACGGCACCGTTGCTGCGTCCGGGACGTGCTGCTTGATGAACTCGAGGGTGGCGGCACCCGCTTCCTCCAGCGTGACCGTGGACACCTTGATCAGATCGAGCAGCCCCGACTTGGTGTGCATGTCGACCACCACCTGCTGCATCGTGGCGAGCGCGGTGTCGGGCTGATGGATCACCAGGTCGGGGCCTTCGGCGACGATCGCCAGGTCGTCGTCGGTGATGATCGTCGCGATCTCGACGATCACATCCGACGTGTGATCGAGGCCGGTCATTTCGAGATCCATCCACACCAACATCGACGTCACTGTACGGCCGGTTTGGTGCGATCATGGGCGACGATGACCGCGTTCGCTGCACTGCTGGCCCAACCAGGGGTGCAAGAGGTGAGCGAACTGCGCGGCCGCGTGGGCTTCATGGCGTACCACGGCGGCGCGCTCGAAGCGATGACCGATGTGATCGCTCGCCGGGCTGCGGAACGCTCCGGTGCATCGTGCTACAGCGTCATCCAGCCACCAGGGATGCGAGACCATCTGCCGTCGATTCAGGTCAACCCTGGCGAGTCCGACGCGCTGGCAGGGTTCGTCGACCATGTCGACATCGTCATCACGGTGCACGGCTTCGGCCGGCGCGGCATGTTCGGATCACTGCTGCTCGGCGGCACCAACCGTGTCTTTGCCGACCATGTGGGCCACGCGCTGCGGGCCACGCTGCCCGCCTACGACGTGCGCACCGACATCGATGCCATCCCGAAGCAGCTCAGGGGGTTGCACCCCGCCAACCCGGTGAATCTGCCGCGTCACGCAGGAGTGCAGGTGGAGCTGCCACCTCGGGTACGAGGATCGAGCCCGCTCTGGTGGGATTGGGAGGGGCCGGGGCTGACGCCCCACACCGAGTCGCTCATCGACGGGCTGGCTACTGCCGCAACGTCGTGGGCGACGAACGCTGAAACGTCAACGGCACGCACGCCCAACCGCTCAGGCCGGTAGCGCGAGCTCCACTGCTCCCCCGGGGCCGTCCGCGATCTCGATGGTTCCGCCGTGAGCGCTCACGATGCCTCGGGCGATCGACAGCCCGAGTCCGGCAGTGCCGGTGCGGGTGTCACGCGCCGGGTCGGCGCGGGCGAACGGTTCGAAGGCGTGCTCGCGGAAAATCGGGTGGAAAGCCGTCACCGTGATCGACCACCCGAAGTTTCGCAGATGCTGTGTCAGCAGATATGACGACCAGCACCGTCGAGTCGTTCGGCGTGTGTCTGATCGCGTTCTCGAGCAGGTTGCGAATCACTCGGCCGAGCTGCGGACCGTCGGCGTCGACCATCACACGCTCGTCGGCCTCGAGACGCAGTTCGACCCTGCGGGTCAGCGCCAACGGACGCAGCGTCTCCATCGCTTCGTCGGCGAGTTCGGTGAGATCGAGCCGGCTGCGCTGGAGTTCGATGGTGCCGCTCACCAGCCGGCTGTGGAGCTGCAGATCGTTCACGAGCGACGCCAACGCCGTGATCTGGCCCTCCATACCCGACAGGTACAGATCGGGGTCGGGCGCCACACCGTCACGGATGGCCTCGACCGAGGCCCGCAACGCTGCGAGCGGTGTGCGCAGGTCGTGGGAGATCGACGACAGCATCATGGCCCGTTCGCGTTCGACGGCGTCGAGGCGCTCGACCATCATGTCGAACATGGCGGCGGCCTCGCCGAGTTCGTCGCTTCGAACCACACCGGTGCGCGCCCCGAGGTCGCCGTCGGCGACGCGCATGGCGGCATCGCAGATCCGTTCGGCATCGCGCGCCAGCGGGCGTGCCATGAACGTCGCCACGAGCGCAGCACCGAGCACCGCTGGCACCAGCGTCCACATCAACAGCCCGCGGTCGCGGTCGCTGATGAACATCGACTGCGCAGCGATGGCGATCATCACCACCGCCACACCGAGCACGGCGAGCATTGCGATGAGGAAGCGAATGCCGATCCGGTCGAGGAGCCGTCGTCGTTCGGCCACTGCGGACTGAGGGGTTGCCGACACCTCGGCCGACTCCCAGGTCACGGCTCGAACCGGTAGCCGACGCCCCAGACGGTGGTGATCCACGTCGGATGTTCCGGATCGTCTTCGAGCTTGTTGCGGATCCGACGCACATGCACCGTGACCGTGGCGGGGTCCTGCCACTCGGGCGACGATTGCCACACAGATTCGAGGAGTTGGGCACGCGAGAACACCTGTCGTGGCGACGACGCCAGGAAGGCCAGCACGTCGAATTCCTTGGGCGTCATCTCGATCGGTGTGCCGGCGAGGTCGACCTGTCGGCTCAGCGGGTCGATGGTGAGTGCGCCGTGCACGATCGGCCCTCGTACGGGCGCCGTTCGCGCGCTCGTGCGTCGCAGCACGCCGTTGACGCGTGCGGCGAGCTCGCGTGGCGAGAACGGTTTCACGACGTAGTCGTCAGCGCCGAGTTCGAGCCCAGCCACCCGGTCGGATTCCTCGGCACGTGCGGTGAGCATGATCACCGGGGTGTCACCGTTGGAGCGGATGCGACGCAAGATGTCGAGTCCGTTGACGCCGGGAAGCATCATGTCGAGCACCACGAGATCGGGCGGATCGGCATCGAGAAGTTGCAGGGCCACGTTCCCGTCGGCGGCTTCGGCGACATCATGACCGTCGCGACGCAAGTACCCCGCAACCACTTCGCGCACCGTCGGCTCGTCGTCGACCACCAGCACCTTCGTCATCGCAACAGCCTCGCTGGTGGCCGGGCTCGGTTCAACCCGCTCACCAGCAGTTTCCCGAACGTTGTGACCCTGAGGTCAAGGGGCGAGACGTGTGATCGTCCACGCATCACCGTTGCGGCGGTAGCGCAAGCGATCGTGGAGACGGCTCGGCCGACCCTGCCAGTACTCCCACTCGATGGGAACCAGTCGCCAACCACCCCAGTGCGGAGGGCGGGGAACCGCATCGTCGGCGAATCGCTCGTCGAACGCGATCACCTGTTCTTCGAGTGCTGTGCGACTGTCGAGCACCTCACTCTGCGGCGAGGCCCAGGCGCCGAGTTGGCTCGCACGTGGGCGCGACGCGAAGTACGCGTCGCTGTCGGCGGCATCGATCCGTTCGACGTTGCCGCGGACGCGCACTTGGCGATGCAGATCCAGCCACGAGAAGGTGGCCGCCGCCACCGGCGACGCGTCGAGCTGGCGGCTCTTTGCGCTGGCGTAGTTCGTGTAGAACACGAGACCGCGCTGGTCGGCTTGGCGCACCAGGACGATGCGCGCATCGGGAATGCCATCAGCACCAATCGTGGCGAGGCTCATCGCGTTGGGTTCGGCCACCCCCCCATCGAGCGCTTCGCCGTGCCAGCGGTTCCATTGCTCGACCGGGTCGGCGGCAACGCCGCTCACATCGAGCCCGTCGGTCTCGTACTGGACGCGCCGCCCCCAGAGTTCGGCTCGGCGGTCGGGAGCGGCCCAGTCGGTCATGTGATCAGCTTGGCGCACCGACGCTGGCGTGTCGAGACGTGGGTGCCTCGATCCGTTCGATACCGCGCATGTAGGGCCGCAGCACCTCGGGCACCTCGACCGATCCGTCAGGATTGCGGTAGTTCTCGATGACCGCTGCCCACACACGAGGCACGGCAAGCGCCGAGCCGTTGAGTGTGTGCACGTACTCGGTCCCCTTCACCGGCTTGCCGTCGGCGTCGTGACGCTTGAAGCGAATGTTTCCGCGTCGGGCCTGGTAGTCGCTGAACCAGCTGATCGACGACACCTCGAGCCATGAGTCGACGCCGGGTGCGTACACCTCGACGTCGAAGCTGCGGTGGTGGCTCTGGCCCATGTCACCGGTGCAGATCTCGATGATCCGGTATGGCAGACCCAGCCCCGCGATTGCCTGCTCGGCGCGTGCCACCATGTCGGCGAGTAGTCCCGGCGCTTGCTCGGGCGTGGCCAATGCCAAGATCTCGACCTTGTCGAACTCGTGGGCACGCAACATTCCTCGCGTGTCGCGTCCAGCGGAGCCGGCTTCACGTCGATACGACGCGCTGTGGGCCATCAAACGGATTGGCAGCTCGGTGTCGTCGAGCACTTCCTGCGCATAGATCGAGGTCAGCGGCACCTCGGCGGTGGGGATGCACCAGAGTCCGTCGCGTTCGATGGCGTACGCATCGTCAGCGAACTTGGGAAGCTGCCCAGTGGCGGTCAGCGTTTCGGTGGTGACCAGCGACGGCGGACGAACCTCTTCGTGCACGTCGGCGTTCACGTCGAGTCCGTACTGGCAGAGTGCCCGCGCCAACGTTGCACCGGCTCCTCGCTGCATCGTGAACATCGCACCGGAGATCTTCACCGCTCGCTCGTTGTCGAGGATGCCCAAGGCGGTTGCGGTGTCCCAGTGGGGGATGCGCCGATGATCTGGCACTTCAGCACTCAGGCCGATCGGCCCAGTGATCAACGGGTTGTCGTCCTCGCCAGCACCATCGGGTGCGTCCGGATGTGGCAGGTTGGGTATGCCGAGCAACAACTCGTTGAGTTGCGCAGTGATCGCAGCGTGCTCGTTTGCGAGATCCTGCTCCTCGGCTCCCAGGCCGCGGCTCTCGGCCTGGATCGCTTCAGCCTCCTCGATGTTGCCATCGCGCCGGAGGCGACCGACATCTTTGGAGAGAACGTTGACCTTGGCCCGGATGGCGTCTCGGCGGGCGGTGAGGTCGAGCAGCGCCGTATCGAGCGCCGACGCTTGCTGGACCTCGTCGAGCAATGACGGATCGTGGCGTCGTGCGAGCGCGGCGGTCACGCCGGGGAGGTCGTTGCGCAGGAGCCGCTGATCGATCACAGGTCCGAATCTACTGGGTGCCCCTGCAAGCCGCCGAGCGAATTGGCGGAGCCACCGTGGAACAGGCAGTGGGTTCCCCGAGACCCGGGCTGGGGGAACAGGCGGGGGCGCCGGCGGTCCGGGCTCGAGAGCTCAGCGCTGGCGATCGTCGGGGTACGCCGGCAACTGGGCGAATTCACGCTCGATGTCAGCCGTGGTGAGCGGGGCCCCCTCGTCGGTGACCCGGTCGCCGGTGAGTTCAGCTGCGGGCATCGTGGGGTGCGGGCGCTTGTAGCTGTCCTTGTTCGCCTCGGTGTAGCCCGCGGCGAAGCGCTTGAAGAACAAGAAGATGATGATCGACCAGAGGAAGATGCCGCCGCCGGACTTCATGATCGCACCGGCGAGTTGCTGGTCGTGTTGCACCGACAGACCCCACACCCGCACCGGTTGGTCGTAGGTCTGGTAGACCGCACCCTCGGCGAACGTCAGCCAGGCCGCCGGGATGGTGGGCACCAGCGATTGCAGGAACAGATAGATGCACTTGCCGAGCGGCTTCATCTGCAGTTCGGGCAGCGGACCCACCACCGGCATCCACATCAGCAGCGACGAGAGCACGACGGCGAAGTGCAGCGAGTAGTGCAGGGGCCCGTTGTCGACCGAGGCCGTGACCACGCCCGGGATGTGGGTGATGATGATGACGGCGTTGAACACCACTGCAGCGATCACCGGCTTGCACATGAACGCGACGGCTCGGTAGAGCTTGCCGTCACCGATCAGCACCCGAAGCAGCCACTGGGGTGTTGCCATCAACACCAGCGGGGGCAGGAAGTAGCTCAGCATCATGTGCTGCAACATGTGTGCGGAGTAGAGGTACTCCTCGCCGATGTCGTGCATCGGCCAGTCGCTGGCCACCCACAGCATCACCATCGCGCCGACGAAGCAGCCGATGTTGACCCTCGTGACTGCGGGAGTCCCTGGCGCAACAGCCTTGGGACCGATGACGCGCACCATGTAGATGTAGGAACCCGTCAGGAACGCGACGAGCACCCACACTTCCGGGTGGAACTGGTATCTCCAGGGGTCGAGCACTTGGGCGAGCATGGGGGGCGCCCCTCCGTGGGGTGGTTCAGCTGATGAAGAAGTGGAACGTACTCAGTACGGCTGCGTACAGCACGATGGCACCGCCGAGGCCGATGTAGAACCCGAACTTGAAGAGCGCAGCATCGTGCTTGAGGTGCATGAAGTAGCTGACGACCACGAAGAACTTGATCGCCATCATGATGAGCAGCGACGGCACCAGCAAGGACTCGGGCACGCTCGAGATCTCGGTGGCGGCAACTTCCATCGCCGTGAGCACGGCGAGGACCAACGCGATCACGATGTAGGTCTTGTCGGAGATCTCGTGGTGGTGGAGGTCGTCCTGCTCGAGTTGAGTGTTGATCTCTGGAGTGTCGGTGTCGATGCTCATATCAGGCCGGGATCAGGTAGACGAGGGTGAAGATGACGATCCAGACGACGTCGACGAAGTGCCAGTAGAGACCGATCATCTCCACGGTCTCCGCCTTGTCGCCGAGGACTCTGCCTTTCATGAGCATGCCGACGAGCGACATCAACATGATGATGCCCACTGCGACGTGGACGCCATGGAAGCCGGTGAGCGTGTAGAAGCTCGACGAGAACAGGCTCGTCGTGTAGCCCAGGCCCTCACGGTAGAAGACCGTGAACTCGTACACCTGGCCAGCGAGGAACAACCCGCCGAGCAGTGCCGTGACCGTGAGCCAGAGCCGTGTGCGCTGTTCTTCCTTGCGCTTGGCTGCCGACACGGCGAGCACCATGGTGAGCGACGACATCAGCAGCACGAAGCTGGTGGCCGACGTGAAGGGGATGTCCCACAACTGGTCGGGGCCAAGCGCATTGGCCTGCCGGTTGCGGTACAGCATGTAGGTCGAGATCAGTCCACCGAACAGCAGGCACTCGGAGCCGAGGAACAGCCACATCGCCAGCTTCGTGTTGGAGAGGCCGGTGGTGGTGTGGTGCGCCAGGCCGATGTGATCCTGGCCGTCGTCGTAGCCTGCCGGGATCTCCTCGGCGACGTCCGCGGTGCTCGGCGGGTCGATGGTGGTCTCAGACATGAGCGAGTTCCTTGCTCGGCTGATCGCCTCCGGGCGATGGCGGGTCGAATTCGGAGTCGTCGGCCGTGGGCGGCTCGAGCGCCCAGCCGAACAGCGCCAGCACACAGATCGAGGCGCCGACGGCGAGCAGCAGGACGCTGTAGATCACGCCGTAGCAGATCACCAACATGCCGATGGCCAGCACCAGTGGCCAGTAGGACGGCGAGGGCAGGTGGATGTGGGCGTCGGCGTGCTTCTGCTCCTCGACGATCACTTCTTCACCTGTGCGAACCTGCTTGTAGTCGTGCTGACCGTCTTCACCGACGTCTGCATACTTGCGGTGGAAGAACTCGTCGAGCGAGTGCACCGTCGGGATCCGGTCGAAGTTGTGCTCACGCGGCGGGTTCTCGGTGATCCACTCGAGGCTTCGGGCGTCCCAGGGGTCAGCGGGAGCCGGCGGGTTCTTACGACTCACCCACACGTTCACGATGAACAGCAGGGCGCCGATGCCGAGGATCAACGATCCAAGGGTGGACACCAAGTTCCAGAACCCGAGGTTGAAGAAGCCTTCGCCAGCACGTGCTTCGGTCCACACGTACATACGGCGAGGCTGGCCCTGCAGACCGATGATGTGCATCGGGCCGAACGTGAGGTTCATGCCGATGATCATGAGCCAGAAGTTCCAGCGGCCCCAGGTTTCGTTGAGCATCTTGCCGAACACCTTCGGCCACCAGTAGTAGATACCGGAGAACAAGCCGAGCACAGCACCACCGAAGATGACGTAGTGGAAGTGGGCCACGATGTAGTACGTGTCGGTCTGCTGCGTGTCGGACGGCGCCACGGCGTGGGTGACGCCGGACAGACCACCGACGGTGAACTGCACGATCAGGCCAATGGCGAACAGCATCGCGGTGGAGAACCACAACTTGCCGCCCCACATCGTGAGCGTCCAGTTGATGATCTTCACGCCGGTCGGCACCGCAATGGCCATGGTGGCAACGGAGAACACCGCGACCGAGATCGGGCCGAGACCCGCGGCGAACATGTGGTGCGCCCACACGCCGAATCCGACCAGGCCGATCGCAGCGCCCGAGAACACCACGAACGGGTAGCCGAACAATGGCTTGCGTGAGAACGTCGGCAGCACCTCGGAGATGATGCCGAAGGAGGGCAGGACGAGGATGTACACCTCGGGGTGCCCGAACAGCCAGAACAGGTGTTGCCAGAGCAACGGGTCGGCGCCGTCAGCCACGCTGAAGAAGGTGGCGCCGAAATTTCGTTGGAACAGCAGCAGGAACAGCGCCACGGTGATGATCGGAATGGCGAAGAGGAGCAGGAACTGCACCACGAGCGCCATCCAGGTGAAAATCGGCATGCGCATCAGCGTCATGCCCGGCGCCCGCATGTTGAGTGCCGTCACGATCAGGTTGATCGCACCGACCTGTGAGGCGATACCGGTCATCAACAGACCGAGCACCCAGAAGTCGACACCGTTGGTGGGCGAGAACGGCACCGACGAGTTCGGGGCGTACATGAACCAACCACCGTCGGCAGCGCCACCGAGGAACCACGAGGTGTTGATGAACACGCCGCCGAGGGCGAACGTCCACAGGCTCAACGCGTTCAGGCGTGGGAACGCCACGTCACGTGCACCGATCTGCAACGGGATCATGTAGTTGGCGAAGGCCGCAGCCATCGGCATCACGAACAGGAACACCATGGTGGTGGCGTGCATGGTGAACATCTGGTTGTACTTGTCGGCCGACAAGATGGTGCCGTCGGGCTGCGCGAGCTGCGCACGGATCAGGAGCGCTTCGAAGCCGCCGACGAAGAAGAACAGCATGGCGACAACGCCATACATGATGCCGATCTTCTTGTGGTCGACGGTGAACGCCCACGATTTCCAACCGGTGGTTTCGACCGGTCGGCGGAAGTATCCGTAGGAGGACGACGCCGTGGCGACACCGGTGCCGCCCGCAGGAGCGAGCGCCGGGGTGGCTGCTGGTCGTTCGATGATGGCCATGATTTAGTGGGCTCCCATCACTGGCGTTCGAGTAGGTAGGCGATCAGTTCGTCGATCTGATCCTCGCTGAGGGCCAGATTCGGCATGCCGCGTGGAAGCTCGTTGGTTTCCGCGAGCTTCAAGGGGTCGGTGTACATCGGCTTCATGGCCGGTGCGTTCCGCAACCATTGGCGCAGGTCGACGGAGTTGAGGCATTCGGCGCTCACCCCTTCCAGGTAGCGCTGACCGACCAGTTCGGGCGGTGCGTCCCAGACCTCGGGCCGACACTCCTCGTTGAGCAGATCGAAGGTGGCACCGGCAAAGGTGTTGCGCGACATGAGGTGCGACAGGTTCGGTGCGGCGCCCGAGTACACGTTGAGGTCAGGGCGAGCGATCAGGAGTTCGCCGTTGGCGTCTTCCAGACCGTTGACCTGATGGCACCGTGCGCACTGCGCGATGTAGGTGGCCTCGCCCGCAGCGGCGAGCGTTCCCGCTTCTGGAGCCTCGTACGGGGCGAGTTGCTCGGCCTTCCAGGCCTCGAAGTCCTCGGGATACATCGCGATGACCTCCATGCGCATGTTTGCATGGGACAGACCGCAGAATTCCGTGCACTGCCCGGCGTAGATGCCCGGCTCGTCGGCCTGGAGGCGGACGGTTTGGACTCGGCCTGGGACCATGTCTCGCTTGCCGTTGAGGCGCGGAATCCACCACGAGTGGATGACGTCGCGGCTTGTGCCACGCACGAGGACCGGGGTGTTGACCGGGATGATCATCTGACCGGAGGTGACGATGGGCTCGGAGATTCCTCCGCAGCCGTCCTGCTGGGCGTAGTCGACCTCCCACCACCACTGCTGGCCAGTGACGTTGATGACGCACTCGGTGTCGTCGGTCTCGTTGAGCGCCATGATCGTGCCGACCGTGGGGATGGCGATACCGATCAGGATCAGTGCAGGAAGGATCGTGAGAGCGATCTCGAGCGCCGGCCTGCCGTGGGTCTGCTCGGGGATGGCTTGCCCGCGATCGCGGAACTTCACCACGATGATCGCCACGAACGTGAGCACGATCAGACCGACGACGGCGGCGATCGGGAAGACGATCAGATCGAGATCATGGATCATCTGGGCGTTGGGACCGGCGGGGTCCCACGTGTCCTGGGGTGCGTCCTGGGCGCAACCAGCAACCAGTACGCCAAGACCGACGACCAGAGCGATACGTGTGCGGCGACTCATTGCACTGAAGGTACTCGCAGTTTTCAACTGATGCCTTTTCGTTCGAGGGTTACTCATGGCACGACCAATTCGATGCGGGCCGACTCGACACCCGGCACGAAGAAGAAGTAACCGTCGGGGTTGGCGAAGCTCGGGGCGCCGATCGTGAGGGTGATGTTCTGTCGGCCGCCCGGCTCGACCAGGGCGGTGCACTGCAGCAACGGGCCGGTGTCTTGGGCGGCAGCAGCCGGCGGGACGGTGAGGTCAACAGAGAGCCGACGCGCTTCGTCGGATTCGTTGATGAAGACAATGTTGTTGGGGTTCGACCGTGGCAGCGTGAGACGGTCGGCCGCACCCTCCTCGATCGGGCCATTGACGGTGTACGTCAGCAGGCCGTCGTCGCCGAGCGTGATGTCAGCAGCGACCGCAGCGGTGGCGGCCACGCTCTGCGATGCCTTCTCGTCGGCTTCGAACTCCTCGGGACTCAGGCAGATCTCCTCGCCCTCTTCGGTGAGACCCTCGGTGGTCTCGTGCACCTCGATGTCGCGCTCGCCGTCGAGGCCTGCAGCTGCGCCACCGGCCACCAACGCCAACACGCCGACGGCGATGCCGCCGACCACGGCTCGCGACTTGAGGCCGGGCCGATTGGCGAGCAGGAATGCCACCGAGATGATGATGACGCCCATCACGCTGAAGAACACCACGGTGTTGGTCTTCGACAGCCACAACATGATGCGGCTGAGGGCGTAGACGATGATGCCGACCCCGATGGCCGCGGCAAGCGGGAACTCGAGCGGGTTGGCGATACGGCTGCGGACCTCGGCATTGTGGGCTGCATCCGCGGACGCCCGCTCGGCCCATGCCTCGGCAGTCCATTCGGCACCGGCTGCGAGCAGCAGGATGACGCCGACCACGAACACGGCCTGGTAGGTGACGAGACCCACCGTGACCGTGACGGCGCCGAGCGCGAACGCCATGGGCCAGATGCTGTCGGCAGGGGGACGTGCTGCAGCGGGCGCCGACTCGACCGTGGAGATCTCGTCGGCCCACACATTGGCGTCGCGGATGGCGATGTTGATGCCGGCGAGGAACGCCAGGGCGATCGCTGCCGAGATGAGGCCGATCGTGCCCATCACGCCTTCTTGCGTGACGCCGTAGGCAATGGCGGAGATCGTGGCCAGCACGCTGGCGCCGATGAGGAATTTTGAACCGGTGGTGAACATTCAGTCGCTCACTTGGTGACGTAGACGAGGAACCAGATGCCGGCGAAGATTGCCGACATGGCGTACCAGTAGAGGGCGTGGGACATCAGGATTTCCTGATCGCCGGAGCGTCCACCGATGAAGCGGAACGCTGCAACGGTGGTGAACACGACCCCGATGATCATCAGCAGCATGAACATGCCGGTGATGGCGTAGAACATCACGGCGTAGGTGCCGTCGGCCACGCCGAGGCCCATGCGGTAGTAGACGAATGCTTGGGCGTTGATGACCAGCAGCGCAACCAGCGCCGTGCAGCCGAGCGCGAGCACCGCGTGAGCGCGGTCGCCGCGCTTGGCGCTCCACACCGCCCACTGACCGAACACGCAGATGCCGATGAACGCGATCAGCATCACGTTGGTGGGCACTTCGGGGATGGTGACGCTGTCGGGCAACCAGGTGCCGAGCGTGTCGATCGCCTCGCGTCGTTGCAGGGCCCAGACAGCCAGCATGCTGCCAGTGAGCATGGTCATGGCGACGACAGCCAACGAGGTGCCCACGAGCATCTGGCGCTGTGGCGCCGGTGGCGGGGCGGCAGGAAGTGCGTGCATCAGGCGTTGCTCCGATCGTTGTCCGCAGTTGCCATGGGGGCGGCCGAGCCGTTCTTGAGGTCGAGGAGCGGCTCAGCAGAATGCACCACCGGGACGTCGACGAAGTTGCTGCGCTCAGGCGGCGAGGTGGTGGTCCACTCCAGCGTCTGGCCGTCCCACGGGTCGTCGCCGACCGCGTCGTGCGAACGCATCGACAGCAGCACCAGGCCAACGAAGGCCAGCACCGTGAGTGCCATCAGGCCGTGGCCGACGAGCGAGATCGTGTTCCAAAGTGCGAGGTTGTCGTCGTAGAAGACGCCCGCGGGCTGGTCGAGGAATCCTGCGACGTACATGGGGAATGCAGCCAGCACGGTGCCGGTGACGCCCAGCAGTGCAAGGGGCACGGCTTTGCCGGTGCCGATCAAACTGCCCCACAGCTTGGGTGCCCAGTGGATGGCGGCACCCATCGAGGCGAGCACCGCGCCGTACACGACATAGACGAGCGTGGCTTCTTCGAACACGGTGCCCTGGAGGGCGAGGTCGTCGGCGGCGTGCAACAGGTTGCCGAGCATGCCGACGAGGATCATCCCGAAGCCGAAGAACGCGAACACGATCGCCGGGCTGAAGTTGAACTTCGATCCCGGCTCGGGCCGGGCTGTCTGCAGCACCACGAGCAAGACGAGGAGGATGCCGAGGATCGGCAGAGCGTTGAAGAGCAGGAACGGTACGAGGTCGCGGATCTTGGTTTCGAGATCGTCGACGTCGAGGCCGGTGCCGGACCACGGCAGGTTCTGCACGTTCTGCTGGGTGACGCCGCCGAGGGCGGCGACTCCGATGAGCGCCAAGCCGCTGAACAGCACGCCGCGCGACGGGGATGCGCCGGGAGAACACCACCGGAGCGAACTCGGCAAAGGCGCCGACTGCGGGGATGGCGAACAGGAACGTGACCGGCTGCGTGACGACCCAACCGACCCAGGTGAAGATGCCCTCGTTGCCGCCGAAGCCGGTACGGCCGTTGCGGTGATCGAGGAACAGGTAGGCGAGGGTGCCGAGCAGTACCGGCATCACGAGCACGAGGCCGAGTGCATACACGAGCGCCGACCACGAAAAGGGTGGAACCCGACGCATCGTCATGCCCGGCGCGCGGGTGGTGAAGATGGTGGTGGCGAGGGATCCAGCGGTTGCGGTGATTCCGACCGCCATGAGCCCCATGCCGGCGATGAACAGCCCCACGGCATCGGCGTTCTCGCCGAGGGTGCCGCCGTTCTCCAGCAGCGCAATCGTGGTGAGGATCGCTCCACCGAGCCACATCCAGAAGCCGGATGCTGCGAGGCGTGGGAACGCGATGGCCCGAGCGCCGAGTTGGATCGGCACGATGGCCACGCATGCGCCCATCACGAGCGGGAGCAGCGTGGCGAACACGAGCCCGACGCGCTGGGCGTCGATGAGCTGGGCGATGATCTGCGAACCGAGCACGGTGTCGGTGCCGTCGATGCGCTCGACGCTCAGCATCACGCTGATCACCACCGAGGCGACGAGGCCGAGTGTCCCGCCCGCGAGGTAGAGGCGACCGGTGACCTTGTGGTCGGTGGAGGTGAACGCAGCGACGACCCCCGCGAACGGCGGCGCGTCGGTGCCGACGTGATCGCTCGGGGCGACCGCTACGGCGTCTGGACTGGTTTCGATGGTGGTCATACGAGGTGGGAACTCACTTGTCTGTAACCCCTGGGTTCAGCGGGCGACTTCTGAAACGTGGCACGGCACGACAGCGGCGAGACTACTGGGAACGGGTGCGTGCACCCGAAATCGGTGCAATCGGACCAGCATGTGTCGTGTCTGGATGGACGATGTCACCAGCCGTTGCGGACGAGGACGTCGAGGGTCATCGCACCGAACAACGCGGTGACGTACGTGATCGAGAACCCGAACAGTCGCATGCTGTTGGTCGGGGTGGGGCTGCGCTTCAGGGCGATCGTGCCGCCGAGGAACAGCGCCCCGAGGACGACAGCACTGATGCCGTAGATCCAACCCAGCCCCGCAACGGGGATGAGGACGAGCGTGGTGATGACGAGCGCGACGGTGTACCAGATCATCTGGCGCACGACGCTCTCGATGGGCACCACGCTGGGCAGCATCGGCACGTCAGCGGCGCTGTAGTCGTCGGCGTACTTGACCGCCAGCGCCCAGAAGTGGGGCGGGGTCCACAGGAACATGGCGATGAAGAGCACCACCGGTGCCCAACCGAGCGAGTCCTGCACGGCGGCCCATCCGACGAGGACGGGCACGGCACCGGCGGCGCCGCCGATCACGATGTTCTGGCGGCTGGTGCGCTTGAGCCACAGGGTGTACACCCCGACGTAGAACGCCGCGGCACTGAACGCCAGCACTGCCGACAGCAGGTTGGCTCCCGCCCAGAGCACGGCAAAGGCCAGCACTTGCAGCGTGACCGCGAAGATCAACGCGTTGCGGGGCTCGATGACGCCGGTGACGAGGGGGCGATCCTGCGTGCGGGCCATCAGAGCGTCGATGTCGCGGTCGACGTACATGTTGATGGCGTTGGCGCTACCGGCGGCGAGGGTGCCGCCGAGCAGGGTGATCGCCACGAGCGACCAGGGCGGCCAGCCGCCTTCGGCGAGGACCATGGTGGGCACCGTGGTGATCAACAGCAGTTCGATGATCCGCGGTTTGGTGAGTGCCACATAGGCGCCGACCACCGTGGTGGGCGTACGGCGACTGCCGTGGGCGATTCCACCTGGGGCCAGCCGTGACGGGACGAGGGGGCGACTGCCGACGGACATGACCGCCACATCGTACCGGCCGCCCTCGCCCGAGGGCCAACGCCGGCGCGAGGTTCCCGTCACGCCTGTTCCCCGAGCCCGGGTCTCCAGGAACCCACTCACGGTTCCCCGAGCCCGGGTCTCGGGGAACCCACTCACGATCGCGGCACACTGATGGCGTGCCGACCACGTTGGAACCGACCCAGGTGATGGAGCCTGACCTCGACGACGCCGTCGCGGTCGACCGTCCATGGGTGGTGTTGGTGTGGAATGACCCGGTCAACTTGATGAGCTACGTCACCTACGTGTTCCAGAAGCTGTTCGGCTATTCGCTCGAGAAGGCCACCGAGTTGATGCTCGACGTGCACGAGAAGGGCCGAGCCGTCGTGGCATCGTGCGGGCGCGAGGAAGCCGAGATGCACGTGTTCCGCCTCCACGAGCACAGCCTGTGGGCCACGATGGAACACGATGGCCCTACGTCGTAAGTTCGTCCCACCTGTTCAGAAGGTCGCTGGCGGATGGCGCATCGGCCTCGACACCGACGAACGCAATCTGCTCGTGCGGCTGATGGGCGAGCTCGAAGCGCTCCTCACCGGTCCCGACGACAACGACCTGATCCGACGCCTCTTTCCCGCTGCCTACCTCGACGACGAGGAGAAGGAAGCCGAATACCAGCGCCTGATGCGCGAGGAGTTGGTGACGAGTCGGATGTCGGCGATCGAGTCGGTGAAGTCCCTGATGCAAGCCGACCCTGGCGAGCTGCTCGACGAGGGCCAGACCATTGCCTTCATGCAGTCGATCAACGCCGTGCGTGTGGTGCTGGGCACGATGCTGGGCATCACCGACGACGAGTCGGCCGACGAGGCCGACGCTGCGGACACCCCCGAACACCATCTGTACGACTTCCTCAGCTGGCTGCTGGAGTGGACCGTGCGCTCGCTCTCGCCGAGCTGACGCCGGCGGTCTGTGCGCCTCCGTCACGCGTCGCGCCACCGATGAGCGAAACCCGCAGATGTGGTGGATTCGCTCATCGTTGACGCCGGAGGTGGCCAGCGTTCCCCATTCAGCGTTTCGCCACCCACTGGATGTTCGTGTGCAGGCGATCCCTCGATGCAGCGGTCAACGAGCCGATTCGGGCCGACTATGGTGCCGCCAGGCCCTGGGGGAAGGGGCTGCGCCAGGAGAGGAGACACAGTTGGGGGTTCCGCTGATTCCCGATCGGGCAGCGGTGTCATCGTTGGCCGAACACGTCGAGCACCCTGTTCGTCGAGCGATCGGTGGCATCGAACTGATCGGAGCCTTCGCGGTCGTGACGCTCGTGATCGCGGGAGTCACCGGGGTGGTTCCGGCCGCGGCAGCGATCACGCTCGGGTTGCTCGTTCCCGCCGCAATCGTCGATGCGCACGAGCACCGGCTCCCCGACATCTGGCTCGTGGCAGCCGTCGTCGGACTGCTCATGGCAGCCGCCGCCACCGTGGCACTCGGCGGCTCGGTCGAGATCGGCATGGCCGCCCTCGGCGCAGCGGTGATGTGCGCCCCGATCGCACTGCTCCACCTCGCATCGCCCGCGGCGATGGGATTTGGCGACGTGAAGCTGTCGATCGTCTTGGGCGCGGCAATCGGGTTGGTCGACTGGCGCCTCACCCTCGTGGCGTTGTCGCTCGCCGGGCTGCTCGGCGCCGTGTACGGGCTGGCCACCCGGCAGCGCACGGTCGCGTTCGGACCATTCCTCGTGCTCGCAGCGCTGGCCACGATGCTCGCCGCCGATCCGATCCTGTCCCGCGTCCTCACAGCAGGCCTCGCCTGATGAGTGACGCCGGTTCTGCGACACCAACCGTCCGTCGCGGGTTCCAACCCACTGCTCGTCGCCGCAACCGCATCGCTGCTGGTGTCGCGCTCGCTGCGGTCGCGCTCGGCGGCAACTTGCTGCTCTACAGCACTCTCGACGACGCCGAACCGGTGGTGCAGGTGGTGCGAGACGTGCCCGCCGGCTCCCAGATCACGCCCGACATGCTGCGCACCGTGGAGGTCGATGCCGATTCGACGGTCAACGTCATCAACGGCGACCGGCTCGACTCGCTGATCGGTTCCTACGCCAAGGTGCGCCTCGTGTCGGGTTCGCTCGTGACGGCCGAATCGTTGCAGAGCGGCCCGCTCGTGAGTGCGGGCAACTCGGTGGTTGCCATCCAGGTGGCCGATGGGGCGCTGCCGGTCGGTCTGCGCGAACGCTCCGCGGTGCTGCTCGTGATCCCGGCCGACCGCAGCGCTGCACCCGCCGGCGACGCAGCCACGAGGTCATCGATCGACGGACGCGTGGTCGGACTCCCGATCGAGACCACCTCAGCGCTCGGCCAGCAGTCGCTCTCGGTGGAGGTCGCCGCCGACGACGCTGCCGCCCTGGCTGCTGCTGACGATGTCCGAGTGGTGCTCGTGGAGCCCCGCGACGACCCAGCCGCATCCAGCGCTGCGGATGGCGACAACGCCAGCGCCGCGAGCATCCCCAGCACCACGGTCGATGGCGAGCCGTGACGATCGTTGCCGTCGTCGGTGATGCGGCCACCACCACGGCGGTCGCCCTGTCGATCGGTTGGCCGGTCGACGACACCGTCGTGCTCGAAGCGGACCGGGCAGGCGGGTCGTTGGCGGGCTGGCTCGACACACCAACACAGCCGACCTTGGCGACCATCGTGGCCACCGCCGGCTCATCCGGCGACCAGCGCGGCGTGATGCGCACCGTGGATGCCATGGCGCACCGAAGTGCGTCGGGCGTCCGGTTCGTCTCCAGTCCCGTACGAGCGCGAGCCGCCAACCGTGCTGTCGAGGAGGCTGCACTTGCCGTGTTCCCGGCGATCGCTGCCAGCACCTGGACGGTGATCGCCGATGCCGGCCAGCATCGCGGCGGCGAGGCCGTGTCGCCGGTGGCACGGTGTGCTGACGTGGTCGTGATCGCGCACCATCAAGCGGCTGCTTCCGCGGCAGCTGCATCCGTGCGGATCGAGCGGCTGATCGAGACCGTCGAGGAGTTCGCTCACCTTCCAGCGTCACTCGTGCTGGCCGTGATCGGCAGCCGCCCGTTCGACACCGACGAGATCGGTGAGTTCGTCGCCGGTTCGGTTCCCGACGCGATCGATGGCACCGTTGTGCTCGCCGACGACCAACTGGCCGCGTTCACCATCGCAGGACGCAGCGGCGTGTCGGCCAAACGGCTCCGACGTCTCCCCCTCATGACCACTGCCGCTGCGGCCGCAGACGCGCTCCACGGACTCCTACTGCAACACGCCACAGGCTGAGCGGCTCGGACGGGGAGCGCTGTGACGATTGGCCAGTCACACCTCTGTCTCGGAGCACCTGCTCACGGATACGGGAAGACCGCCTCGACACGAGGACCAGACGAGCTCCAGAACACCCTGTATGGATGCCGACCTGGGTATGGATGCCGACCTGCCCTGGGAACCGAACGACGATCCCGTTGGGTTTGAATGGCTGCGGACTGCCGTCGTTCTGTACGTTCAGAGCTACTCACAGATGTACACTGCGACTCATGGACGTCGCCGTCACCGAACTCAGAGCTCACCTCGGTCATTGGATCGACGCCGCACGCAACGGTGACGACGTGGTCATCACCGATCGAGGGACGCCGGTCGCCCGAATCGTTGCGCTCGATGCCACCCCGCTTCTCGACCGTCTGACTGCCCAAGGCGTGATCAGTCGCCCCACCCAAACGTCGCGTCCGCTCGCGGGCGGTCGATCGCGGCCAACGCCAAAGCGACCGGTGGCTGACATCATCAGCGAGCAGCGCGGCTGAAGGTGGCCATCGTCTATTTCGATTCGAGCGCGCTCGTCAAACTCGTGCTCGACGAGACGGGGTCCGACGTGGCAGCAGCGCTGTGGAACGGTTGCGACGCAGCAGTGTCCAGCCGGCTCGCCTCTCCCGAAGTCTGCGCCGCTCTTGCAGCGGCAGGCCGCAATCACGACCTCACTGAGTCCGAAGCTGCTGCGGCAGCACGTGAATGGCAGGTCTTCTGGTCGTCGATGCGGCCGATCGAGCTCTCGGCCGACGTCGAACGAGTCGCCGGCGAACTGGCAGTTCAACACCGACTGCGTGGAGCCGACGCAGTTCATCTTGCAAGTGCACTGGCGCTCGGTTCCGGCAAGGTCACCATTGCCGTGTGGGACAAGCGTCTTCACGCCGCCGCCGCGGCCGTCGGATTTCCCGTGGCGCCCGCAACCCTCGGCTGACCATCGGACCGAGCCCGAACAGAGAACGACCACCGGCGTTCACAGACCGGCGCAGCGATCCACACCACGCAGTGACGACACCACCGCACCGGCCCAACTGACCGGCATCCGCGCAACCCAACCCAACAGCCGTTCCGTTTCGCCGGCCTGGTCGCCCACTGTGCAGGCATGGGCCATGACACCGCCGTGACCAGCGCTGGAAATCCGCTTCCGCGCTGCCGACTATGGTCACCTCACGCCCTGGGGGACGGGGCCGTTGGGGAAAGGATCACACGTGAGCGCTGACGTCGCCGACATCGCCATCGTCACCGAGCGCGTCGCCGACCGGCTGATCGAAGCCATCGAACACGACCACACCACCCGCACCCCCGGCAACCCGCTCGCCGGCGACGAACGCCGCCAACAACTCCTCGTCGGCGCCTGGATCAACACCGAACTCACCCACCTCAACGAACAACGCCTGCAGCGAGGCACCCGCCCACTCACCCAACACGACGAACAACACCTCCGCGCCCGCGTCGTCGCCGAACTCACCGGCGCCGGGCCCCTCGAGCCCTACCTGTCGGACCCCAACGTCGAAGAAATCGACGTGAACAGCGCCACCTCCACCTGGATCACCTACACCAACGGCCAAAAACTCGACGTCGGCCAACTCTGGGCATCAGCCAACGAACTCACCGCATTCCAGAAACGCATGGCACTGCGCATGACCGGCACCGGCGAAGGACGCCTCGACACCTCCTCACCCATGCTCACCCTGCAAACCAACGACGGCGCCCGCGTCGTCATGGTCCTCGGCGGCACCAACGAACACGGCATCTCCACCCACCCTCGCCTCGCCATCCGACGATTCGTCGTCCGCCAAGTCGGCCTCACCGGACTCGCTGATCTCGGACTCTTCCCCCACACCCTCGTCGAGCGCCTCCGCGCCCTCGTTCGATGCGGCTTCACCATCCTCGTCTCCGGCCCACCCGGCGCCGGCAAAACCACCCTCCTCACCGAACTCCTCGGCGAAGTCTCCCCCCTCGAACGCATCATCACCGTCGAGAAGAACCTCCTGGAGCTCCGCCTCGAAGACGACCCCCGCCACCCCGACGCACCCGCACTCTTCACCCGCCACCCCAACGCCGAAGGACAAGGCGAAATCACCACCCGCCAACTCGTCGAACTCACCCGACGCCTCAACCCCGACCGCGTCGTCGTCGGAGAACTGGTCGAAGATGAAGCGCTCGACATGTTGGACGTGGCGTCGATGTGCAAACGCGGATCGCTCGCCACGATCCACGCCCACACCTCCGACATCGTGCTGCAACGTCTGGCGTACTACGTGTCGAAGTCGAACACGAGCCTGCCCGAGTTCGCTGTCGAACTCCTTGATCGCTCAAACGGTTGACTTCGTGGTCCATATCGACCTCGTCCGCAACGCCGTCGAAGACCAGGGCGCTGTTCGCCGGGTGACGTCGATCATCGAAGTCGGTGGCATGGGCGAGGCTGGCGGCGTGTCGAGTACCGAGGTGTGGGCGGTCGACGACCGCGACCAACTCGTGCAGATCGCTCCCCTCTCGCAACGCCACCTCAACCGGCTGCGCCTCGCCGGCTACCCCGCCGAACTGTTCAGCGTGAACGGCGGCCTCGGGTGAGGGATGCACCGTGAGCCCGCAGCTCGCACTCCTGATCGCCTCGACCCTGGCAGGTGTGCTCGCGGTGATGGTGCTGCTGGCGCCCGACCCGCCAGCCGCGCCTGTCGTCTCCGCAGTCACCGATCCCGGCTGGAGGGGCCGTCTGCTCGCGGCCACAGCAACCGCACTGATCGTGTTGGCAATGACGGGTTGGGTGGTCGCTGCGGCCGTCGTGGGTGCCGGATGTTGGTTTGCCGTGGCTGCGTGGCAACGGCGCGGGACCGGCACCGCGAGCGACGTCGAACGCACCGACGCACTCGCATCGTGGATCGAGAACCTGCGCGACGTACTCATCGCCGGCGACCAGCCAGTGGGGGCGATCAACGCCACCGTGGCCACCTGCCCCGATGCGATCAAGCCGCAGGTGCGTCGACTGGCCGCTGGCCTCGGACGCCAGGATCCCGCCATCGTCTTTCGGCGGTTCGCCGACGATGTCGATGACCCACTGGGGGATCTCGTTGCGGCCGGCCTGTTGATCGCGGTGCAGCGCGGTGCCCGTACCGCTGCGGTGCTCAGCTCGCTTGCCGATCAGGCAAGGAGGCAGGCCGATCGACGCCGACTCGTCGAAGCCGAGCGCGCACCGATTCAACGCGAAGTCACCTTGCTGACCTTGATCATGGGGTCGCTGGTGGTGGGGCTCCTGGTGTTCGGGCGCTCCGACTATCTCGCGCCGTACGACACTGCGGGCGGCCAACTCTTCCTCGGCGCAGTGCTGGCGATCTACGCCACCCTGCTGCTTCGGGTGCAACGCCTCGCCCGATTTCCACGGCCGAGCCGGTTCCTCACGTCAGCCGCCACCTCCACCGCTGACCCGGCCGGGCGCACCCGACCCAGCGGCCACTCGGAGCCAGCCACACGATGAGAACCACCGGACCCCTGGTCGCGTGCAGTATCGCGCTGTGCGTGGGCCTCTGGCTTGCAGCGTCCGGATGGCGTCAGCCGCACCCCCGTCTCGACCAGGCGATGGCCAGGCTGCGGCGCCCGGCGACGCCGACGATCACCAACACCACCGAACGTTCGACCGTGACGGCACTCGGCAGGTTCCTGGAACGCAACGGCGCAGCGACGTGGACACAGAACTGGACCCGTCCGCTGCGACTGATCGATCGAACGGTCACGACTCACCTCGGGTACCTCGCCCTCGCGTCGCTCGCCGGATTCGTCGGACCGTCGCTCGCCCTCGGGCTCCTGCAAGTCGCTGGCGTGCTGTCGATCGGCATCTGGATCCCGACGCTGCTGTCGATCGTCACGGCAATCATCGCGCCCCTGCTGGTGCACTCGGACGCGATGTCGCGAAGCGCTGAGGTCACCGTCGACCTCCGCCATCAGTTGGGAGCGTTCCTCGACATGGTGACGATGCTGCTCGCCGGCAACAGCGGCTACGAGGGGGCGCTCGACCAGGCGGCACGTGCCGGTGACGGGCTGCTGTTCCGCGAACTCCGTCGCCGCATGCGCGAAGCCGGCACCACCGGACAGAGTCTCGTGCGGGCGCTGCAGCGCGTGGCCGACGACTATGGCATCGTCGAACTCGATCAGGTGGCAGCCACCGCCACGCTCTCGGCTGCGGAAGGTGCGCCTGTGGCTCGCAGCCTCGCTGCGAAGTGCGCCACGTTGCGATCGACGCTCGCCGCCGAGCAGGAGGCCGACGCTCGCGTTCGAAACGACAAGGTCACGCCGCCGCTGGTGGCGATGGCACTGCTCTTCATGGCCCTGATCATCTACCCCGCCCTCAACCTCGGCTGAACCCACCACGACCGGCCAACCCACCTTCGATCCCCGACCCGACGATCCCAACCCGACCTCCACCACCGCACTGTGAAAGGACCCACCAGATGAACGACCCACTGTTGATGATCACCAGCGTCATCGCCGCCGTGTACCGCACGCTCGGCATCACCGCTCCAGCCGACCTCGACGCCGGAGACAGCCACGCCGGAGCCCGCCGCGACCGCGGCGCCGTGTCGATCGAGCAGGTGCTGTGGTACGCAGCGGCCGCCGTCAGCGTGGCGGTTGTCGCCGCCATCATCTGGGCGCAGATTCGCGACACCGCCAGCACACCGGTGCAGTCTCCGTCTGCTCCCTGACCGTGTCGGCGATGCCGTCACCCCAGCCGACCCCGCCGACCGACAGGGCTGTGGGCGGGACCGCCGCAGCTCGTCTGCGCGGCGACCGGGGCGCAGCAACGTCGTTGGCCGTGGCGTTGCTCACCCCGATGTTCGTGTTCCTTGCATTCGCCGCGTTCCAGGCGGCGCTGTGGAGTCACACCCGAACCGAAGCCCGGGTGATCGCACGCGACACCGCAGCACTCGTGGCTCGTTCGGGCGTGGCAGCCGATGACGCCCGAGCGTCAGCGGCGTCGGTGCTCGCGGCCGACACCGACCTCCGCGACGTGTCGGTCTCGGTGGACACCGCCGGCGGCGTCGTGGTGGTGACGGTGGCGGGCAACGCACCCGGCATCATCCGTGGGACCACCAGTGCGCTGTCGGTGACGTCGGCGGTACCGGTCGAGGAGATCACACCATGATCCGACGCGTCCACGGTGACGCCGGCTCGTCGGACGCGCTCGGCCTCGCGCTGCTCACCCCCGCCGCCATTGGTTTGGCCGTGGTGATCGTGTTCCTCGGACGCGGCGTCGACAGCCGCGCCACGGCACAGAGCGCTGCAGAATCAGCAGCACAGGCAGCAGCGCAGGAACGATCCGCTGCTGCTGCGATCGGTGCGGCCGAGGAAGTCGGCCGGGCAATGCTGATCGACACCTCGTCGTGCGCGTCGCCGCGGGTGGCCGTCGATGTCTCCGAGTTCCGCCCGGGCGGTCGGGTGGCGGTCACCGTGTCGTGCACGGTCTCGACCGATGGGTTGGAGCTGATCAATCCGCCGACCAACGGCCCGAACAGCGCAACAGCGTTTGCGACGATCGACCCGTTGCGCGCCACGGAGGCAGGCCCGTGAGCGGGGCGCAGGCTCGGTCCGACGATGGGCGACATGCGGCTCGTTGTTCCGGTGAACGCGGCGCCGGGCTCGTGGCCGGGATCGCGCTGATCTTCGCCTTCACCTTCCTCGGCCTCGTGTGGCTCGCCCGCGACGTCGACCGAGGCGTGTCGAATCGGTCCGCAGCACAGTCGATCGCGTTCCAGGCAGCCCGATCAGGAGCCCAGTCAGCGGCGATCACCGACCTCCGCACCGGCGAGATCGTCATCGATCCAGCAGCGGCGCGACGGATGGCAGCATCGACCGCCGATTCGCTCTTTCAGAGCTACCAGGTCGATGGGCGCGTCGTCTCGATCGCGGTCGATGCCGATCAGGTTTCGGTCACGGTGCACATCGTCGACGGATCCAAGACGGTGACCGGCGCCGGCGCTGCACGGGCCGAGCGAGCGCCATGAGCACTGGCATCGACCCGGGCGACTTCCACGGCGAACGTTCCGTTTCGCGTCGCCCGACACCCACTGAGTGGTCGACCGACACGGTCGCGGCATCAGTGCACCATCGGCCGGGCCGACCAGTCCATCCACGAGCGCAACGAAGAGGTGAGCAACGGTGAACGCACGGAACCTCGGTCGCTTCGTCTCGTCGATCCTGATGCTGCTGGTGATCGCCGTGGTCGTGCCGGCCGGTCTCATCGCCGCGTCGAGGGCCAGGTTCGGATCGGGTAATCCGCTCGCCGGAACGCGGCCACCGTGGCAGTGGAGCACCTCCGACATCGGAGACACCGTGTCAGGCCCGCTCGCCGACGCCACCGTCACCGACGTCATCGTGCGCGCCAGCCTCTGCATCGTGTGGATCGCCGTGGCGGTGATCGTGGTCACGACCATCGGCGAAGTCGTGCATGCAGTGCGCCACCGCGGACTCCCGCTCCCCGACCTGCGCGGGCTCGGCCTGGCCCAACGAGTCGCCCGATTCATCGCCGTTGGGCTGATCACGGTCGTGCCACTCGCCACACCAGCGACATCGCTCGCCTCCACCCTCGAAGCTCGCCCCGTGGCCGCCGACACATCGCCGTCGACACCGTCACCAGCCAGCGACGCAGTGTCAGCCGCCGCAGCTTCGACCCAACGGATGCATGACGGGATCCCGGATGAGCGCGACCACCGCGTCGCCGCGCCCCGTCGAGCGCTGCGCCGCCGAACTCGACAGCGACGAACTCGCACGTCACCGGTGCTGGCGAGTCGATCTACTCGATCGCGGTCGATCTGGCGGGCACCGATGCCACACGGGTCGCCGAGGTCGCCAATGCGATCATCGATGCCAACCTGGAGCGTCCGATGCCCAGTGGTCAACGCTTCACGAACCCCGCCTACATCGAACCCGGCTGGACCCTGCTGATCCCCGACCACCTCGGCGCAGGTTCCCTGCCAGCCTCCGACGCTGGCGCGGACGTGAACCACTACGTGGTCGAGCAGGGCGACACGCTGTGGGACATCGCGGACGAACAACTGGGCGACCCGACGGCATGGCCGGAGATCTGGGCGGAGAACGCCGGCGATGACATGGGTGGGGGCCGCCGCTTCGACGATCCGAACCTGATCATTCCTGGTTGGGAACTCGACCTCCCCACCGACGGGGCCACGCCGCCAGCAGTCGACGAGCAGACGCCACCGCCCATCGACGACCCCGAACCAGTCGGCGCGCCGGATGCTGCTCCGGAGCCGGAGCCGGGCGCACCGGTTCCGACTCCGGAGACCGCAGCGCCGACGAGCACCCTGAGCTCGTTGCCGGCCCGCAACGAGGAGCGCGTCACGGTCGACGCGCCCGATGCTGCTGCCGCCGCGTCGACCACCACGACACCGATGGATCCACGGGGATCCGGGGCCGACGGCCCAGGTGTGTCCGCCGGTGCACCGGACGCGCCATCGCCGATCCGGCTGGAGCACGCTGCGCTCCTCGCCGCCGGCATCCTCGCGCTCGTCGGCGTGAGACGGCGCCAACGTCTGCGCGCCGCGAGGCCGCGCCACCGGGTGCCAGAGCCACACCCACAGGCCATCGACACCGAACGGCGACTGCGCTCCGTGGGCGCAGGAGAACGCTCGCTTCGCGTCGACGTCGCATGCCGGGCCGCCGCCTGGTCGATGATCGACACCGGTAGCCAGATCGGCTGGGTCGTCGCTTCCACCGACGGGGCGATCGAGTTGCAGCTGACCGGCCCGGCGACGCTGCCAGCGCCGTGGGTGGGCGGCGACCACAGCTGGCGTCTTGGTGCCGAGACGCCCATCGAGTTGCTGAGCGACGACGCCCGCCAGGTCGGTCAGCCCTGTGTGGCGCTCGTGCAGATCGGCGTCACCGCTGACGGCGACGAGGTGCTCGTCGATCTGGAGGCGGCGGGCCAACTCGCGGTCGCCGCAAACGGCGAACAGGCAGATGACGTCGTGACCGCGATCGCCACTTCGTTGGCCTCATCGTTGTTCGCCGAGGTTGCCCACCTCATCGGTGTGTCGTTGCCGTCGACGGCGCTGCTGGGTCATCGCAATGCCCATTTCACCGAATCGAGCGACGCCGCGATCGACTTGGCGATGACGCTCACCGGCACCACCACGAGCAACGAACGCTCATCGTTCGAGCTGCGCTCGCTGCGAACGGGTGGCGAGGTGTGGGAACCCGCCGTGGTGCTACTGCACGCTGCCGACGGCCGCGACCACGACGGCACCGACGACGCCATCAGCGCTGTCGTCGGCGGGCATGGGCTGGCGGTGGTGGTCGCTGACGAGCATCGCCGATTCGATCGGGCTGGAGCGCGCCTCACCGGCACGCCCGCCGGTTGGCGGCTCGCAGCGTTCGGCACCGAAATCGACCTGACGCCGATCGGGGTCAGCCCCGACGACCTCTCCGACATCGTCGACCTGCTCGCCGATGCCAGCCGCGAGCTCGAACCCGTCGACGTCGCTGAACCGCCGACCGACCCCGGCACCCCGTCGAACACCCAACCCGACGCCCCCATCGAGTTCGTGCCGCGCCCGTACGAGATCATTGTGGGTCTGCTGGGTGCCGTGAACGTCCACGACCGCAACGGCACGCCCGGCAGTTTCGAGCGATCCAAGACGGTCGAGCTGATCGCCTGGCTCGCAACTCATCGCGATCGGGCCACTCGCAGCGGCGCCCGCACCGCACTGTGGGAGATGGATGTGCGCGACGCGACCTTCGCCAATGTGGTGTCGGAGGCACGCCGCAAGCTTGCGCGTCTGGTGAGTCCGCCCGACGGCGAGGAGTGGGTGGCGCGCACCCTCACCGAGCAACTGCCGCTGCATGAGTTGGTGGTGACCGACGCCGACCTGGTCGAGGAACGTCTGGCGCACGCTCGTGTGCAGCCACCGAGCCAGGCGATCGAGACGCTGCGCCCTGCTGTGGAGTTGGTGCGCGAGATGCCGTTCGCCGGTACCGGCTACCTCTGGCCCGATGCCGAGGGCCTCACCTCGAACCTGGTGATGCTGGCGATCACGGCCACCTCCGAGTACGCGGCGCACGCGCTGTCGCTCGGCGACACCGACGGCGTGTTCTGGGCCACCGGGCAGGGCCTCAAGGTGCTGTCCGGCCACGAGGAACTGATCGCATTGCGAATGCAGGCCCACGCCCACGCCGGTGACCTCGCCGGTGTACGTCAGGAGTGGGAGTCGTACGAGCGGGTGCTGGTGGCCGACGCATGGTCGGACGGCGAGCCCGCGCCGCAACTGCTCGCGCTGCGCCGCGAGCTGCTCAGCCCCACAGCATGATGAGCGGTTGGAGTGCGGGACCGCAGCACGAAACGTTCGGTGAACGGGGGCCGAGTTCCCCGCCGGCACGACCACACTGGCGTGATGGCAGACCCCCGTTCGATTCGGTCACGAGTGGGCGCAGCGGCCCTCGCGTCGACGCTCGTCCTGGCAGCGTGTGGCGGCAACGATGGCAGCGACGCTGCAGGCAGCCCGAGTGGCACCACGTTGACCCCGCCGCCCGACGACATCGAACTCGACCCGGCGGCGGACACCGTGGCCAACCAACTGCCCGATGTGGTGGTGGACGACGTCGGCGCCGGCAACAAGGTGAACCTGCGCAATCTGGCCCCGGCCGACACGCCGATCCTGCTGTGGATGTACGCACCGCATTGACCCACCTGTCGGACGGAAGCGCCCGACGTCGAGCAGTTCGCTCGAGCACATGAATCCGAGATCGCCGTCATCGGCCTCGGCACGCAGGACAGCCTGGGTGAAGCCCGCGAGTTCGTCGAAGACCGTGGCACCACGTTCCCGATGCTGTGGGACGAGTCGTTCGAGTCGTGGATCGAACTCGGCGTCACCTCGCAGCCGACCGCCGTGCTGTTCACTCCGGACGGCACCGTCGTCACCGGCTGGGTCGGACAGTTTCCCGAAGACGAAGTCCTCGAACTCGCCCGCCAACTCACCGCCGGCTGACCACACCGAGCGCGGGCGACGCCCGCCGTCTCGTGCACACCGCAGCACCGGCCGGCCCGCATGAACAGCGGACGTCGCCACACGGTCGAACTGGCGGTGCTGATCGCGCGCCGCCGGCGCGCTCGTTGCGCTGATGGTGGTGCGGTTCGCCGGGATGCCGGTCGCGATCGCTGCCTACGCCGTGTTGATGATGGTGCTCGTCGTCCAGACGTGGATCGACCTGCGCACCCGGAGCCTCCCACGCGAGATCACCTACGCCGGCCTGGCAGTGGGGGCACCATTGCTCACCATCGCCGCGCTGGTCGTCGACGAGCCACGACGAATCTGGATGATGCTGGTCGGCGCGGCGATCGCACTGCTGGTGCTGTGGCTGGTCCACGTCGCCAGCCGAGGGGGTTTGGGTGAGGGCGACGTTCGCCTCGCTCCCCTCCTCGGGCTGTACCTCGGCTGGCTCGGCCTCGCGTTCGTCCCGGTCGGGTTGTTCTTCGCGTTCGTCGCCGGCGCCACCGTCGGCATCGTGCTCCTGGCCACCCGTCGCTTCGATCGGAGCGACGCGATCGCGTTCGGACCGTTTCTGGCGATCGGCACCGTGGCCGCGATTCTGATGGGCGAGCAGTTCCTCGACCTGGTGCTCTCGCGCTGAGGCGGAGCGGCTCGCGCATCGCCTGGCTTGCTGCGCAACGCCGGTGGCCTATCGTGCGGCCATGAGGGTCCACCTGGTCGACGGCACCTACGAGCTGTTCCGGCAGCACTTCGGCATGGCAGCACGCCATCGCGACCGCGGACCGTACGACGCCGCCGCCGGCGTGGTTGCGTCGACGCTGGCCCTCGTCGAGGACGGCGCCACGCACATCGCCGTTGCGTCGGACCACACCATCGAGAGCTTCCGCAACGAGCTGTGGGCCGGCTACAAGACGGGCGACGGGATGGATGCCGAGATCCTCGAGCAGATCCCGGTGATGGAAGACGCATTGGTCGCGGCCGGGTTCACCGTGTGGCCGATGGTGGAACACGAGGCCGACGACGCCCTCGCCGCCGGTGCGGCCGTGGCCGACGCCGACGAACGCGTCGAGCAGGTGTTGATCGTGACACCCGACAAGGACCTCGGCCAGTGCGTGCGCGGCGATCGAGTGGTGCAGTTCGACCGACGCAAGCGCGAAATCATCGATGCCGACGGCGTGCGCGCGAAGTTCGGCATCGACCCGGCGTCGATCCCCGACTACCTCGGTCTCGTCGGTGACACCGCCGACGGATTTCCCGGATTGCCCGGCTGGGGAGCCAAGAGCGCATCGGCGGTGCTCGCCGCCTACGGACACATCGAGCAGATCCCGGCCGCGGCAGGGCAGTGGGACGTGCCCGGCCTGCGCGGGGCGGCGAAGCTGTCGGCCACGTTGCAGGCACAACTCGCCGACGCGTTGCTGTTCCGGCGCATCGCCACGGTCGACACCGACATCGACGTGGGCTCGGTGGACGAGTGGCGGTGGCACGGCCCGACCGACGGTTTCCGCGAGATGGCCGACCGCATCGGTGCGCCCGACCTGGTGGCCTACGCCGAGCGGCTGCGTCCCGCCCACGCCGGCTGACGCGACGATCGCCGCCGACTGAGGTGACGACCAGACGATCTGCGGCACACGAACGATGCCGATGAAGGCTGCTCCCTTCCGGGCCTGACCTGATTCACGGGCGCCCATTGCACAGGGCCCGGTCGTCACCTCACTCGACGGCGAACCGTCGTGTTCCGGCAGCGGACCGCCGAGACGATCTTCACGATACCGGGAACACGATGGTGGGCGTCGTCGTGGCACGTCACCTAGGGTGCGCACCGATGTCTGTCGCGAACGACACGTCGACCGACGTCGACACCACCCACCAGGTGGGCGGCCGAGCTGCCCGTCCCGCAGATGCGAACGAGGGCGCAACGGCAACGTCGACGGCCAGCACCGCTGCGTTCGCCACCATGCTCGTCGCCGTCACGGTGGCAGGCGTGTTCCCCTTCGTCGCCGATCGAGGCTTCTATCTGTCCGGCGACTCGATCGCCCAGTGGCTGCCGGTGAATCGACGGATCGGTGAACTGCTCCGCAACGGCGAGTCGCACCTGATGGACCCGACGCTGTGGCGCGGCGGCAACTTCATCGGCGAGGCACGGTTCGGCGTGTGGAATCCAATCACCCTGATCATCGACATCGTCATCTCGATGATCGACGACCTCGCTGTCGCGATGCTGCTGGTGAGCCTGGTGTACCTGCTCCTCCTGGCCGTCGGGGTGTACTTCCTCGCACGCGAGTACGGCGCCCAAGCGTGGCCGTCGGCCGTCGTGGGTGTCGTCGGCGCAACGGCCGGATGGACACTGTGGATGGACGCCGCATGGTGGACACCACACCTGGCATCGCTCGCCTCACGCCCTTCGTGTGGATTGCAGCGCGGCGCGTGGCCCGTGGCGTCAGCGGGCCCGGCTGGCTGGTGCTCGCCGGCGCGCTCTGCGTCACCTCCGGCAACCCGTACAGCAACATCTTGGTGTTCGCAATCGTGGTCGGGGTAGCCGTCGAGTTCGCAGATCGCCGGCGACCCATCATGCTCGTGGCACTGCTCGGAGCGCTCGTGTCGATCGGGTTGATCGCGCTCTTCGTGTACCTCCCGTTCCAGCAGACGTCGGCAGTGGGACCGCGCACGTCCGAGAACTTCAACGACGGGTCATGGGTGCTCGGCCCCGGGGACCTGCTCACCATGAGCACCCCGACCGCCAGGCCGTTCATCAGGAACTTCGGCGCCAACGTGCTCGGGTTTCCCGGCTCATACCTCGCGTGGTTCGTGCTGCCATTGGCCCCGTGGCTGCGTTGGCGAACGGTGCTCCGGCGAGAGTTCGCTGGAACCGCTGTGGTGGCAGGCACCGCCCTGCTGTTCGCCGTCGGACCGTCGAACCTCTGGTTCTTCAGGTGGCCGATGCGCCTGATGCCCTACGTCTATCTCCCGGTACTCGTCGTGTTCGCCCTCGTGCTCGGCGACGGGCTGCGCAACGATCGCCGACGAGCTCGTGCAGGCGTCAGTGCCGCCCTCGTGCTGGTTCCGGCCTACCTTGCAGCAGCTGATGTGCCGGGGGACATTGCCTGGCATGCGATCGGCACCGTGGTGGTGCTGGCTCTGACGGCGGCGGTGGTCGTGTGCGCCAGCAGGTATCGGGCCGCGCTCGGACCGATCCTGATCGTGACGACGCTGCTGGTGCTCGCGATGCAACTTGCGTGGAAGCCGCTCAACGAGAGCGTGCGCAACTACCGCGCTCCACAGTCGGCGGCCACGTTCGTCGAACGATTCGGCGACCGCTACGACGGCACCGTTGTGCAGATCGTCTCGTTCAACGCCATCCCGGGTTCCGAACAGGCTGCGGCGCTCTTGTATGAAGATCTCGCCCTCGCCTCGATGCATGCGATCTCCGGTATCGAAGCCGTGGCGACCTACAGCGGCATCGGCTTCTCCACCCACGACGCCACCCTGTGCCTTCGGTTCGACGGCGCAATGTGCGCGGAGGCCTGGGACCGGTTGTGGGAGTCACCAACCGAAGGCGGACCCGTCCTCGCCGACCTGATCGGCGCCGACACCGTGGTGGTGCAACGCTCACAATTGGAGACGTCATCGCTGACGCCACCGACCGGTTGGTCGATCGTCGAATCCACCGAGGTGGTCGATGTCTGGAAACGAGACGTTCCCGCAGCGTGGCCCGACGGGCGCCTCACCAACATCAGCGGACCCATCATCGTCCACAGCAACACCGAGCAGCGCGCCCACCGCGAGGTCGTCGAAATTCAGCGCAGCGGCGAGGGGCCGGGGCAGCTCACCTTTGGTCGCCTGGCCTGGCCGGGCTACGAGGCCACCATCGACGGCCGTGTGCTTCAGGTGGGTGGTGGGCCGGCGGGCCTGCTCACCGTGGACATCCCAGCCGACGTCAGCAGCGGCGAGGTGATCCTCACCTGGGTGCCGCCGTACTGGCGGCCGTCCCTGCTCATCCTGGCCGTCGGGCTGCTCGTCGGTATCGCGACGCAACTCGTGTGGCGGCGAAGCTCGGAGCGGCCCAGGGGTGCGAGAGCGGCCGAATCGGCACGCTCGGAAAGCGTGTGAAGGGCAACCTTCCGAGGGTTCGAACCCCTGTCCCTCCGCCATGTCGTTCGGCATCGGCGACACCGCAGCCGCACGCTGGATGTCGGCCGCGCTCGCCGAGGCTCGCCATGTGCAGAGCAGCTGCCGTCACTGCATCGTGGGCTGCGGCGGTGGTGACTCGTCGCCGTCGTGGTGGCGTCGCCGTCGGACGAGCAGCAGCACGGCACCCAACAACATGATCGTCAACGCAATCGACAACAGCAGGTTCGCTGCACTCGATCCGGTGAACGGCAGCGTGCCGCCAGTCGTCGGAGCTGTGCTCGGCGTCGCCGCACCTTGACCCGGCGTCGTCGGCCCACCAGCTGCAACCGCCGCTTCGGTCGTGCTCGTCGTCGGGCCGGTCGACGTCGAGACCGGCTCCGTCGTGCTCGGCGTCGAGACCGGCTCGGTGGTCGTCGGTGCTGGCTCTGTCGTACTCGTCGTCGGTGGCTCGTCACCGGCGCTGGCGAGCGCGGCCACGAGCGCCCCGTCTCCATGATCCCGTTGGAGTGGGGCATCGATCACGAATGGTTCGACGCTCACCAGCGTGCGCACCTCGACGTCAGGTGTCCCAACGCCGATGGCCACGAGATCGCCAGGCGCAAAACCCGTGGTATCGACAACCGTCAACGTCGTGGCACCCAGTGTCGCGGGCGCCCTGAAATCGAGAGTGCTGGGAGCGCCGGCACGGCTGGCCCGCGGCGATGCGAAGCCCCCGCCAACGATGCCCGACACGATCTGAGTGATCGCCAGCAGGTCGATGTCGATCACCGAGTCGGTCTCGACGAAGCACTGCTGCGCCAGGTTCGATGGCGCCGATGAGCCATCGGGTTGCACCTGCTGCAACGCACCGAGTTCGTCGACGAACACCGCGCCGACGCCGGACGTGGGTGCCGTCCCTGCCGACGACGCGAAACCAACTCGACACCGCCCGAGATTTGCGCCACCACCAGCTGTAGCGGCCGCGTCGAGCTTCAGTGGTCGCTTGGGGGCTCGGATCGCTGCCTCGTACGCGGCCTGGTCGACCACCGGAATGCCGTAGTCGCGGGATTGGGCCTGGGTGATCTTCGGCGCGGAGCTCTCGACGAAGCCGCCATCCCAGAACAGGTTGTAGTCGAACGGGTCGTTCCAGCGGCTCTTCGTCGGGTTGAAGCGAACGACGCGCGCAATGGCGTTCGGTGCCAGTTGCAGTGCGGCTTCGAGGGGCTTGAACTGTCGGGCGATGAAGTCGACGCCGCCACCGAGGAACGTCGCCGACTCGCCATGCGCGGCGCGCAGCAGCGGGCTGTTGCGCATGTCATCGAGCAGGTCCGCGTGCAGCCACGCATCGAGCGGCGAGCCGTCGGTGTGTGTGAATGCGATCGGGTCGATGTCGCCGGTGACCCGCTTCCATGTGCCGGTGTTGATGTCGAACATCTCGACGAGATAGTCCTCCAGCAGATCGCCGTCGGCGTGGCGCTGCACCAGGCGGAATCCGTGCACGGTCTGATCCGCATCGCGGATGATTCCCGTCGGGACCCCGTTGGCGTCGTAGTCGAACGGCGCGTCGATCTTGCCGTTCTTCGACCACTGCTTGTACGTCTGCTCGAACCGTTTCCACTCGTCGGCGCGGTGGACGGTTCGCGCGACCGCGTTCTCCCACTCCGGCGTGCCAGGTGTGAACCCCTTGCTGGTCACGAAGTTGTTCACTGCGTCACCGAGCGACTCCCCGGCCTCGTGCGCCACCAGCGCCTCGGGCTTGCGGAACACCAACGAACCGACGTCGTCGGGATCGAAGCCGAGTTTCGCGTCGAGGTCAGAGACCGTCTTCAGCTTGAGTGACTCGGGCTTGAGCATCGCGCCGAACTTCTCGATCCACTCGATCGACGACGGATGCCGCGACCGAACGGTCAGCAGCAGGCCGTACTTGTCCGCCAAGCGTTGCAGTTCGGCCAGTTCGGCCGGCGATATGCCGTACAGCTTGGAGATCTGGTCGGGTGTCAGCTCAGCACCAGCCTCGATGATCCTCAGGATTCTTGCGGCGTCGTCGAGCCGGCTGATCCGGGCGATGTCGGCAGCGAGTGGTGCCAGCCGGGCCTGGATCGCAGCCTGTGCCCGTGCGAGGATCGCAGCGGCGCGCGGTGTCTTGGCCAGCTTGGTGAACGCCACCGGCAGCGCCACCGAACCGATTGCTTCGGCGGTGTACTTCGAGTACACCTGCGCCGAGTTGACGTAGTCGCCGGTCTCCCAAGCTGTCGACAGCTCCGTCATCGAGCCCAGCACCGACGCATTGATCTGCGCGAGCAACTCTGCACTGTCCTGCTCGGCGAACTCGTAGTTTCGCTGCAGCACCGACAAGATCATGAAGCTCGTCTCGTCGACGAACAGGTCGCGCTCCACCTCGGTGAAGCTGTCCCAGATCTTGCGCTGATACTCAGTGGCCCCCGACATCATCGAGTACGCCCCGATGAACACATCGGGGATCCCCATCACGATCGCCGCGCCAGCCGAGATCGTGCCATCGAGGGTGCCGATGAGGATCCCTGCGGCAAGCGCCTCGTGATCGGTGGTCGGGATCGCGATCGAGTCGTCGATCGAGATCTGAATGTTCAGATCCTCGTCGGTGGTGTCGATCAGGTCCGGTGTGACCACCGTGACCGAACCGTCAGCTTCCGTCGCCCGACCCCACGGCGTGAACTCCAGATATGCCCGAGTGCCACCGCTCGGGTTCACCCCACCATTCGGGCGCGGATCGCTCCACGACGTGACCACCTTCGTGGTGAACTCCTGCTCCTCCCCCGGTGCCAGCACCAACGTTCCGATCGGTGTCAACTGGGTTGCGTCGACACCGACCCTGTCCCAGGTGGCGGTCTGCGCGCCGGCGTTGCCCGATGTCTGCGCATATGGCGGCCCGACCTCGATCGATGCGGTCGTCGTGACGTTCTTGATGGTGCCGGTGACCCAGATCGCCTGGCCGGCATCGAGCAGCTTGTCGGTAGCGGTCGGCGACACCACCGTGGTCCTGAATTCGAGGTACTTCTCCGCAGCAACCGACAGTGCCGCTTCCCCGACAGCGGTGTTCACCCCGCCCTGGTGGCCGGCAGCCTGCACCTGTGCGCTGACCTTGAACTCGCCGTCGTCGTCGATGCGATACTTTGCCTGCATCGTGAGTTGCTGGCCTGCACCGATGTCCGGCAACGTGAGACCCGAGATCGGGTCGGGAGGTGCGGTCAACGCGATCACACCGCCGGCAACCGGGTTCGGGTCGATCAGCTCGTAGCTCACCGGCTGGCCAGCCACCACCCGATCGAGCCCGAACGACCGGAGCGCCACCGTCGTCATCGGACGATCGGTGTCGTTCTTGGCGGTGATCGTCACGTTGACCTCGACGGGTTCGCCGTTCTCACGTTCCGACTTCGGCACCGTTGCCGGGTCGACCACCACGGACACCTGGAGCGGGTCCCCGACGCGCAGCCCGGCTTCGCGGGAACCCGTGACTGCCTTGCCATCGGCGCCGACGCCGCTCATCGTGGCCGAGATCGATCCATCGCCGTCGCCGATCGCCTTCAGCCTCCAGGTTCCTGTGAAGAACTCGGTCTGCGGGGCGGCGGTGAGCGGTGCTGCGGGGAGCGATGGCGCACTGATCAGCTCGAAGAGGCCAGGATCGAAGACGAGACCGGTGGACGGGTTGAATGCCACTTGGGACAGGTCGCCGACACCTTTGGTCGTGCGGGCACTGACCTCGACGTCGAACTCCTCACCGGCCTTGGCGCGTCCGTTGCTCGCCGTCTGGGCCTCGACCTCGATGACCATCTCGGGTGCGCGAAGCGTCAGCGTGCCGTCGGCCCGGTAGTAGCCGCTCGCGTCGGTCTCGGGGTTGTAGCCGTCGGCCTCGAACACGATGGGATACACACCCGGCTTGTCGAACGTGTACGCCGTCTCGGCGTCGTACAGCTCGTTGCCATCGATCTGCCATCGAGAAAACAGCATTGTCTCGCAGTCCGGGCCGTCGCCGGGGTTGTCGTCGTCGCCTCCGTACCCCGAGGCCCCGAGCTCCTCGCAGAGGTCATAGGTGTCGGCCCGGAACAAGTAGCGGCCTGGAACGGCGTCGTCCGCATCGACCGTCATGTCGCCGTCGATGATCGTGAACTCGTAGGAGTTGTTCGGCGGATCGGACACGCCACCCCTCGGACATTCGGAATCCGAATTTCCCGTGAGCGGCGCCGACACCTTGACCTCATTCGGATAGCCGTAGCTACCGATGTCTTCTTGCGCCGGACGGATCCGGAACGACAGGTCGACGCCGAGCTCGGGATAGTTCACCCCTCCCAGATCCATGTCCTCCATGCACTTGTCGATGCGGGTGACCTCGTAGCGGATCGTGCACTGCAACGGACCGCAGTTCTCGTAGTCGATCGTGGAGAGGATCGACCCCCACGGGACCTGAACCAGCGACAATCCAATGCCGGGTCGATTCTCGAACCGAAAGTAGAACAGCCGCTCGAAACCCTGCACGCCATACCAGTCGACACTCTCGACGGAGCTGGGGTAGTTGACCGTGTACGTCACCGACCCCGACCCATAGATCGAATCCACGTCCGGCTCGATCAGCGGCGCTACCGCAGCGGCAGGCGTTGCCAACTCGAGCACCTCGTCGGCGACTGCGCCAGCCCAAACGAACCCGGCAGCCATGACCACGACGGCAAGGACGAGCGACATGAATCTGCCCACATCGGTACGCGGGCGCGCCCCGACGAAGTTGGCAGATCCCGGAGCGGCTCGCATTTCGGCGAAGCTATGGCCGCCCACTAACAGAACGCTCACAGAACGGTGGCAGCCCGCGGCCGTCCCTGCTCATCCTGGCGGTCGGGCTGCTCGTCGGTATCGCGACGCAACTCGTGTGGCGGCGACGCTCGGAGCGGTCACCGGGCACGCACGATACAATCCGGCAACCGGTGCACGACCAGTAGGTACGTGACATCGCACAACACCTGGAGGGGTGCGAGAGCGGCCGAATCGGCACGCTTGGAAAGCGTGTGAAGGGCAACCTTCCGAGGGTTCGAATCCCTCTCCCTCCGCCATGTCGTTCAGCAACGGCGACGACGCAGCCGCACGCTGGATGTCGGCCGCGCTCGCCGAGGCCCGAGCCGCAGTGGTTCATCATGATGTGCCGGTCGGCGCCGTCGTGACCCACGATGGCGAGATCATCGCTGCCCGCCACAACGAGCGTGAGCTCACGAATGACCCCACCGCTCACGCCGAGGTGCTGGCGCTCCGAGACGCCGCACATCACCTCGGGCAGTGGCGCCTCGACGAGTGCACGATGTACGTCACGCTCGAACCGTGCGCCATGTGTGCCGGCGCTGCGGTCAATGCCCGGCTCGGCCGCCTCGTGTACGCAGCGGTCGACCCGAAGGCCGGCGCCGTCGACAGCCACTTCGGTCTGCTCGACAGCGCGGTGCTGAACCACCGGGTCGAGTCGATCGGGGGCCTGGAAGCCGATGCGTCGTCGCAGTTGTTGAAGGACTTCTTCCGAGCTCGACGAAACAAGCGGCCTCTCACTCGCTGAGGTCAGGACACGCTGACCGTCACCACCCGTTCGAAACCTGCTGCGGCTACCGGTTCATCGGACGTTCGACGCCGCACTCACGACTGTCATCGTGCCGGTCGAACAGGACGATGGCCCCGCTCGCAGTGGGGGCACTCACCCGCCAGCGCGATGGAGCGCGACGGCCACCAACCAGGGACCGACGAACCGATCCGCCACGTCGACAGCCACTGCGTCATCCAGATGGACACCATCAGATCGTCCCGAATCGTCGACGCCGTATTCGCTGGAGAGATACCACCGATTGAGATCGAGCACTTCGATGTCGGCGTCGTTGGATGCGACATCGGCGATCACGGCGTGTTGCATCTCCATCCGACCTGGACGCCAAGAGTCGTCCGTCGAGCTGAACGAGCGCAACGTACTCATCGCACGTGGGCCCTTGACGAGCACCACGCCGCCGGCACCTTGGGCGATGAGCGAGTCACTGAACGCCGCGTAGTCAGCACGCATCCGGGCGGCGAAGCGCTCGTCCGGGGGTACGAGCACGCCTTCGGCCTCATCCCACGTGACCTCCTCGACGTCAGCAACCGACACCATGGCGACCACCAGGTCAGGTGCGAACTGGGCGACCGTCTCCGGGAGATTCTCGCGGAGCTGCTGCGTGCATCTGGGCAACCAGTTCTCGTTGTCGGGATCCGCCCGAACACCGCTCAACAAGGTGCACGCCGGCGCCGCGATCGTCAGCACCTGCGCGTACTCGGGATGGCGTTCGGCCCAATCGACCAGACCATCTCCCATGCTCCACGCCGTACTGTCGCCGGCCACGATGATCCGAACCGGCCGGCTGGGAGGAGGCTCGGCGAGTGTCAGCGGGCCCAGCACGGCGGAACTCACCAGTTCATCCCCGAACGAGAGCGATGCGAGCTCGCTGGGCTCCTGGACGCTGGGCACGGAATCAACCGCCGGGTCATCAGGACCAGGGTCGCTGTCCACGGTGACGTCCGTCGCTACCGCGGGGGCTGTCGAGACCGGACGTAGCGGCGCCGAGTCCACCACTGCGGGAATCGCCGCAAGGGCGGCGTCAGCACGTGACGACGCAAAGCGTGCAGACGGCGGCGAAACGAGCAGCGACGCCACCAACACCAGTGCAGTGCCACAACCGACCCCGACGAGCACCTGACGATCGGTGAACCGACCATGCCGAATCGGCTGCTCGAGGAATCGGTAGGACGCAATCGCCATCGCTGCCGTCACCGCGAGTCGCACGAGCGTGAGCGTCCAGATCCCCCACCCGGTCCGCTCTTCGGTGATCACGAGGTAGACGGGCCAGTGGTAGAGATACAACCCATAGCTCACGCCGCCGATGGCAACCAGGGCTCGATTGCTCAGCACGCCGGTGATCGGGCCAGACGACGACCCCCAGATCACGGCCACGCTGGCCATCGCGAAGACGGGCATCCAACCGGAGTATGCGGGGCCTGATGCCGCCGGCCAGGTGATCGCGCAGACGATGACGGCGATCAACCCGATGGATGCGGCCGACGTGCCGACCACAGGCGACGGGGTGGGCGTGCGATGGGTGAGGACGGCGAGCGCGCACCCCGCGAGGATCTCGCCCGCTCTGGCCGGGGTGGCCCAGTACGCAGCATCGCCGCCGAACACCACTGCGATCAGCGGCGCCACGACGAATGCCAACGCAGTGAGTGCGACGATCCCTCCACGTAGGTTGGTCCGGCGGGCAAGCACGAGGACAACGATCGGCCAGAGCCAGTAGAACTGTTCCTCGACCGCAAGTGACCAGTAGTGATCGAGCGCACCCGGCGTTCCGGTGAAGAGTTCGGTGTAGGACTGGTCGGAGGTGAGTTGCACCCAGTTGAAGACCTGGAACGTTGCCGCCCACCCATCGCGTCGCAGGTGTTCACCCGCGGGGAGCAGGCCGGTCCATGATGCGATGAACACGAGGGCGAGACAGAGAAGACTCGCAGGCAGGAGGCGGCGGACACGCCGCATCCAGAAGTGGCCGAGCCTGACCCGATCGGTCCGCTCCAGTTCCGCGATCAAGAGACGCGTGATCAAGAAGCCGGACAGCGTGAAGAACAGCGACACGCCGACATAGCCACCCGAGAACCAGCTGATTCCGGCGTGGAAGAGCAGCACCACGATGACGGCGATGGCGCGCACCCCGTCGAGCTCGGGGCGGTACGGCAGCGACGACGCCCGATCGAGCGAAGGGCCACGTTCAGGAGCCAGCGAGGTCGTCATGCGAGGCAGGTTCCGACGGGGCCGCAGGTCACGGTGGAAAGCGTCGACACCGGGGCGCCGAACCGAGCAAACGTCTTGCTCACAACGAGTACTCTGCCGGTGCGCACCGGAGCGATCCTATGTCTGGTGAGTGACAACGATGGGCGCGCCCGGCGGCGGACCTGGCAGCCGGCCCGAGCGACGCGTGCGCGGTGCCCGAGCGTCGCAAACAGAAGCTTCGGGACCGGCATCAGCAGAAGCGGGTCCCATCGCATCCGTCATCGACGCCGGCTGGGTTCTCGGAGATGGCGGCAGCAGTGCTCGATGATGCGCGTCACTTTCGAGGGATGTCGACGAGCGACGACGAGCGTCTCCGATCAGCGTGGCGATCGCAATGGCTACGCAACAACGCTGAGCGTCGATCCTCGGATAACGCGAGCGTGGCGTTGAGCAAGGCTCGTCCGTGACCGTCCACCGAGTCGGGTCTGCGATGCTTTGTCGGTGTGGCAGCGCGGTGAGACGGTTGTCCATCAGGAGGTCTGGGATGGTCGTCTGTGGGCGGCGCGACCGTTGACCGTCGTGGAGGACACCACCGAACGGACACTGCTGTGGATCCCGCACGGCACCGTCCGCAAGGTTCCGGTGACGCCTGCGCATCGTTCCGCGCCATCGGACGTCCATCGCCGGACGATCGAAAATCTCGTGCACAAGGACTGGGAGCTCGGAGAACACGTGTGGGACGTGTCGAGTCTGTGGATCCTGCATCCCGGCGACTGGCACTCCACGTTGGTGTCGTGGCGGCCGGACGGCTCCGATCTCGGCTGGTACATCAATCTGCAGCGGCCGATGCGCCGCAACAGGGTCGGTTTCGAAGCGATGGACCTGATGCTCGATGTCGTCGCCGAGCCCGATCTGTCGTGGAGGTGGAAGGACCGCGAGGAATTCGACGAGATCGTCCACCGCAAGGTCTTCGACTCCGAACTCGCAGATCGCGTCCTCACCGAAGCGCTCGCCACCATCGATGACATCGAGCATCGCCGACAACCGTTCGACAGCACCTGGCATGACTGGAGACCCGATCCAAGTTGGGGGATTCCCGTGCTCCCCGACGGTTGGCACGAGATGTCGTAGCCCAGCGGACCACAGCACGTGGTGAATGTGCCGCCCGGTGCTGGCGTCGCGGGTCAGGTGGCTTCGAGAAGCCTCGGATGTGCGAGGTCGTTGTTGTCGACGACGACTGTCGCCCGGCGCCGAGGTGCGACGTCACTGACGTAGCGGTCCCAACCGTGTCGGTAGCGCGGCCAACGGGCGGTGTCGAGTCGGCGATCGAGTTCGACGGCGCGTTGCGACACGTCGTCGGGAAGGTCCGTCAGCAGGTACCGCAGCCATTCCGTGTCCCGTCGTTCGTCGGCGTCGAGATAGACCGAGACGTCCCATTCTGCGGCGAACTCCGGGCGATGCAGGAAGAGACCGTCGAACACGAGGACTGCGTCCGTATCGACGTCCACGATCTCCTCGTGACTGGTGTCGGTCGGTTCGTCGAACGCGGCGACGAGGACATGGTCTGCGCCCTCGCGGAACGGGATCAGGAGTTCGGTCGCGATGCGATCGAGATCGTGTGAATCGAGGTAGTAGCCGGCGGCCGAGGTGGTCCCGCGTGCGAGTCGCTCCTTCGCGCGGTCGGTGGAACGAATCGGTCGTCGATCGGATCACGACCCGTCCTCGCTGGCCGAGATGGGCTGCCAACTCGTCCGCGAAGGTGGACTTGCCCGACCCCGATCGGCCGTCGATGCCGACCAGCACACGACGGCGATCGATGCTGCACACTCGATCGGCGACGGCGCTCAGCACGGCGTCTCGATCGAACGTTCGAATCGGAGACGGGTGCTCCGTCGAGCCCTGCTGGCATGCGGCTCAGTCTGGTGGATCGGCACCACCGCCGAACGCGATCCGGTCAGCCGATCCGGCGCGGAGGTCGACCAGCCATGCGTCCGGCATCTCGAGGCCTTCCCAGAAGCCAACCGTGTCGAGATCAGGGATCTGCCGGCTGAGCCATGCCGACATGACGGTTCCGTGCGAAACCGCCACTGCGTTCTCGCCGAGTTCGGTGATCGCGGAATCGAACCTGGCCGCAGCATCCTCCAGCGACTCCCATCCGGGCACCGCTCGACCGGTCAGGTATCGGTGTACCGCGTCCACGAACTCGTGCTGATCGTCGTACCAGGGTCGGTCGACCTCACGGAGACGCTCATCGGAACGGAAAACGCCGAAGCCGAGAGCGACAGCGGTCTCGACGGCCTTGGGCTCGGTGCTGCAGACAACAACTGTCGCTGCGCTCGAGATGACGCCGCGCAACGCGAGCCCGAGCCGCCGAGCGTCGTCGATGCCGTCGTCGGCGAGCCCCCAGGTTTCGGGCCGTTGATCGGTCATGTCCGGACGTGCGTGTCGAACAAGCACGAGCGAGCCGGACACCGACAGCGAACCCATGGCGGCAGGATTCGTCACGACCGGGACCTTGTCATCGTGGTCGCGTCGACTCGAGGAACTCGCGCACCGCGTGCCGGCGACGTGAGTTCCACGATGTCGAGGTGACCGTGGAGCGCCAGGGCCGCATCGAGGCGAGGGCGGCTGTCGCGTTCGTAGTTCCAGATCCAACGAAAGAACGACAGATGGAATCGTTCGGGGCACCCATCGGCCTGAACCGCCTTCCCATGATTCACCGCCGACCGCTTGAGCGCCCCGGCAAGGCACGTCAGGCGTGGAAGCGCGAAGACGATGACGGTGTCAGCGCGCGAGAACCGTTCGTCGAACGTGCCGCCGTAGTTCCCGTCGGCGATCCAACGGTCACCAGCGAACAACTCGGCCTGGCGTCGCCGCCACTCGTCGCGAGGCGTCTCCACCCAACCCGGCTGCCAGAAATGGTGGTCGAGGTGAACGACCGGTAGACCCGTCCGTTCACCGAGCTCGGCCGCGAACGTGGACTTTCCCGCACCACCCGACCCGACGACCGCGACACGATCCACCGGCTCATCCTCGCCGATCAGACGACCCGGGACGCCACCTGATTTGGCTCCGGTCGGTCAGCAACGGCCAGTGGCTGGGTCCTACTGTGCCCAGGCGTGGGCGTGGCACCACTCGACGACGCTCGCCATGTCGATCTCGTCGGACGTATCGACGCGAAGCACGGGCCCGAGTCCGAGCGGTTCGGCGTGCGCGATCATCTGGGCCCACTCGTCGTCGCCGGGTGCAGCACCGTGGATGGCGTGTGACGACGACCATCGCTGAGCGAACCGCTCGCGCAGCAGCGGCAGCGGTGCCTCGCACCACACCTCAGCGGCTCCAGCGAAACCGGCGCGACGTAACCCCGCGTCGACCAGCTGTCGCACGTCGGTGCGCCACGAGCTCTCCAGGACAGCTCCGGGAGTCGATTGGCTGAGCAACGCCCACATCGTCTCACTGGCGGCGGTGCCGAGTTTGCGGTTCCAGTCCCGCTGGGTGAGACCAGGCGGCGGATCGACACCGAGCACGTCGGCATGGGTTTCCTTGATGACGTCCTTGCTCAGCAGTGGGAGCCCCAGCGCGACCGCCAACTCGGGGGCGAGCGTCGACTTGCCGGCCGCAGGTAGTCCGTTCACCAAGACGACCATGCGCCGCACAGCGCGACACTATCGCTCCGCCATCGGAGCCCATGGCGGCAGCAGGCCACGCTCGCGGAGCAGCGGCGGCACACGTTGAGATGGCGATCCGAGAACTCGACCCCGGTGAAAGTGACCAGCTGACGGTTCGCCACGGCACCCCCCGGCTCTGCAACAGCAAAGATCGACAACGTCGAGGAACCCGAGGCGGGTAGGGCAAGATGAGCGCATGGAGCAACACGGCGGTGAGGCGGTCCGCCGTGCAAAGCAACTGACGGCGATGGCGAGCTGGCATCCACGCTGCTATCAGCGAGTCGTGGCCTACGTGACCGATCCCAGCGGCCGGCTGCTGGTCTTCGACCACGTCGATGTCGACGCCGGAACGCAGGTGCCCGGCGGCGGCATCCACGAAGGGGAATCCGCCGAGGAGGCGGTTCTGCGAGAGCTTGCTGAGGAGTCGGGAGTCGATACGGCCGTGCTCGTGCGCAAGCTCGGGGAGGCATGGGGACGATCGGAGCCCGGGAACGTGCCAGCGGGGCTCGAGGAGCATGTCCAGCACGCGTTCCACCTTCGATTGGATCGGCTTCCCGCTGACGAGGTGTGGGAGTGGCAGGAGAAGTCTGGCGGGGAGGTCGTCGAGCATCGCTTCGTCTTCCGCTGGGCATCACTCGAGGAGGCGGCAACCGTGCTCTGGCCGCACCAGGCCATGTGGATCGAATCAGTCCGCACCTCACTCCGTCACCCCTGACGCACTCGATCTGTGCGCCGAAAGTGCCCTGTCAACTCGAGCTGGGAGACTGCGAGCGCTGAACGAGACCACTTGCCGGTGATATCACCGTCGCAATCGCCATCCATGACCTACATGGTGTGAGTAGTC
>CAVQST010000013.1:0-55105 GCA_963716075.1 Ilumatobacteraceae bacterium | reverse complement strand
CCGTTGACGATGCCGTGGTAGATCTCGTCGGCGACGACGGCAATGCTGCGGGCGCGGCAGGCCGCGGTGATCTCGGTCAGCGCATCAGATCCCAACACCGTGCCGGTCGGGTTCGACGGCGAAGCGAGCACCAGTCCATCGAGGTCGCCGACCGCATCGAGATGGGCCGTCGTCGGGACCCACCGAGTGTCGGGGCCGATGGCGATCGGTACCGGCACCAGTCCCAGCGCCAACAGCGCATTGCGGTAGCACGGGTAGCCCGGCTCGAGCACACCGACCCGGGCGCCAGGTTCGAACAGCGTGAGGAACGCCAGTGTGAATCCCGCCGACGCACCAGCGACCACCAGCACGCAGTCGGCGGCGACATCGCCGTAGCGGTCGGCGATGCGCTCACGCAAGGCGTCGAGACCTGCTGCGTTCGTGTAGCCGAGCGGCTCGTCGAGATGACGTCGCACGGCGTCGCGGGCAATCTCGGGCAAGGGCGTCGACGGCTGGCCGATCTCGAGGTGCAGAACCCGTCGTCCTGATGCTTCGAGCGCGATGGCCTCGCGACTCATCGCCATTGCGTGGAACGGTGGAACCGATGCGGCGCGAACGGCGGCCTCGATCATCGTCGGATCACACCGATCGGAGTGCTCACCGTTGTTGGACGAGCACCGCCGCGAACGGGTCGCGATCGGTGTTGGCCGCCCGAGCGCGCAGCTCGGCAGGCACCACCGGAACGAGCATGCCGTAGGGCGCCGCGTTGTAGAGGTGATGGATGCGGTGCGCGTCGGCCAAGCGTTCGAGGGCGGGAATCGGGCGCTCACCGAACGGGTCGATCCGACGGTGGATGTATCCATCGTGCACGAGTGCGTACGCGATGCCGTAGAGGGTGACGCCGATCGCGAGCGGGATCAGGGCGGTGAGGCTGGTGTTGAAGCCGAGCCACAGCCCGAACATCACCAGGGCGGCGAACGCGACCGGGAACCAGTCGTTGCGTTCCCATCGAGGTTTGCGGCCGGGACGGTGGTGGCTGCGATGGAACCACTCGCCGATGCCGTGCATCACCCAACGATGGGTGGCCGCAGTCAACGGCTCCATCGCCACGAAACCCACGACCATGATCAGGATGAAGACGCCCGCAGACACGACCTCCAGGGTACTCGGCTGCGGCTCAGCGTGCGTAGAAGTCGAGCGCCTCGGCAAGCGACATCTGGCTCACACCGTGTTCCTTTGCCACGGCATCGAGCCATTCGGGTCGGAACACACTGGCCACGGTGATCGGCTCATCGAGGTCGGAACCTGCAAGGGCGAGGCGGACGAACAACGTTGCGTAGTCCGGTGGGCGCAGGTCGCGTCCGAGTTCCACCAGTGCGTAGGGGTCGGGGGTTGCCGCGCTGGCCGGGAGCGAGAAGAAGCTCTGCGACGTGGGCCCGGTCGGACCGCCGGCCAGGCCGGGGCCGTCGACCAGGATTGCTCCGTGCACCTGCGCGGCGCGCCCACCCGCGAGTTGCAGGGCGATGTATGCGCCGAGGCCCCGCCCCACGACGGTGATCGACGTCGCTGGGTCGCCCTCGGTGAGCGCTTCCAATGCCGCGTCGGCGTCGCCGAGCAACAGCTCCGCGGTGTACCCGCCGCCGCGCGGAATGGTGGAGGCGCCGTGTCCGGTGAAGTCGAGGGCAGCGATCGGCCCTGTCCAACCGTTGGCCCAGCTGGGAACCGTTTCGGCTGACGCCTCACCCAAGCCGTGCAGCAGGAGCAGCGGCCGGGTGCTCGAATCGCTGGCGTCGCGCAGGTGGTGCAGCGCCAGGTCGACCTTGCCGTGCCGCAACATCGTGATCCTGTGGCTGTCGGTGGTGCCGGTGTTGTTGTCGGTGCTCATCTGGTGGCTCCCGTCGTGCTCGTTCGGGCTGATTCGATGAAGTCGAGCACCATGGCGCTGACGAGGTCGGGTTGCTCGATGTGCACGAAGTGTCCGACGTCGTCGAGGATCTCGCATCGGCCGTCGAGTGGCAGGTAGGGGAGCACTTTCTCCGGCGGTGTGCCCCAGCCCATCTCCTCCATCTCGCGCCCGAGGATGCCGAGGAACGGCATCGGCAGACCCGGTAGCCGCATCAGTGTCCACTCGGGCCGCCAGGGCCCGAACCCTCCGAACCGCATCGACGGGTCGATCTTCCATCGCCAACCATCGGCCGACTCGAAACCGCCGACGGTCGCGAGACGCTTGAGCCATTCGTCGTCGAGGCGCGGGTTCATGCGGCCGCGACGCTTCGCCAACTCCTCGATCGTGCCGGGCTTGCGTTGGGCATCAGCGGTGGATCGGCGATGGTCGAGCCAACCGGCGATCTCGGCCGACACCATCTTGGTGCGCTCGTGTTCGGCGACATCGGGGATCCGACGATTGAACGGGATGCCGTCCATGTTCACCAGATGTGTGAAGCGAAATGGTTGGGCGTCGGCGAGTTGTGTCATCAACGCACCGCCCTTCGAATGACCGATCACCGGCAGTGGCCGCCCCGGACTCACGTGGTCGAACACGGTGAGCGCGTCGCGCATGTCTGCATCCCACGAGTACAGCTCGGGGTGTTCGCTGTCGCCGTGGCCACGCTGGTCCCAACTGACCACACGCCAGCCTCCGGCAGCGAGCCTCGGAGCGAATGCGTCGTAGGTGCGGGCGAAGTCGAACCCGCCGTGCACCAGGACCAGCGGTGCAGCGTCCGGATCACCCCACTCGTGCACGGCGATCTGGAGGCCGTTCGCGTCGAGGTGGTACTGCCGCGCCGGATGTTCGGCGCCCGGGTAGGGATGTTCGCGTGCTGGATCGCCGAACCCGCGATCTGGAGTGTTCGTCACGGCGTCGAGGGTACGTCGCGATACTGGCGAGCATCGCATCTGTCGGTCGAGCTGCCTCGGCGAACGTCGTCGCGTGCAGACCTCTTGCCAGGCCGCGTAGCATTTGGGTCATGAAGCGTCCCGATCGCACGATCATCCTTGCCGGCATCTCGGTGCTGGCCGTGGTGGGTGCGGCCTGCGGCACCACCGACCCGGCCTCGCAGGAACGGCTCCCTCCGATCGTCACCACCACGCCCAGCACCACGACCACCACCACGTCGGTCCTGCCGCAGGATCTGCTCTACGTGGTGCAGCGTGGCGACTCGCTGACGTCGATCGCCGAGCGTTTCAGCGTCACGGTCGCTGCGATCATCGAGCGCAACGCGCTGCCCGACGATGCCATCCAGGCCGGTCAGGAACTCGAGATCCCTCAAGCCCTCCTCGTCGTCGACGACAGCGCCACCGACACCACTCAACCCTGACCCCTCCCTGCCCCAACCCCTGCCAGCTGGGTTTGCCGACCAGCGTCAGCGTGAGCAACAAGGTCGGTTTCGTGTGTTGTTGCTCACACAGAGGTCTCGCCCGAGTTCAGCGTGAGCGACAAGGTCGGTTTCGTGTGTTGTTGCTCACACAGAAGTATGCGGTACCTCGGCGTCAGGTCCAGGTGGAGAGCGCGGCGGAGGTCTGGGCCACGACATCACCCGGGCTGCCGACCACCTGCTCGTAGGCGAACTGGTACGGGCGCAAGCCCTCGGCGACCAGTGCGTTCATCCGCTCGGCATCGCGACGGAGCTGCGTCGGTGTTCGGTGGAACTGGTAGCCGAGCAACTCCACGACCACCGGGGTCCCGGGAAATCGAACGTCCACGCGCACCAGCCGATCGCCGGTGCGCGCCAGCACCTGCTGTGTCACGGGCGTCGGGAGGCCAGCGGCGGCGACGAGCCGCAGGTACTCGCGCTCGAGCCAGCTGTGGCCACCACGTATCGCCTCGCTTCCTTCGATCACCTCGATCAGACGCGGGATGCCGAACCGGCCACGGGTGCGCAGCGCCACGATCCGGCGGTGTACCGACGACTCGCTGAACCGACCGTCGCGCAGGCCGGAATCGAATGCGATCGTGAGGTGCTCTGCCGACTCGGTGCGTGCGAGGTCGATCAGGGTCCTCGCCGGGCTCGTTGCGGCAACACCGTCGACGCTGCAGCGGTCGATCAGGTCGAGGGTCGCGGTGGTGTGGACGCGGTGGCCGATGCGTTGGAGGTTTCGCCCCCGCGCAATCGTGACATCGAAGGGCGCCCTGAGTCGGTAGCCGTCGAAGCCGTGGAGCGCAGCCGCGGTGCGCCCGCTCGCCACCACGTCGCCGCCGATGTCGATCATCAGGGCTCGCAGTTCGGCGACTGCACCGGTCGGTGCTCCGGGGAGTCGGAACGTGTCCGTGCCGACCTGGATGAGGGAACCGCTCGTGACTCGGCTCCGAAGCTGTGCGTTGGTGACGCCAACGCCATTCGCCTGCCGTCGTGAAAGCAGACCCAGCTGACCAGTGGCGACCGCCTTGATGCGGCGGTAGATGGTGGTCATGGCTCCATCGTGACGAAGGGCTGTCACAGAGATGATGTGATGGCCGCTCCGAACGTTGCGGCCGTGCCGGGGCGGCGCGGACGCCGTACGAGTTCTGTGTGAGCCACAACGCACGAAACCGATGTTGTCGCTCACGCAGAACTTGGGTGGGCTGTTTGTGTGAGCGACAACGCACGAAACCGATGTTGTCGCTCACGCAGACGTCAATCTGGGCTGGGCTGGGCTGGGCTCGGTCAGGCTTGGCGGTGGGCGACGGCGAGGTCGGCCACGTCGCGCATGATCTTGGCGAGCTGGAAGTCCTTGGGCGTGTAGACCGCAGCAATGCCGAGCTCGGCGAGGCGCGGGCGGTCGTCTTCGGGGATGATCCCGCCGACCACCACGGGTGCGTCGACGCCCATCTCGCGCAGGAATCCGAGCACGTCGGGCACCAGGTCGAGGTGCGACCCGGACAGGATCGACAGCCCGATCACGTCGGGGTCTTCGTCGCGTGCCGACGCGGCGATCTGCTCGGGCGTGGAGCGGATGCCCGAGTAGACGACCTCCATGCCGGAGTCGCGTGCGGCCACGGCGATCTGCTCGGCACCGTTGGAGTGTCCGTCGAGACCCGGCTTGGCCACCAGGAACTTCGGCGGCCCGCCTGCCATTGCCTTCACGAAGTCGACCACCTCACCCAAGCCCTGCGCGGAGCCGGTGGCCCCGCTCACACCGGTGGGCGCGCGGTACTCGCCGAACACCGAGCGCATCACGTCGCCCCACTCGCCGGTGGTGCCGCCGGCCTTGGCAAGTGCGATTGCGGCCGGCATCACGTTGTCGCCCGATTCGGCCACCCGTCGGAGCTCGGTGAGCGCGGCGTCGACCGCAGCCTGGTCGCGCTCCGACTTCCACTCGGCGAGGTCGGCGACCAGCCGTCGTTCGATCGCCGGGTCGACCTTCAAGATCGCGCCGTCGCCGCCGAGCGGTGACTCGGCAGCCTCCACGAAGTCGTTCACACCAACCACGATCTGCTCACCCGACTCGATGCGTCGTGTCCGCGCTGCCATCGAGGTGACGAGACGTGACTTGAGCGTTTCGACCGCCTCGAACGCGCCACCCATGGCCAGCACGTCGTCGAGTTCGGCCTGTGCGGTGGCCCGGAGCTCGTCGGTTCGCCCCTCGATCACGGTGGAGCCGTCGAAGATGTCGCCGTACTCGAGCAGGTCGGTCTCGAATGCCAAGACCTGCTGCATCCGCAGCGACCACTGCTGGTCCCACGGTCGCGGCAGCCCGAGCGCTTCGTTCCAAGCGGGCAGTTGCACCGAGCGCGCCCGCGCCCGCTTCGACAGCGTGACGGCGAGCATCTCGAGCACGATGCGCTGCACGTTGTTCTCGGGCTGCGCCTCGGTGAGCCCCAGCGAGTTCACCTGCACGCCGTAGCGGAACCGGAGCGCCTTGTCGTCGGTGACGCCGTAGCGCTCGCGACCGATCTGCTCCCACATGTCGGTCATCGCCCGCAGCTTGCAGACCTCCTCGACGAAGCGGATGCCGGCGTTGACGAAGAACGAGATCGACCCGAACACCTGCGTGAACTGCTCGGGCGACACCTGGCCCGAGTCGCGTACGGCATCGAGCACACCGATTGCCGTCGCCATCGAATAGGCGATCTCCTGCTCGGGCGTGGCCCCCGCTTCTTGCAGGTGGTACGAGCAGACGTTCATCGGGTTCCACAGCGGGGCGTGTTGCGCGCACCAGGCCACCATGTCGACGATCAGTCGACGTGACGGCTCCGGAGCGAAGATGTAGGTGCCGCGCGACAGGTACTCCTTGACGATGTCGTTCTGCGTGGTGCCGCGGAGCTGCGATGCGTCGACACCCTGCTCGTCGGCGTTGGCGACGTACAGCGCGAGCAGCCACGAGGCGGTGGCGTTGATCGTCATCGACGTGTTCATCTTGTCCGGCGGGATCTGGTCGAGCAGCGCGCGCATGTGGCCGAGGTGAGCGACCGGCACACCCACCTTGCCGACCTCGCCCTTGGACATCGGCGAGTCGGGGTCGTAGCCGGTCTGGGTGGGCAGATCGAACGCGATCGACAGCCCGGTCTGCCCCTTGGACAGGTTCATCCGGTACAGCTCGTTCGACGCCTCGGCACTCGAATGACCGGAATAGGTGCGCATCATCCAGGGCCGATCCTTCGGCCGCGGGGCTCGTGCAGTTGCAGGAGACGTGTCGGCGGCGGACGCCGTGCTGGAGGTCATCTCCAGAGTGTTGTGCCTGGACCGAGACATGCTCAAGTCCGTGGCGGCCCGATGGCGTCGGCGAGCCGGTCGAGGTAGGCGGCGCGAGGGATCGCCACGGCGCCGAGCGTGGCCAGATGGTCGGTGACCCACTGCACATCGAGCAGGTCCGCGCCGGTGTCGTTCAACCAGTCGACCAGTGCCACCAGCGCCGTCTTCGACGCGTCGGTGGAGGTGTGGAACATCGCCTCGCCGGCGAAGAACCGCTCGATGCGCAACCCGTACAAACCCCCGACGAGCGTGCCGTCTTCGTAGACCTCGACCGAGTGCCCCCAACCGAGGTCGAACAGATGGCTGTACGCGTCGACGATCGGATCGGTGATCCACCGTCCGGGACGCCTCGGGTCGCCACAGGCCCGCACCACATCGGTGAAGCGCGTGTTCATGCGGACCTCGAAGCGTTTCATGCTGCGGCGCAGCGATCGGCTGACGTGGAGCCCGTCGAGGGGGATGATGCCGCGAGGGTTCGGCGAGAACCACGCGATCTTGCTGCGTCGCCGTCGCGGGTCGACCGGCATCGGGAACAGCCCTGCCCGATACGCGGCGAGCACGGTGCCCGGCGCGAGGTCGGCACCGATCGCCACGAGGTCGTCGTCGTCAGGCGCGTCGAGGGGGTCGGGCATCACGAACTGCGATGCCGCGGGCTCGATTGGTGGATGCACGAGCACCAGTGTCACATCAGGCCCGAGGAGCGGTGTCAGCGGGCGAGTCGGGGGTCGGGTGCTCAGTAGGAGCGGAAGCCCTGCTTGGTCTTGCGGCCCAGCTGACCGGCGGCGACCATGCGGCGCAGCGCCGGGGCGGCCGCGAAGTTCGGGTCACGGAACTCGGCGTACAGGGCGTCGAGGATGGCGAGCGAGGTGTCGAGGCCCACGAGGTCGAGCAGCGCAAACGGTCCCATCGGGAAGTTGCAGCCACCCATCATCGCGGTGTCGATGTCGTCCATCGAGGCGGTGCCGTTCTCCCACATGCGGATGGCATTGTTGAGGTACGGGAACAGCAGGGCGTTGACCACGAAGCCGGCACGGTCCTCGACCTGGACGGCGTCCTTGCCGCAGGCAACGGCGAACTCGAGTGCGGTGGCCATCGTGTCGTCGGACGCGGTGAGCGGCTTGATCACTTCGACGAGCTTCATCATCGGCGCCGGGTTGAAGAAGTGGATGCCGCACACCTTGTCGGGGCGCTCGGTGGTCATCGCCAACTCGACCACCGCAAGCGTGGAGGTGTTGGTGGCGATGATCGCCTCGGGCTTGACGATCCGGTCGAGATGCTCGAACAGGTCGCGCTTGGCGTCCATGTCTTCGATGATGCTCTCGATCACGAGATCGCAGTCGCGCAGACCGTGCAGATCGTCGGTGACCGAGATCCGCCCGAGGATTGCCTGGCGCTCGTCTTCGGTCAGGCGCTCACGTGACACCTGCTTGGCGAGACCGGTGTCGATGCCGTGCAGTACGGCGTCGGCGCCCGCCTGTGTGCGTGACCGAACGACCACATCGAAGCCGGCTCGCGCGGCCACTTCGGCGAGTCCCCCGCCCATGATTCCCGATCCGACGACTCCAACGGTGCTGATTCCCATACGCGCAAGCTACTTACCCACTGGTAACAGGGCCAAAGCGCGTAGTGTTCGCATCCGTCTCGCAGGTTGACTGCCCGACGACTTCAGCCACCTGCACATGTTCTTCCTCCTCGCCCTCCATCTCGTCGTCGGTGTCGCCATCGTCGGCGCTGGTGACCGGCTGGGTCGGCGCGCCTTCGCGGTGGCCGCGATCGCCCCGCTGGCGACCGTGGTGTGGGCCGCGACCCAGGCGGGCGCGGTGCTCGACGGCGACCCGGTGACGGCATCGTTCGCATGGGTGGAGCAGCTCGGCATCACGATCGATCTCCGTCTCGACGCGTTCGCGCTGGTGATGGTGGCGCTGGTGTCGGGCATCGGCGTGCTGATCTGCGTGTACTCGCTGGGCTACTTCAGCCACGACAAGCCGGGCCTCGGACGCCTCGCCGGCGTGCTCACGCTGTTCGCCGGGGCGATGCTCGGCGTGGTCCTGTCGGATCAGCTGATTGCACTGTTCGTGTTCTGGGAGCTCACCTCGATCACGTCGTACCTCCTGATCGGCAACGACGACACCAACCCTCGAGCCCGCGCCGCCGCGCTCCAGGCAATCTTCATCACCGGTGCTGGCGGGCTCGTGATGCTCGCCGGGCTGATCATCGTCGGCCAGGCGGGTGGCACCTATCGGATCTCGGAACTCCTCGCCGACCCACCGAGTGGCGGAGCGGTCTCTGCCGGTTTGATCTGCATCCTGATCGGTGCGTTCACCAAATCGGCGCAAACCCCGTTCAGCAGTTGGCTCCCCGCCGCGATGGTGGCGCCCACACCGGTCAGTGCGTACCTGCACTCGGCCACGATGGTGAAGGCCGGTGTGTATCTCGTGGCCCGGCTCGCGCCGATGTTCGCCATGACGGGCAGCTGGCGGTTCGTCGTGATCGTGGTCGGCGCCACCACGATGGCGATCGGCGGGCTGCGCGCCCTGCGCCAGCACGATCTGAAACTGCTGCTCGCCTACGGCACCGTGAGTCAACTCGGCTTCATGATGCTGCTGTTCGGGGTGGGTGAGTACCACATCGCCGAAGCCGGCGTGGTGCTGATCCTGGCCCACGGCATCTTCAAGGCGGCGCTGTTCATGGTGGTCGGCATCGTCGACCACGAGACGGGCACCCGCGACATCCGTGAACTTCACGGGTTCGCGTCCTCGGCCGGTTGGCGCACCGTGAAGGTGGCTGCGGTGCTGAGCGCAGCGTCGATGGCGGGTATCCCACCGCTGTTCGGCTTCATCGCGAAGGAGAAGGCACTCGACGGCTACCTCGAATACGGGGACTTCGCCGGGGGCACCGCGGCGTTGGTGGTGATCGTGCTCGCCTCGATCCTGACCGTTGCGTACTCGGCACGATTCGTGCTCGGTGTGTTCGGAGCATTCGGCGACGTCAGCCGCCCCGTGGTGTCGCGCAGCGCCCACGCCCCGTCGGCGCTGTTCGTCGGCCCGGCCGTGGTGCTGTCGGCGTTCACCGTGCTGTTCGGCGTGGCCCCCGTGCTCGTCGATCCGCTCATCGAAGGTGCCACGATTGCGCTGTACCCGGGCTCGGAGCCCAAACCGGTCGAGCTGTTCGCCGGCTTCAACACCGCGCTGTTGCTGTCGATGCTGATCCTCGGTTGCGGTGTGGCACTCACGCTGCTGCGCGGACCGGTGGCGCAGATGCAGCGACGGGCATCGAGCGGCTTGCGTGCGGTGCCGAGCACCGAGCAGGTGTTCCTCGGTGTGTTGCGCAGCATCTCGGTGATCGCCCGCAGCGTGACTGCCACCGTGCAGAACGGGTCGCTGCCGATCTATCTCGCGGTGATCATGCTCACCGTCACCTTGGTGCCTACCGTGGCCTTCGCGTCCGAGATCGGCGCACTACCGCAGTTCGTGGAGACTCCGTCGCACGTGGCGCTGGTGGGCGTGATGGTGGCCGCAGCGCTCGGAGCGTGCATCGTGCGGCACCGCATCGCCGCCGCGCTGATGCTCGGAGCTGTCGGGTACGCAATGGCCGGGCTCTACGTCGTGCAGGGCGCGCCGGACCTTGCACTCACCCAGTTCTCGATCGAGACCCTCAGCACCGTGTTGTTCGTGCTGGTGCTGCGGTTCCTGCCCCGATCGTGGCGCCACCGGGCCCCCTCGATCGCCGCGCCGATGCGCATCGCTGTCGCCGGCGCGGTCGGCGTTGCGGTGTTCGTGTTCGCACTGTCGGCGAGCAACGCTCGTTCGTCGGTCGACGAACCGTCGATGTCGGAGACGATGATCGAGAACTCGCTGCCGAAGGGCAAGGGCTCGAACGTGGTCAACGTGATCCTGGTCGACTTCCGAGGTTGGGACACGATGGGCGAGATCACCGTGCTGCTCGTTGCTGCGATCGGTGCGGTGAGCCTGGCGCGTCCCGGCCGCCGACGCGACGAACCCGACGCCCCGGTGTTCGAGGAGATCGTCGATGCCGGGAACGAACCCAAGATGCCCGAGGCGCTGCGATGAACGCCGAGTCGTGGGACCCCAAGGCATCGCGTCGGATCCTGATCCTCGATACGTCGATCAAGATCCTCTACCCGTCGATCCTCGTCCTCGCCCTCTACTTCGTGTTCGCCGGCCACAACCGTCCGGGTGGCGGATTCGTCGGGGGTCTCGTGGTGGGTGCAGCGCTGGCCCTGCGATATGTCGCCGGTGGTGCAGCGGCGGTGCGGTCCAGCTTCAGGTTGCCGCCGCACGTGTTCCTCGGGGTGGGCCTGCTCGCCTCGTCGGTGACCGCGTTCGTGCCGTTGCTGCTCGGAGGTTCGATCCTGGAGCACGGCGAGATCGAGTTCCACCTGCCGATCTTCGACAAGGTGAAACTCACCAGCGCACTGTCGTTCGACCTCGGCGTGGACTTCGTGGTGATCGGGCTGGTGCTGATGGCATTCGCCGCCTTCGGTGAGGACCACCCGGAGGCGCCCGATGCCACCGACGACGGCAGCGACGACGTCCTGCCGCTGCCGCCGCTGCGCGGCAACGGCTCCGGCGGTCAGGCGGTGCAACGATGAGCGTGCTCCTCGCGTTCGCGGCAGCGTTCCTCTTCGCAACCGGCGCCTACCTGCTGATGCAGCGACGGTTGTCGCGCATCCTGATCGGCGTCGGCCTCGTCGGCCACGGCTCGAACATCATGCTGCTGACCTCGGGGAACGGCCGCGGCCTCGCTCCGATCATCGGCACCGCCGACCCGTCAGAGTTCGCCGACCCGGTGCCGCAGGCGCTGGCGCTCACCTCGATCGTGATCACGTTCGGTGTCACGGCGTTCCTGCTCGCGCTCGGCTACCGCAGTTGGCGCATCACGCACGACGACGTGGTCGAGGATGATGTCGAAGATCGCTACATCGCCCGGAGGACCGCGGCCGACCAGGCCGTGGAAGAAGAGGCACTCGCCGAGCGCGAACAGGCTGCCGAGGAGGACCGGCGATGAACGCGCTCGTGGCCCTGCCGGTGATCATCCCCCTGATCGGCGCGGCGCTCGGCGTCATCGCAGCCACACACCGGATGGTGCAGCGTGTCATCAGTCTTGTCGCACTCTCCGCGAACGTTGCGGTGAGCATCGCCTTGTTCGTCGAGGTCGACGACAACGAAATGCTGGTGATGCAGGCCGGTGGCTGGAAGGTGCCGCTCGGCATCACGCTGGTGGTCGATCGCCTGTCGGCGGTGATGCTGGTGGTGTCGTCGCTGATGATGCTGTCGGTGCTGGTGTACGCGATCGGCCAAGGCACCGAGGAGTCGCGATTCGCGGCGTTCAATCCCGTGTACCTCGTGCTCTCGGCGGGCGTGTCGGCCAGCTTCGTCACCGGCGACCTGTTCAACCTGTTCGTCGCGTTCGAGATGATGCTGGTGGCCAGCTACGTGCTGCTCACGCTCGGCGGCCGCCCGGGCCAGGTGCGATCGGGCATGTCGTACGTGGTGATCAGCCTGGTGGCGTCGACGTTCTTCATCACCGCGCTCGCCCTGATCTACTCGGCGACCGGCACGGTCAACATGGCGGAGCTCTCCGAGCGCATCCCGGAGCTGTCGAGCGGCGTACGCGTCGGGTTCTCGCTGCTGCTGATCCTCGTGTTCGGCATCAAGGCGGGTCTGTTTCCCTTGTTCTTCTGGCTGCCCGACAGCTATCCGACGGCCCCTGGCGCCATCACCGCGGTGTTCGCCGGCCTGCTCACCAAGGTAGGCGTGTACGCCATCATCCGGTCGCAGACGTTGCTGTTTCCGCCCGACGCGCAGCAGGGCTCGTTCCTCCTCGTGCTCGCCGGATTCACGATGGTGATCGGCGTCCTCGGCGCGCTCGCGCAAGACGACCTGCGGCGCATGTTGTCGTTCCACATCGTGAGCCACATCGGTTACATGATCTTCGGTCTTGCGCTCTTCACGATCGCCGGTATCGCTGCTGCGGTGTTCTACGTCGTGCACCACATCGTGGTGAAGACGGCGTTGTTCCTGGTGGCCGGTCTCGTCGAGCGTCGCGCCGGCTCCGACCGGTTGTCGCGCATCGGCGGTCTGGTTCGAAGCGCACCGATGATCGCGGTGCTCTTCGCGCTCCCGGCGCTGAGCATCGCTGGGCTCCCGCCGTTCTCGGGGTTCGTCGGCAAGTTCGCGCTGGTGGGCTCCGGCATCGAGTCCGACGAGTGGGCGATCGTTGCGGTGAGCCTGCTCGTGAGTCTGCTGACGCTCTACGTGATGGTGCGGATCTGGTCGAGCGTGTTCTGGGGCGAGCCGGAGGACCCGCTGATCACCGAGTGGATCGAGTCCGAGCAGTCGAGGGTGCCACGGTTGATGACCGCAGCAGCAACCGCCGTGGTGGCGATGACGCTTGGCCTGATGGTGTTCGCCGGCCCGCTGTACGACTACGCGCAGCGCACCGCTGTCGACCTCCTGGAGCCCGAGCAGTACGTCGAGAACGTCCTCGGCCACGGTGGCGAGGGCAAGGTCGCCAGTGTCGATGTCGATGTCGATGTCGAGTCGAAACGGACGGTGACGGATGACGCCAACGCTTCGATTCCCTGCGCTCGTCGTGTGGCTCACGCTTGTGTGGGCCCTGCTGTGGGGCGACTTCGGTGGGGCGAACCTGCTTGCCGGGTTGGCCATTGCCCTGTTCGTCCTGATCATCGCCAAACCCACGGGGGTGAGCGGGGTGCAGCTCACCTCGTTCCACCCGCTGTCGGCGATCGTGTTCCTCGGCTACTTCTTCGTCGAACTCGTCAAGTCGAGCCTCGAGGTGGCGTGGGAAGTGATCACGCCACGGCCACGGCGCCGCCGGGCGATCGTGTCGGTGCCGATGCATGTCGACACCGACGGCCTGGTCACGCTCGTCGGCAACGCCATCACGCTCACGCCTGGCACGTTGACCGTCGACGTGCGCCGCCCCGATGCCGATGCGCCGCCGGTGCTGTACGTTCACGCACTGCACTTCACCGACGTGGATTCGCTGCGTCGAGACGTGTTGCGCCTGGAACGTCTCGCCGTGCGGGGGTTCGGGACGAAAGAACAGCGTGCCGAACTCGACCGAGTGGTGTCGACGTGGCAGTACGAGCCCGACACGGTCGACACTCACGACGACGTGGAGCGCGACGCATGATGAGCAGCTTGGCCATCGTGTTGCTGGTGATCGGTGCAGCGGGGTTCCTGTTCCGCCTGCTGAAGGGGCCCAGCCTGTCTGACCGGGTCGTGGGCCTCGACGGGTTGCAGTCGATCGTGGTGATCGCCATCATCGTGGCGGCTGCTCGCGCCGACAGCGGCATCACCATCGAAACGGTGCTCGTTGCCGTGTTGGTCGGATTCGTCGGCACCACCGCACTGTCGCGATTCATCGAACGGCGAGGCAACTGATGGCGCTCGTGAGCGACCTGCTGATCGTGGCCGGCGCCACCCTCGCGATGATCGGTGGCATCGGTGCCGTGCGATTCCCCGACGTGCTGTCGCGCATGCACGCGGCGGCGAAGGCCCCGACGCTCGGTCTGGTGCTCGTGTCGCTCGGCGCGGCGATCAAGATCGACACCCTGTTGGCGTACACCACCTTGTTGCTGGTGGTGATCCTGCAGTTGCTGTCGTCACCCGTCGGTGCCCATGCGCTCAGCCGGGCATCTCGCCGCCAGACACCGGCGGCGCTCGACGGTCCCGATCACCTCACCCGCGACGAGCGCGCCGCCGTCGACGACCCATCCTGACGCCGGCGGTCGTGGCCCGGTCAGGACTGGACGATGCGGATCTGTTGGATCTGCACCTGCTCGGTGGGCTCGCCCGACGGCGTCGCCGCGGCGGCCATGGCCGACACCGTGGTGTCGAAGCCGTCGATCACCTGACCGAACAGTGCGTACTCCGGCGGCAGTGCAGCGCCGTCGGTGCCGGTGATGATGAAGAACTGGCTGCCGCCGCTGTCGGGTGCCTGCGTCTTGGCCATGGCGATCGAGCCGATCTGGTACTCGCCGGGCGCGGGAGGTTCGTCGACGATCGTGTACCCGGGGCCGCCCGTGCCGGTGGCGGTCGGGTCACCGCACTGCACCACGAAGTTGGGGATGATGCGGTGACAGTCGGTGGCGTCGAAGTACTGGTTGCGGGCGAGGAACACGAAGTTGTTCGTGGCCACCGGTGCCGATTCGGGATCGAGGGCGATCGTGAACTCACCCTTGTTGGTGGTGACCACCGCCTCGTAGGTGGCACCGGGCTCGAGGCAGTCGGGTGGCGCCGAGGGGAAGCTCTGGGTCTGCTCGCCCGTGCCCTCGACCGGAGGGCACTCGACGGCCTCCACGGCCACCGAGTCGGCCGCCTGAGTTCCGTCGGCTGCCGCCGTCGATTCCGCCGACGACGTGGCGCTGTCGTCGTCGCTCCCACACGCTGCGAGCACGAACGCTGCAGCTGCAAGGACGCCAAGTACCCGTCGTGCCGACATCGGACGTCAGCCCTCCTCGGTCGCGGTCGTGGTCTCGGTGACCGGATCGGTGACGACCGTCGTGGCAGGGGTCGGCGGATCGACGTCTTCATCGGTGCCGACGACGTTGCTCGCAATCCAGACGAACAGCACGATTGCCACCACGGCGCCAGCGCCGATGGCCGCCTTGCGCAGCAGTTTGCTGCGTGACTGTGCCTGTTCGATCTGCTGCTGCTTCAGCGCCCGGTTGGCCTTTTGACGTTCTCGCTTTTCGGTTCCCACAAGGGCCGCAGGCTAGCGGTATCTCCTCTGGGAGGGGCTGCAGTTGTAGCGTGATCTGCGTGCCCACGCTGCGACTGTTCGCCTCAGCCCGCGAGGCCGCCGGTACCGGCAACGACGTCATCGGAGGCGCAACCGTGCGCGAGGTGCTCGATGCCGCTGAGCATCGCTACGGCGCACGGTTCAGTGAGGTCCTTCCCTCGTGTCGGATCTGGGTGAATGGTCATGACGTTCCGATCGACACTGCGGTCGGCGAGCATGACGAGGTGGCCGTCCTGCCGCCGGTGTCCGGTGGCTCGACATGACACTCGACGACCCGACCGACCCCGCTGACCCGATCGACACTGCCGACTCGATCGATCCGGCTGACATGGCGCTCGACGAACTCCGCGGGGCGCGCCAGCAGTTGCTGCTCGCCGACGACGCGGTCTCGTATGCCCGACGAATCGCACAAGCACGGCTCGATCTCGTGGTCGCCGAGTCCGACCGGCGCACCTCTGATCCCGATGCTGGTGCCGCCGATGCTGATGTCGGTGCGGCGACCGTCGAGGCTGAACCCCGCAGTGCCGACCTCAGGACGGTGCTGTCGAGCCACCTCACCGGCGGTTCGGCTCGTCCGCCACGCGCCGCCGAGGACTTCAGCACCGCCCCGCTCGCTGTCGAACTCGACGCGATCTGCTCGACCCACGGATTTGCCAGGCTTCCTGTGCTCGATCCGCCCGAACTCGCGGCGCTGGCAGCTGCGATCACCGCGTTCGAGCGACGTGTGTCGTCACGACGCCAGGAGCTGTTCGATCGACTCGATGCGCTCAGCGCCGAGTTGGTGAAGCGTTACCGCGACGGCGCCGCTGACGTCGACAGCCTGCACCTCTGACGCGCTCGCCAACGCCGTTGCCCGGCGTGGTTGTTATCGTTCGGCCCGTTGTGCAACGCGCTGCGGTGATCTCCCTCCACACATCGCCGCTGCTGCAGCCTGGTTCAGGAGACAGCGGCGGCATGAATGTGTACGTTCGCGAACTCGGCTCTGCGCTCGCGCAGGCCGGCGTCGAGACCACCACGTTCACCCGCACCGATCGCGACGGCCTCCCTGCGGAGGTCGTGGTCGAGCCGGGCCACCGAGTCGTGCACATTCCCGCCGGCCCGCACCACCTTCCGAAGGAGGCGCTCCCGGAGATCACCGACGAGTTCCGCCACGGGGTGCTCGACTGGCTGGCTCGTCACGAGCGTCCCGACGTGATCCACGCCAACTACTGGTTGAGCGGTGTGGTCGGCCATCGCCTCAAGCACGAACTCGACGTTCCGTTCGTGTCCACGTTCCACACGCTCGCCAGGGTGAAGGCTGCGCACGGCGACCCCGAGCCGATGTGGCGTGATCGTGCCGAGGCCGAGATCGTGCACTGTGCCGACGCGATCTGCGTGAGCTGCGAGGAGGAGGCCGACCAGTTCCGCCTCCACTACGGCGAACCGCAGGGTCGTCTCGAGATCATCGCCCCGGGCGTCGAGCATGCGTTCTTCGCTCCGGGCGACCAGGCAGGTGCCCGCCGAGCGCTCGGGTTCGACCTCGACCGGCCGCTGCTGCTCTTCGTCGGACGGATCCAACCGCTCAAGGGGCCCGATGTGGCGATCCGGGCACTGGCGGCACTCGGCGACCCGCGTGCTCGACTGGTGATCGTCGGTGGTGCGAGCGGCGCCGACGGCGACATCGAGACGCGTCGGGCGCATGCGCTCGTCGATGAACTCCGCCTTCACGACCGCGTGGAGTTCGTCGAACCGCAACCCCACCACATCTTGTCCACGTACTACCGGGCCGCCGACGTGGTGGTGGCGCCGAGTCGAAGTGAGAGCTTCGGCCTGGTGGCGCTCGAAGCGGGAGCCTGTGGCATCCCGGTGGTGGCCAGCGCCGTTGGCGGACTGTTGAGTCTGATCGACGACCGGCGCACCGGACGCCTGATCGTGGGCCGCGACCCGAACGACTACGCGCAGGCGATCGCCGAGATCCTCGGCGACGACGTCTTGCGCGCCTCGATGTCCGCAGCAGCAGTCGAACGGGCTCGGCGGTACACATGGGGATTCGCCGCAGCACGCCTCCGCCGCCTCTACAGCGACCTCAGCGTGCGCGAGTTGATCACATGCGTGTGATGACAAGCCCAGTGACCGGATCAGCCCAGTGACCGACGCCTACAACGGCGAGCAACTCGCCGACCTCGATGGGCGCATCGACGGCTGGCTGGCCGACCTCGCCGCCGAGCACGACCACATCCTCGCGGTCGATCGCACCGATGACGGCGGGGTTCGTTGGTACGTCCGCATGCGCGGCGACGACAAGGAATTCACCACGGTGTGGCTCACGCTCGGTCAACGAATGCTTCGCTACGAGACCTACGTGATGCCAGCACCCGAGGAGAACGACGCCGAGTTGTACGAACATCTCCTGCGCCGCAACGACGCACTCGTGGGCGCTCACTTCTCCATCGGCATCGAAGATGCCGTGTTCCTGCGCGGCGAGATGCCGCTCGGCCAGGTGACCCTCGCCGAGATCGATCGCGCGCTCGGCACGCTGTACGCGCAGGTCGAGCAGTGCTTCCAAGCGTTGCTGCGCATCGGGTTCGCCAGCCGTTTCGTCTGACGTTCATCCGCTGCTGTTTCCACTTCCGACTGCTCGCCACCCACTGTGGGGTGTCTGGGCGGGTGTGCTCGGGGGAGTCGGTCTTCTGTTCCACCCGCCCGGACGGTGATCGACCTGGCGGGGCGGCCCCGATGTAGCTTGCGGTTCGTGGACGACAGCGTGGCTCCGTACGAACTCGCGATCATCGGTGGCGGCAACATGGGCGCAGCGCTGCTCGGTGGCCTGATCGAGTCGGGCGCAGTTGCCGCGTCGCAGGTGGTGGTGGTCGAGGTGATCGATGCGCGCCGGGTCGAACTCGCTGAACGGTTCGCCGGGGTGGCGATCGTTGCCACCGCTGTGCGATGTCGGTCGGCGCTGCTCGCCGTGAAACCGGTCGACGTTCCGGCGGCCGCGCGAACCGCAGCGGCAGCCGGTGCCACCCGCGTGCTCTCGATTGCTGCCGGCGTGCGCCTCGCCACGATCGAAGCTGCCGTCGGAACGGGTGTCGCGGTGGTGCGGGCGATGCCCAACACGCCGGCGCTCGTCGGGCTCGGTGCGTCGGCGATCGCCGCTGGTTCTGCGGCCACGCCCGATGACGTGGCATGGGCCCGTGGCGTTCTGGAGGCAGTCGGTTCGGTCGACGTGGTCGACGAGGCCGACCTCGATGCGTTCACCGGAGTGGCCGGTTCGGGTCCTGCCTACGTGTTCCATCTCGCCGAGTCGCTGATCGACGCGGCTGTCACCGAAGGCTTCGACCGGCCGATGGCCGAACGTGTCGTTCGCCAACTCCTGCTCGGCTCGGCCACGCTGCTCGATCGCGAGGGTGATCCCACCCGATTGCGCGAGATGGTCACCTCGCCGGGGGGCACCACTGCGGCCGGCATCGCTGCGCTCGATGCGCACGGCGCGCGAGCGGCGATCGCCGCCGCAGTGAGCGCGGCAACCGAGCGCAGTCGCGAGTTGGGCTGAATTTCACCGCTGTTTTTTGCATGTGCCACTTTTCACATGTGCTCGCGTGACCTATGGTGATCTTCGTGGAGACGCATCCGCCGGAAACGGCGGACAGCGCCGACGGGGCTGGTGCCATCGGGGGGTTGGCACCGGCCCTTGTCGCGTCAGGGGCCACATCGGCTGCGCCGACCGCTCGCCGATAGGTTCCCAGCATGGCTCGCCGCTACGACACGGTTTCGTTCCTGTCCGACTACGGCACCGCCGACGAGTTCGTCGGCGTGGTTCACTCGATCATCCGTGAGCTCGCCCCCCACGCCCAGGTGATCGACCTCACGCACGGCATCGCCCCGTTCGACGTCCGCGCCGGCTCGCTCGCCCTCGCGCGCAGCATCAGCTACGTCGCGTCCGGGGTGGTGCTGGCCGTCGTGGATCCCGGCGTGGCCACCTCGCGACGCGCCATCGCCGTCGAAGTCGCCGACGGCGAAGGTGTTCTCGTGGGACCCGACAACGGGTTGCTGGCCCCCGCTGTGGCTCTTGCGGGTGGGGCGGGGCGCGCCGTTGAGCTCACTGCCGCCGAGTACCACCTCCCGTCACCGGGGGCCACGTTCGCTGGCCGCGACATCTTTGCTCCGGTCGCAGCGCAGTTGTGCAACGGCGTCGACCTTGCCGAATTCGGCGACATGGTCGACCCCGACCTGTTGCTGCCCGGCGTGGTCGCGCTGCCCCAGGCCGACGACGACCTCGTCATTGCCCAGGTGCTGTGGGTCGACCGCTACGGCAACGCCCAGTTGAATGTGGGCCCCGACGACCTGCCAGTCACGTTCGGCGATCGGATCCAAGTCCGCCTCAGTGCCCCGACGGACCCCTCGGGCGGGATCACCCGCAGTGCGGTACGCGCAACGTCGTACGGAGAACTCGCCGGCGGTGCAGTGGGACTCGTCCTCGACTCGTCGGGGTTGCTCGCTGTGTCGATGGATCAGCGGTCGGCGGCCGAGGAACTGGGCCTCGACGTCGGTGACCAGGTCACCCTGACCGCTGCTGGCGACGACGACGGCCTCACCCAGCCGGTCACGCTCCGACGCTGACGGTTCGCCACGCCGGTAACCTGACCACATGCGCCCCGCCACCACGCTGACGCTCGGTCTGCTCCTGCTGATCATCCTGGTCGCCGGCGTCGTCTCGCTCGCCACGCTCTGATCGACGTCTGCCGAGCAGGCTCGGCTCGTCACCCGTTCGGGACCGAGCCGGGGAATGTTCGCCAGACCGGCGGCGTCCGAGTACGATTCGCGGCTTGACTGCGGCATCGGGCCGCCGAGGGGGACCTGTGAATCTGGCGCACATCATCGACGGCCACGATGCCGAGTCGACGGCTCTCATCTGGCGCAATCGCGTCACCACGTACGGTGAACTCAACGCCAGCGTGGCGGCGTTTCGAGGTGGTCTCGCGGCGAGCGGGATCGTCACCGGCGACCGAGTGGCACTCGTGCTCGGGAACTCGCCGCACTTCGTCGTGGCCTATCTGGCCACGATCGGTCTCGGAGCGATCGCTGTTCCCTTGAACCCGGCCAGCCCCGGTCCGGAGCTGGAAACGGAACTGGCCGCTGTCGGCGCGCGTGCGGTGATCGTCGACAAGGTCGGCGACACCAACTGGTCCGACGTCGACCGCAACGACGTGCCCACCATCGAGCTCGTCGTCACCACCGAACCCGTCGGCGACCAGCGCCAGGGAACCACGGTGGCGTTCGACGACCTGCTCGCCGCCGAAGCCGTCGACGTCGTCGAGGTCGATCCGGACGACGTTGCGGCGCTGATGTTCACCAGCGGCACCGCCGGCTCGCCGCGTGCGGCCATGCTCACCCACGGCAACCTGCAGACCAACCTCGACCAGAGTCGCAGCGCCGACGGACACATCTCGTCCAGCGACGTCATCTACGGGGTGCTGCCGCTGTTCCACATCTTCGGGCTCAACGTGGTGATCGGTCTGGGGCTGTGTACCGGGGCCACGATCGTGCTCGTGCAGCGGTTCGATCCGGCCACCGCCGTGCAGACCATCCGCGACCGCGGCATCACCGTGATCCCTGGCGCCCCGGCGATGTGGGGCGCGTTTGCCCACTTCGACGAACTCGACGAGGCCACCTTCTCCACCGTGCGCCTGGCGCTCTCGGGCGCGTCGAGGTTGCCGGTGAGCGTGGCCCGCACGATGCTCGAGCGTTTCGGCATCGAAATCCGCGAGGGGTACGGGCTCACGGAAGCATCACCGATCGTCACCACCTCCACCGGTGTCACCCCCCGTTTCGGCTCGGTGGGCCGAGCGCTGTCGGGTGTCGAGATCCGGCTGGTGAATTCCAACGGTGAGGCGCTCGTCGGCGACGTCGGCGAAGTGTGGGTGCGCGGCGCCAACGTGTTCTCCGGCTACTACAACGACGCCGAGGCCACTGCGGCCGTCCTCGATGACGAGGGGTGGCTCCACACGGGCGACCTGGCAACCGCCGACGACGACGGGTACCTCTTCCTCGTCGATCGGTCGAAGGACCTCATCATCGTGTCGGGTTTCAACGTGTTTCCCGCCGAGGTCGAAGAGATGTTGACGATGCACCCCGACGTGGTCGAGGCCGCAGTGGTCGGGGTGGCCCACCCGCACACCGGCGAGGCGGTCAAGGCCTACGTGGTGTGCGCACCGAATGCCGACGTCGACGAAGAGACGCTCATCGAGTACTCGCTCGATCACCTGGCGCGCTACAAGTGCCCGAGCAAGGTGATCTTCGTCGACGCCCTGCCTCGCAACAACTCCGGCAAGTTGGTGCGACGTCAACTCGACGACGCGCTGCGCTCCGGCGCGCTGCCGGCCTGATCGCGGCGTCGCCGACGTCACACCGGTGGTCGTGGGCAGGCTTTGTGAAAACGTGCACGAGCCACCTAACGTGGTCGGCCCATGGATGGTCAACGAACCCGACGGCGCATTCCCGAGGCCACCGTTGCCCGCTTGCCGATCTACCTGCGGATCCTGTCGGAGCAGTTCGATGCCGCCGTCACGAACATCTCGTCGGAAGAACTTGCTGAGTTCGCCGGTCTCAACGCCGCCAAAGTGCGCAAGGACCTGAGCTATCTCGGCAGCTACGGCACTCGCGGGGTCGGCTATGACGTCGAGTTCCTCGTGTACCAGATCCGCCGCGAACTCGGGCTCACGCACGACTGGCACGTCGTGATCGTGGGCGCCGGCAACCTCGGTCAAGCACTCGCTGGCTACAACGGTTTCGGCGATCGCGGATTTCCCGTCGGGGGCATCGTCGATGTCGACGAGGCCAAGGTCGGCTCGGTCGTGGGCGGCGTTCGCGTGCGGCACCTCGACGATCTCGCCAAGGTCGTGCAGGCCCGGAACATCTCGATCGGCGTGATCGCCACGCCTGGTTCTGCTGCGCAGGCGGTGGCCGACGCCCTTGTGGCAGCGGGCGTGACCAGCCTGCTCAACTTCTCGCCGTGCGTCATCGGTGTGCCGCACGGGGTGAGCGTGCGCAAGGTCGATCTCGCCGTCGAACTGCAGATTCTCAGCTACTACGAGCAGCGCCGGGTCACCGCGGCCCCGCCGGCCGGACTTCGTGCCGTCCCCGGCGAGCCACGGCGCGGAGCCACGGCGTAGGATCCACCAACGATGTCCATTCTCGTCGTCGGCGTCAACCACCGCAGTGGTCCACTTCCGCTGCTCGAACGCGTCACGATCGCTCCCGAGCACCTGGCGAAGGCCGTGAGCGGCCTCTCGCAGCGTGACAACGTTCGCGAGGCGGTCATCGTGTCCACCTGCAACCGCACCGAGGTGTACGTCGTTGCCGAACTGTTCCACGGCGCCTACGGCGACGTGCGCGACCTGCTGTGCGAACTCGGCGATCTCGCGATCGACGACCTCACACCGCACCTCTACAGCCAGCACGACGCCGCTGCTGTCACCCATCTCTTCGAGGTGGCCGCCGGGCTCGACTCGGCGGTACTCGGCGAGAGCGAGATCCTCGGCCAGGTGCGAGCTGCCTGGAAGGTTGCTCAGCACGAAGGCGCGGCGCGGTCCACCCTGAACCAGCTGTTCCGCAACGCGCTGGCCACCGGCAAGCGAGCCCGCAGCGAAACCGGCATCGGCCGTGGCACCGCATCGATCAGCCACGCAGCGGTCGAAATGGTCGGTGACCTGTTCGGCGATCTCTCGAGCCGCCGTGCGCTCGTCATCGGTGCCGGCTCGATGGGTGAAGGCGTGGCCGTCGCGCTGCACCGCGCCGGTGGCGCCGACATCTTGGTGGCCAATCGAGGCGCCGAGCGAGGCGCCGCGCTCGCCGAGCGTGTTGGTGGGGTCGCCGTTGGATTCGAACGGCTCCCCGAAGCCATCGCTGCTGCCGACATCATCGTGGCCGGCATCGGCGCCGATCAGGCGGTGCTCACCAAGGCGCTGGTTGCCGACGCACGAGCCGCCCGCAACGTCACACGGGCGCTCCACATCGTCGACATCGGTGTGCCTCGCAACGTCGACCCGGCAGTCGTCGAACTGCCCGGCGTGACGCTGGCGAACCTCGACGACTTGCGCGACTGGGCCGACCGTGGCCTCTCGCATCGCGCGGGCGAAGCCGAGCGGGTGCGCTCCATCGTTGCCGAGGAGGTCGAGTCGTACTTCGTCGAGTCCAGCGCTCGCCAAGCGGCCCCGCTCGTGGCGTTGATGCGCAGCAGTGCCGATCAGATCAGAGAGGCAGAACTCGCCCGGTACGCGAACCGATTCGTCGGCCTCGACGATGCGCAGCGAGAGGCCGTCGAGGCACTCACCCGGTCGATCCTCGCCAAGCTGCTCCACGAGCCGTCCGTGCGTCTCAAGGCACAGGCTGGCACGCCGCAAGGCGAACGCAACGCGGCTGCCATGCGCGACCTGTTCGACCTCGGGTGACCTCCAGGTGAGCGCCATGTCGTCACCAGCGCTGCGGTTGGCCACGCGCGGATCGCGCCAAGCGCTTGCTCAGTCCACAGCCGTTGCGGACGCCATCATTGCCGCAACCGGCCAGCGCGTGGAGCTCGTCGAGATCGAGACCATGGGTGACATCCGGCTCGATGTGCCACTTCACGTGATCGGTGGGCAGGGCGTGTTCGTGAAAGAAGTACAGCGCGCCGTGCTCGACGGACATGCCGACCTCGCTGCACACTCCGCCAAGGACCTTCCATCGGCGCCTGCCGATGGTCTCACCATCGCTGCATTCTGTGAACGTCGCGACCCGCGCGACGCTCTGGTCGGGGCCGGCTCGACGACCTGGATGAAGGTGCCACGGTGGCGACCGGCTCCGTCAGGCGTCGAGCCCAATTGCGTCGCGTGCGTCCTGACCTTCGCTTCGGCGAACTGCGTGGCAACATCGACACTCGCCTGTCGAAGGTGCCCGATCAGGGCGCGATCGTGATGGCCGTTGCTGCATTGCAGATCCTCGGCCTCACCGACAGGATCGCCCAGGTGCTCGACGCCGGCGAGTTCGTCCCCGCGATCGGGCAGGGTTGTGTCGCCGTCGAGTGTCGAACGGGCGATGCGCGTGTCGCCGAGGCGCTCGCGGCGATCGACCACGGGCCGACCCGTCACGAGGTCGAGGTCGAACGGGCGTTTCTCGCCGAACTGGGCAGCGGTTGCTCGTTGCCCGTTGGTGGCCACGTCAGCGGCACCACGTTGCGGACCTTTCTCGCCGATCTCGAAACCGGTCGCTCGATCTCCGAGCAGATCGAGCTCCCCGGTGGCGCGGAGGACCTCGACCTGGCACGCCGTGCCGCGGCAGCAGCGAGCAACGCACTGGCGTGAACCGTCAGGACCGGCCCCTGCTCGGTCGGCGGGTGCTGGTCACCCGCGAACGTCCGGGTGAACTCGCGGCCAAGCTGGAGGCGCGCGGCGCGCAGGTGATGCATCTGCCGCTCATCTCGGTGGTCGAGCCGGCCGATGGCGGTGCTGCATTCCGCACCGCAGTCGAGCGCCTCGACGAGTACGACTGGCTCATGGTGACATCGCCGGCGGGTGCTGAACGCGGAGCGGCGGCCGCACGTGAGCATCCACGAGTTCGGTTGGCTGCGGTGGGCACGGCCACGGCAGGTGCCCTCCGTGCTGCCAGCGGCCGCACCGTCGATCTGGTGCCGTCGGTGCAGCGCGCCGACACGATGGCGGAGGAGTTCATCGCTCGCAGCGTCGAACCGCAGCGGGTCCTGATCGCTCACGCCGACCGAGCGGCGCCAACGCTGGCCGATGCGCTCCGTCGCGCCGGCCACGACGTCACCACGGTGATTGCCTACCGCACGATCGATGCCGTGCTCGACGCGCGCTCGCTGGCGATGATCGACGGAGTCGACGCAGTCGTGTTCGCCAGCGGATCGGCCGTGGAGAGCTGGTGCCGGGCCGTCGACGGTCGTCGCCCGCCCATCGTGGTGGCCATCGGCCCGTCGACCGCTGCGGTGGCCGAGCGGTTCGGGCTCTCGTTGTCAGGTGTTGCCGACGAGCACTCCCTCGACGGCCTGGTCGCCGAGCTCGAACGGTGCTGCGCCATCTCGGGTCTCGCCGGCCCCGAAACCGCTGACCCCGAACCGCTGGCCCCGAAACCGCCGACACGTGATCGCGCTCTTCCCACCGAGGTCGGGATCTGGCAGACTGTGGCGTCCGCCTACGGGAAAGCGCGCGTGTGAAGCTCAGAACAGCTGACATCAGCAGTGGCCGTCGCGGCCCTGCCATTGTCTCGGGAGTGCTCGGTGCTGGGATGCTCGTCGTCGCCAGTGCGCTCCCGGTCTCCGCTGACCCCCTGCCTGCCCTTGGGGACGCGACGTCGACGGTGGTGGCGGGCGTCGGTGCCCCTGGTTCGAACACCACCATTTCCGGTGATGGCCGATTCGTCGCATTCGAGAGTGCTCCCGCTGACGGTGCCGACCGGCGCACATCCACGATCATGCTCATCGATCGCGAGTCGGGCACCACGGCCGAGATCACGCCCGTGGCCGATGGCCGTCGCGCCGGAAACTCGGTCAACCCGGTGCTGGCCGGCGACGGGTGCAGCGTGGTGGTCACCACAGAGCTGGCGCTCGATGTGTTTCGCGACAACGACTCGGGCCTTCGTTGGGACATCTATCGCCAGCGACTGGCTCACTGCGGTGGCACTCCCGGTGAGTGGGAACTCGTGTCGAGTCGTGGCGACGATGGACTCGCTCGCGACGACGTCAGCACCGCCGATCACGCCGCCGTGTCACGATCAGGAACGCTCATCGTGTTCACTCACCCGGCCGACCAGCTCGTTGGCGGGGGTGCCGCATGGAACACCCTCAGCTTGGTGGATCTGAGCAAGCCGGGCGGCAGTGCTGAACGGTTGCAGCCGGTTGCCGGCGCACCGATCACCTCCCCTGACACCGAATTCGTCCACGCCGGGCTCGACCAGCCCGCGATCTCGGGTGACGGTCGATTCGTCGCCTACCGCTCCGATGCGGTGTCCACCGACGCGGTGCCTGGTTGGGGCTCCGGCGCGGTGCCTGGCGGGCCCGCGGCCGGGCAGGTGTTCGTGTGGGACCGCGCGGAACTCGACCCATTCGCAGCGGTCGAACTGGTCTCGAAACGTGTCGATGGCCTCCCGACGATCACCGGGGCATCTGAACCAGCGCTGTCGCGCGACGGCCGCGTGGTGGCGTTCACCAGCAGCGACGTCGGGCTGTCGCCCGCGGTGTTCGCTCCGTGCGGCGACGTGTGCGCCAGCCAGGTGTACCACCTCGATCGAGACGTCGACCGCAACGGTCGCTTCGACGAACCCGACCGTACGGCGATCACGCTGGTGAGCAGCGTGCCCGGCACGATTCCGGTGGTTGCGGGCACTGCGCCGTCATCGCAGCCGGCGGTGAGCGCCGATGGGCAGCTGGTGGCCTTCATCACCAAGGCCACGAACCTCCAAGTCGTCAAGGCGGCCGGCGGCGGCGAGTCGTCCGATGGCGATCTGCTGGTGGCCGACATCGCTGGACAGACGTTGCGTCGTGTGGCCACCCTCGAAGGGGGCACACGTCCCGCGATGGGTGCTCACTCAGGGCCGCAGCTCAGCGACACCGGACGAACCACGGTGTTCGAAACGCTCGCCGCAGGCGATCTGGCGCCGGGGAGCCCTCCGGGCCGTCAGGTGCTGGCCACCACGAGTACCCCCGTGTTGACCCTCGCCGAGGCCGACCTCGGGTCCGTCCTGGTGGGCTTCACGAGCGAGGAGTGGTACGTCAGCGTGATCAACAGCGGCCCCACCACCTTCACCCCGAGCACCGTGACGATTTCCGATCCACGTTTCGCGGTCAACGACGACACCAGCACGTGCCTGCTGGGCGTGCCGGTGCCTCCCGGTGGCGACTGCACGGTCAGTCTGACCTTCACGCCGAGCGAACCCGGTCCCGTGTCGGCCACGATCGACGTTGCCGAGGAGGGGTTCCAAGCGGTGTCGGTCAGCTCGACCGTTCGCGGTTCCGGTGGCGACCCCGCCTTGCGTACCAACCCGGCAGGTGGCGACCTCGGATCGGTGGCGGTTGGTCAGACCGGTAGCGAGTTCCTCTTCGACGTCGAGAACATCTCACTGGTGCCTGCCACGATCGCGTCGGTGGGCGTCGCTGGTGCGCACCCGTTCGATTTCGCCGTCACGACCAACAGCTGTGCCGATCGATCGCTGAACCCTCGCGCCACCTGCAGTATCGGTGTGGCGTTTGCACCAACCGCAGCAGGACAACGATCGGCGCTGGTGGAGATCCGTACCGCGACCGGCCAGTACACGGTGATGGTCGCGTCGGGCGAAGGCCGATTCGCTCCAACCCTCGTGACCGATCGTGCTGAGGTCGAGGCCGGCGACGAGGTCGCACTCGGCGGGAACGGATTTCCGGCGTCGACGGTGATGTCTGCGTTCTTCGATGACGACCCGCGCAACGTCTTCGAGTTCGCCACCAACGACATGGGATCGTTCCTGCTGTGGATGCCGGTGTTGCCGTCCGAGCGTGGGGGCACTCGCACGCTGGTGGCTCGTGCGGCCGACGGCACCGTGGCCACGGCACCACTCGACGTGGTCGAGCAGCTGCCAGCCATGACGAGACTGCCCGGCTTCGGCCTTGGTTGAGCCGAACACGCCGAACCCCCACTGACCTCCGTTCGAGATCCCGTGGCGCCGGCGTCAGCCGCCGTCGTCAGCCGGCGTCGACGGGGCGAGACTCGCCGCCCAAGTTGACCGCGTTCGTGCATGTCGAGCGGCTCGTGTCGCCGATCTCGTCGCAGCGCACCGAGAACGCGACGTTGTCGCCGGGCGAGAGGCGGATGGGCGTGATGTTCGGCACGAAGTAGTTGCCGCGCACGTTCTCGAGCGACCAGACGAACAGCGTGTCGCCGTTGACGAGCAGCCGGGCGACACCACGGTCGTTGAACGGATTCTCGATGAGCACGTCGGTCATGTCGAAGGTGAGTCCATCGGGCATGGTGATCGTCTGGTCGGCGGTCTGCGTGAGCGGGGCGTCGACCTGGAGGCGGAAGAACGTGGGCTCGCCGATGTCGGGCGCTGGTTGGGTGGATGGCTCGGATGTGGGAGCTGAGGGGTCGAGCACTTCGTTGTCGGTGTTGGCCGTGTCGAGTCCCGCGACGAGCAGGTCGACCTGGTCGGCTGCGGCATCCTCGATCGCGGGCTCCACCACGAGCAACCAGCTGGCGACGACTGCCCCGACCAGGGCGACGAGCGCTGCGAGGCGGGCGACGGTGCCGCGCGCAACGGTGGGAGATTGCACGAACGACATCGAGGCCGTCACCGGGGCGGTTCCCTGTTGCACGGCCTCGACGTCGAAGTCGAGGATGCGGGTCTGGCGCCGCCAACCTCCTCGGCGAGCCCGCGCCTTGAGCAGGACGAGGTGTGCCGAGCCTGGGGCGACGCCGACGGCGGGCGGATCGAAGTCGCCGTCGACGCGATCGCTGGGGTCGACCAGGTGGAGTCGGCAGCTGGCGACGGTGTTGCCGTGGTTCTCCGCCATGAACTCGAAGCCCGCTCGGTGCCGGGCTCGCTGGATCGGCTGCAACGGCACCAGCCGCACGTCGTCGAATGCCTCGACCATCAGTGTCGACTCGGCCACGATGGCGTCGTCGGCGTCGTCGAGCGGGATGACACGGACCGCAATGGTGGTGGGTCCGGCCGTGGTCGAGGGCATTTCGGGCGGCGTGACCTCGATCTCGACCGTCTCCTGTGACCCGCCGAACAGGGTCACGTTTCCCTGGCTGATCGCTGTCCACGTGGCGGTGAGCCCGGCCGGAAGAATCGTGCACGACGCCGTGTCATTGCTGAGGTTGTGCACCGTCAGCACGAGGGTGCCGGTGCTCCCGGGTGCGAGCGAGACCTCGTCGTTGGAGAACCACGCATGAACCGACACGGCGAGCACGCTACTCGTTCGCCTCGCGTACCGCCGGTCGTCGTTAGGCTCGACGGTGTGCCGACTCCGCAACTCCCGATCCCGCTGATTCGTCCTCGGCGGCTCCGGCGGAGTCGTGCGATGCGCGACCTGGTGGCACAGCATCACCTGCGAGTCGACGACCTCGTCGCCCCGTTGTTCGTGCGTGAGGGGATCACCGAACCGGTCCCGATCGATTCGCTCCCGGGCGTGGTGCAACACACCAGGGACTCGCTTCGTGCCGAGGTGGCCGAGCTCGTCGAACTCGGTGTGCGTTCGGTGATCCTCTTCGGGGTGCCGGCCACCAAGGACGCAACCGGTAGCGGCGCCTACGATCCCGAGGGCATCGTGCAGCTCGCACTGGCCGACCTGCACCGAGACCTCGGCGACGACGTCGTTGCGATGGCCGACCTCTGCGTCGACGAGTACACCGACCATGGGCACTGCGGCGTCATCGACGCCCACGGCGATGTCGACAACGACGCCACCCTCGAGGTGTACGCCAAGGCCGCGATTGCCCAAGCAGCTGCCGGGGCCCATCTCGTTGCGCCCAGCGGAATGATGGACGGCCAAGTTGCCACGATCCGCGCCACGCTCGACCAGGCCGGACACACCGACGTGGCGATCATGGCGTACGCCGCGAAATATGCCAGTGCCCTCTACGGCCCGTTCCGGGATGCCGTCGACGTGACGATCACCGATGGCGGCGATCGCAAGGGATATCAGCAGGACTGGCGCAACACCCGCGAAGCCCAGCTCGAGATCGACCTCGACATCGACGAAGGCGCCGACATCGTCATGGTGAAGCCGGCGCTCGCGTACCTCGACGTGATTGCCGAAGCAGCCGCACGAATCGACGTGCCGCTCGCGGCGTATCACGTGAGCGGTGAGTACTCCATGATCCACGCCGCCGCTGAACGAGGCTGGATCGATCGCGATGCCGTTGCCCTCGAGCACCTGACGGCCATCAAACGCGCCGGTGCCGACATCGTGCTGACCTACTTCGCCAAGTGGTTCGCCGAGGCGGTTGCGAGCGGACAGATCGACGCATGATGAACACATCGGAAGCCATACCGACATCGGTCGCCAGCACGGGCATCGCACCGTGTGACGCCATTGCCTGTGCCGCTGCGGGCTGCAACCCCGTGGTGTGCACCGGGGCGGGCGTACCGTCGAATGCCACGCTCTTCGAGCGGTCGCGTCGTGCGATTCCGGGTGGGGTGAACTCGTCGATCCGTGCGTTCAAGGCGGTCGGTGGTGAGCCCTACGTGGTCGCTCGCGCGAACGGCGCCACGATCACCGACGTCGAGGGCACCACGTACTTCGACCTGGTGCAGAGCTATGGAGCGGTGATCCTCGGTCACGGGCATCCCGCGATCACCGACGCGGTGAGCCGTGCGGTGGTCGACGGCACATCGTTCGGGGCGCCGACGCCACGTGAGATGAAACTGGCCGAGGCAATTTCGGCACGCGTGCCGAGCTGCGAACGCGTCCGTCTCATGAACTCGGGAACCGAGGCCACCAGCACGGCCATCCGCCTGGCGCGTGGCGCCACCGGGCGCGACCGCATCGTCACCTTCGCTGGGAACTTCCACGGCGCCACCGACGCACTGCTCGTCACCGGTGGCAGCGGGGTCGCGACGCTCGGGTTGCCCGGTACCGCTGGCGTTCCAGCCGGCGCCGTCTCGTCCACGATCGTGGCGCCCTACAACGTGGTGCCCGAACTCGACGAGCGCGTGGCGGCGGTCATCGTCGAACCTGTCGCTGCCAACATGGGCGTGGTCGCCCCGGTTGCCGGCTTCCTCGAGGGTTTGCGCGTGGAATGCGATCGGGTCGGCGCCCTGCTGATCTTCGACGAGGTCATCACCGGGTTCCGCCTGGGCATTGGCGGCGCCCAAGCGAAGTACGACGTCACGCCGGACATCACCTGCTTCGGCAAGGTCATCGGCGGTGGGTTGCCGATCGGCGCGATCGGCGGCTCCGTCGAGGTCATGGAGCATCTCTCGCCGCTGGGGCCGGTCTTCCATGCCGGCACGCTCGCGGGCAATCCAATCGCCACCGCTGCCGGGCTCGCCGCGCTCGACCTGCTCACGCCTGATGTGTACATCGAGCTGATGGCTCGGGCACGGCACCTGTCGTCATTGCTGCGTGATGCTTGTGCGGCTGCGGGCTTCGCGGCGTCGTTCCCGGTGGTCGGCACCTTGCTGGGCATCGTGTGTGGCGAGGCCTCGGGCGATGCAACGCCCGTGCGGGACTTCGACGGCGCCAAGCAGACCGATGAAGCGGCCTATGCAGCGTTCTTCCGAGCGATGCTCGCGGAAGGTGTGGCGATGGCGCCGGGGGCGTACGAGGCGCTGTTCGTCGGTCTGGGGCACGACACCACGGTGATCGCCAGCATTGCCGACGCCGCGCACCGGGCTGCGGCCACCGCGGCGGGCGAGCTGGCTACGTTGGCGCCGTGAGGCAACTGTTCAACTGGCGTTTCGTTGCGGCCTTGGCGGCGTTGGCGGTGCTTGCTCTGGTGGCGCGAGCCGTGCTCGGCGGCGACGACGCGATCGAGTCGGTGACCGAGCCGGAGGTGATCGAGCGTCAGATCGACCTCATCGACCCGATTGCTGCGGCGACGCTCTCTCCCGAGTTCGGCATCGACCGCAACGGCGTCTCCACCGGGTTTCTCGACCTCGCTCTCGACGAACAACGCGCGTTGCGCATCGTGCCCGGCACCTACGGTGAACTCGGCTGCGATTCCTTGGCGGTGCCGACGGACTGCGCCATCTTCGCTGATCTGCTCGGTGAGGCCGTCGTGTGGTTCGCGATCTTGCCGAAGGCGACACCATCGACGGTGGAGCTCCCACCGATCCTCGATCTCGTCGATGGCCAGGCGGTGTTCGAGAGCGGCTGGCGCATTCCGTACGCGTCGGTGATCGAGCGCGACTGCGAGGGGCAGGAGATTCCCACGTTCGGCGAGTTCCTCCGCGACTTCTCCGAGAACAGCACCACGATCGTCGACCTGACGTCACGTGAAGTGGTCGCCGTTCGGTGCGCGGCAACCGTCGACGGCTGAAGCATCGGCCACGGTGTTCAGCCGGTCAGTGCGTGGGCGGCTGCGAGACCTGAATTGTGGGCTGCCTCGACGCGCGGACCGTCGAAGGCGTCGCCGGCCAGCACCAGACGTCCGCCCGGCGCCACCCAGCACGGATTCGGCCAGGAGTTTCGGGGGGTGGCGAATCGCCACTTCTTGACCTGCGCCTCGATGATGTGCGTGGCGCCGATCCACGGTGCGGCGATCTCGACCAGCGCGGTGCGGAGCTCGTCGAGGTCGTCGTCCCAATGCTGTTCACTCCAGGCAGCGGACGCGTGCATGGTGATCGCCGGCACATCGCTGACGCCCTTGGCCATGTTGTCGGCAACGAAACTCACGTCGGGAGCAGGCCCTTGCAGGCCGCCGGGTGCCTCGATGGTGGAGGGACCGTCGAGGGTGGCGAGCAGGGCGATGGTGCGGTCGTACTCGGTGCGCATGAGTGCATCGTCGAGTTCGATGCCTGCATCGGCGAGCAGGGCGAAGCTCTGCGGTAGCGGGGAGGTGACGATCACGGCATCGGCGTCGTGCACGGTTCCATCGTCGATGACCACGCTCCAGCCACCGGGCCGTTCGTTGCCGGACTGATCGTTTCCAGCCTGGCGGGGGCGTACCGCAAAGGCCATCGTCGAGCAGCGCACGTCGACACCGACGGACAGGTCCTTGGCGAGCGAGTTCATGCCGGCGGTGGCGACATAGCGGGCATGGCCGTCGTTCGAGTCGAATCCGTGCGACCACACACTGACCAACCCTCGTTCGATCCAGTCGTCGACTCGATGTTGGAACGCCGGGGTTCGCACGGTGAAGAACTGTGCGCCGTGATCGAGGGTGGCATCGCCGATGCGGCGAGTGGCGAGCCGACCGCCGACCGAGCGGCCCTTGTCGACAACCACCACGGTCGCGTCGGCCTCGGCCAGTGCACGGGCGGCCACCAGTCCGCTGAGGCCTGCCCCGACGATGACGACGCGCATCAGCGATGTCTCGACGGGCTCAGCCGACGAGCGCGTCGTCGAGTTCGGACTGCTCGGTGACTCGCTTCTGGTACGCGCGTTCGGCCCGTCCGAGGAACTCGAGCAGGACCCTGTTGAAGGTGCTTGCGTGCTCGACCATGAACCCGTGAGCGGCGCCGCTGATCACCACGAGTTCGGCGGTGGGGATGGTGGCGGCCAGGTCTTCGCTGTCGCCGCGAGGGGTCAAGATGTCCTGGTTGCCGACCATGACGAGTGTGGGAACCTCGATGGTGGGCAGGAGGTCGATCAGGTCCTGGTGGTTGTCGCTCGCTGACAAGATGGCATCACACTGCGCAGCAAAAGCGTGTGACGGGCGACCCAGGGCGAGCGGCCCCAACCAGCCAATGGCGGGCAGGATCCGCCGGAACGATCGTGGCCCGATCACCCACCGCGCAGCGTCGTGACCCATCGAACCAATGCCGCTCTCGAGTGCGTGGTCGCGCCAGCTCGCCAGCAGCTCCTCGCGCCACGGATGGTTGCGCCCGGCGGTGCACGCAAGGGTGATCGAACGTGTGCGTTCCGGGTACTTCACGGCGAGGATCTGGGTGATCGCCCCACCCATCGAGGCGCCCACGACATGGGCGGTGTCGATGCCGGCGTGATCCAGGACCGCAATGGCATCGTCGGCCATCTGCTCGAGCGAGTACGGGCCGTGTGGTTTGTCGCTGCGGCCGGCGCCGCGATTGTCGAGCGCCACACCGCGATACCACGGTGCCGTGGCGAGGCGCTGCAGGTTCCAGCCGTTCTTGTCGGCGCCGAGACCCTGGATGAACAGGATCGGTGCACCGCTCGATCGACCGGTGATCCGGTAGTGGATGCGCGTGTCGTCGGTGCTGCGTACAAAGGTCATCATGCGCCTCCGAGGCCGCTCAGCGGGAGCCAGTCGAGTGGTGTTCCAGTGCGGATCTCGCCCATCTCGGACAGCAACAATTCGATGTCGTGAGCAACGGCGTCGGCCAACTCCAGCTCGGCGAGTGGCCCCTTGCGCTTGCGTGGTGAACGTGACGCCGTGCCGATCTCGAGGCGGGCGTTGCGTCCGATCGGGCTCGACACGGTGGCCGCCGGGTACACCAACACGCCTGCTGCAAGTGCGGCTCCGACGAGGGCGTGGTCAACTCGTCCGACGCGTCGTGTGCGCTCGTTGTGGCTGGCTCCCATGATCACCAGTTCGCCTGCGGCGAGCGCGCCGGCGACCTCGTCGGGCTGATCGAGCAGTGCCCCGATGCGGCGCATGAACGCACCGATTGGGGCGGTGTCGGGCCGGCCCACGAAGCGGACCGGTCGATCGACGACTTCGCTCAATGCGAACGCCGAGAAAAGCGGTGCCAGTGCCAACACTCGGGCATTGACGACGATCAGGGCGCCCTTGCGTCGCGGGAGGTGTTGGTCGCCGCCGACGGTGACGTTCCAGCGCAGGTGCGCCAGGTTGACCACGTTGCGCACCAGGCCAGGGTCGCGTCCCCAGTCGTCGACGGTGCCTGCTTGTTCGTCGGTGACGCGCGTGACCGAGGCGTTGAGATCGCTGGCCGCCCGTGACATCGCGGCCCCAGCGCGCGTGGCGGTGCCGCGAGCGGGGAAGTTGACGACTCGTCCGAGTGTGGAAGACATCAGGCCACCTGTACCCGTGCTGGTTGATGAATGATGCTGGGCCAGTTGTAGAGCCGGTCGATCACGTCGGTGGTGCTGCGCTCGGCGGTGAGGCCGAGGAGTTCGCGCATCTGGCCGTTGTCGGCAAGGCGTCCACGATGCAGTACTTCGGAGACATGATCGGGGATCGGTGCCCCCAGGAGGAAGCTGATCGGGCGGGCCAACGCCCACTCGGGGCCCACGAGCGGAATCGGCACACGGCGACCACGTCGTGCGGCCTGCAGCGCAGTGATGGCACCGGGAGCGACGACGTTGACCGGTTCGGCGAGCCCGACGCGGGCTGCGGCCACGATGGCGCGTGCGGCGTCACGGTCTTCGACGACGGCGAACGGTGGATCGGCCAATGCGCTGAACGGCACGGCGGGCTGGCGAAGCAGACGACCGAGCGGTGACGGCACGTGGGGGCCGAGCACCGGGGCGAGGCGCACGGCGCCGACGGTGACGCCGATTCGTTGGCCGACCTTGGCAGCGGTGTGCTCGATGGCGGCAACGGTGCGTCCCCAGTCGCTCGTGGGAGCGATCGGCGCCGACTCGCTGGGCCGGGTGAGTGCGTTGCGGCCACGACCGTAGATCTCGATGCCGCTGCGTACCACCACATGCTCGAGGGCGGGACACTCAGCCGCCGCGCCGAGGATCGAGATCGCGGCTTGGTCGGTGAGGATGGCGGCGGCGTGCGGCGCGGCACGCGCATCGGGTTCCCAGACGCCGACATGCACCAAGACATGCGGATTGAACTTCGCGATCGTCTCCACGATCCGGTCGTGTTCGTCCGGATGGATGCGATGGAAGTCGATGCGCTGCAGACGGTGCCGTGGCGGGTCGGCATCGATGCCCGACAGTTCACCCACCCAGTCCTCTGCTTCGAGCATTCCGGCGATGGTGGTGCCGAGTTCTCCCCCGACGCCGCTGACGAAAACGCGCTTTCCAGCCATCACTCTTGACGCTAGTCGCGCGGGGGCCGCCGTGACGCCTCCGAGCAGGGTTCAGCAGGGCGTTGTCAGCGCAGCGTGTGAGCGCGCAGGATCAGTTCGCGTGCGAACGGATCGAGCTGGCGACCGGCGATGCGCTCGGTGACCTGGATCGCCTGGGTGGGGTCGTCGACCAGGCCGGCCCAGCGGATGTATCCGCCCATGATCCCGATGATGCGGTCGCCCAGTTCGTCGCCGTGCACCAGCACCTTGGTGTTGTGGCGCAGCAGATCTCGGATCTCGCTGTACAGCGCCTTCAGGTACTGGTCGGTGTGCTCGGCGTTGAACGGCCGGTGCCGATACGGCATCTGCAGTTCGTCGTAGTTGTGCAGGTTGTGGGGGGCCGAGATGATCGACAGCACACACCCGAAACCGTTTTCGCGCAACCAGATGATCTCTTCCTGGCGACGCACACGGCGATGGCTGTCGCCGACCCCACCGGGCCGCTCGCACACCGCCAGCTTGTCCTTGAGGATCCACGTGAAATTCCGCGGCGTGATGCCCAGCGCCCATTTGCCACGCAGCCGAGGAGGCATCAGTGAGTTCCTTCTCGGTCGGCGCAGGTCGTCATAGCGGTTTGCCACGCTACCCGCTGGCAACCGGTCCCGGGCCCGGAAAGAGGACCAGTTCCGACCCCTGCAGCTCGACGCGTCGGCCCCCCGACAGCTCACATGCAGCGTGGTCGCCCCTCGCCACGGCGATCACGCGAGCCACTGCGGCCGAATCGGGCGGGTACCCCTGCAACTCGAGCCATTGTCTCACGGCACGCGATGCGACGGGACCGGGTGCAGTGGCCAGCGCATCGGCGTCGGTGGGGTCGATCGCGGCCGCGAGTTCCTCGAGGAACTGGTGATCGGACCGCATGAGGTCGGCAGTGCGGGTGAGCAGCGGTGTGACATCGCGTTCGGCGATGTCGTCGAGCAGTGGCATCACTTCGTGGCGGATCCGGTTCCGTCGAAAGCGGGGATCGTGGTTGGAGGGGTCGTTGGCCACCGCGAGTCCGAGTTCGGCGCACAACGCATGCGTCTCGGAGCGTCGAAGCGCAAGGATCGGATGGCGCCACCCGGGCCCGATCGCTGCCAGTCCGGCAGCTCCCGATCCGCGCAGCAGGGCCAACAGCAAGGTCTCGGCCTGGTCGTCGGCGGTGTGTCCGAGCAACGCATCGGGGCCGAGCGCTCGGTGGCGTGCATCTCGGGCGCGGGCCTCGAGGTTGGGGCCGTCGTCGACGGCAATGCGAAGCTGGCGGAATTCGACGCCCAGCTGCCGAGCGGTGGCCTCGGCGATCGAAGCGTCGTGGTCGGCGCTGTCGCGCAGGCCGTGGTCGACGTGCACTGCGGTGACGATGCACCCTGCCTGCACGGCGAGCGCAACGAGCGCCGTCGAATCGGCACCGCCGGACAGGGCGCAGGTGGCGGGGGTTGCGGGTGCCGGGAACGTGCAACGACCGAGCAGCTCGACCGTGTCCGTGTCCGGCCACTAGAGGTCGGTGTGGTGGTGCGACTTCTGTGCCCGCGAGGGATGCTGCTTGGCGGTCACGGACTTCAGGTACCCAGCGACGAGTGCGACCACTGCGAGGATGGCCAGGAGCACGAGGGCGATGCCGATCCACCAGTGCCAGATGTTGGCTGCGAGCATGGCCGTGAGGCTAACGGGCGCGGCTCAGCTTCAGCGAAAGCCAACGACGCCATCGCCGTCGAAATCGGTGCCGAAACAGCGCTCGATCTTGCCGAGCAGACCGGGTGGCATCTCGTCGTTGCTGCACTTCTGGGCGACGACGATCTTGAGTTCTGCGTGGAAGTCGAATGCTCCGAGGCAGTCCATGCAGCCTTCGAGGTGATGGCGGATGGCCGCTTGCTGATGGCCGGAGAGCTCGCCATCGAGGAACACGTCGAGTTCGCGCAGGGTGTCGGCGCAGTCGGATTCGACCGGCTGGTTCGGTGGTGGTCGCGTCGTCACTCATGATCCGTCGTCCTTCGCCTGGGCAGTCACGAGCCCTCGTTCGAGGGCAACATCGTGCAACGTCTTCTGCATCGACTTTCTTCCCCGGTGCAGCCGCGACATGACCGTGCCGATCGGGATGTCGAGCATCTCGGCGATCTCCTTGTAGGCGAATCCCTCGACATCGGCGAGGATCACCGGAAGCCGGAAGTTGTCGGGGAGGTCCTCGAGTGCTTGCTTGACCTCGTCGTCGGGGAGCAGTTCCATCAGCGATTCCTCGGCCGAGCGACCCACCGCAGCGTTCTGCAGGGCGCCGATGTTCTTGTACAGGTAGAGGTCTTCCACCTCGCCGAGGTCGGTCTCGTTCGGCCGCCGTTGCTTCGCTCGGTAGATGTTGATGTACGTGTTCGTGAGGATGCGGAACAGCCACGCTCGCAGGTTCGTGCCTTCGGTGAACGTGTGGTAGCTGCGGTACGCCTTGAGGTAGGTCTCCTGCACGAGGTCCTCGGCGTCGCTGCGGTTGCGGGTCATGCGCACCGCCGCGGAGAACAGTTGCGGGGCGTACTGCATTGCGTCGTCGGCGAAGCTCGCCTGGTCGGCCATGTCGGCGACTGTACCCGTCGTGTCGATCGGGGGCGCCGCAGCGGCGCCGATTGTCAGATCGTTTCGCCGCTGATGTCGGTGGTGTTGCTGGCGTTGGACCGAGCACCGGGGTCGTCGAGGCGCGTCGACGACGACGTCGATCGACTCGATCAGACGGTCGAGGAGGTCGGCGAGCTGTGACCGTTCGTCGGGGTCGAAGGCGCTGAGGATGTGCATCATCGCGATCGAACGTCGGGCTGCGACGTCGTCGTGTCGGCGGCGGCCCTCCTCGGTGATCCGCACCAGCACCACACGGCCATCGTCGGGAGATGTGAAGCGTTCGACGAGGCCATCGGTCTCGAGGCGTTGCATCGCACGGGTGGCAGTCGACGGTTCCACCCGGAGTCGAGCGGCCAGTTCCTTCATCGGACGTTCGTCGCGTCGGGTGAGCAGATCGAGGGCGTCCATCTGTCCCTGCTCCAGCGCCTCCTCGGCGCCGAACAGGTAGGAGCGGAGGTTCACCGCCGCCGCGCCGCGGCGAAGTTCGATCCATGCCCGACCGATCCGGCGCGCATGTTCACGGTCGGTCCGGTTGCGGAAATCGACGGTGCTGGTTCCGGTGGCGGGCGGGATCATGTGCATTTGTACGCTAATCAGTCGTGGGAGACCCGACCGAGCCGACCGCGCTCGAAGCGCTCCATCCGCTTGCTGCCACCGAGGTGGCCATTTCGGACAGCGCGACTGGTCGCCTCGTCCACCGCGAGGTGTACACGTCGAGGGGGCTGCTCAGCGTGTTCCGCCACGACCCGCCCGACGGCGTCGCGCCGACCGGCGCGGCGATCGTGGCGTGCGGTGGGGCGATGGGCGGCGTGCTGGGCCCAGGCCACGGGCTGTACCAGCGCCTCGGTGAGCGATGGGCCGAGCAGGGCGTCACCGTGGCGCGGGTCGGCTATCGCCAACCGAACAACCTCGATCTGTGTGCGCACGACCTGGCGTGCGGTGTCGAGATGGTTCGAGATGCCGGGGCCGACCGGGTGGTGTTGATGGGGCACAGCTTCGGTGGCGCGGTTGCGATCCGCACTGCGGTGATCATGCCCGACTCCGTGGTCGGTGTGGTCACCTTCGCCACACAGTCGGCGGGCTGCGAGGTCGCCGGTGCGCTCGACGGACGTCCGTTGCTGCTGTTCCACGGTGATCGAGACGAGTTGCTTCCGATGGAGGCGAGTCACGTGGTGGCCTCGATCGCCGGTCACGGCGAGGTCGTCGAGTTGCCCGGCGATGGTCATCTGCTCGCCAAGAGCGATGACATCATCGTCGAGCGCCTCGATGCATGGCTCCTCGACACGCTGCGGCTCTGACAAGGGGGCTCGGGTCGGACCCCGGCCGCACGTGGTTCCACGCTGGCCGTTCCGTTCGCGGTCAGTTGCCTCGAACCCACCGGCAACCGAGCACCGTCGGGATGTGTTCTTGCCCGCGGTATTCCGGAAAGAGCGCGATGGTCTGTGCGCTCGGTGCGCGTTCGGCAAGGCGCTCGAGCCGCCACCCGGCGTCGGCTGCAGCGCTGAGCAACTCGCCCATCGGTCGGTGGAAGAGCACGACCTCGCGTTCTTCGACGATCTGCACCAGATGTCCCGGCGAGAGATAGTCCCCCCAACGCCACAGGATCTCGCCGGTCGGATCGACCAGTGGCTCAGAGGTGGGCGCGGTCGAGACGGGATGGTTCATCACCACCACGAGATGTCCGCCGGGCACCACCGCTGCTGCGATCTCGCTGAACAGGCGACGATGATCCTCCACCATCTCCATGGCGCCGACGCACACCGCGCGATCGAAGGCTCCCGCCCGAACCCATCCGAGGTCTGGGAGACGCGCCTGAACGACGGGTCCGGCGGTGGCCGCGACCGCGAGGAGCCGAGCCGAGATGTCGGTCCCGATGATCGGCGGCCCGAGGTGGCGCATCACCTGGCCCTCGCCGCAGCCGAGGTCGATCGTGGTTCCGCCCGTGCCGACGATCAGTTCGTCGAGCAGGGTGAGCAGATCGCTCGAGTCGCGGGGATCGTCACGAACGGTGTCGACCCACCACTGCGCAATGTCGTCCCAGGGTTCGGTCACTCGCGGCTCCGCTCTCGATGATGACCACGGTGTCACGGGTCGTTGGCAACCCGCAGCGCTTGCAAGCCGCGGATGACGAAGGTCGGATGGTAGGCGGGCTCGTCGGCGAGCGCGAGGTGGGCAAAGCGCTCGGCGAGGCCCGCGAGCGAGGTGGCGATCTCCTGGCGTGCGAGGGGAGCACCCACGCAGAAGTGAATGCCGCCACCGAAGCCGATGTGGCTGGCGTCGCCTCGGCCGATGTCGAAGCGGTCGGGCTCGTCGAACCGCCGCGGGTCGCGTTGCGCCGAACCGAACAGCATGGCGACTTCATCACCGAGCTCCAGCCGCTGCCCAGCGATGTCGACGTCGCGTTCGAGCACCCATCGCCCGAACAGCTGCAGCGGGGAATCCCACCGCAGGAGCTCTTCCGTTGCGGTCCGTGCGTCGACGTCACCGCTGGTGAGTCGCTGCCATTGGTCGGGGTGCAGCATGAGTGCGCGGAGGCCGTTGCCGAGCGTGTTCACGGTGGCTTCGTGTCCGGCTTCGAGGAGCACCATGGTGGTGGAGAGGATCTCACCTTCGGTCAGGCTGTCGCCGTCGTCTTCGACGCGGGCGAGTTGCGAGATCAGGAGGTCGTCGGGGGTTCGACGCTTGTCGGCGATGAGCGCCAGCGTGTACGCGGTGTACTCGGCCGCTGCTTGGTTGGCAGCGGCTTTCGTGTCGTCGCTGGCTGAGGGTTCGTACATCTTCACGATCGCGTGCGACCAGTCGAGCAGGAGGCGTGCATCTTCGTTGGGCACGCCGAGCATCGAGCAGATGACGGCAACCGAGTACGGCTGGGCGTAGTCGGCGATCGCGTCGAAGGTGCCCAGTTCGCGACAGCGGTCGAGGAGCCGGTTGGCCTCGCGTTCGATGTCGGGTTGCAGCTTGGCGATGGAGCGAGGTGTGAAGACCCGCGAGATCAGCCGGCGCAACCGTGTGTGATCCGGCGGTTCGAGGCAGAGAAGCGACCATTCCTCGTGGCGGTGGAAGTCCGCCCAGCGGGGGTCTGGCTCGTGTTGCCCGAACTCGGCGGGCGTGTACAGGTGGGTGTAGGCGCGCCCCATGCGGCGATCGCGCAGTGTTGCGGCGACGTCGGAGAAGCGGGTGAGCATCCACTGGTTGGTGCGCTCGTTCCAGAACACGGGCGTCGCCTCGCGCAGCGCGCCGAGTATGGGGTAGGGGTCGGCGATGAAGCTGGGATCGTCGATGTCGAATCGTTCGATCAGGGCATCGAGGCGTTCGCTCGCATGGTTCGTGGATGTCATGACCGCGTACGGCGCTCCGTGATCTCGGCGAGTTCCGAGTAGGAGATCTCGCCCATGAACAACGAGCGGATCGCCCGCCCGAATGGACGGCGAGGCCAACGCGTGTCGTCGATGAGGTGGACCTCGCTGGTGATGGTGCCGTCGATGCCGAATTCGTAGGTTCGGTAGCCCGGCGGGAGCCAGGTGCTGGCCAGCAGATCGAAGTTGTTCTTGAAGGATGGGGCCACGAACACCGGGCGGCCGGCGAACTCGTAGACCGACGGGACGTGGGTGTGGCCGCCACCGAAGCCACGGATCTTGGGACGATCGGCGACCACCGCTTCCCACTCGATGGTGTATGCGGGGTCATTGCAGAGCGGCACGTCGGCGTCGGGCGGGTGGTGCAGCCAGACGAACACGTGGTCGGCGTGGTGGCTGGCAGTTGCTGCGCGCAACCATGCCGATTCGGCGTCGCCGAGCGAACCGTTGCCATGCAAGCGGTCGTCACCGGGTGGATCGAACAGTCGGCCGGTGTGGTCGGTGTGCATGGCGCCGGCATTGGTGTCGGCGTAGACGAACGACCACGGGCCGTGTTGGGTCACCCTGGGGACGAACAGGTTCGGCGCCTGGAACGCGGCGCGGAACGGGGAGTCGACGTCGTGGTTTCCTGGACACGCGAACACCGGAAACGGCAGGCGGGCGAACGCCGCCGCAGCGATCTCGTACTGCTCGGCATGCCCGTGGTCGGCGATGTCGCCGGTGACCACGACGAGGTCCAACTCGCGGCCGCTCAGGTCGTCGAGTATGGCGTCGAACGCTTCGGACGTGTCGTAGCCGTGGCCGCCCTCCGGTTCGATTCCCCGCTCCAAGAAGTGGGTGTCCGACAGTTGCGCAACTCGCAGGATGTCCGCCATCGGGTGAAGTCTCGCATGCCGGTGTGATGATCCCGCGCTGGCGTCATGCGGCGAGTGTGCGGAGTCGATCGGCGATCATGCAGCGTCATTGCCATGACGGCGATGGTGTCGGTTCGATACCATCGCGATGCTGATCGAGACGGACGCCACCCGTTGGTCGGGTATCCGAGGGTGACGACGTGGGGTCGGAAGACGACAAGCCATCGCTGTGGACTCGGTTTGTTTGAGCAGTTCTGCCTCGCAAGGTCGTCCATCGGTGGGACCGCTTGCCTGAGGGCAGCCGACAGGAGGCAGCTCACTACAACATGCGAAGCGGTCTCCAGGACCACTGAACGACGAAGCTGGTGTTCAGGCCGATCGGACGTCCCGGCAGCGCAGTGCGCTTCGAGATGAGAGTTGGGATCGATCAGTCGGCCCTCAGGAGGTGTGGGGCCGACGTAGAGGTCGATCGAGCCGTCCTCGTTCCAGCGCAGATCCTCGTAGCTGTTACGGGACGGTTTGTCCTCACCGTTCGCCAGGAGCGACCAGGTTTCGGGGTGGCACGCGGTCACCGACCAGAAGTTCGCGGCCGGGATGTCCGGTGGCAAGTGGCCGGGTCCACGACGATCGCCTCGTAGTGGTACAGCAATCTGGCGTCGAGCCACAGAGCATCCTCGGACATGAAGTCATGGTGGCCCCCGAGGAACAGGTACTCGTACTTGCGGTCCGTGTTCGCATCACTGGGCACGTAGGTGGCATCGGGGTCGGGGCCGGTGGCCAACGGGTGGACACGGAAGTTCTTCCGATACCAGCTCAGCGCACTCTCACCCTCGCCTGTGTCGCTGACGAAGGCCCGCGCCATCACCCAGTTCTTGTATGTCGGGGTTCGCAAGACGTAGTGGCCATCGGGAAGCTCGCCCCGATCGTCGTCGTGGACCAGTAGAAACGAACCGCCCTGGCCCCGGTCGGGCCCGGCGTTGCCGAGATCTGTGACGTATCGCATCCAGCCGTCGTCGACGACGCCGAGGATGTTGGGAGGCGTTTCGACCACGACCGGGCCCTGCTCGACGTTCAGACACGTCGAGCACGTCGCGGCTCTCGCGGATCTCGCTCTCGTGCTCGTGGCTGTCGAAGACCGCCTGATGGGACATGAACGAGATGAACTCCAGGTACACCTGTGTGGCTCGCTGCAGATCAAGCTGGTCATCACGGTTCTCGTGGTGGTGTCGTTTTCCGTTTGGGTTCGATGTCGTCTGCCGGGCGCCTCTCGTTCGTGTCTTCGCCTACGTGGATCATTGGCGATCTACGAGTGAGAGACCGACGCTCAACCGTTGGGCCGTTCAACACGCTGCCCCCGAAGTGTTGCCACCTCCTGTGCGTCGGGAGAGGCGGCGGGTACGCATGTCAGCACTCGTCACGGTGCGAATTGCTCACCCAGAACGGCACGTCGGTGAGCGAGCACGCGCGTCGTCGGTGAGCTCACACGACACTCGAACTGGTTGAGTGATATCATGCGATACCAACGAGTTGGAGGAGTGAATGATGAGCGACATTCTGATCCGCGATGTGCCCGACGACGTGTTGGCGGCGATCGATGCCAAGGCGCACAGTGCTGGCCTGTCACGCACCGAGTACCTGCGACGGACTCTGGCACGCGAGCGAAGCGAAGCGCTCCTCGACGTCACCACTGACGACCTTGCAGCATTCGCTGACACGTTCGCCGACCTCGGCGATGACACGGTCATGGACGGCGCCTGGCGGTGACCACGTGGCTGATCGACAAGTCCGCTCTGGTACGACTCGCCGCTTGCCCTGACGCCGCTACCTGGGCAGCCCGAATCCAGCGCGGGCTTGTCCGCATCAGCACACTCACGCGACTCGAGGTCGGCTTCTCGGCGAGGTCGGCGAACGAACTTCGCCAGAGCACGGCCAAGCCGCCACTCGCATCATTGCCCGTTGAATACCTCACCCCGAGAATTGAGGACCGTGCGGTCGCAGTCCAACTCGCGCTTGCGGACCTTGGCCAACATCGCGCCCCATCGATCCCGGACCTCCTCATCGCTGCAACCGCCGAAGCAGCAGGGCTCACCGTTCTACATCTCGACAAGGACTTCGAGATCATCGCGGAGGTCACCGGTCAGCCGATCGAGCGACTCGTGATCGCCGCCGATACCTGACCTGCCCCGTGATCGGGTATCCATCGTGACCGACGAGATTCTGGCTCGCGCCGGCCACGGCCCAAGCCTCGGACAGTTCGAGCGGTCCATGCGCCCGTCGCCGTATCCTCGCCGCATGACGCTGCGTCACGGACGTCCCCACGTCGCCATTCCCGGCCCGTCGATCATCCCCGATCGGGTGCTCAGCGCAATGCAGCGTCCGATGCCGAACATCTACGACGGCCCGCTACTCGACGTGTCGAACAGCCTGTTCACCGACCTGCCATCGATCGCGCGGACGTCGGGCGAGGTGTTCATCGTGATCGGCAACGGCCATGCCGCATGGCAGATGGCGGTGTCGAACACGATGCGGCGCGGCGAGCGGGTCCTCGTGCTCGAATCGGGGACGTTCGCCGTGGTGTGGGGCGAACAGGCCGCGCTCAGCGGCGCCGACGTGGAGGTGCTGCCAGGAGCGAGCGACAGGCCTGTCGATCCGGACGCGGTGGAAGCACGGTTGCAGGCGGACACCGAACACAGCATCAAGAGCGTCCTCGTCGTACTCACCGATACTGCAACCGGCGTCCGCAACGACATCGCGGCAATTCGGCGTGCGATCGACGCCGCGGGCCATCCCGCCCTCCTGATGGTCGACGCGATCGCATCGCTCGGATGCGATCGCTACGAGATGGACGAGTGGGGTGTCGACATCACGGTGGCAGCCAGCCAGAAGGGTTTGATGACGCCACCGGGACTCGGATTCGTCTGGGCCAACGAGAAGGCCCTGGCGGCGCACGAACACGCCGACATGCGGGTCGGCTATTTCGATTGGGCGTCTCGTCGCAACGTCGACGCGCACTATCAGCTCTACAACGGCACACCACCGATCCCGCTGCTCTACGGGCTGCGCGAGGCGCTCGACATGATCTTCGACGAGGGCCTGGACAACGTGTGGTCGCGCCACGAGACCCTCGCCCGCTCGGTCTGGGCCGCGGTCGACGCGTGGCACACCGACGGTGGACTGTCGTGCAACATCACCGACCCGGCCGCACGCTCGCACGCGGTCACGACAATCTCGACGGGCACGGTCGACGCCGACGAATTGCGGCGGATCTGCGAGGACCGAGCGGGTCTGACCCTTGGACTCGGCATCGGCCTGGACGAACCGTGTTTCCGGATCGGGCACATGGGTCACCTCAATCCGCCGATGCTGCTCGGCACGCTCGGCACCGTCGAGTCCGGGCTACACGCACTCGGCGCGCCGATCGGCGGTTCCGGCGTGGCTGCCGCTGCCCGCCTCATCGGCGACGCGATCACCACCCCGTAGGCATCTGCCCGTAACGCCAGGGGTCAGACCCTTTGTCACGTCCGATCGCGAGATCCTGGTCAGTGCGCGGCTGCGACGACCTGTTCGATGATCGCCTGGAAGACGTCGAGGTCGGAGACACGCTCGTCGACCGCGACTGCGGCGCTCCGTCGTGTATCAGTTGACGATCAGCTACCAGACGCTCCCGACGCGTGCTGTGTTGCTCCGATTTGTTGTCGCGTCATCTGATGTTGTCAGCCGGTAGGTACATGCCCTTGTCCTCTGGCTGGATTCCTGCGGCGAGCCGGACACTGGAAGCGAGAAACAGAGGTGGAGTGATGAAGCTGTCCCAACGGGTTGGCCTGTTTCCGTGCGGATGCTGTGCGCGTCGGGGTTCGGCGAACAATGGAGGCTCCTCTCGAGACACCTCTCGTGCGTTGGTCAGGGAGTGATGTCGAGGGTGACGAGTTCGTTGGGCCCGAGGCCGTAGATGATCTTGTCGTCGGTCCACACGATCTCGCCCTGGTCACCGAGGCCCTTTGGGCGGATGGTGACGTCGCCGTCGTTCGGTGCGAACTCTTCCCCCGTGGCGACGACGCCGAGGGGGCCGACCGAGCCGTCGTCGAGAATCGGCGCCACGACCAGTTGGTGGCCAGACGGATCGGTTCGGTGTTCGACGATGAGCACGATGCTCGAACCGTCGGGCGACAGTCCTGCTCCCGTGATGGCACGATCCGACGTCTCCACGGTCGTCGGGACGAACGTCGGTGAGTCCGATCGAGACGGGTCGAGGAGTGTCAGGCCGATGCCGCCGATGCGGAATTGCCGGACAAGCGCGCGCCCGTTCTCGACGTCGACGAAACCGCCGAGGGACTGGAGACCTTCGAGCTCGATTGCGTCCGAGACCGAAAAATCGGGACCGATCCTCACCACGGCACCCCGCGGTTCGTCCTCGGACAGCAGCGCGACACGGACGACCCAGCCGTCCCCATCTGCACGGACCCCGACCGGCAGTCCGGGAAGCACTACGCCGTCGCGAGGCGTCAGTTCGTCGCCGAACTCGAACAGTGTCGAGGTGCCCGGCTCGCTGCCCAACCGGAAGAAGTGCAACGTCCCGTCGGCACCGAAGAACGGCGAGATGTCGAGGTCTCCGAGCTCGGCGTCGTCGGTGCCGTCGTCGGTCAGCGACTCGATCGCGGCGGTCGCCACATCCACCGAATAGATGTCGGAATCACCGCCGAATTGGAAGAGGTTCTCGTAGAAGGCGAGCTGGGATTCATCGAGCGACCAGGCAAGGGAATTCGGCGAAACGCTCGGAGACGACTCGAGACAGCCGTCAGTGCTTTCAGCGGTTCCCAGCGTCGTGTCGAGCAGACAGATGCCATCGGACCGGTTGACCGCGATCCAACGGCCCGACGGCGACACCGAGATCTCTTGGAGCGGCGCTCCGGCGAACGAGACCGTGAACGGGCCCGACAGCGTCGGGCCGCCGGCTGCCGGGTCGAATGCGTCGCTTGGTGGCAGCTGCGAAGGATCGAAGACGCTGGGCTCGATCGTGGTGTCCGACGGTCCCGCAATTTCGGCATCGGTCGGAGGTGCAGCGTCGGCCGTCGCAACGGGCTCCGTGGCTGGGACGCTGGAGCCCTCAGTGCCGATCGGGGTAGGACCGGTTCGGACGGTGTCGTCACCGCCGAGGGCCACCACGACGGCCACGCCGGTCAACGCGACGGCCACCAGTGATGCCGCCATCAGTCCCCAGCGTCGGTTGGTCGACCCGGCCGTGGTCGACGACGATCCGGAGGTGACCGCCTCGATCTCGACGGGGTCGATGGAGTTCGCCGAGAGAACTCGACCACGTGCGAAGTTGATCAGACACGTCATGCATCGATCTTCACCCCCAGTTGTTGGCGAAGGCGGCCAAGCCCTCGGGTGCGGTGCGTCCGAACCGCCGATACCGACAGGCCGAGCGCGTCGGCCGCCTCGGTGGGCGTCCAGTCGCAGGCGTCGACCAACCACAGCACCTCGCGCTGGCGACGCGGCAAGCGATGCATCGCTGTGACCAGCGCCGGTTCGACATGTGCCACCTCGGTCGGCGGCGGCGACGGGAGGCGACCCTCCTTGCGGCGCCGAGACTTCGAGAGGCCCACCCGGTAGAGGTAGGCGACCGGGTACTCCATCGGCTCCACCCGATCCCAGTGCTTCCAAGCGAACTCCAGCGCCGCGCCAACGGCGTCGCCGACGTACTGCGGGGCGACCCGTGCGCCGTAGGCGCGACGCAGCCGCGGCTCCACCTCTTGAAAGAACTTGGCAAAGTTGTCGGCTGATGTCGTCATGGTCGTACCACCCCGTTCAACCTCCGAACCGACGCGAACCGCTACAAGAATTGCAGAACGCCGGATCGATCGTGCACCAAGCAGGTGGCGAAGCAGCGTGCTCGAAGATCATTCGAAGTCGAGCGGGTCGGCACGAACACTCCCCAATTTCTCGCGCATCGCTCAGGAGAACGAAACCATCGCGCTCGTCTGAGTTTGTTGCATCAGCCCCGTGAATGACCCGTTGAAGAACGAACAACGGACGGTCCTTGACGACTCGATGGCCGGGTGTAGCTTGCCCCGTCTCGACAGCCGTTCCTCAACCGGACAGGGTGTCGCTGATTCGGTGGCACCCTCTGCTCGACGAGGCCAGCCTGCGATCCCGATCAGCCCAGGTCAGTTCGCTCCGTGGGGGACCGTCGCCCAGGTCTGGCCGCGACTCCAAAGGGGAAATCACACGACGAACCGTACGTGCGCCCGCCGCTGTGAACTGGCGGCCTGTGGAGACTGCCCCGAGGCGGACGGTCCGTCGAAGGAGACCTCCCTCGACGGACCCGCAGAACGGGGCGCATCATGGCCCTCATCCAATCGATCGAGTTTGCCACCGAGCAGCGGAGCGAAATGTATGAGCTGATGACGCGCTGGACTCCGACGCGATTGGAACCGGGACCGCCCAGCGTTCGGCGCTCGCCGAGGACCGATCGAATCCCAGTCGGTTCGTCCTGGCGGTTGCCTTCGAGTCGGCCGAGCCAGCCGCCCAGAACTCTGAACGACACGAGACCGGAGCGTTCGCGGCAGAGTTCTCAGCACTGTGCAGCGATGGCCCGACGTTCCGCGAGTTCGACATCGTCACCGTGTTCGGCGAATAACGCGGCCGGTCGGCGTGCGCCCTTGAAGGCGACAAGCGGTGTCCTGAACTCCACCATGTCCGAACGCCGCCATGTCGAGACGACCGGCCAGGTCCAGTTCCACATCGAATTCCACCGGGCGGGTTCGGGGAGCGCCGAGGTCGGGGCTGACGAAACAGCGGCTGTCACGCGTCAGTGTGGATCTTCGTGGCTCGGAGGATGTCTTCCATGAGACACCACTTGGTGATCGATGACTGCACGAGGTTCACCCCGATGAAGGCCGTGAAGAGCAGCCACCACGGACTCACCCAGGCACCGAGCGCCACCGAGATGAGGATGAGTGTGCCCGCGATCAATCGGATCTTGCGGTCGAGTGTCATGGTGATGTGTCCTTGCGTTGTCGGTCGAATTCGTCGCCGGGCACCATTCGGTGCGTTGGGTCGGCACCGGTGTGCTCGAGCGACGGGAGTTGGGCGATGAGGCTTTCGAGCAGGCCGAGACCGATCGTCATCTTCCGGAAGAACGATGCCGAGTGCGGAACCACGGTGAAATGGGGATGCGGGCTCCAGAGCACCCGGAGCTGCGCATCGAGGTCGATCGCCTGCTGCTGCGACTCGGTGCGGTATCGGTTCTCGCTCTCGAAGCCGTGATCGCCGAGCGCAGCCGTCTCGAAGAAGATGACGGCGTCGTAGCGCGACAGTTCGGCGGCGTGGGACGAGCCGACCGCGTCGTAGAAGTTGGGTGCTCCGTCCGGCCAATAGGCTCCGCCGTCGACGGTTCCCCGGTCGCACAGCAGAATGCGGTCCGGATACTGAGCGGCCTGGATGTCTTCGAGGCTTCGTTGCACCTGATAGATCGCCGACTGGGCGCTGCGCTGAGCTGCGGATCGATCCGGACGCGGGAACCCGCCCGAGAAGAGCAGGGTCGCCGCTTCGGGAACGATCACCACCCGATCACCGATCTCCCGTCGGAACAGGTCGGCTGCGGTGGTCTTGCCGCCGCCGGGCCCGCCGGTGAGCACAACGCGGAACGGATTGGCAGGTCGGTGTCGGTCCGATCGCTCGTCCGTGGTGGCCATGGCATTCCCCTCAGTCGTGTCACCCACTGTGCGACCCGATGGCTCGGTTGCGATAGGGGCGTACTCCCCTTCTGATGCGCCGAGCTCTGCGCTGCCCCGAGCGTGGTGGCCAACGGACCACGCCTCCCGAAGCGACCGGGGGCATCGTGGGGACGTCTGGCCCTGTTGCGCGTCCGCCTCCCGGACGGACGGTGGGTTCATGGAAAGCTTCGAACCGCACCGCTGGACGCTCGTGTTCCAGACCCGAGAGGACGATGACCATTGCGACATGGTCGTGCACCTCGACGCCGGCGACCGCTCGTTCTCCGGCCACGGCCGCTCCCGACGCAACCCCACGGATCCGTCGATGCCGCAGGTCGGCGAAGAGCTCGCGGCAGCGCGAGCCCTGCACGACCTCGCGACGAATCTGACCGATGACGCCTGGAGGGTGATCGAGTCGCACCCATCCACCACCCGCCGACCGTGACCTCGGCTACGCCGCTCGCAGACGCGCCTGATCTCGAGTCCGTCTGCGGAACAGGGTGGTGACCTGCGGGTCTGCGTCGTGGACATGTCCTCGACACGCTCCACGTCGGGTGGCATCGAGCTTGAAAGGGCGGCAATGAAGAGGAATGGGCTCGCAGTGCGTCGGAGACACACTCCAGATAACGCGTCCACGACGCACCGAACACCTGCGTCGACTACGTCATGGACACCCCAAAAGGGGTCTTCCTCCCACCCTCGTCAGGTCCGATGAGAGAAGACCCTGGGCCTCGTAGGTTGTTCGGGTGCCTCGGCTGAGCGAGTTCTACGGGATCGCGATCTACATGTACTTTGCTGATCACAACCCGCCTTCATTTCCACGCGATCCACGCCGAGCACGAAACTCTGATCCGGATCGACGATGGCGGCACGATCAGAGGTGACCTTCCCGGGACCGCAGCGCGCCTGGTTGAGCAGCCGTTCTCGCCCGCGTCACAGGCGTCGAGCATCTCGGCGCGCGTCTTCTTGCGCATCACGTTCTCCGATGACCTCGTACGCGAACTCGACTTCCCCGACGCACTGCCTGGCGTGCTCGCAACGATCCACGATGATGAGGTCTTCGCTGGGATCGCGGTCGATTCGGTTGCTGGCACGATCTCCTGGCCGAACGGCATTGACTTCGACCCCGACGTCCTGCACGGCGACGATGCATCGGCGTCGGTCATTCAGCCGCAGGTCGTGCGCGAGTACCGGCTACAGCAGACGAGCTGAAAGCGCCTCATTTGATCGCGTCCACGCACGAAGTCGTGGCGTCGGCGACTCGAACGCCAGCCGTTGATCCTGTCTCAGTGGCGGGTCTCTGAACGGGTGGATCGCGCGTCCGACGGCGGTTCACCAACCGGACAGGGGGTCCCTGACTCAGCGTTTCGGGGCAGTCCGGAAGCGGCGGTAGGTGATGCCGTTGACGCTCAGCCGGTCGAGCATTATGGGCGCCTCGAGGTGCGGAAGAAGTGCCGATCAGGAGCGGTCTGGGTCGTCCGGGGTGCCCGGTGATACGCGCTGGTTCGGCGGCGGTCAATAGTCTGAGCGGCATGCACTGGCGCGGGTGTCGCTGCGTGATCGCACCGGTGGGACAGCGATGACGATCAGCCGGTTTCACGTCGCCGGGATGGACTGTGTGGCCGAAGAACAGCTGGTGCGCATGGCGCTGTCAGACATCGACGGCATCAACCGCGTCAGCGTCGACCTCGACCAACGAGACGTCGTGATCGACCACGACACCTCGCCCGACGCGATCGGCACCGCACTCGACGCTCTTGGCCTTGGCACCAGTCACATCGACAACAGCAGTGAGATCGCCCCGCCAGGCAACGAGCGACGAGAACGCAGCGCGCTGGTCTTTGCGTTCGTGATCAATGCCGGGTTCTTCGTCGGCGAACTCACCGTTGGTGTGATCAGCCGGTCGATGGGGCTCATCGCCGACGCGCTCGACATGGGCGCGGACGCCGGTGTGTATGCGCTCAGCCTGGCCGCTGTCGGGACCGCAACCGCCCGCAAGAAACGGCTGGCTCGCACCAGCGGATTCGTCCAATTCGGCCTCGCTGCAATCGGCCTTGTCGAGGTGATCAGACGATTCTTCGCCAACACCGAGCTTCCCGATCCTGGATCGATGATCGTGATGTCTCTGCTCGCTCTCGCCGGAAACGTTGCCACGCTGCTTGTTCTGCAGCGAGTCCGTTCCGGCGAAGCTCACCTGCAAGCAAGCTGGATCTTCACCGCTAATGACATCAAGGTGAACATGCTCGTGATCGGCGCAGCGATCGGCGTGATCGTGACCGATTCGCAGATCCCCGACCTCGTCGCCGGTGGCATCATCTTCGCTGTTGTGGCCAACGGTGCCCGCCGGATCCTCAGCATCAGCCGCTGAGCCCTCGCAGGAGCACGATCTCGCGCACCGAACCACGCGCATCAGTGCCGTTCACGAGCGGGTTGGGACCTTGGACGCGGTTGTCGATCTGGAGCGCCCACTGGATTGTCGGAGTGGATTCAGGCTCTGGGCCGAGGAGCGCGGCTCGATTCGCTCGTTGAAGGTTTGTGAGAGCGCGAGGGCCTCTGGTGCTGGCAGCGTTGTCGACCCGGCTCGTCACCGGAGTTCGGACATGCGAGTTGGCTCAGCCATTGCTCGTCGTCAGGACCGTCAGGCCCGGGGTGTCGGTGAACACCGTGTCGTTTGATACGAGGTCGAGTTGGCCCGTCACCGCAGTGGCTGCGATCCACCGGTCAGCTTCATGGATCTTCTGGGCAAGTGGATGACCCCGTCGCTCGCAAGCCAACCGCAGGCGGGCACACTGCTCCATCAGGGCGTCGTCTGGTTGAACGACGATGAATCCGCGAAGGTCGCGTTCGAGCGCCCTCAGCCGTAGATCACCCCAGTCGGCCTTGACTGCGCCGAAGAGCAGTTCGGTCACCGTCGCGAACGAAACGATGATCGGTCGGCCCGCGATGAGCTCTCTGAAAGCAGCGGCTCGGCCTCGATCGAATCGAGCATTGACAAGCGCCGAAGCAGCCATCGTGTCGATGACCACGACCTCGGAATGTGAAGCGCTCACCGTGCTTCGAGTGCCGCGATGAACGCATCCCATTCGCCGTCGCTGATGCCTTCGAGAGCAGACGGTTCATCCCAGTTCCACGGCTTGGCGAGTCGGATGGCCTCGTCCAGAGACACGACAACCAGGCCCTGGAGGGCGTCGTCGTGTGCGGCTGGATCGGACATGCCGACAACGATACTCCTGTGTCATCCGCTGGTCGACCGCCAAAGCCGGCGTGGAGCGTCTTGCTACTGATCTCGCCCGAGCAGGTTGCCGATGACATCTGCTGCGTCGCGGTCGCTCGCTTCAAGGAAGTGGGCGTAGACGTTCAGCGTCGTCGCCGAATTGGCGTGGCCGAGTCGTCCGCTCACCGTCGGCACCGGTACGCCCGCCGCAAGCAACTCGGTGGCGTGGAGATGGCGCAGATCGTGGAGCCGGATGCCGTGCAAACCTGCTCGCTTCTGGACGCGAGTGAATCCCTTGGTGATCGTGTCCGGGTGGAGTGGGTCGGAGCCGTCGGCTGTTGCGGTGAACACGTAGCCGTCGGGGTTGAACGCGAGTTCGCACATCTTCGCACGATGCTTCACACGATCGCGTTGCAACTCGAGAATCGCGATCGTGTCATCGTCGAGCGAGATCCGCCGAGCTGCATGCGACTTCGTGTCCTTGACGATCGTGCCACCGGGAACCGACGCGATCGACCGCTTGATTGACAGCGTGCGCGAGCCACCATCGATGTCGGACCAGCGGATTCCGCAGACCTCTCCCCGTCGTGCGCCCGTTGCCGCGAGCACGCGAAGTAGTGCCGCCAGCTCGACGTCGTACTCGTCTGCGGTCGCCAACAGCTTCCTCGTGGCAGCCAGTGACGGGGGAGTGATCTCCTTGGTTCGCAGCTTCGGCGGTGATGCACTGACGGCAGGATTGACCGGGATCCAGCCCCACTTCACCGCCTGGCCGAGCGAGCCGCGCAGGATGGCATGCACATGGCGCACTGTCCCTGGTGAGAGATCGTGGTCACGTGTGAGCGCTGCGTAGTACGCATCGATCCGCTGCGTCGTGATCTTGCTGAGACGAAGACGGCCGAGGTCAGGCCCGAGTCGTCGATTCACGATTCGTCGGTACTCGCGGGCGGTTGTCGGCGACAGCCGGTTGTCGACCTGGTCGAGCCATCGAGCGAGCAACTCGTTGAGCGAGGTCGACGACGACGAGATCTTGCCCTCCGCTACCTGAGCGACGAGGGCGGCAAGCGCACGCTGGGCCTCTCGTTTCGTGCCGACATGGGACCGGCTGAGCTGCTTGGGATTGCCGGTTGCAGCGTCACGCGGGAGTTGAACAATCAGCTCCCAGTTGCCCGGGCGACGCTCTCGCAACGACCCCTTCGCGGCGACAACCGTACACCGAAATCTTGGTGAGATCTTGGTTGGGCCCTGGACACGAAATTCTCAGTGACTGAGAAATAGCCATCAAGCTGGTGTTATGTGGAGCCCAGAGCGAGAATCG
>CAVQST010000012.1:0-231590 GCA_963716075.1 Ilumatobacteraceae bacterium | reverse complement strand
ACTTCATGGTGACTGCGTCGCCCCGATCGACGTCGATCGTCGGCCAGACGGGGTGATAGACGTGCCATCGACGGAAGTGGCCGGGGTCGGCCGGATCGTTGGTAAGCGATACCCCATATCGGCAATCGAGGTGGGCTCTCATGAAGCCGAGTACCCCGGTCAGCGTTCCGGCCGTCTCGATCTGCGACACGACATCGAACTCGATGCTCCCGTCGTCGCCGGCGTCGAGCTGTGCAGCGGGCACACCAGGGCCGAGCAACCAGTTGGCTGCGGCAGTCAAGCGAAAGGGAGTATTTGTCGCTGTGCGCATGAACGGACCGAAATCAAACCCACATGTGTGAGTCAGCCATGGTTGCACCGGATCGTCACTCGCAGGCGCCGAAACCGGGGCGACGAACAGATCCAAGGAGCACGGCACGATTCTCGCCTCGCGTTTCAGGACGCCTCGATCGAGAAGATCCCTCGACAACCTGGGTGAGCCCTACCTCGTGCGCAAACCCGCCAATCTGGTCACAGACCAGCACGTCGGCCGGGGTAGCCAACGTGAGGTCACGCGGTGTGCCCGGATGCACTCCACCTGTTCGCCGAAGCCGCTGGCCTCGAATGTCTCACGGGCGAGCTCTAGGATCGGGCCATCGTCGACAGCGATGACCTTGTCGGCGCCTGCTTCGAGGGCCAACGACCGAGTAGGCCGCTTCCGCATCCCAAGTCGATGACGACGTCGCCAGACCTGACCACGTTCTTCAGGGCTCGACGGTAGGCGTTGACCTTGACGTCATCGGCGATGTAGGAGCCGTGTTCGAACAGTTCTTGGTACGACACGTGGGCGAGCGTATCGGCGGCGCGCCGTTGGTTGTAGATGAAACGGGCCCGGGAACTCTAGAGTACGAGTGGTCCCGCTGCGTCAGCTCGGGCACGACGGAAGCCATCCCTGCAACGCGACGTCTGGAGTCTCAAATGGTCAACGGGTCCACGGTTTTGACTCTGCCGACGCAAGTCCTGGTGCGCCAGTTGCAGGACGAAATGGTGTTGCTCGATATGGCGAGCGAACAATACTTCGGTCTGGATCCAGTAGGAATCTGCGTCTTGGAGGCGATTCGATTGGGGTCCGATGTGGATGGTGCCGTCGCTGCTGTCCTGGAAGGCTTCGACGGAACGGAGCAAGAAGGTCCGCATGGATGTCTTCGCCCTTGTTCGAATCTGGTCTCCAACGGGCTCCTCGCCGTCATCTCGCCTAGCCCGGATCTTTCGTAGCGGGGTCTGGTGGTCGCATGAAAATGCCCTCCGACCTGGGATGATTGGTGTTGCTGACACATCAATCAGTTCCCGAGGTTCGGAGGGCGTTCTCATGGTTCAAGGTAGCAGTCTGATTCGACCGCGCACGGTGACCGGCGACGGTGCCGGGACTGGTCTCTCACGCCGGGATCGCGTGGCTTGCGGAGACCGCCGATCTGGCCGGGTTGACCGCCGGGTTGAGCGCCGCGATGGCGGCGGTGCCGCAGCGTCGTCACGATCCGGGTCGCACGCTCGCGCAGATGATCCTCGCGCTCGCCGACGGCGCGACGTGTCTGTCGGACTTGGCAGCGATCCGTTCGCAGCGGTCGATGTTCGGGCCGGTCGCGTCGGAGGCAACGGTGTGGCGCACCTTCGATCAGATCGGCCCGGTCGAACTCCGTGGCATCGCCACGGCGCGAGCAGCAGCGCGTGAGCGGGCGTGGTCGGCGGGCGCGGGTCCGGCCGGCGACGATCTGATCATCGATTTCGACGCGACGTTGATCAACACCAAAGCCGACAAGCAAGACGCCCGCCCGAACTACAAACGCGGCTACGGACATCACCCGTTGTTGGCGATCATCGCGGAGACCGACGAAGTCCTCACGGCCAAGCTGCGACCGGGCAACGCCGGGTCGAACACCGCGGTCGATCACGTCACCGTCCTCGCTGACGCGCTCGACCAACTCCCGCTCGAGTGGCGCGCCGGTCACGAGCGTCGGTGACGACCCGGACGAGGTGGAGCATCGGGTGTTGATCCGTGCAGATGCTGGCGGAGCGTCGCATTGGTTCGCCGAGGAATGCGTCGACCGCAACCTCGAGTTCTCGCTTCGGGTTCCACATCGATCACCGTGTCCGTGACGGCGTCATGATGAGTCCCGACCGGCTGCTGGCACCCCGCCATCGACGCCGGCGGCGCACCGCCGTGACGGCGCCGAAGTCGTCGAACTCACCGACTTCGTCGACCTCACCACCTGGCCCGACGGGACCCGGCTGATCGTGCGGCGTGAGCGGCCGCACCCCGGCGCGCAACTCTCGCTTGTTCGACACGATCGAAGGGTTCCGTCACACCGCGTTCATCACCAACCAGACCAGCTACGACGTCGCCGCGCTCGAGTTGCAGCAGCGTCAACGAGCGCGCGCCGAGAACGTCATCCGCGACACCAAAGCCTGCGGCCTCGCGAACCTGCCCTTCGACGACATCGTCAACAACGAGGTCTGGATGAACCTGTGCTTCGCCGCCAACGACCTGCTCGGCTGGGCGCAACGCATCGGCTGCACCGGCCAACTCCGCCGAGCGACACCCAAAACGATCCGGCACCGCCTGCTCCACGTCGCAGCACGGATCACCCCGAACAGCCGCCGGCTCCGCCTCGATCACGACTGGCCCTGGACCCAGACTCGTCATCGACGCCATCGCCCGAGTCCGCACCGCATTCCGAGCACTCACCGTGACCACGACACCCACCGCTCAAGCAGCCCTATGAAAGATCCGGGCTAAGAGGCGGTGACGGCGTCGGATCTAGCCCATCTCATTCATCATGCGTCGCCCATGTTCTCCATGCCGCTGACCGGGCCGCCCGCAGTCAGCGCTGCCATGCTGCCCAGCCGTTGCAAACGCGGTCGGACGTACGGCTGCTTTGGTCGGAGTGCGTTGGTCATCGGGGGCCTTTCGAGGACGACAAGTACTGGCGGAACCGCAGCATATCGAACTGTGACTCGACCGTCGACATCACGTTGAGACCGAGTCGAGCCACAGACCGAGTTCGAGGAGTGGGAGGAGCGGGTCGGGGCCGTCCTCGATGGCGACTGCTTGGCCCACTGCCGGTCGTGGTTTCGATGTACTGCCCGAGCGGATGCTGGGGAAAACATCCCCTAGGAACGACGCCGGGTTGAGATCGATCCAGTCTCTGGTGAACGTCCAGCCGAGGTGGGGCTTGCCGCGGGTCCAGACCACTGCCGCCGGCAGACGACCTACCATGCTCCTGCGAAGCACGGACTTCGTCCATCCCCCTGCGATGAGCTGCTCGGCTGGCAAACACTGGAAGAACTCAACGACCCGGCGATCGAGAAACGGGGTACGGCTCTCCATCGAGGTAGCTGCTGCGGTCCGGTCGTAGCGTGCCAGCCCGCGGCGGCTGCGTAGCCGGCGTCGAACAGCCGGTGTCGAACGGTACCTGGTCCGTCGCCCCGCCGTCCTGTCCACGGTGTCGCTTCGAGACGCTCGTCGAGACGGCGCATTTCCGGCGGAGCTGATGCGGGTGGCGCGTCGGTGTGCCGCTGCTTCCACGAGACCCAATGAGAACGTCGTCCGGGCGCCCGAAGGTCCGGCGATTCGCTCGCTGACGTCCAACACTGCAGACGCTGCTCGGCGACCAAGGTGGGCCCTTCCGTACTGGGAGCCTGACGTTGCCGTTCGAGAACGCAAGCATCAGCAGTTGCGCGAACCGACGGTCGCTTAGGTACCAGCGCATCGCGTCAGTCGGCGAGATTGAGACGACTTCGTCCGCCAGCACTCCGGTCAGCACCGACCGCCGCCCGTCCCGAGCAGCGACCGTGTAGATGCTCCGGAGCATCGCGCCGTTGTGGAACAGACTCTCTCGACCTCGTTGCACGGTGGCGAAGTCCCCGCACAACTCTCGGACGGACGACCTGTCCACGTGCGTCGGGCTTATGGGAAGTGCGTCGGCAAGGAGGTCGATGACCGCGGATTCGCCCGCTCTCGTCGTCGGTGGCGACTGCGGAGTAGGTGTGGACCGGTCCGTGATCGAGGGCCGTGGCTGCAATCGAGGATGAGTCGATGCCGCCGCTGAGGACGATCCCAACGTCGCCCCGGCCCCGCAGTCGACACCCAACAGCGAGGTCGAGCACTTCGCGTGTGGCTTCCTCGTACTCGGCGTCCGAACGGGCAGCAGCGGTTCCGGCTCCGGAAGGCGCCAATACCGATGCAGCTTCTCCTCGTTGGCTGAAATCGTCAGAGTGTGAGCGGGAGGCAGCCGTTGCACGTCCTGAAAGAACGTTCCCGTCGTGTCGACCCACTCCGTCGAATCCACGAGAAAGTCGATCACGCGATCGCGATTGACCGTGTTCGGGACATCGCTGAGACCGACAACCGCCCGCGAGTCCGACGCAAACGTGACGCACCCCCGGCTCGCGAAATACGTCAGCGGCTTGACGCCGAAATGGTCGCGGGCGAGGAACAGCGATCGCTTCGGGTCATCCCAGATGGCGAACGCAAAATCCCCGAGCAGGTGCTCGACGCACGCCTCACCCCATCGCTTGTACGCCTCGAGGATCAGGCGACCATCGCCGAGTTCGATCGGCCGACGACCGGAAAGGCCGAACCGCTCGATCAGCTCGGACCGATTGTCCAAGCGGACGTCGGCCACGATCACGTTGCCGGTCTCGGTGTCCACGAGGGGGAGCTGCTCGAGCACAGCTTCGGGAGTCGCATGCAGGGCGCCGTGGCCCAAGGCGATTCGTTCACCGAACCAGGTGCCGCTGTCCGTCGGGGCCACGACTGGCCATGACACTCAGCATCCCGACCAGTTCGTCAGGGTGTCTGACTCCGCCTCGCCTGCTGAAGACCCCGGCAATTGCGCTCATCGGTATGCCCTTTCGGGAACGCCTGCTTCGCTCCATGGCTGCGGCACATCCACAACGTAGCCAGCGGCTGCTCTTGGCACCCTGGTCAGGTGGATGACGCATCAGGTGCCACGAGCCCGCATCCGATCGGTTGGCGTGGATCGATCGGAACCATTCGGACCGCCGGCCGGCTGGTGTGGGTGGCAGCGCCGCGGGAGACGGTGCTGACTGTTGCCCTCGCCGTTGTCGGTGCACTGTTGACCGGTGCGGAGTTGCTCATCGGGCGTCAGCTGGTCGAACTGCTGACCGACAGCGCCGACGTGGACGCCGCCGACCTCGCCCCGTGGCTCGTGCTGCTCGGCATCTCGCTCGTGGGTACCTCTCTGGTCAACACCTCCATGGCCGAGCTCCGCATCCTGCTCGGCGAACTGGTCCACCGCCATGCCATGGACCAGCTGCTCGAAGCGTCGACCACCGCTGAGCTCGAGGCGTTCGACGACCCCGTCGTTCCACGACGAGGTCCAGCGCGCCCGGGAGCACAGCCGACACCTACGCGTGGCAAGTCGTGTGGGGGCTGGTCACGCTGCTCTCGACCAGGTCCTTTCCTCCTCGCGGTCCTCGCGGTGCTGCTGTCGGTCGCACCGCTGCTCGTCCCTGTCGCACTCGCTGGCCTATGTGCCCATCGCCGTCGTCAACGTCTTCAACACCCGGGCCCTGTACCGCCTGCGCTACGACCTCGCCGAACTCGACCGCGACCGCTCCTACCACGAACGGCTCCTCACCGACCGACTCGAGGCCAGGAGGTCCGCGCCTTCGGACTTGCCGGCTGGCTCCGCCCCGCCATGACAGCCTCTTCGCCGAACGCGTCGCCCACACCCGGCGGTCGTGGCGCACCGATCCTGCTGCGCTGGTCGGGTCGTCGATCACCGCCGGACCTCGCTGGTATCGTCGGCGACCGTGATGCTGCTCGCCCTCGACGACCAGCATCAGCGTGGCCGACGCCGCCGTCGCCATCGTGGCCCTCCAGCAGCTCGCCGGCACGCCTCCGCGGCCTCGGGAGTGCGACCTTCAACTCCATGGTCGAAGGGGTCGTCTTCCTCCGTGACTTCGAGGACCTCAACGCAGGCCCCTGCCGGCGAACGACGCCGACCCCGGCCGCACTCGCCGACGTGCCCGCCCGCCACCCGCCGGATCCTCGCTCGCATCGAGGTCGAGCACCTCGCTACCACTACCCAGCCGGTGACGGCGACGCGCTCGTCGACGTCAACCTCGACTCCAGCCCGGTCAGGTCGTCGCCGTCGTCGGTCCCAACGGGGCCGGCAAGAGCACCCTGGCCAAGATCCTGTGCGGGCTCCTGCCCCCCAGCACGGGCACGGATCCGCTGGGACGACGTCGACACCGCTCAGTGCGATCCCGCCGACGGTCAGAACTCGCTGGTCGCCCCGGTCTTCCAGGACTTCACCCGCTTCGAGCACACCGGCCGGCAAGTGATCGGCTTCGGTGACATCGACCGGCTCGACGACGACGCGGGCGATCCGAAGCCGCGCCGGCCGGGCCCGCGCCGACGAGTTCCTCGAGTAGCTGGCCGACGGGCTACGACACCCGGCTGTCGACGTCGTTCGCCGACGGCACCGAACTGTCCGTCGGCCAGTGGCAGCGGGTGGCGATCGCCCGGGCCTTCTTCCGCGACGCACCGCTCGTCGTCATGGACGAGCCGGCCGCCTCACTCGACGCGACGGCCGAACGCGACCTGTTCGACCGCCTGCGCGAACTCGGACGCGACCGCATGGTGCTGTTCATCTCGCACCGCTTCGCCACCGTGCGACCGGGCCGACCACATCCTGGTGCTCCTCGACGGCCGGGTGGCCGAACACGGCACCCACGACGACCTGATGGGACTCGGCGGCGTCTACGCCGAGCTCTACGCCATGCAGGCCGAGCAGTTCAGCTGAGCGCTCCGTCCAACCTCGACAGCTCTGCCATGGTGGCGGGCATCGTCTCGAGCCCGGTCGGTGTGCGCAGCAGGCGCACGGGAACGGCGGCGGCGACCGCCGCCGCATGTTCGAACGCCTGCCGGGTGATCGCCGTGGGCTCGTCGGCGAGGTGGAACGCATGCTCGGTGAGCGCGGTGATGCTCCGGGCGAAACCCATCGTGGTCACGCAGGTGCTCTCGCCGTCGTCGTTGCGCTCGACCACGAAGATGCACCCGATCGGAACCGGACCCGAAGCCATACGCAGGGTGGTGCCGTCGACCGGATACCGGTGCTTCGGGTGATCCTTCGCCATCGGCCGTCCCTTGAGTAAGCCGGGAACGACGGCCTCGGCGGAGTCGGGCAACAGGCGCACACCCGAATAGCCGGGCGTGGCGAGCCACACGCCATCGGTCTCGATCACCCGCACACCGTCGTCGTCCAACAGTGGCCACCCTGCCGCTGCCAACGCAGTCGCCAGGGTGCTCTTGCCCGTGCCGGACGGGCCGAGGAAGAGGTGTGCTTTGCCGCTCGGGCCCACCACGCCAGCTGCATGCAGCATCAGGTCGCCCCGCAGTGCCACGATCCTCGGCAGGATGTGATCGAGCAGGAGATGGGCGACGAGGTCGGCGTCGTCGGTGTCGTCACCTCGCAGCGTCACGTGGCTGCGGTCCAGCTCGAATGTCGCCCAGCCCGGGAACTCGACGAACACGTGATCACCCGCCCAGTGCTCGACGCACCACGGATCGTCCGGGTCGTCGGTTCGCGTGGCGCACCGGGAAGGTCGTCGGTCGTCAGGGCCACCCGATACTCGACGTCCACCGGGCCCACATCCGTGTCGGGAATCGGCAGCATCGTCTGGCTCGACATCCGCAGACCGTGCACCAGGTAGTGATGCAGACCCGCCATGGTCGCGAACGATACCGAGCGGAACCTGCCCCGTGAGCAACGACGACATGTCGCTGCCGACATGCCGAAATCCGCGGCAACGGCCCGCCGACCTGCGAACATCCTCCCGTGAGTCCGACGCCCGACACGCCACGACAAGGGGTGTTCGACATCTCGGTGGCGTTCGTCGCCGGTGAGCGGATCTGGCACGACGGCCCGATCCAACCGGCCCCCGCGAGCGGGTCGCCGCCGGTTTCGCCCTGGTCGGTACCGTGTGCTTCATTGCGGTGATCTGGGTGGCCGTGGCCGCCCGTTTCGATCTTTGGAATCTCGACGCAGCCAGTCACCGACGAGTGGGGCTGGTCGTGTCGTCGGTCGGCGCCGCTCTCGATGATGTGGAGCGCATCGCCGATCGCCGCCGAGGTGGGAAGGTCAAGCCACTCCTCTCGTCCGGGCTCACGAGCTGCAACAGGTCGTCGGGATCGAGCCCGGCCTCCCGCCAGAGCTTGCGGTCGTACATCATCACGGCGGTGCTCACGTTGTAAGAGGCCGCCACTAGCGTGCCGTCGACGGTGTAGGTGGGCTCGATGACGGGGAGCAGGTCTGCCAGTGCGTTGGGGTCGGCTCCGTCGGTGCACTCCGAGGGTGGCACGAAGAGCCCCGAGTCGTGCTGCAGGCGTGCGGACGCGTTGGCTCCCATGAACGCGTCGGGACGTTCGGCCGGATCAGCGCAGCGAGCTGCGCAAGGCCATCGGCGTAGCCGCCGTCGAGACCGGTCACCTCGCCGGCTCCGCTCGCTGCCGGGGGCGTGCAGCGGGTCGCGCCAGCGGGATCAGTAGTGTCCGTGGAGGACGGTGCGGCGCCGTCGAGCTGGCGGTAGAGCACGCAACGAGAGCGGATGCGATGGCGACCACCGCAGCCAGACCAGCCCGCCTCGGCCAATTCGGCCGGACGCTGTCAATCAGGGTGTCACAGATCGAAAGGTTATCGTCTCGGGGTCAGATCGGCGGTGGACGCACGGATCTCTTTCCGGATCGGAAGAAGCGGTACGATTCCCTGGCTTATGGGCCCAGACGACGCAGAGATGACCCTCCGCGACTATGCCACCGTCGTTGCGCGACGCAAGTGGCTCGTGCTCGCAGCGGTCATGATCGCGACCGCTGTCGCAGGTTCGCTGACGGCGCTGCAGACGCCGATCTACTCGACGTCGTCCGAGGTGCTGGTGCAGCCGCGTGGTCAGGACGGGCTGTTCGAGAACCAGATCGTCAACCTCAACACCGCACCATCCAGACCGAGATCCAGGTGATCGAGGGGCAAGCCGTTCGCATCGGGTGCAGGACGACCTCGGGCTCGGCCGAACGAACCACCGCCGTGCCAACGCGAGTGCGGTCGGTGAAACCGACGTGATCTCGATCGCCGTGCGCGATACCAACGCCGCAAACGCGGCCACGCTGGCGAATGCCTACGCGACCGCCTACATCGACGTGCGCCGTGAGCAGGCGGTCAACGAACTGCTCGCCGCCAGCGCCGAAGTGCAGACGGCGATCGACGGGCTGCAGGCCGAGCTCGATGCGCTCGACCGAGGACGACCCGCGCCGCATCGGCGCTCGTCAGCCAGATCTCCAACTTCAACACCACGCTCGACCAGCTTCGGGTGGACGCCGCGCTGCGCACCGGTGGTGCTGCGATCATCAAGCCGGCCGACCATTCCGGCCTCTCCGGTCGAGCCGACGCCGTCGCGTACCGCGGTGCTTGCCGCTGTTGTCGGTCTGCTCATCGGGCTCGGTGCCGCGTTCCTGCTCGACTACCTCGACGACAAGGTGCGGTCGGAGGACGACCTCGAGCGCGGTCACCGATCGGCCGGTGCTGGCCGTGGTGCCCGTCGACCCGCCGCCCGACAACCGGCCCATTGCGATCACCGAACCGGGGCACACCGCTGTCGAGGCGTATCGTGGGCTGCGGACCAATCTGCAGTTCCTCGGGCTCGACCGAGCCATCCGCGTGATCCAGCTCACCAGCTCGATGGCGGGGGAGGGCAAGACCACCACGGCCACGCAACCTGGCGGTCGTGCTCGCACAGGCCGGCCATCGTGTGGCGCTCGTCGACGCCGACCTGCGCCGGCCGCGGGTGCACGAGGTGTTCGGCATCCCGCAGACGCCCGGGCTTCACCGACCTGATGCTCGGCATGGACGCCAAGGACGTCGTCAACCACGTCGACATCGACGGCGGCGACCAGCCTCAGCGTGTACGCGTCGGGCGCGGTGCCGTCGAACCCGAGCGAGATGCTCAGCGGGCGACGCGTTCGCCAGCTCCTCAGCGAGATGGGCGGCCACTACGACTACGTGGTCGTCGACTCGGCGCCCGGTGCTGCCCGGTGTCGGACTCTGTGGCGCTCGCCGGATCGGTCGACGGGCTGCTCGTGGTCGCCCACGCCGGACGGGTCACCGAACCGAACGTGGTCGAGACGCTCGAGCGGCTCGAGCGGATCGGGGCGCCGATCCTCGGGCTGGTGCTCAACCAGGCCAGCCAGGTGTCGAAGGGCTACTACGCCTACGGCGGCTATGGGCCGCCGCCTGCGGCAATCGAGTCGCAGTTGCGCCCCGAGGAGCGTCCGGACACCGACGACAGCGAGGCGACCCGCCAGCCGACCGCTGGCGCGGCGGGTTCACCATCCGCCCTGCCATGAGCCTTTCCCCACCCGTTGCGACGTGACCGATCCACAACGTTTCGTTCGCCGCAACCGAGTCAACGAGCGTAACGCCGTAGCCATCGCGGTCGTCGCCGGCCCCACGGCGGTGCTGTCCGGCGCCGAACCGACGGGGTCGGCCGTGACCGACTGGCCCTGATCGCCGCCGTGGTGGGCGACGGCAGGGGCAGCGGGAATCGCCCTGCAGCCAGTGCTGGCGTTGCTCGGGGCACTTGCGTTCATCGGTGGGCTGTTCGGCGATCATCGGCATGGCCATCGGTGTGTTGCTGTTCGTCGCCGGAGTGAGTCGTCGACTGGCGAAGGTGCGTCGACCCGCCTGGATCGCTACCGCGGTCATGGGTGGCGTCATGGTCGTAGCGGTTGCGGCAGCTGGCCTGTCGGGGTTCTCGATCCGGAGCGGTCTCAGCCAGGGCAACCACGCAGCCTGTCAGGCCGTCGACCTGTTGAACGCCGGTGACTTCGAACAGGCCACTGCCCGCTTCGGCGATGCCTCAAATGCGTTTGCGTCCGTCGACCGCGGACTCAACGGTCCGCTCGGGCAGCTCGCCGGACTGATTCCCGGGACCTCGCGGAACGTGTCGGCGGCTGTCGACCTCGCCGCCACCGCCAGCAGCACGACGGCGCAGATCTCCTCCTCGCTCGGACAGGTCGACGCCGACTCACTGCGGGTGATCGACGGCGCCATCAACGTCGACGCAATTCGGTTGGTGGAGCAACCACTCAACGACGTGCGGGCCAGCCTCGCCTCGCTCCGCTCGGTGCTCGACGAGGTTCGTTCGCACGGTCGGGAGAATCACCAGCCACTTCCGGCGCCTGACGACGGCCGCGTAGTCCAGGAGCGTCATTTCCTGCTGCTCGAGGTACACCGTTTGGTCGGACATCGTGGCGAGGCTACTGATCCAATCGGCAGCAGCACATGCACCCTGGACCATGCGGCGGCCCAAGGGCCATGTCGCCGGGGCTGGAGGCTGGCGGACCGGTGGCCTGCGGCACACGCTGACGGTCATGTGCGACAAGGAGCGAGCTGGGCTCGGAGCCCCGGATTGTGGGATCATTTGGCAGTGTCGAAAACTGTCACCCCAAATGTCCGGGCGTTCGACTTGTGGGTTGCGCTGCTCGCCGGCGAGCGGATCTGGCACGACGGCCCCACCAAACCAGCGCTGGGGGAACGCATCTCGGCAGGGTGCGCACTGCTCGGCGCAGCCTCCACCGTGTCGGTGATCTGGGCGAGCATCGGTGCCCGATTCGATGTGTGGAACCTCGATGCCTTCACCGGTCGCCGGCTGGCGTTGACGACCCTGGCAGCGGCCGCCACCGTGGCTGCAGCCCTCCTGGCGGTGCGCTACCAGAAGATCCTGCGCGGTCGCGAGGTCGTCGGACGGGCGTTCTGGTTCGAGCTCGTCTGGCGCACGGTGGCGTTTCTCCTCCTCGCAGCGGCAATCGCGGCCGCGCTGCCGCGGGTGCACATCGCAGGTGTCTATTCGATCGGTGTGCTCGCCGGTGCCGACGCCTCGCTCACGCTGGGCACACTCGGTGTGGTCCTGAAGATCCGAGAGTGGGCGAGGCGGTTCCTCGTGAGCCCGGTCCACTTCGGAGCCATCGGTGCACTGCTCGCCGTTGCGGTGTTCGGCGACTCGCTCCCCACGCTGCGAACGCTCGGCAGCCTGTATCTCGCAATGTGGTTCGGGCTGTTCGTGGTGGCAGCCACCGTGGTGACGCTCGACCGGCTCGCCGCGGCGGTCGACGACCGCATCGCAGAGGCAACCCGCGACCTGATCGTCAACGAACGAGTCCGCCGTGCCCACTGGCTGCACGACGACGTCCTCAGCGAGGTCCACCTCGCTTCGCTGCGGATCTCTTCAGGCAAGGCCACCCCGACCCAAATCGAGGCAGAGCTTCCGCGACCTCGACCATCGCCTACGGCTGCGCCAACTCGACGACATGATGAGCGGCGACAGCTCACGCGTGTACGAGATCCTGCAACCGCACCTGCGGCGGGTCCAGAGCCTTGGGGTTCGGCTCGATCGGGTGCCCAGCCACGACGCCACCGACGTCGAAGTCGACCGCGACTGCGCCATCCTGCTCAACCGTGCGCTGTCGCTCCTGACGTCGAACGCGGTGAACGCCGGGGCCAGCCGGCTGACCATCGACCTGCGGCTCATCGACGGTGGCACGCGCGTGCTGCTCGCGGTGACCGACGATGCCGGTGGCTTCGACTTCGGTGAACTCCCTGCGGGTCGGGGGTTGAGCACGCTGCTGAGACAGATCGGCACAAGCGCCGTGCAACGCTATGACGCCCCCGGTGGTTCGATGATGGTCGTCACCGTTGCCCGTTCGCTCGACGACGCACCCGCAACGGCCCGGCGCGACATCTCGGTGTTCACCGACCGTCACGCCCACCGTGACCTCGATTCCGATCGCGCCGGCCATCGCGCCCAGTTCGAACATCGCCAACGAAAGGCCGTCACATGAACGCAGTACTTCTCGTCGAGGACGCCGCTGCGCTCGCAGAGCTGTTCGCCGATGTCCTGTCCAGCCGCATGGGCCACGACGTGCACGTGTGCGTGGCCGTCGAAGACGTCGAACTGACCCTCGAAAACGGTCCGTACGACGTGGCCATCGTGGACATGTCATTCCCGCAGGAACGGGTGACCGGGCTCGACGCCCTCGTCGAGATCCACACCGCCGATCCCGCAACGAAGCTGGTGATCATGACCCAGGGCGACGGCTGGGTCGGCGATCTGCTGCGAGACGCATGGGATCTGCTGCCCATCGCCAGCATCATCTCCAAGACCGCCCCGCTCGACTACCAGCTCGAAATGATCGCCAACGTGCTCGAGGGAGGGCCGGTGGCGATCGACCCTGCGATCCAGCCGCTGATCCCATCGCAGCGCAACCCGCTGCGGACCCCGCAGCGGTTCGGGCGGCTCATTCAGCACCAAGGCCACGCCAAGGTGTGGAACGTGCTGATGCAGCACGACCTCGAGGCCACCTACAAGAACGTCGCCGACGGCACCGGGCTGAAGCTCAACACCGTGAAGAACTATCGCACGCAACTGCTCGACGAGCTTCGGGTGCACGGTCTCGACGACCCGAGCCTGCGCCAGATGCAACAGTTCTCGCTTCGATGCCAGGCGTTCCTGCGCCCGCACGTCGACCGAGCGCTCGCGGGCAACGGTCAATGAACCGCCGGGCGTTCGCTCGCGCCGGGTTCGGCTTGGCGGCCGGCTTCATCGGTACGTTCGCCGTGATCCAGGCGGTCGGTGGGCTCGGAGGCGCGGACCAACCCACGGAGATCGTGCTCGGTGCGCCCGACCTCGACGCCTACTGCAAGCGCGACACCGACGCGCTTGCACCGCTGCTGGTGGTGGCCAACCCGTACGGGTGGGAGTGCGCTGGACCCATCGACAACGTGTGGGTGAGCATGGTGATCGACTTCGACGACGTCTGTCAATGGCAGTTCGACGAGCGAGCCCAAGCCCGACTCGACGCCGACGAACGCCCGGAAGGGTGGCGTTGCGTCACCGACGCGTAAGGAACCGGCTCGGGGTTCACTCGGCTCGTGGTCCTCCGGCTCGCGGTCACTCGCCGAGTGCGTAGATGGCCTCATAGGCGTCGAGTGCCGCAAGGGCGGTGACCTCGGCTGCCCGTAACTCGGCAGCGGCATCCCGATCGGCGGTGATGGCAAACGAGGCGGCCACTTCGAGGGCGCGTTGCACCTCCACCATCGGACCCACCTGCATGCCTGCAGCCGCATCCGTTGCCGGCATCACCGCCAGCTGTTCGAAGCCGACGCGGAACCCGGGCTCCGCGGCCCAACTCGCAGCATTCACGGGAGAGCTCGCTGCCCGATCGGTGGTGGGAACGTATCCGGTGAAGGCGGCCAACTCGGCCACACGGTCGGGTTGGATGAGCCAATCGACGAGCGTCCATGCCGTGCCGACACGAACGGGGTCGTCACCCTCAAGCATCCACCATGCGCCCCCGCCGACCAGCCCGCCAGGAGCGTTGCCGGGCAGCGCGGCCACGCCGACATCGACGTCGGCGCCGATCGCACCGCTCTCGACGATGCGTAGGGTGTCGCCGAGCGCCGCCGACGTGTGCAGCGTCAACCCGCTCGGCGCCTCGGCGCTCACCAATTGGAGCAGATCGTCACTCCCGCTGAGGTTGAGCCCCGCCCACAGGATGTAGCCCTCGCGGTAGAGCGCGCTGAACTGATCGAGCGTGTCGATCGCCTCGGGTGTTTCGAACAGCACGCTGTCCGTCGCGACGCCGTCGTAGCCGTTGGCAGGCTCGACCAGCAGGCGGCCCTCCTGTGCTGCAGCCTGTTCGATCAGCCAACTCGATGCCCGGTCGTAGAGCACCATGCCGGTGGTGGCCGCACCCGAGTCGCGGAGCCGGCGCACGACCGATTCGAGTTCGTCGAACGTGGCAGGCGGATCGTCGGGGTTGACACCAGCGGCGCGCCAGAGGTTGCGGTCGTACATCATCACCGGTGTGCTCACGTTGTACGGCGCCGCCACCAGCTCGTCGCCGACGGTGTAGGTGCGCTCGATGATCGGCAACAAGTCGGTGAGTGCGTCGGGAACCGACCCGCCGGTGCACTCCGCCGGCGAGACGAACAGCCCCGAGTCGTGCTGCAGGCGGACCGATGCGTTCGAGCCCATGAACACATCGGGACGTTCTGTCGGGTCGAGGCCGGCCAGTGCCAGGATCCCGTCGGTGTAGTTGCCCTCGTATCGGCTCGCCTCCACCTCGATGCCGGGGTGCTCCGACTCGAACTCGGCGATCAGATCGTCGAAGAAACCCACGGCGTCGCGTCGAGCCCGTGCCAGATTCGCAGCGTGGTGACTTCGTCGTTGTCACTGTTCGTTGTCGCCAGAGCGTGCGTCCTCAGGCGTGCAGCACGCGCTGGGCCCGTGGCCTCGACCGTGGCAGCGGTGGTTGTCGAGGGAGCGGAAGCCTCGAGATCCCCCGCTCGTGGGGCACTGATGCTCGTCTGGCTGGGTGCCTCCGCAGCGCCCCTTGCAGCAGGGTCGTCCGCCGAACATGCAGCGGCGACGGCGGCGAGAACACCGAGGCCAAGAGCTCTGGCTGCGATGAATCCCGGCCGCCGCGAACGGGAAGTGACAGTCATCACGCATCACCGTAGTGGTCCGGCTCGCCGAGACGATGGCGGTGGTACTGGGACGTTGTGCTCTTCATTTCCGCCGCGCGTGCCCTCGCTCGCCGCGTCCGCGGGCGCGTCGCCCATCTCCATGACACCCCTTCGTCATGATGGTTCACGTATGGAGTCCGCAACCACCGTCGAATTCGCCGCCGCTGCCCGCACCCTGACCCGTGAGGCGCGGCGGCAGGGGCTGGTGGGGCCGAGCTATCGGTGCCCGCCGCGGTTGGTGGGTGTCGACCGGTCGATCCGTCGCCGCCCCGATGGTGCGGTGGTGTCGATCAGGTTGCAGGGCCGCCCGCGCGGCGCAGTGATCGCCGACATGATCGAAGGCGTCGTGGTGTGCAACTCGCTTCGCCCGCCCGCCGCCGACCGCATCCGTACCGAACTCTGGGTGGCTGTCGACAACGCGAGCGGCGCCCACGCCGCCGCTTGACCGCTCGGCACGTCCGTCCGCCAAACACGCTGTTTGCACTCTGTGCGGCGTGCGTTGCGGGTTGCGCAACCAGATCCGCACGGACCGCGGACGGCACGCCGGACGTGATGTCAAGCGGGTTGGGGGGCGGTGCCGGCGACGCTGGTGCGGAACAGCTCGCGACGTTCGCCCGGGTAGTCGTTGATGGCGAAGTGCTGGGTGGCGAGATTGTCCCAGATCGTGACCATGCCGGGCGTCCAGCGCAGCCGACACGTGAGGTTCGGGTGCGTGGCGTGAGCGGTCAAGCGGGCCAGCAGGGCCGAGCCGTCGGCGGGATCCATCCCCACGATGCCGGTGGTGTACACCGAATTGACGAACAGCGCCCGCCGCCCGGTGCGAGGGTGACGGATCACCACGGGATGCGTGTGGCTGGCGTGCGCGTCGGGCGACGGGGCAACGGTCATCGAACTCTTGGCGGCCACCGCTTCGAGATAGCCGCCCGATCCGTACGCCATCCCGGCCGAATGCGTCGCCGTGAGCCCGTCGATGCGTTCCTTCATCGCGTCGGGAAGCGTGTCGTAGGCGAGGTACTGGTTGGCCCACATCGTGTCGCCACCTGCTGCCGGCACATCCCGGGCGTGCAACACCGAGTACGCCGGCGGTGCATCGAGGTACGTGAGGTCGGTGTGCCAGGCGTTGGCGAAATTGAGTTCGTCGGTGGGTTCCTTGATCACCCGGATCACGAACGGCCGCCCGTCGACCGGCGTGATGTACGGCGTCACGTCACGCCCGCCGAGTTCGTCGGTGAACGCCTCCATCCGATCGAGGTCGATCTGCTGGTCGGGGAACGCCACCACGAGGTGCTCGTCGAGCAAGCCGAGGATCATCTCGATCTGCTCGGGCGACTGTGTGCCGGTGAGGTCGACGCCGTGCACGATCGCCCCGCACGATCCGGCCAATCGATCGACCTCGAAGCCCGATCCCGTCGATGTGGTGCGTGTGTGCGGTGCGGCGGTCCCCATGGCCCGATGGTACCGATGTGGTCGGTGGTGGTCGTGATGCGGGCCGACCCCGGGACGTCACCGTTGGAAGCCTGGCTCATGAGCCGAGGCGAACCTCGACACGGGCAGCGCGTCGCTGGGTGCGATCGGATGGCGGAGTGGGTGGAGCTGAATCGTGCGGTTGCTCGGATGGAGGCCGAGGAGGCCGATCACCGGATCGGTCGCATGTCTGCACCCGCTGGACCAGCCAGTTGAGCGTGAGCGCCGTCCGCTCGACGTGCACTCGCCACCGACCGACGTAGGTTCCGGAACTCGACCACGCTCTCCAGAACGCGAGGGTGTGGGCGTAGGTGTCGTCGCAGTGCTCCCGATCGAGTTCGGTCTCACCGAGGGCGAAGCACGCCGACTCGCCCTCGCCGAGTTCGAACCGGGCCACCACCGCAGCGTCGGGGTCGTCGACTGCCGCCGACGCATCGAGGTCGATCGACGACGACAGGGTGACCTCGGTCGTCGCAGCGGAAGGTCAGGCTCGTCTGAACCGGCAGGTGACGGTGACCACGCCGTTGTCGGTGAACATCGTGAGGTCGTCGGAGACTGCGGCGACGATGTTGAGGCCGCGCCCCGTGACGTGGTCGGGCGGCACCAGCTCCGGTGAACGTCGTGGCGCCTTCGACGACGACGATGCCACCGACACCTCGTAGCTGTCGGTGTCGATCGCCCCGTAGATCACGGTGACGTCACCCTCGCCATGTTCGAAGGCGTTGGTCATGACTTCGGAGACGGCGAGCGCCACATCGCCGAACCGTTCCGGCCCAATGTGGGCAGCTGCCGAGGACGCAACCGCCGATCGCGGCGTCAGCCAGTTCAGAGCGAGACGTCACGTGCATGATGCTCGTGTGTGGTCTCGCCTCGGTCATCCTGGTCGCTGCCTCGTCGGGGTCGTTCGTTCTCGTCGGTGGCGCCGGTCAGCTGTCGTGTGCGATCGAGAAGTGCTCGTTCAGGCCACTGATGTCGAGCAGGCGTGTGACGGTCGGCGACGGAGAGAAGATCGTGAGGTCTCCACCGCCGGCACGACTGGTCTCGGTGGTCGCGAGGAGCACTCGCAGGCCGCTGGAGTCCATGAACGTGACGGAGCGCATGTCGATGCGTATGTCGGGCGTGGTGCCCAGATGCTCGGTCAGTCGCTCCTGGAGCGGTGGCGCCGTGTGAGCGTCGATCTCACCGGCCAGTTCGAAGCCGCCGTCGACGGCGGTGATCGTCAATTGGGTTCCGATGTCGGACATCGAGATCACAGTATCGCCTGCCCGCGTGTGCGTGCCCATGCGTCGACACGTACCCGAACGGACGCGCCGCAAACCTCGTGAACTCGTCGAGTTGGGCATCGAGACCTTGGATTGGGCGTTCTCCCGCGTGGGTAGACCCCAGCCATGACCAACCACGTTGACATCACCCGACAGCTCGACCGACTCGAGCAGAACCTGCCGTCGATTCCTTCGAAGGCAGTGCGCCTCGGCCGCGCAACGATGCACCGCATCACCGACGTCGCGTCCTCGGTTGCAGACCGCGTGAGCGGGGGCGTGGACCGAACCGGCGCCGTCGCGGCTGATGCCGCTTCGACCACGGTGGGGCAGGCCCGCTCGGGGGTGGCGCGCACCGCCACCCGGGCACAGCGTTCCGCCAAGGAGACGCTCGGCCAGGGCCGCGCCCAGACGGCACGCACCATCGACGCCGTCGAGAACGAGGTGGCTGCAGCACTCGACGACGCCACCGCCGCAGTCGAACCCACCGATCTCGACGGCCTGACCAAGGCCGAGCTCTACGAACAGGCTCAGGAACTCGACATCGAAGGACGCAGCGACATGACCAAGGCCGAGCTTCGCGCTGCGGTTGCGGCCCGCAGCGTCTCGGTCTGACCGGCGCGAGCGGTCGGGCGCGGTGAGCGTTGCTCGCGGCTGCTCGGCAGTGCGGTGATCTCTACAGTGGCGGGATGCAATCTGGCGGCGATCCTTCCCTTCGAGCACGGCTCCTCCTCGATCGGCGTCGGTTCCTGATCGCCGGTGCCGGTGCCACGGCCGCCGTCGTCGCCGGTTGTTCGAGCGACGAGTCGTCGGGTGCCCCATCCACCGACAGCGCCGGGGCGGGCACGTCAGCGGTTCCTGCCCCGACCACGGCATCCACCGTCGTCGGCGACACGACGGTGCCGGCAGCAGTTGCCACCGCTGCTGCAGCGGCACTCGCCGGCCCCGGTTCGCCGGGCCTCGTCGACGAGGCGGTGTACCAACAGCGCGTCGACGACTACCTCGCGTTCGCCACCACCGCCGAGCACTCGTCGAACCCTCCGGGCATCAACGCGTACCTCGGGCGAGCCCGTCGCGACCCCGACTTCACCTGGCCGATCGAGAACGTCACGGTCGAGTCGCTGGGTGCCGTGTTCGACCAGATCGATGCGTGGGAGGACACCCGCGACTTCCGGTTCATGGACCTGCACTGGATGCTCGCCCTCGGCCAGGGCGACACCCCTTCGACCCGATTGGCCCCCGAAGTGATCGCCGCGATCGACCAGCGCATGCTCGCCAACCGGTACGCCTGGGACGATCCGCTTCCCGACGACCGCCTCGACAACCTGTGGTTCTGGTCGGAGAACCACATCATCATCAATCGGGCGATCGAGTACCTGGCCGGGCAGCGCTACCCCGACGAGACGTTCGTCGTCACCGGCCTGACCGGCGCCGAGCACATGGAACGGGCCAAGCCATTCATCCTCGAATGGATCAGCGAGCGAGCCGACCTCGGCTTCTTCGAGTGGCACTCGAACGTGTACATGCTCAAGAACATCACGCCGCTGCACATGCTGGCCGAGCTCGCCGACGACCCCGAGATCGTCGTGGCCGCCGCCATGGCGCTCGACGTGTGCCTCGTCGACATGGCCGCACACAACCAGGCCGGCACGTACACGGCGCCGCGGGGCCGCACCTACAAGAAGGACAAGATGTCGTCGCTCGACGAGGACACGTTCAATGTGGCCAAGTTCGTGTTCGACGACACGACAGCGGAGTATCAGTCGACCAGCGACACCGGTGTCACGTACCTCTGCTCCGGCCAGCGGTATCGGCCGCCGCAGCTGGTGGTCGACATCGCGCTCGACCCCGAGCCGAGTGTGGTGCGTGAACGCCACGGCGTGTACTTCGACGGGTCGTCGCCGCTCGAGGACAACCCGGTGGCCCCCTACGGCAAGGACTTCGACGACCGGGCGAACCTGCCGTTCTGGTGGAGCCTCGGGGCGCTCGGGATGTGGCCCCTCGCCGAGGTGAGCGTCGAGGCCGGCAACGAGTTCCGGCTGTGGGACACCTCGGAGTTCGGCGACATCAAACTGCTCGCATCTCTCAACGACTTCGATCCGGCACGCATCAGGGTGTGGGAGCAGGAGCGTGCGGCGGTGATCAATTTCGGCTTCCTCTCCGAGGCCAACACCTACGCCTATCGTGAACCGAAGGTGTCGTTGGCGTCGGTGCTCGACCATCGCTTCGGCGAGATGCGCGACCAGGGCCACGCCTGGCAGGCCGCGATCGACGAGAACGCTCTGGTGTTCACCACCCATCCGGTGCCCGACGTTGCACAGACCACCGTGTGGGGCGAGGACCCCCAGCCCGGGTATTGGACCGGTGAGGCGTCGATGCCACGGTCGGCGCAACACCGCGGCACGGGGGTGCACATCTACCAGCCGAAGTGGGACGAGGCGACCGATCCGTTGGTGTGGAGTGTGTTCGGCTACCGCCCGTTCACGCATGCGTACGTTCCGCAGGACCATTTCGACGAGGTTCGTCAGGTGGGCAACTGGACGATCGTCGGCAAGGGTGGCGGCTACATCGCCCTGTGGTCGTGGCGGACGCCGACCTGGCGCGAGTACGACCCGGCGGTGGTGGCCACCAGGGCAATGGTGAAGCCGTTCGACCTCGTTGCCGAGGGTGGGCCCGACAACGTGTGGATCGTGGAGGTGGGCAGCGATTCCGGTGGCACGTTCGACGATTTCGTGAATGCGGTGACCGCCGTGGATCCGTCGGTCGTTCGCGACGACACGGGATTCGACGTGTCGTGGACCTCGCCGTCGTCGGGGATCGTCGACTTCTCCTCGACCGGCGCGTTCCTGGTCGACGGTGTGGAGTACCCGATCAGCGACCATCCCCGCCACGAGTCGCCGTGGGGCGGTATCGATCACCTGTCGCGGCAGTACAACCTCACCGCCGGTGACTCCACCTGGAGCTGCGACTTCGACACCATGACGCGAGACCTCGCATGACCCCTGATGTCACGGTTGTTGCGGTCGGTGGTGGGGGATGAAGCTGGCGCTGGTCGGCGCCGACCACAACCACCTGTACGAGATCATCGACCGGCTGGTGAAGGCGGGCGCTTCGGCGGTGGCGCACACCTCGGAGGGCTCCTTCGTGGAGCACTACGCCGGCTGGCAGGCCGACTCGCAGGAGCGCTCGTTCGACGACATCCTTGCGGACGACTCGATCGATCTCGTCGTGACCGCCGCAGTGCCGAACCGTCGGGCGTCGATCGCCTTGGCCGCCATCGAGGCGGGCAAGCACGTGATCAGCGACAAGCCCGGCCTCACCACGATGGACCAGCTCGATGCGATTCGTACCGCCGTCGCCGATCGGCCCGGTCGGCCGTGGACGGTGCTGTTCACCGAACGATTCGAGAACCGGGCGATCAACGAAGCGGTGCGGCTCGCGCAGACCGGCGCGGTCGGCACCGTGGTGCATGTGATCGGTGCCGGTCCACACACCATGTGGGCTCGTCGTCGCCCGGCCTGGTTCTGGGACCCCGACGCCACTGGCGGCATCCTGGTGGACGTCGGCTCGCACCAGGTCGACCAGCTCCTCTCGATCACCGGGGCATCAGCGAACGACGTGTCGGTCGTGGCGTCGATGGTCGGCAATGTTGCGAGTCCCGACCACCCGGCGATGCAGGACATCGGTTCGATGACGCTCGCCTGCCGGGTCGGACCGAACGGCGCAGCGGTGGTGGGCGATCACCGGCTCGACTACCTCACGGCCAAGGGTCTCGGCACGTGGGGCGACTGTCGGCTCACGATCGTGGGCACCGGCGGCACGATCGAAGCTCGGGCCAACGTCGACATCGCCGGCGTCGAGGGCGCGGAGCATCTGATCGTGGTCGATGCCGACGGCACCCGCCGGGTGGACATCTCCGACGTGGTGGTGGACTGGGCCGACCTCGCGCTCGCCGATCTCGCCGACCACGGCGAACGCCTGATGACGCAGCAGCACGCCATCGACGTCACCGATGTGTGTCTGCGGGCGCAGGCTGCCGCTCGCGGATGGGGTGAGACACGTCCGACCTGACGCCGACGTCGTGTGCCTCGGTTGTCACGTCAGTCGGCCTCGATCACGCCCGCCATCCCGAGCGGGAGGTGATCGCCGATCGTGCAGATCACGGCAAGTGGACCATCATCGAGGGCGTCGGCGCCGATTTCGAGAATCGCCCACCGGCCCGCGGGGACGTACACCTCGAGATCGAGTGCCTCGATGGTGAACGTGTGCGGAAGATCGCTCGGGTTCTCCAGCCGGGCCCGGAAGGTCTCGCTACGGGGTGTGTCGGTGACGATGGGCTCGTAGCGGAAGTTGACCAACTCGACCACGGGCAGCGACTCGATCGCGGCGTCGTCGAGACCGCGTCCGAACGCCGGCTGCGGCGACAGCATCGGGAACACGGCCACGAGCGCAGCACCCAACCCGAGCGCAGCGACGACGCCGGTCGCCAGGTGTCTGCCGTTGGTGTCGTCGACACGATCGCCAGCGGCGAGCACGGCGACCGCGGCGACCAGCGTCCACCCCAGCGCGACGAGCGACCCCACCGCCCAGACCCGCCACAGGTCGCTGTCGACGGCGGTCAGGCTGAAGGAGAACTCACGGGCGGTGATCGGTTGGAACAGCGCCAGCCCGAGGACGAGCACGACCCCTGCTCCCACACGGGAACCCGCGATGAGCGCAACGGTGGCGGCGAGCAGGACCACGAAGATGCCCACGAGCAGCGGGTCGATCACCGGCGTGGTGGCCCTGACGAGGAAGAGTGTCGCCAGGGTGACCGGCCCGACACCGAGCAGCCACCGACGCCACGAACCGAAGGAATGGGCACCGAGACGACGGGCGGTCTCGTTCATGCCGCCACCTCCGGGGCGCCCATCACCGCAGCCAGCGCGTGGGGGAGCGGCGTGGCCTCGAACCCGAAGCGAGCGGTGAACGCCGACGAGTCGACGACGAAGTCGCGGTCGAACTCGTACAGCATCTCGACCGTCTCGCGGATCGGCTTGACGAACAACCCGATCGCCCGAAGCACCGGCTTCGGGACGCTCTTGGCGGTGCCCGTTCGTCCGATCGTCGATGCGGCGATCTCGGCCAGCTCGCGCTGGGTGACCGCCGGTGCGCACGGTGCATGCCAGGGTCGGCCCCAGGCGGTGTCGTCCTCGGCGACGCGCACGAGCGATTCGGCGAGGTCCGGCACGAACGTCACCGAATGCAACGCCTCGACATCGCCGACCGTCTGTGCCGACTTGCCGGCTCGCAGCGGATCGAAGAACCTCGTCCCGTACGCCGATCCCTCGATGCCGTGCCCGACGAAATCGCTCGCTCGCACGACCGCCATCTGCAACCCGTCGTCGGCGGCTGCAGCTCGGAGCGCACGCCACAGCTCCGCTCGCACGGTCCCTTTCCTCGTGGTCGGTCGCATCGGCGTGTCCTCGGTGAGGGGGCCGTCGTGCGGGCCGTAGCCGTACATGTTCTCCACCACGATGAGCGGGGTGTCGGCAGCGATGGCTGCCTGGACGATCGACGCCTGCAACGGTGCGAAGTCCTGCACCCACCGGTGATACTCGGGCTGTGCGGTGGTGAACACGATCGTTGCATCGGCGAGCGCGGCCCGAGCTGCCGTGGGATCGTTGAGATCGGCCCGACGGGCGGTGGCGCCGGCCAGCTCGGCGCCTGACCGGGTGACCACGATCGGATGATGGCCTCGTGTGACGAGCACGTCGACGATGGCTCGGCCGACGGGGCCGGCTCCGAGGACGAGCGGCCGATCGAATCGCTGGGTGGGTGTCGTGGGCATGGGCGTCTCCGTTTCGTTGAAGTGATCGGTGTTCCAAAACCGAACACTGTTCGACAACCACTCAACCCGAACAGTGTTCGGAATGCAAGTGACGTTCGGCATACACTGTCGGGATGCCAACAACGAGCACCTCGGCTGCGGCCGACGCGGCGACACCGAGCCGCCGAGAGCGGCTTCGTCAGCAACTGATGTCCGACGTGGTCGACACGGCCCGACGCCACCTGGCCGAGGGCGGTCCGGCCTCGGTGACCTGGCGGGGAATCGCACGAGAGGTCGGGGTGAATCCGGCCTCGCTCTACACCTATTTCGACAGCCTCGACGACCTGTTCACCGCCGTGATCACCAGCAGCTTCGCACGGCTCGGGTCCGCCGTCGGGGGAGCGGCCGCGGATGCAGACGACCTCGATCCGACCGAGCGGCTCCTGGCCTGCGCCCACGCGTATCGCGCCTGGGCGCTCGAACATCCGGCCGAGTTCAACCTGATCTTCACTGACCGGATCCCCGGCTACGAGGCGCCTCCGGGCGGCCCGACGGTGGAGGTGCAGACGGCGATCTTCGGGCCGTTCGTCGCCGCGCTCGACGAGTTGTCCGGCAACGAACCCGTCGCTGGACCCGCCGCCGCTCTCGGCGATGCGACTCGACCGCTGGAGCGGATCTCGTTGTGGGCGTCGATGCACGGTTTCGTGATGCTCGAGATCAACCACCACCTGCCGTTCGTCGACAACCGCGAACGAGCCTTCGACGACGGCATGCGTCGCTTGCTCACCCTGCTCGACTGATCAGGCCTCGACCATCGGGTCTCGACGGATCGGCTCGATCGATCGGATATCGGCAGCGCTCGCCTGCCAGGATTCCATCCATGGCTGACTCCACCCGTCCCGAGAACGGCGAACTGCGGGTCGGGGTGGTCGGCATGGGAATCGGCCAGACTCATCTGCAGTCGTGGCTGGAGGTCGGGGGCGCCTCGGCCACCGTCTTCGCCGAGCTCGACGACGACAAACGAGCCAAGGCAGAAGCGGGTTGGGGCACTGCGGGCGTCGCCTCGCTCGACGACCTGCTCGATCCTCGATCGCCCCATCAGGTCGACGTCATCGATCTCTGCACTCCGCCGTCGATGCACGAGGAGCAGATCGTGCGATGCCTGGACGCCGGCAAGCACGTGATCTGCGAGAAGCCGCTCGTCGACTCGGTCGCCGCCTGCGACCGGCTCGCTGCTGCGGTCGATCGGGCCGCGACCACGTCGGGCGCCCGCTTCATGCCGATCTTCCAGTATCGCTTCGGTCCGGGAGCGGCCAAGGCCCGGGCCCTCATCGATGCCGGACTCACCGGACGGCTCTTCACCGCCTCGTCGTCCACGTGGTGGCGCCGCGGACGCGGCTACTACACCGCTGCACCGTGGCGAGGGACGTGGGCCGGCGAGCGTGGGGGCTGCGTGCTGAGCCATGCCATCCACAACCACGACCTGCTCAGCTGGATGACCGGTCCGCTCACGGAGTTGCAGGCGATGGTGGACACTCGGGTGAACACGGTCGAGACCGAGGACTGTGCGGTGGCGATCGGTCGTACCGCCGACGGCGGACTCGTCACGATGAGTGTCACGCTCGGTGCAGCGAGCGAATCGTCGCAGCTCGTGTGGCACTTCGAGAACGTCACGATCACGTCGTCGACGGAGGCCTACGACCCGGCCGCAGGACCGTGGAACTTCGAGTTCCGACGATCTGCGGTCGCCGAGGACGCCGAGCGCGTGTGGGCCGAGCTGCCAATGGTGGGCTCGCAGTACACCGGCCAGTTCCAGGGGTTCGTCGACGCGATCGCCGGCGGCGGCCCGATGCCGGTGACACTCGCCGATGCCCAGGCGTCGCTCGAGCTCGTGACCGCCTGGTACCACTCGGCTCGCACCGGCACGCTGCAGACCCTGCCGCTCCCGGCCGGCCACCCCGCCCGCGCCTCCTGGCTCCCCGAAGGAACCGCATGATCCGGCTCGACAAGTCCCGTTTGCGTTGCATTCTCGGTGGGACGGGTCACCGAGAATGCAACGCAAACGTGGTGTGGGCGGAGGTGGGGGTGCGCTCCGGGGTCGGGTGGGTCGGTCGGGTCGGGCATCGGTGGGCTGTCGTCAGCGCACCTGGCGGGGTCGGGCATGCGTGATCCGCTGGTGCCGACGCCGGGATCACGGTTCGGTCTGCCGCTGCCCGGAGGCACGTCGGTGAGCCATGTGCAGGTGTATGACACGCTCGGCCCCGACGGGTTGGCCGGTGGTTCGCCGCACCTGCACACCACCTGTACCGAGGCGTACCTGGTGATCGCCGGCGAGGGGATGGTGCAGACGCTGTCGGGGGAGGGGTACGCCGAGACGCCGCTCGTCCACGGCACGATCGCCTGGTTCTCGCCGGGCACGGTGCACCGTCTGGTCAACCTCGACGGGTGCCTGGAGCTGTTCGTGCTGATGTCGAACGCCGGCTTGCCCGAGGCCGGCGACATGGTCCTCGCGTTCGAACCGGATCTGCTCGCCGATGATGCCCGGTATCGCGCCGCTGCCGACCTGCCCGCGGACGGGTCAACCACCGACGGCAGTGCCGATCCGGCGATGCTGCGCCGCGATCTCGCCGTCGCCGGGTTCACCCACTGGCGTCAGGAGGTGAGCACCATGGATGCCCGGGATGCTCTCGCGCCGCTGTACTCGGCAGCCGTCGAACGGGTGGCCGAGCGTTCGCGCGCGTGGGCAGGGCTGCTGGACGGCGACCCCACGACCGACCGCGACGCCAGCCGCCGCCAGGTCGCCGACCTCACCGCCGATCCACAACTCGCAGTTGCTCACCTCGGCCGGTCGGCCATCCGCAGTCACTCGCTGCTCCCCGACACTCGCCGGATGGGCTGCTGCGGCACGCTCGGCACCGTCATCCACTGAGCCCCGCCACATTCACCACCCCACCCCACCCCACGCCACCCCGTTTGCGTTGCAGTTTCGGTGGGCCGGGCCACCGAAACTGCAACACAAACGGGTTTTGCCCCGTCTGCGGGAGCGGTGAGGTCAGGTCACTTCGGGGCGAAGCGGGTGCCGGCGTCGAGGCGGATGGTGTCGCCGTTCAGCATCGGGTTCTCGATGATCGCGATCGCCAGACGGCCGTACTCGTCGGGTTGCCCGAGCCGTTTGGGGAAGGCTGCGTCCTTGGTGAGGCTGGCCGCTCGCTCCTCGGTGACGCCGGCGGTGAGCCCGGTGGCGAACAGGCTCGGTGCGATCGTCATCACCCGGATGCCGAGGCTGCCGAGATCGCGCGCCATGGTCAGCGTCATCCCGGCGATCCCCGCTTTCGCTGCGGTGTAGGCGACCTGACCGATCTGGCCTTCGAACGCCGCGATCGACGCAGTGTTGATCATCACGCCACGCTCACCGTCGGCGTTCGGCTCGTTCTCGGCCATGTGTGCCGCGCAGAGGCGGTTGGTGTTGAACGTGCCGATCAGGTTGAGGTCGATCACGGCGCGGAAGTCGTCGAGGTCGAATGGACCGCTGCGTCCGAGCGTGCGCCCGGCCTTGCCGCCGCCGGCGGTGTTGACGGCCACGTCGAGCCCGCCCATCGCTGCGACCGCTTCGCCGATCACCAATTCGATGCCCTCGAAGTCGAGGACGTTGGTGGGGTGCCATGTGCCGCCCAACTGCGCCGCCACCTCGGCGCCGGCCGACTCGGCCCGATCGAGGATGGCGACGGTGCCGCCGCCCGCGGCGATCCGCTCCGCTGTTGCGCGGGCGAAGCCGGACGCTCCGCCGATGATGATGGCTCTGGTGCCGTCGATCTGCATGATGATCCTCCGTGTGGTGAGTGCGCTTCAGTGTTTGCGTTGCAGTTTCGGTGGCCCGGGCCACCGAAACTGCAACGCAAACGGGGTTGATTGGCGGGTGTCAGCGGAAGCCGACGACGGCGTGCGGGGTGTAGGGCGCTTCGAGGCGGGTGATTTCGTCGGCGCTCAGCTCCAGCTCGACCGCGGCGACTGCGTCATCGATGTGCGACGGCTTGGTGGCGCCGACGATCGGTGACGTCACGAACGGCTTCGACAGCACCCATGCGAGCGCCACCTGGGCCCGCGACACGCCGCGCTCGTCAGCGATCTCGGCGACCCGATCGACGATCACGGCGTCATCGGGGGAGTACAACATCTTGCCGAACTCGTCGGTCTCCGATCGGGCGGTTGCCTCGTCCCAGTCGCGGGTCAGACGACCTCGAGCCAGCGGGCTCCACGGGATCACGCCGACACCCTGGTCGACGCAGAGTGGCATCATCTCGCGCTCCTCTTCGCGTTGAATCAGGTTGTAGTGATTCTGCATCGACACGAACTTCGTCCACCCGTTCGCCTCGGCGACATACTGCGCCTTCGAGAACTGCCACGCCCACATCGACGACGCCCCGATGTAGCGAGCCTTGCCGGCCTTGACCACGTCGTGCAGCGCCTCCATGGTCTCCTCGATCGGCGTGCGATGGTCCCAACGGTGGATCTGGTAAAGGTCGATGTAGTCGGTGCCGAGGCGGCGCAGGCTGTGGTCGACCTCGGTCATGATTGCTTTGCGTGACAAGCCGATGGCGTTCTGGCCGCGCCGCATGGGACCGTTGACCTTGGTGGCGATGACGATCTCGTCGCGATTCGACCAGTCGGCCAATGCCCGGCCGACGAACTCCTCGCTGGTGCCGAGCGAATACACGTTGGCGGTGTCGAAGAAGTTGATGCCGGCGTCGAGGGCCCGCCGAATGAACGTGAGCGATGTCGCCTCGTCGAGCGACCACGCATGCGTGCCCTGGTCCGATGCGCCGAAGCTCATACAGCCGAGGCAGATTCGTGACACGTCGAGGCCGGTGTTGCCGAGCTTGGTGTACTGCATGGTTCCTCCCGAAGAACGTGCTGTCGTGGACCGATCGAGCGGCTTCACCGTAGACCGACCCCTCGTTTGCGTTGCACTTCTGGTGACCCGTCCCACCGAAATCGCAACGCAAACGGTGGTGGGAACCGCGTGAGGCGGCGTCGCGACCCCGACGCATCCGAGGGTGACGCGTAGGGTCGATCGATGGATCTGGTGCCCGTCGTCGACATTCGCAACCCCGAAGCGACGTCGCTCGCAGCGCTCGACCGTGCCTGCCGCGATCACGGCTTCTTCCTGCTGACCGGCCACGGGCTCGACACGCTGATCGAGCGAACCTTCGACGCCGCACGGCAGTTCTTCGACGCGCCGTTCGAGGTCAAAGATGACGTCCGTCGTGACGGCCGCAATCCCCTCGGCTACAACGAGCGCGAACTCACCAAGCGTCAACGCGATCACAAAGAGGTGTTCGACCTCGTCGACCCCACGCAGGGCCGGGCCAAGCACTACAACCGGTGGCCGGAACTGCCCGGCTTCCACGATGCGATCGCCGAGCACTACGACGCGTTCAGCGACCTCGCGCTCCGGACCACCGAGCTGGTCCTGCACGCCCTCGGGCTGTCCGAGGACTCGATCAGCGACCATCGGGGCGACCGGACCACCAGCAACATGCGGCTCAACCACTACACCCTCGGCGACCCGGTGCCGGAGGGCGAGCGCACCGGTTTGGCCGAGCTCGGCGACGTGGCGCTTGGGCACCACACCGACCTGGGGCTGATCACGCTGCTCCTCCAGGACGATGTCGGCGGGCTGCAGGCAGAGTCGGCCGAACACGGATGGATCGACGTCGATCCCCGGCCCGGAACCATCGTGGTCAATCTCGCCGATTGCATGCAGGTGTGGTCGAACGACCGTTACCGCGCGGCGGTGCATCGGGTGCTGCCGATGACGACCAGCACCCGGATGAGCATCCCGTACTTTCTCAACCCACCGCGCGACATGGCGATCGAGCCGATCCCCGACGTCGCCGATGGCGCTGCCCGGTACCGGCCCTTCGTGTTCCGCGACTACATCGACGCCCGCAGCGCCGACAACTACGCCGATGCCGGCGCGGCCGACAGCCAGATCGCCGACTTCTTGCTCGTCGACGCCTGAGGCAACGACCCATTGGGCCCCACGTTTGCGTTGCATTCTTGGTGACCCGGTCCACCGAAAGTGCAACGCAAACGGAATGGGGGAGTCCGGGGGCATAGTCTCGGACCTCAGCCGCCCGGGTGGCGAAACTGGCAGACGCGGGGGGCTTAAACCCCCCTTCCACTCAGGTGGAGTGCGGGTTCAAATCCCGCCCCGGGCACGATTGCTGAGCAGGGCAGACGCGCCCGATCGAGGCCGCGACTCACGCTGGCGAAACTGCTCCGAGATCACGAAAAGGTCACGAACTTGTTGTGTGAGGGGAGCCTCTCGCTCTCGAAGCACGAGGGATCGGTCGCCACGGGCGCGCCTTGGTGAGGCGTTGAGACGTCTGCGCTAGCATTGCTGGCAACGCAAGCACCGCGGAGGTGGGCAACATGGCAACATTGACGATCCGAGGAATCGACGACGAACTACGCGATCGACTGAAGATTCGCGCAGCGCAGCATTCCCGGTCCATGGAAGCCGAAGTGAGAGAAATTTTGGCCGGTGCGCTGGCGGGAGGCTCGAGCGATGTCGGTCTCGGAAGTCGAATCCGTCAGCGGTTCGAGACGATCGGCGGCATCGAACTCGATGTTGCTGCTCGGGCGGAACGGCCTCGGTCCGGGCTCGCGTGATCGTGTTGGACACGAATGTCGTGTCCGAACTGATGCGTCCGGCGCCGCACGAGCAAGTCGTGGCGTGGACCGATCGGCAACCTGTCAGTGAGGTGTTCATCACCGCGATCACGTCGGCAGAGTTGTGGTACGGCATCGGTCGGCTGCCGACCGGCCGGCGTCGCAGCGAGCTGGCGAAGGTGTTCGATGAAATGCTCACAAAGGACTTCGAACGCCGCGTCCTCGACTTCGATGCTGTGGCCGCTGCTCACTACGCCGACCTCGTCGTCGAGCGGGAGCGGATCGGACGACCGATCACCATGGCCGATGCGCAGATCGCAGCGATCTGTCGCAGTCACGGTGCGGCGGTCGCGACCAGGAACGTCGACGACTTCGCCGACGTCGGAGTCGACATCGTGAACCCGTGGACCGCCTCGTGAGTGCCTGACCCGACGAGCACGCCGCCCCCGCCGCACCCGTGCTGCTTGGATGCGGTCGGGAGATGATCGAGCCACAGTTCTCATCGAACGGCGTTGTCTTCCTTCGGATGCCTGAGGAGTGCTTTGCGGGGCTGGCGACCGGATCTGATCGGGATCGGCCGTTCCGACAAGCCGGTCGAGCGAACTGATCACCCCTGGGCCGATACCCGACCGGGAACACCGGCCGCTCAACCATGACGCTCATCCACACCGGACCCCGCCGCGACGACCTCACCAACCTCCTCGACGCCCCGCCCGTGGAACCGTTCGACCTCGTCGCCGAGCTTGCTGAGTCGACCGTCGACGGTGATGTCATTCTCGGTGTCGCCCGACCCCTCGGTCCACTTCGCGCCGAACTGCAGACCGACAACGGCAGGTTCGAAGTCCGCCCCGGGGCACCGTCATCCAACAGCACGATGCACCGAGGCGAGTTCGCCGACGTGGTAGCGGCCCACCACCGAGTCGAAACAGCGCAACAGGCCGAACGAGTTGGGTTCCGCAGTTCGCCCACGATCCTGATCGACGGGGTGGACTCGTTCGCTGCCGACTCTGATCCGGTTGGCGGTCTGTCGTGTCGGGTCGCGGCTGTGGGCCCTTGCCCATCATGGTTCGTCACATGAAGTGCGCCAGACTGGGGCGATGACGACCAGCGACGGGCCCGACGTCGAGGCGCTGGAAACCATGGGAACGGCTGCGGAGCCGAACGCCGCTGCTGCCCTCGGCATCTTCGGGCGGTTCCTGACGCTCTGGGTTGCCTTGGCGATCGTGGCGGGGGTGGCGCTCGGTCAGGTGTTCCCCGGGGTTCCCGACACGTTGTCGCGTTACGAGTACGCCAATGTGTCGGTCCCGGTGGCGATCCTCATCTGGGCGATGATCTTCCCGATGATGGTCCAGATCGACTTCGGGTCGATCGTGGGGGTGCGACGCGAACCACGCGGCCTGGTGGTCACGACGGTCGTGAACTGGTTGATCAAGCCGTTCACGATGTTCGCGATCTCGTGGTTCTTCCTGCTGGTGGTGTTCTCGCCGTTCATCGACGAGGCGCTCGCCCGCGAGTATCTGGCCGGGGCGATCCTGCTCGGTGCTGCGCCGTGCACGGCGATGGTGTTCGTGTGGAGTCTCCTGGTGCGCGGCGATCCTGCGTACACGCTCGTGCAGGTGGCGGTGAACGACTTGATCATGCTGGTGGCGTTCGCGCCGATCGTGGTGGTCCTGCTCGGGGTGTCCGACATCTCGGTGCCCTGGGACACCGTGGCGTTGTCGGTGCTGTTGTACATCGTGATCCCGTTGGCGGCGGGGTACGTCACCCGGTTGTGGCTGCTGCGCCGCAAGGGTGCGGTGTGGTTCGACGAGGTGTTCATGAAGCGCATCGCGGTCGTCACGCCGACGGGACTGATCCTGACGCTCGTGTTGTTGTTCGCGTTCCAGGGCGACGTGATCCTCGACGATCCGTTCCACATTGTTCTGATCGCCGTTCCGTTGACGATCCAGACGGTGTTCATCTTCGCGGTGGCGTACCGCTGGATGCAGGCGTGGAAGATCCGCCACGCGGTCGCCGCCCCCGGCGCGTTGATCGGTGCCAGCAACTTCTTCGAACTCGCCGTCGCTGCGGCGATCGCCCTGTTCGGTCTGCAGTCGGGGGCGGCACTGGCGACGGTGGTCGGCGTCCTCGTCGAGGTGCCGGTGATGTTGGGGCTGGTGCGCTACGCCAACCGGACCCGACACAAATTCCCGACCGCCTCGTCGCCGGCGCCACTGGCAGCGCCATGAGCGACGTCACCGTGCGCGCGCCCAACCTGACAGCGTCGGCGCACGCGTATCTCGCGGGCCGGCCGGTGCATGTCCGATCGAGTCCGCGCCATGGGTGTTGTGGCGGCGCCGCGTCGGTGCCGGTCGCCGAGCTCGGTGTCCCCGAGGAACTCGATGGCGTCGAGTGTTTCGAGGTGTCGGGGATCGAGATCTACGTGGACCGGGGGCTGTCGGGAGCGGATGGTTCCTGGACGATCGACACCGACGGCTTCGCCCGCTGGCGGCGTCTCGTGGTGCTGGGCGTCGACCTCACGTCGGGATGACCGACGGTCCGGTTCGATCGATCAGCTCGTCGCCGTGGGAATGCGCTGAGCGTGATCGGCGGTGAGTGCGGGGAGGCGCAGCGTCAGGAGCCACGTGATGGCGACGAACGCGGCGGAACCCCAGAGTGCGGCGTCGAGCCCGCCCCAGAGATAGAGCACGCCCGACAGCAGGGTGCCGACGAGGCGTCCGGCCGCGTTGGCGGAGTAGTAGAAGCCGACGTCGAGCGAGACGCTGTCGCCCTGGGAGTAGGCCAGGATCAGGTAGGAGTGCAGCGACGAGTTGATCGCGAACACCACGCCGAACACGATCAACCCGCCGACGACGATCGTGGTGACGGCGACGTCGAGTGCCACACCGGCAGCCATCGACACCGACACGATGCCGAGGATGAACGACCAGGTTCGAGCGGCGCCGATCTCGGCGTCGACACTGGAGATCGAGCGGCGCAGCAGGCGCGGTGCAACCGACTGGACGATGCCGTACCCGATCAGCCAGGCGGCCAGGAACGCTCCGATCTGCCCGGACGGCCAACCCACTTCATCGGCCAGGAAGATCGGCAGCGCGACCACGAACCAGATGTCGCGCGAGCCGAAGAGGAAGAAGCGGGCGGCCGACAGCCGGTTGATCGCCGTCGACTTCGACAGGATCGATCGCAGGGGTGGCTTCACCTTTGCGCGGCCGATGTCTTCGTTCAGCAGCACACCGACAGCGACGAGGACCACGGTGATCATGGCCGCCATCGACCACAGCGCGGCGTCGTAGCCGATCGCTGACAGCAGCACGGCGCCGAGGAAGAAGCCGACTCCCTTGAGCGCGTTCTTCGATCCGGTGAGGATCGCCACGAGTCGGAACAGGCCACCTTCGCCGGCGATGTACTTGACCGCGCTCTTGGAGCTCATCTTGGTGAGGTCCTTGGCGACCCCTGACAGCGCTTGGAGACCCATGACGAACGCGACCGAGACCCACTCGACCCAGCTCGGATCCTGGAAGGTGAGCCCGACGAGCGCCACCACCTGGAGGCCGAGACCGATGAGCAGCGTGCGGTTGAGCCCGGTGCGGGCGCCGACCCATCCACCGATCAGGTTGGTGACGATGCCCATGAACTCGTACAGCAGGAACAAGAACGCAATCGCCACCGGGGAGTAGCCGAGCTCGTTGAAATACAGCAGCACCAGCATGCGCAGGGCGCCGTCGGTGAGTGTGAACGCCCAGTAGCCGGTGGTGACGAGGACGTAGTTGCGCAGTTTCACCTCGGAGACCGATTCACGGTCGGGACTCGATGCTGTTGGCGACCTTCGCGGCCAGGTCGGCCATGCGGAACGCGTAGCCGTACTCGTTGTCGTACCAGATCAGGACCTTGACCAGCCGATCGTCGACGACCATCGTCGACGGGCCGTCGACGATGCCGGATCGGGTGTCGTTGGTGTAGTCGGCCGACACCAATGGCCGGTCCTCGAATCCCAGGATTCCGTTCAGTTCGCCGTCGGCGGCGTCGCGCAGAAGTCCGTTGATCTCCTCGACGGTGACGTCCCGGTTCATCGAGAACACGGCGTCGGTGAGCGATGCATTCAGCAGCGGCACTCGCACGGCGACGCCGTTGAGTTTGCCGGCGAGTTCGGGGTAGATCATCGTGATCGCGGTCGCCGAGCCGGTCGAGGTCGGGATCAATGAGTTCAGCGCCGAGCGCGCCCGGCGCAGGTCCTTGTGTGGCGCGTCGACGACGACTTGGGTGTTGGTGGCGTCGTGGATGGTGGTGATCACGCCGCGTTCGATCCCGATCTGCTCGTGGAGCACCTTGACGACCGGGGCAAGGCAGTTCGTGGTGCACGACGCCGCAGTCACCACGTGGTGCACGGCCGGGTCGTAGAGATGGTCGTTGCAGCCCATCACGACGTTGAGGACGCGATCGTCCTTGACCGGGGCGGCGACGATCACCTTGCGGACCCCGCGGTCGAAGTACGGCGCGAGCAGGTCGACGGTGCGGAACTTGCCGGAGCACTCCAACACGATGTCGACGTCGGACGCAGCCCACGGCACGTCGCCGGGAGCGTGCGACGAAAGCCGACCGATCCTCCGTCGATCTCCAGCTGACCGTCGATCACCGAAACCGATCCGGCGTACCGACCGTGGACGGTGTCGAACTCCAACAGGTGTGCCGCCGTCGCGGCGTCGGCGAACGCCTCGTTGACGTGCACGAGTTCGAGGTCAGGCTGCTCGTGCAGCGCTCGCACGACCAGGCGGCCGATGCGGCCGAATCCGTTGATGCCGACTCGCATGCTCATCGCTGCCCTGCCGTTGCGCCACATCGAGTCCGAGCGACGCATCAGCGTTTCGACCGCTTGCGGACGTCGTCGCGGATCTCGCGCACCACGTCGATCGGCTGCCCCGACGGACTGGGAGATCCCAGTCTCGTAGCGTTTGCCTGGAAGATCGGGCAGCATCACCGCAGCCCATCGAAACGATCACGTCACGCAGCGGCGATCTCGTCGGTCCAGGGTTGCGGCACTTCGAGGCGATGTCGATCCGACCTCGGACATCGCTGCCACCACGACGTCGTTGAGGCCGAGACCGGGTCGGTGCCCCGGAGAACACGTCCACCTGATCACCGGCGGGGCGACAGCCAGCCCGCTCCCATCTGCGAGCGTCCGGCGTTGTGGACGCACACGAACAGCACGGCCGGCTCGGCGCCGACTCGAGCCTGACGCTCGATGTCTCGATGTTGAACGTGCCGTCGAACTCCTGGTGGAGTCGCTGCGCCCCTTGGCGGATCAACATGATCTGCTCGGTCGTCAGCTGGATCCGGTCGTCGGTCATCGTTGGTTCCTTCTCTCAGCTCGCGACGCCGCTGATGCGGTCGTCGAGTTCGGTGATCACTGCGTCAAAGGCGGGTGCTCGTCCGTCTTCGGCGGGGTCGGGCAGCGACCAGTGCCACCAGCCCGGCCCGGGATCGAGTTCCTCGTGCGCCTGGTCGCACACCGTCACGACGAGTCCGCCGTGCGGCGTCGGCTTCGAACGTGCGCGGCTCGGCTCGGCTCAGGTCCAACCCGACGCGCGATGCTGCAGCGACCGCTTCGGGGTGGACCCGGTCGGCAGGATGCGTGCCTGCGGACGTCGCCACCCCGCCGGTTCGAGCTGTCCACAACGCTGCTGCCAACTGCGACCGCGCCGAGTTGTGGCTGCACACGAACACCACGTGGCCGGCGGGCAGCGCCCTGGCCGTCCAGAGCCGGGTGAGCGGTCCTGGTACGAGGCGTACGTAGCGGCGGCGGCGGTCGCCAGCTGACACGAACCGCTCGATCAAGCCGACATCTTCGAGGACGTCGAGGTGATGTGCGAGCAGATTGGTCGGCACCGAGAACTGCAGGGCGAGTTCCTTCGGCGAACGGTCGCTGACTGCGAGGTCCTCCACGATCGCGAGGCGAACTGGCTCACCCAACGCGGCGTGCACAGCAGCACGTCGAGCCACCGAGTCGGGCGGTGTCTGCAAGCTCCACAGCCACCACCATAAACACTCAGCGGACATTGACTCAATGTGAATTGTTTGAATTCACCCAGTGTTCACCAGCGCGTCACTCACGGCGGCGAGTCGCTCTCGTCGGAGGCGAAACCACGCCCACTTGCCGCGTTGCTCGCGTTCGAGCACGCCAGCGCGCACCAGCACCGACAAGTGGTGACTGACCGTTGGCTGTGTCCGATCGACCAGCGCCGGGAGGTCGCAGGCGCACACTTCACCCGATTCCGTCGTGGCGATGATCGACACCAGCCGCAACCGCACCGGGTCGGCGAGCGCTCGCAAGACGTCGGCGAACTCGGACGCCTGCTCCTCGTTCAGGACCGCCCGCAGCAAGGGTGCGCAACACGACTCGATCGAGGGCTCCGGCGAAGTGTTCGGAGAATTCACGCCTCACATATTGACAGATCTCGATAGGAGTCGGCTAACGTATCGATCATCATCAAAGTGTTGTTCGGCTCGCCGAACGACCCATCCTCATCCCAGGAGTACACCAATGCGTCTGCAACTCGCCCTCAACGTCGACGACCTCGATCAGGCGATCGAGTTCTACAGCAAGATGTTCGGCACCGAACCGGCAAAGATCAAGCCGGGCTACGCCAACTTCGCCATCGAGAACCCACCGCTCAAGCTCGTGTTGTTCCAAGGAGCGGGTCCGGCCGGTTCGATCAACCACCTCGGCGTCGAAACCGAGACCTCCGCCGAGGTCGTCGCCGCCGAAACCCGGCTGGGGGAGTCGGGACTCGCCACCACCGGCGTCGACGACACGATCTGCTGCTACGCAGAGAAGACCGAGACCTGGGTCCAGGCCCCCGACGGCAACCGCTGGGAGTGGTACGTCAAGCACGGCGACGCCGAACAACTCGCCAACACCGTCGTGCCCAGCAGCTCAGCGTCGTCAGGCAACTGCTGCGGTTGACCAACCCAGCACGTGCCGACGGCGAGCGCCGGTCAGATCAGCATTCGCGAGCGTCGACCACGCCAAATCGGCTCCATCTGCCCTTGCGTAGACTACGACCAGCGCTCGCCGACCGCCGGCCACGCGACCGTCTCACACCAGCGAGGAATCGAACAGCATGAACTCTGCCAACCAGTTGGGCCGCGATCGTCCGCTCGTACTCGTCGTGATGGACGGCATCGGCGTCGGCAAGGGTGATGCCTACGACGCCGTGGCGCTCGCCCACACGCCGAACCTCGACCAACTGGTCTCGGAGACAGCACGCACGCTGCGGGCGCACGGAACCGCGGTTGGGCTCCCCTCCGACGCCGACATGGGCAACTCCGAAGTGGGCCACAACATCCTCGGTGCCGGACGGATCTTCGACCAGGGCGCCAAGCGCATCGACAACGCCCTCGCGTCTGGTTCGATCTGGAAGTCCGAGGCATGGCAGCAGATCGTCGACCGTTGCGGCGATGGCGGGGGAACCCTTCACCTGATCGGACTGCTGTCGGATGGCAACGTCCACTCCAACATGAGCCACCTGTTCGAGATCTTCCGCCAAGCTTCCGAGGACAAGATCTCAACGATCAGGGTTCACGCACTGTTCGATGGCCGCGACGTACCCGACCCCTCAGCGGAGCGCTACATCGAGCAGACCGAGAACGAGTTCGACAAGTATCCCGCCATCGACATCCAGTTCGCATCCGGTGGCGGACGGATGGTCACCACCATGGACCGCTACGGAGCCGACTGGAGCGTCGTCGAGGTGGGCTGGCACGCGCACGTGCTCGGTGACGCCCACCCTGTGCCCGACATTCGCTCGGGTGTCGAGTGGGGCCGGTCGACGGGAGTGCGCAGCGACCAACTGCTCCCGGCGTTCACCATCGTCGACGAGACGCAGCAACCGGTCGGCACGATCGTCGACGGTGATGCCGTGGTGGTGTTCAACTTCCGAGGCGACCGCGCCATCGAGTTGTCGCAAGCGTTCGAGGCGGGGCCGGAGTTCGACGAGTTCGACCGCAAGCGTGTCCCGAAGGTGTACTTCGCCGGGATGGCGTTGTACGACGGCGACACCAACACCCCGTCGTCGTACCTGGTCGGCCCCGAGTCGGTCGACATGACGGTGAGCGAGATCATCGCTTCGGTCCGGAATCGCACAGTGGGCGGGCGCAGAGACACAGAAGTTCGGACACATCACCTACTTCTGGAATGGCAACCGTTCGAGCAAGTTCGACCAAGAACCTCGAGACCTACGTCGAGATCCCGTCGGACCTCGTGCCGTTCAACGAGCGACCGTGGATGAAGTCCGCCGAAACCGCCGACGCCGCGATCGAGGCGGTGCGCTCCGGTGAGTTCGGCTTCATTCGGATGAACCTCGCCGGTGGCGACATGGTCGGCCACACCGCCGACCTCGCTGCCACCCGCATCGCTGTCGAGAGCGTCGATCTGGCCATTGGCCGAATCGCCGACGCCGTGGAGGCCGCGTCTGGGTGCCTGGTCGTCACCGCCGACCACGGCAATGCCGACGACAAGGCCGAACGCGACAGCGACGGCGAGCCGCTGATCCGCGAGAACGGAGAACCCGAGCTGCGCACGGCGCACTCGCTCAACCCGGTCATCTTCGCCGTGCATGACGAGGCGGGCTCGCCGATCCATCTTCGCGACGACTTGCCCGACGCGGGCCTCGCCAACGTGGCGGCGACGATCCTGGAGCTCCTCGGCGTGGAGGTCCCGTCGGACTACGAGCCGTCGCTCTTGGACACCAGAACTCCCTGACACCGCAGCGCCTCGCTTCGGGCCCCAGCGCACAGGTCGGACGATCCGGACCGGACCGGATGAAACCGCACGATCCGGATCAAGCCGCAGCCGACGGACGGTCTCGGGCAGTCTCACTCCGCGGACGATCGATGGTGCGCGACAACTCGACGCGCAGTGGGTCAGCCGGGTGCGTGAACCTCGAGTTCTCGGTACACCGGTGACCAGCTGACCTCGTCGATGCGTGCCGAGATCTCGTCATCGGTGGTGTCGTCGGGCATCGAACGTGAGAGGCCTTGGTCGACGGCGGTCCTGGCCACAGCGAACGCGACGTGGCGCGCCACGCGGCGGCTCTCGGTGACCGGCGGAAGGATGCCGCCATCCTGGTTTTCCGCGGCGAGGCGCCCGATCGCGGTTGCTGCCGCAGTGAGCATCTCGTCGGACACCGCTCGCGCTTTGACCGCGACCACACCGAGGCCGACGCCAGGGAAGACGTGCACGTTGTTGACCTGGGCGATCGGCACCGATCGGCCGCCGATTTCGACCGGAGAGAACGGGCTCCCCGTGCCGATCAGCGCGGCACCGTCGGTCCACGCGAGGACGTCGGCGGGGATCGCCTCGGCGCGCGGTGTCGGGTTCGACAGTGGCAGCACGATCGGCCGTTCGACCTGAGCAGCCTGGGCCCGGATGATCGCCTCGGTGAAGATTCCGGGTTGCCCGGTGACGCCGACCAGCGCGTGCGGCCCGACACGGCTGACCACGTCGAGCAATTCGACGACACCGTCACCGTCGTCGTCCCAGTCGGCGATCTCGTCCCACGGGCGGGCGAACGGCTGCTGGAACGACGCCAGACCCTCCATCCGATCGTGGAGCACACCGTCACGATCGACCAGCCAGCAGCGCCGCACTGCCTCCTGTTCCGACAGCCCCGCGTGCACCATCGCCCGCACGGCCTGGCCGGCAATCCCCGTGCCGGCGGATCCCGCACCGACCACGACGAGGCGCAGATCACCGACCGGTGTTCCGGCGGTGCCGAGCCCGGCGACGATCGCCGCGACGGTCACCGCCGCAGTGCCCTGGATGTCGTCGTTGAACGAGCAGATGCGGTCGCGATGGCGCGCCAGGAGCCGATTCGCATGGAGCTGCGCGAAGTCCTCCCACTGCAGCATCACATCGGGGAACCGCTTGCGGAGCGCGTCGACGAAGGCGTCGACCAACTCGTCGTACTCGGCGCCGCGGACGCGCTGGTGGCGCCAGCCGAGATAGAGCGGATCGGACAGCAGGGCATCGTTGTCGGTTCCGACGTCGAGCATCACCGGCAGGGTCCGAGCCGGATCGAGGCCACCGCCGGCGGTGTACAACGCCAGCTTGCCCACCGGAATCCCCATCCCACCGATGCCGAGATCACCGAGGCCGAGCACTCGCTCTCCGTCGGTCACCACGACAACGTCGACGTCGAGGTCACCGACCGCGTTGTCGAGCAACTCCGCCACGCGATCGCGCTGCGGCCACGACAAGAACAGACCGCGCTCGCGGCGATAGATCCGCGACCACTGCTGGCAGGCCAACCCGACCGTCGGCGTGTACACGATCGGCAACAGCTCTGCGAGATGCCGGTCGACGAACGCGTAGAACAGCACCGAGTTGCGGTCCTGAAGCGCTCGGAGGAACACGTGGCGCCCCAGGTCCGTGCTCTTGGCCGAGTATTCGCTCTCGACACGCTGCAGCTGCGTCTCGAGATCTTCGATCACCGGCGGCAGCAGCCCGTCGAGACCGAGACGGTGACGCTCCTGGGCCGAGAAGGCCGTCCCCTTGTTCACGTACCGGTCCGCCAGGATCGCTCGCCCCTGTGTCGTCATCGTCGTCGTCATCGCCGTCCACCGTACGGCTTCGACGATCGGTGCCGGTGCCGATGTCGCCATCGAATCCGCCGGTGCGCTCGCCCCGATCGGCTTCGTGCTTCCACCAGCGATCGGCGCCGCGCTGATGAGCGTGTCCACCATCGTCGTCGCCGCCAACGCCCAGTTGCTCCGACGACTCGACCTGAGTCCCGAGGCGATCTGACGCCGACCGGGGCTTCCACCGCGAACGCAGATGAAGCCGAAGGTCCCGAAAAGGTCCCGGGATCGCCCCTGAAGAAACCGATAACCAACTGTGTATGTTTGGCCGGTGAAAACTGCAACGAGCGGGAACGTGCAGGCGCTGGTTCGAACACGAGCCTTCATGAAGACGTGCGGTCGATGAATTGGGCTGAGGTGCAGTCGAGTCCGGCGTTCGGTTTCACCGTCGTCGGGCTGGTCATCGTGTTCGGACCGCTCGTTGCCGAGCGTCTTCGGCTGCCGGGGTTGTTGGGGTTGTTGACGTTCGGGGCGGTGATCGGGCCGAACATGCTCGACGTGCTCCCGCGGTTCGCCGGCCTGCAGGCGGTCGGGAGTATCGGGGTGCTGTACCTGATCTTCCTCGCCGGGCTGCAGCTCGACATCGACTCATTCGTCCGCTATCGGGTGATCTCGGGCGGGTTCGGCCTGCTGACGGCCTTCATCCCGATGGCGCTCGGTACCGGTGTGGCGCTGATGTTCGACATCGAATTCCGGCCCGCGCTGCTGATCGGCTCGTTCTGGGCGTCGTTCACGCTGATCGCGTATCCGACGGTTGCGAAGTTCGGGCTGACCAAGACTCGGCCTGTCGCGGCGATCGTCGGGGCCAGTGCGATCACCGACACCGTCTCGCTCGTGGTACTTGCCTTCATCGTCGGTGCCGAGACCGGCGACGCAAGCGGCGCTCGCCTCCTGTTTGACATCGTCGTCGGGTTCGTCGTGCTCGGTGTCTACTGCTTCGTGGTGGTGCCGAAGGTCGCGCGATGGTTCTTCACCGGGCTCGGTCAGGAACGGACCCTGCGGTACATGCTCGTGTTCATCAGCCTCACGTCGTCGGCGGTGGTCGCAGAGCTGGTCGGCGTCGAGCCGCTCATCGGCGCGTTCTTCGTCGGTGTCGGCCTGAACCGGCTGGTTCCCAACGCGAGCCCGCTGATGGCGGTGACCGACTTCTTCGGCAACGCCTTCTTCATCCCGACGTTCCTGGTCTCGGTCGGTCTGCTCTTCGACCCGCAGGTGATGTTCCAGGCGTCGACGATCCGCCTGGCGGTCGGGTTCGTGGTGGCGCTGCTCGTCGGCAAGGCGATCGCCGCGTTGATCACGGGTCGCATCTTCGGGCTCGTCAGGGCCGAGGTCGGGCTGTTGTTCTCGATGTCGGTTGCCCAGGCGGCGGCCACGCTGGCGGCCACGGTCATCGGTTTCGACATCGGGTTGTACGACAGCGACGTGGTCAACGCGGTGATGGTCGTCGTGGCGGTGAGCCTGATCGTGACGTCGATCGGCACCAACCGGTTCGCTCCCGAGATCGTTCCGCCGGTCGAGGAGCGCCGGCGCGCCGGCGAGGCGATTCTGGTGCCGGTGCTCAGCGGGCTCGACGGGCTCGAGGACGTGCTGCGGATCGGCCGAGATCTGGCCGACCCTGCCGGTGGTCTCGTTCAGCCGCTCGTGCCGGTCACTTCGCCGGATCGTGCCGGCATCCTCGCCGCTCGGGCAAAGCAAGCCGACGTCGACCGGGTACTGCGCGTGCTCGGGGGTGACGCGGAGACGGGGTTGCGGGTCGGTCGGTCGGTGTCGGCCGGACTGCACCAGGCTGCGATGGAGACCGATGCGTCGCTGTTGCTGCTGGGGTGGCCCGGCCCCGGCGATCTGGCTGCACGAATGGTCGGCGCGACGTACGGCGAGATCATGGCGGCCACCTCGGTTCCCGTTGCCATTGCCGCGCTGCAGCCGGGCAGTGACAGCGGGCGGGTGTTGCTGTACGCGGTCTCTCGTGAGCTCGTCCCGGGCAACCTGCCCACCATGACGCTCGCGCTCGAATTGGCGACGACGTTGTCCCGCGAACGCGATGAGAAGCTGATCATCGGTCCGCTTGCGCCGTCCGCACTGCAGGCCGCGGGTCTCACGATCTCGCCGACGTCTGAGCACGTCGACGGCGTCGAGGATCTCGAAGCGTGGGCCGCCAGCGTCGGCAGCCGCCCGGGAGACCTGATCGTGGTGCCCATCCACGACTCGGTGAATCGGGCGGCGGCCATCAAGGTGTACCGCTCGGGTGGATCGGTGCTCGCGGTCAGCCAGAACCCCGAGATCTCGGCGGAGTCGGTGGTCAGTCCCATGAACCTCCCCGTGGGACGGTCGCTCGGTTCCTGATCGGGCCCCTCGCCGCCATGCCGAACGACCTGCCGACCCGGTTCCGCCCCGCGTTCGATCGATTCCTCGCTCGACCCGCATTCCTCCTCATTGCATCCCTCGCCATCATCGGCGCGACCGCGGCGACGGTGCTGCTCGGTGCGCTGGTCATCTACGTGTTTGATGACTCGGAATTCGCCACCTACGGCGAGGCGCTGTGGTTCACCCTGCAGACCGCCACCACCGTGGGATACGGCGACGTGACGCCCCAACGCGCTGTCGGCCGCGTGGTGGCTGCCGGCGTGATGCTCGTCTCCCTCGCTCTGCTCACCGTGATGACCGCCACCATCACGTCGTACGTCGTCCAGCGATCGACGCGCGCGAAGAACCAGTCCAACCACGACGAGATCACGGCCGCCCTCACACGGCTCGAGGCGTCCGTGCTCGCCCTCGGCGAGCAACTCGACGAGGTGCGACGCGCGGTCCCTCCCACTGACGGCGCAGCACCAACGCCGACAGACCCAGCTGAGCGGTTTCCACCCGACTGAAGCACACCTTGTCGACGTCGGAGGTACTTCAGACGTCGTGAGGGCGTGAGTTGTGGGACGCCACGGGACATCTCGTCTGCCGATCAGGACGAGGGGTCGCTCAGGAGTTGAGAATCTGAGCCTTCTTGGCGTCGAACTCGGCGTCGGTCAGCGCGCCGGCCTGGCGGAGTTCGTTGAGCTGTGCGATGAGCCCAAGCTGGGCGTGCAGGTCTGGAGCTCCGCTGGTCGGCAGCGCCACCGGCGCTGCGGCGGGAGCGGCTTGGAGGTCCTGCTCGGCCCAGCGTTGCTGTTGGCGTCGCTGGACCCGACCGTGTACCGAGCTGGCAACGGCGACCTTGGCGGCGGTCTTGATCAGTCCCATCGTGGCTCCTCAGTTCGTTTCTACGGCATCGAGCGTGTCGAGCAGGTCACGCTGCCGGGATCGCTCCGTCGAAGACCAGGCGGGCTCCCGACTTCGACCAGCTCTCCACCAGGCCGAGCACCCAGACATTTTCGAACACGACCACCACCGCCACGCTGCCGTCACTGATCTCGGCACCGATGGTCGCGAGGTCGTCGATGTCGAGCAGGCCCGACGAGGCGCCCTCCCACTCGCTGAGGTCGACTCCAGGGTGTGAAGGCAGATCGGTGACGGCAACCGAGCGAACGCTGATTCCGTCCTTCTGGACGAACTCCACATCGAGGATGCGGATCACGTTGCGGTCGACGAGGTCGAGCAACTGCTCGAAGCCACCGGCGGTCGGAACGCCGTCAGGGAACTCCACGACGATGAAGTCGATCGGGGCGAGCACATCCCCGTTGATCGATTCCGATGTGGTCATTCGATGTCCTTTCGTTGTGGTCGGCGCCGAGCGAGAGTCAGCAGGCGCGGCGCCCGGCTCAGGTCGTGATCGCCGTTCGATCCTCGACCACGTACGCCAAGATCACTGCGAGCGGGAAGAAGAAGAGGCTGTTGTTACCGGTCTTTCGTTGGCTTCGCGAGTTGCTGGAAGGAGCAGCCGTGAGGTCTGAGCGGCGCAATGCTGCGGATGAAAAGTAGCGGTTTGGTCCGGTGAAGGCACCATCGGCGGCGACGACGCGCGTGCATCTCGAGTTCCTCGCGGAACGAGACCGAAGCCTGGCCCTTCGACGAGGTCGGACTGAACACTTCATGGGGCCGTCGATGACGACCTTGGTGTCGACGTCAGAGGTCGGCGATGCCCGCTCTGAGCGTGGCGAGTCCGGTGGCATTGACGCAGTAGCGGGTGCGCGGCCCGTCGATCTCACCCTGGATCAGCCCTGCCTCGCGCAGGATTCGCAGGTGCTCCGACACGGTGGACTGAGCGAGCGGGAGTTCGGCCACGAGGTCACCGGTGACACACGTCTCGCGGTGGGTGAGCAGCCGCAGGATCGCGAGCCGCGCTGGGTGGGCGATCGCCTTGGCCATCGCAGCAAGCGTGTCGTCGTCAGGGGCCGGGCCCGATGGCCCTACGGAGGTTGGCCCGCAGCCAGCGTCACCCGCCATGTCGTGTCGTTCTGATCGCCATTCGACGATGCACGATAGCGGGGTGCGGCGGCAGCGGAGAGTTCAGGACCTCCGGCCCTGACCAGCGGCATCGATCATCGGGTATCGTCGATTAACGATGAGAGGGAATGACAGCGAGGTGCCGACGAGCGCAGGCCCGATCGAGGACGAATCCCAGACCGTCGCGCCGGTCGATCCCGCTTCGGGTTCGATGCTGCGGCGCTGGGGACCCGTCGCCGCGGGAGCTGGCATCTGGTGGGCGCTGTATCACTACAACCTGCCGTTCTGGGACTGGGTCATCTACGACGTCGTCGGCCTCGACGCCGACAGCCAACTCGGCGAGTCGGTGCACTTCTTCTTCTACGACGTCACCAAGATCGCCTTGCTGCTGAGCGGCGTGATCTTCCTGGTCACGATCCTGCGCAGCTTCATGTCCGTCGAACGAACCCGAGCACTCCTCGGTGGGCGTCGACAGGGCGTCGGCAACGTCGCCGCAGCCGGCCTCGGGGTGGCGACACCGTTCTGTTCCTGCTCGGCGGTACCAGTGTTCATTGGATTCGTCGCCGCCGGCGTGCCACTCGGCGTGACGCTCAGCTTCCTCATCGCCTCGCCGATGGTCAACGAAGTCGCGATCGTGCTGTTGTTCGGCTTGTTCGGCTGGCAGGTCACCGCCATGTACATCGTCGCCGGGCTGTCGATCGCAATCGTTGCAGGGATGGTGCTGGGCCGAATGAACCTCGAACGGTGGGTCGAGCCGTTCGTGTTCGAGACCAAACTTCGCGGCAAGCCCCTCGACCCGTCACACGGACTGACGTGGGACGATCGCATCCAGATGGGTCGCGAGGAGGTCGCCACGATCCTGCGCAAGGTGTGGCCCTTCCTGCTGATCGGCATCGGCGTCGGTGCCGTGATCCACGGCTGGGCGCCGGAGGACTGGTTCGCCCAGAACGCCACCGGCGTGCTCGGCGTGCCCATCGCCGTCCTGATCGGCGTGCCGCTGTACTCCAACGCCGCCGGAGTTCTGCCACTCGTCGAGGTACTCCACGACAAAGGGCTGCCGATGGGCACCGTGCTCGCGTTCATGATGAGCGTTGTCGCGCTGTCGCTGCCCGAGATGATCCTGCTGCGTCGAGTGCTCAAGCCGCAAGCTGATCGCCACCTACATCGGCGTGGTCGCCTCGGGCATCCTCGCCATTGGATTCCTGTTCAACCTCGTTCTCTGATCACCTTCGACACCACAAGGAGCACCACCATGAACGCCAGCATGGACATCAAGATCCTCGGCACCGGATGCGTCAACTGCAAGCACCTCGAAACGCTCACACGAGCCGCCCTCGACCGTCTCGGCCTCGATGTCGAGATCGACAAGGTCACCGATCCCGGCGAGATCGTGTCGTGGGGCGTGATGTCCACCCCAGCGCTCGTCATCGACGACGAGGTGGTGCTCTCCGGACGTGTCCCCTCGGCAGATCAGCTCGAACAACTCCTCGCCACCGCACGTTGAGCCAACCGACCCGCTCGCCGTTCGCTCGTCTCTCGAGCGGAGATGATCGGCGCGTGATGATCGGGACCGAACGCTAGAAGAACTGGTCGATCAGGATCGAGTTGCCGTCAGGGTCCACGAGTGTGATCGATGCCGGCCCTTCGGAGGACTCGGGATCCACTCGATCGTTGAGGTGGATGTTCGCGGCGTCCAACGTCTGCTGGATGTCGCGGACGTCGGTGAACGTCTCGATGCGTTCCATCCGGTTGGTGAGGCCAGGGTTGAAGGTCAAGATGTTGCCCTCAAACATCCCGCAGAACAGACCAATGGTGGTCTCACCGTTCTTGAGGATCAGGTAGTCGGCGTCGGGGTCGCCTCCGGTCACGACGAAACCGAGTTGCTCGTAGAAACTTCGGGAACGGGCGAGGTCAGCGACCGACAACGAGATCGAGAACGCGCCGAGTTCCAGGTTGCCGAGCAGGGATGCGTCGGCTGACGCAACGGTGGGCAAATCGAAGTCCTCGCTCATGACCCGAAATTACTCGCTGGCGACGGACGCCGAACCCGCGCCGCGCCGCGCTCGAACGCCTGTCGCGCGACCTGCGGTCGCTCACCAAACAGCACAACTCATCGGAGAGATCAGCGATCGATGTCGTTGCGCTCGCCCAGGGGGAGGTGGCGCGGCTTCGCAACCTGCTCGACAACGCGGAGCGGCACGCGGCAACTGCGGTCGACGTCCCGTGACCTCGGCGAGTGACGCAACGGTCCGCGTGCACGTCGCAAACGATGGCGCTGGCATCGATCGGGCGGATCGGGATCGCATCTTCGAACCGTTTCCGCGCCTCGACGAAGCCCGCTCACTCGACACGGGTGGCTCCGGCCTCGGCTTGGCCATCAGCAGCGCCATTCTGTCGGCAGCGGGGGCGAGGATCGAGGTGACCGACCGTGTGAACGGGGCCGAGTTCATCGTCACGCTCCGACCCGCTTCGTGCCGGCCATCGGGCGACTGAGAACCGTCGCCGTCCTCCGAACTCGATCGATCCGATGTCACGCGCCGGTCGAGGTCTCGGTCCAGACGTAATCGATCTGATTGGCGGTTGCCTCGGCGAGTGAGCGACCAGCGAACCGTTCCACCAGATGGAGTGCCATCGCCAGCCCAGAACTGAGCGCACCGCCGGTCACCACGGCTCCGGCATCGACCCACCTGACCAGCCGGCGCGCCCCGGCGTCGCCGGCCACCTCTGCGAGCAGGTCGATGTCTTCCCAGTGGGTGGTCCACGCCAGGCCATCGAGCACGCCGGCTCGTTCCAGGAGGAACGCTCCGGTGCACACACTCGCCACCGTGGCGTTGCAGCGCCCCGCCACGTCGGCAATCGCTCCGAGGAGTGCAGTGTCGGCAAGCGGCACCGTCAGGTCGATGCTGCCCGGCACGATCAACAGGTCGGTGGTCGCGAGGACTTCGGCCGACGCAGATGGCACGAGGCCGAGGCCGCCATAGGCGGTGATCGCAGCGCCGTCGAGCGTGACCGTGTCGATCGTGAACGGGGCGGGCTGGCCGCCACGCTCGGCGAGACGGTTGGCGGTCAGCAGCACCTCGTACGGGCCGCCGGTGTCGAGGAGGTCGGCGCCGGCGAACAACAAGATGGAGATGTGCATGCAAACATCATCGCGGAGCACGGGCAGGCATCGTCGAGCACGGGCAGGCACCCCGCGCTCCGTGGCCCTACCAGCTGATCTCGATTTCGAGTTCGCCGCCGTCGTCGTCGAGTTCGAGTTCGAGTTCGAACTTCACCTCGCGTGGGACATCGACGGTGTACTTCAGGCCGTCGCGGTTGAACTCGAGATCATTGTGGCGCTCGAGCTGATCAGCGATCTCGCGCAGGCGTGCTGCAGCATGTTCGCGAGTCATGTGGGTGCTGGTGTCGAGGTCGAGGAGTTTGGTCATGATCGCAACCTTTCAGTGATGAAGCGGAACCCGATCTGGCGCGGCGGTCGGCACGCGCCACACGATGTACCAGACCCCGATCACGCCAGCGGCAACAATGGTGAGTTGGACCCACACGATCTCGACGATCAGGCCAGCGCTGATGGCGATTGCCACCGTCATCATCGAGATGGCGATCACCTTGGCCCGCTTGGGCATGCCGAGCCCGGCTCGGTAGTCGGCCACGGCCGAGCCGACGCCCGGCAGGTCGAGCACCCAGTGCTCGAATCGGGGACTGCACCGAGCGAAGCACGCTGCGGCGAGGACCATGAAACCAGTGGTCGGCAACCCGGGTACCACCACGCCGACCGCGCCGACCCCTACCGACAGCCAGCCGAGGGCGAACCACGCGCCACGAGCCAGTCGACTCCGTGCGATCGGTTGGTCGCGAGCGACGACGGTCATCGCAGACCAGTCTGGTGCGTCGGTGCTGTCGATGCCCGGGTCCAACGTCCCGATCCTCCATGGTCAAATGTCGCCACGCCAGTGTGGGAACGGTCGGGTCTCGCTCGGGACGGCGCGGGTGCCACAATGTCGCACCGAGAAGGAAATCACGTTGGTTCCGGCGCAGTCCCGGCGGAATCCAACGCTGACAGCACAGGAAGGTTGCGCTCATGAGCGATCAGACGCCCCCCGACAACTCGGTGCCCGCTGAGGGCAGGGTCACGCCGCCAGCCGACGCCGACCTGTGGTCGGGGCCCGCTCCGGCGGCGGCCTCTGCGCCCTCAGCGTCGTCGCAGCCGTCCATGCCCGGTCGTCGACGTTCGCTGCTGGTCGGGCTGGTTGCGGTGCTCGCAGCCGGCGCCGTGGTCGTCGGAGTGCTGTTCGCCATGGGTGGGGGCTCCTCCGACGAGGCAGATGACGTGATCTCGTCGTCCGACGACGTCACCACGACCGCTGCCCCGGAGACCACGGTGCTCGCGGCTGTTCCGGCGAGCTCGGTCGCTCCGCCATCGACGCCCGCCACGACGTCGGCGCCGACCACGACGACGCCACCCACGACGACGGCCGCCCCGACAACCACGGTCGCACCCCCGACCACGCCCGCTGGACCGGCGTACCCCACGTTGCCCGACGGGTCGCCAGCGCCGATCGTGGCGATCTACGACGGCCCGACGATCCGCGTCACCGGCTGGGTCCCCAGCGTCGAGAAGGCCGCCCAGTTGGAGGCGCTCGCCCTCGCCAACAGCAATGACCCGGCCGCACAGGTCGAGAGCACGTGGGTGGTGGACCCGTCGGTACCGACCAGCATCGGGACCCGAGTGATCGAGATGAACTCACCCCGCTTCGCTCCGGGCAGCGCCGCAGTGACCCCAGAGCACTCACTGCAACTCGACCGCGTCGCCGGCGTGATGAACCTGCTGCCGAACGTCACCGTCACCGTCATCGGCCACGCCGACCAGCAGGGTGATCCCGCTGCCAACTATGTGTTGTCGGAGGCCCGAGCGGTTTCGGTGGTGCGCTACCTGGTGGGCCAAGGTGTCGACCCGGCCCGTCTGTCTGCGCGGGCGGTCGGCGATCAGGACCTGCTGTCCGAGGACGAGTCCGAAGCATCACTGGCACTGAACCGGCGGACCGAGTTCGTCTTCGTGGGCCTCCTCGCCGACTGATCTGCTGCGTCGGCCACGTCGCCGTTGCCGGGTTGCGTTGGTGTGGCCCAGCAGACCCCGTTCGCGACCGAGCCGGCGAGTCTGGGGCACATCGCGGTACGGTGGTCACCACTCCTAGCGACTGAGACGAGACATCATGGTCAAGAAGAAGGTTCCCGCCACCCGTTGGCACGATGGAAGCACCCCGATCGAGGAACTTCCCATCGACGAGCAACTTGCCCACCAACTCGTCAGCGAGCGAGCCGATCTTGCACCGTCGGTGGCGCGCATCATGGACGCCGAACTCGACGAAGACCAGCGCAACCACGCCCTGAATGCCTTCAACGTGGCGCTCGGCACGCCTGGCGACCCGAACCGCGACCCGCGGACGGCAATCGCCAACGCCCTCGCCTGAGCCCGCCTCGATCGGTGACGTCTCCGAGCGAGCCTCGGTGCTGCCGCCGGCCGTGCCATCAGCGACGAGCGATCGACTTCTTCCTGGACGGCATCGCGCACCTCCGGTCGACCTGACCCATGGCGGAGGGTGTGACTCCTGCGACTCAGTGAAGTTGAGTCGACGGGTATCATGTTCACATGATCTCTGTCGTGCTCATCGGAATCCAGGTCGATCCCATCAGTGGTGCTGCAGCGTTGGTGTTGCAAGAGCACGACGCTCCCAACCGGCTGCTGCCGATCATCGTGGGGCAGGCCGATGCCAGCTCGGTCGCCATCGCCGCGAGCGGCGGTCGTCTCCCACGGCCGATGGCCCACGACCTGATGGCCAGCATGGTCGACGCACTCGACGGTCACCTCGATGCGGTCGAGGTGACCGAACTGCACGACGGAACGTTCCACGCCAACATCACCCTCAGCGGTCCCGCTGGGCAGCGACGCCTCGACACCCGACCGTCGGACGCGATCGCACTCGCCGTCCGGCTGCACGCACCGCTGTTCGTGAGTGAAGCGGTGCTCGACGAGGCGGGTGCGCTGCCGATCGACGAGCCCGAGACCGACCAACCGGGCATCGCCGCAGCCATCGATGCCGAAGTCGACCAGTTCCGTGCGTTCCTCGACGAACTCGACCCGGCGGATTTCATCGACACCACCGCCACGGACGCGACGGCCACCGGCACGGACTCGGCCGCTGACATCGACGAACGAGCCGAGATCGACCCGGGTGCCGACGACGCTCCCGAGTCGTCCCCAGACGACGGCAGCTGATCGCAACACCGCGGCTCGTCGGGTACGGGCCGCCGTGGTCTGCCAGCATGGACTGCATGCAGCCTCACCCGATTGCCAGATGGGACGACCTCGAGGTCGATGCACCGACGGGCGTGCTCGTGTCGAATGTCGACCTGGTCGTCGTCCGCTACGGCGCAGCCGTCGATGACCACTCCGTGTTGTACGGGCGGTGTCTGCATCGCGGGGTGAAACTCGCCGACGGCCATGTCGAGGGTGCCGACCTGATCTGCGGCGTGCACGGATGGGACTACCGCCTCGACACGGGGGTGTCGGCATACAACAACGACGAAGCGCTCCAGCGGTTCACCTCCTGGGTCGACAACGGAGTGCTCCACGTCGACCTCGACGAGATCGAGGCGTGGGAGCGCGCTCACCCTCAGCCGTACGACCGCGAGGCGTACCTCGGCGAGTACGCCGACGTCCACGGCGCCCCCGAGGAACCGCACGTGCAACTGATCCAGGGGTTGGCTTCGGGCTCGGCGGGCGGGCACGGTTCGGTGGCGGCGATGGGCGTGCCGCGCGACCAACTCCCGAGTTGGGACTCGATCCAGTTCGTGACCGCCCAGCTCGATCGCAAGCCGCTGTTCGACGATGCCAACGTTGCCACCGACACCGTGATCGGGCCAGGTGCGGCGTCGCCGTTGCGGCTCGACATCCCGCTGTTCGTGTCCGACATGAGCTTTGGTGCGCTGTCGGAGGAAGCCAAGGTGGCCCTCGCCAAGGGTGCGCAGCTCGCCGGCACCGGCATCTGCTCAGGCGAGGGTGGGATGTTGCCCGACGAGCAGCAGGCCAACAGCCGCTACCTGTACGAGCTGGCGTCGGGCAAGTTCGGCTGGTCGCTCGACAAGGTGCGTGATGTTCAGGCCTTCCACTTCAAGTTCGGCCAGGGTGCCAAGACCGGCACCGGTGGGCACCTGCCGGGCCACAAGGTCGTCGGCCGGATCGCCGAGGTGCGTGGTCTCGAGGAGGGCACCGACGCGATCTCGCCGCCGACGTTCACCGACCTGGTGACGGATGACGACTTCCGGTCGCTCGCCGACGACGTCCGAGCAGCGGGCGGCGGCATCCCGATCGGTGCGAAACTGTCGGCGCAGCACATCGAAGCCGACATCGACGCGGCACTGCGGATCGGCGTCGATTACGTGATCCTCGACGGGCGCGGCGGCGGCACAGGCGCAGCGCCGCTCGTGTTCCGCGACAACATCTCGGTGCCCACGATCCCGGCGCTTCGCGCGGGCGCGGCGCCATCTCGACCGCTCCGGTGCCGATCACGTCACCCTCGTGATCACCGGCGGGTTGCGCACGCCAGCCGACTTCGCAAAGGCGCTCGCACTCGGGGCCGATGCGGTCGCGGTCAGCAACGCGGCGATTCAGGCGATCGGCTGTCTCGGCATGCGGGCGTGTCACACCGACAACTGCCCGGTCGGCATCGCCACCCAGAAACCGGGGCTGCGGTCGCGCCTGGTGGTCGAGGAATCTGCGCGACGGCTGGCACAGTTCTTCGAGTCAGCGGTGGCGCTGATGGTGGTGCTCGCTCGGGCGTGCGGCCACGACCGGCTCGACCAGTTCACCATCGACGACCTGACCACGTTCGACCGCGAGATGGCTCATCTCTCCGGCATCGCCTACGGCGGCATCTCGCTCAACTGAGAGCGCTGCAGCCGAAGCCGACCGGCTCGTTCGCCCAGCCGAGACAGGGGTGGGCGGCCAGCGTTCGTTTGAGCGGACCCGGTCCTCGTAACGTCTGCCTGCGGCGAACACCGGGTTCGCCATCGTCCAGCCAGTCGGCCAAGTCAGGAATCTCCCAATGCGTGAAGCAGTTTTCGTCTCCTATGCCCGTACCGGTCTCGCCAAGGCGGGTCGTGGCGGCTTCAACATCACGCCCGCGATGACCATGGCTGCCCATGCAATCAGCAGTGCCGTCGAGCGGGCCGGCATCGAGCCCGAGCTGGTCGAAGACGTGGCGCTCGGCAACGGTGGCCACGGCGCGGCCAACCTCGGTCGCCTTGCGTCGTTGCTCGCCGGCCTGCCCGTGACCACCGGCGGCAACACCATCCAGCGGCACTGCTCGTCGGGGCTCAACTCGATCGCCGTCGCTGCCAACCACATCAAGGTCGACGGCGTCGACTGCGCGGTCGCCGCTGGCGTCGAGTCGATCTCGATCCCCAGCGCCGGTTTCGGCGGCTCGGTCAACATGGATCCCAAGCTCACCGAGATGTACCCGGCGATCTACATGGCGATGATCGAAACCGCCGACATCGTTGCCGAGCGCTACAACGTGTCGCGCGAGTACCAGGACGAGTACTCCCTCGAGTCGCAGCTGCGCATGGCACGTGCCCAGGAGAACGACCTGTTCGCCGACGAGATCGTGCCACTCGACACCAAGATGAAGGTGGTCGACCGCGAGACCAAGGAAGAGTCGATCGTCGACTACACCGTCACCGGCGACGAGTGCAACCGCCCACAGACCACGCTCGAAGGCCTCGCCAAGCTGCAGCCCGTACGCGGCGAAGGCAACTACGTCACCGCCGGCAACGCGAGCCAACTCTCCGACGGCGCTGCTGCCGTGGTGATGATGTCCGACGAGGAAGCCGCCCGTCGCGACATCACGCCCCTCGGCGCGTTCAAGGGCTGGGCCGTCGCCGGTTGCGAACCCGACGAGATGGGGATCGGCCCGATCTACGCGGTGCCCAAGCTGCTCAAGCGTCACGGCCTCACCGTCGACGACATCGACATCTGGGAACTCAACGAGGCGTTCGCCAGCCAGTGCCTGTACTCACGTGACACGCTCGGCATCGACCCCGAGAAGTACAACGTCAACGGCGGCTCGATCTCGATCGGGCACCCGTTCGGCATGACCGGCACCCGTTGCGCCGGCCACGTGCTGCTCGAAGGCAAGCGTCGTGGCGCGAAGTACGGCGTGGTCACGATGTGCATCGGTGGAGGCCAAGGCGCCGCCGGTCTCATCGAGATCTACTGACGGCGCTGTCACCGTCACGCCAATCGCACCCGCAGGCCCGTTCAACGGACGGGCCTGCGGGTGTGCTCGTTCAGGAGAGGCCCTTGTCCAGGATCCGCTCGAAGGTGCCGGCGTAGCCGAGCTTGCGCAGGAGAAATGGTGTGATGCCGGGCGCGATGTTCGCCAGCACGATCAGCGGCCGCACCGGCGGGGTGTTCACGAGCACTTCGGCCCGGTCGCGCTTGATGCAGCTCACGGTCACGGCTGCCACCTTCTCGGGCGAGGAACTTCCGGCGATGCGCGGTGCCGTGATGCCCGCCTGCGTCCACCGATGTGCCATGCCCACGTCGGTCACCAGCCCCGGGCACACGACGGAGAACCCCACATCGGTGCGCTCGTATTCGGCACGCAGCGCGTGAGTGAACCCGACGAGGCCGTGCTTGCTGGAGCAGTAGGCGGACTCGCCGGGCACGCCGACCTTGCCGGCGCCCGAGGAGATGTTGACCACGTGACCGCGGTTGCGCTCGAGCATGCCGGGCACCACGGCGCGGGTGAGCAGGATCGGCGCTTCGAGGTTGATGCGCAACGTGTCGACGAAGTCGGAGTCGGGTGCCTCGTGGAACCGACGCACGATGTCGATGCCGGCGTTGTTCACCAGGATGTCGATCGGTCCCAGTTCGGCAATGGTGCGCGCCACCAGTGCCGCGCGGTCGTCGGCGTCGGACACGTCGCAGACCGAGGCGATCGCTTGCACGCCCATTGCTTCGATGTCGCGCCGAACCAGTTCGAGCTCGTCGGCGGAGCACGCGGCCAACGAGAGGTTCACGCCCTCCTCCGCGAGCGCCTTGGCGATGTACACCCCGATGCCTCGTGACGCCCCGGTCACGATCGCTGTCGCCCCTCGAAGATCTTGCATCTCGCTCCCTTGTTGGTCAGGCGCCGGTGTAGTTCGCCGGGCGCTTCTCGAGGAATGCCTGCACACCCTCTCGGTGATCGGCGGTGCGGAACAGTTCCGCGAGCGTGGCGCTCACCCATCGTCCGAGTTCGTCCCAGTCGGGGTCGAGCGCCTCGCGCAACCCACGCTTGAGCGCCTGCACGGCGAGCGGGGGATTGGTCGCGATCTCCTCGGCGAGTGCCATTGCTGTGGACAGGAGGTCGTCGTGGGCGACCACCCGCGACACCAGCCGAATGTCGAGCGCCTCTGCTGCATCGAGGACCCGGCCGGTGAACAGCAGATCGGCAGCGCGTTCTCGCCCGACGAGTTCCACGAGTCGGCTCAGCCCGGCGACGTCGCAGCAGAGCCCGCGCTTGACGAACAGCTCGCCGAACGTGGCGCGTTCGGAGGCCACTCGGATGTCGGCCATCAACGCCAGCTCCATGCCCCAGCCGACCGCCGCGCCGTTCACGGCGGCCACGATCGGCACGTCGGTGCGCAGGAGCACGCCGGCTGCCGGCGTGAGCCGTGGCTCGTGACGGTCGCTCGACAATTGCCGAGCTGGCGGCCACCATCACCTGCTTGACGTCGTCGCCGGAGCAGAATGCCGGATCGCGGCCCGTGATCACGAGACAGCGCGCCGTGGTGGTGGCCACGGCGTCGGCGAGTTCGGCGTACGTGGTGAAGGTGAGCGCGTTGCGGGCCTCGGGTCGATCGATCGTGATGATCCCGACGTGGCCTCGCAGCTCGTACTCGATCTCGGTGTACACGCTGCAAGCCTCGCACTCCCCGCTGATCAGCGACGGGACGGAGGGCTGCCGGGCACGATGATTCTCGCCCAGCGATCACCGTCCTCTCACCTTCCTCTGACCCGGCAGCCCGACAGTGGAACTCGTGGAAAATCCTGTCGCTCCGCCCTACGCCAACCGCCCGTCGTCGATCCCTGGAGAGCCGTTCGCGCCGCCGTCGGCTTCCCAGCCTGGTCCGCCTCCGCCGACATCGACCGCCATGCCGAGCTGGGAACCGCCTGCTCTGGCGACGTCGGAGCAGCGACCGCAACGAGGGCGCGCCCGGTTCGGCGCCGGCATGCTCGTCGGCATGGCACTCACCGGTGCGGCGATCGGCGGGTATGCGATCGGTCAGGACTCGACCCCGACCACGGCGACGCCGAGCGAGGCCGCAACCGTCGCAGCCCAACCGGTGAGCGTGTCGCCCGGTTCGATCAGCGAACTCGTGGCCGCGGCGCGTCCGTCCGTGGTGTCCGTACGCCAGGAGGTCACCCAGACCGGCCCCGACGGTGGAACGTCCCGCGGGCAGGCGGCCGGAACCGGTTTCGTGCTGTCGGCCGACGGTTACATCGTCACCAACAATCACGTTGTCGCCGAGGGCGACAGCCCGGTCGTGACGTTCTCCGACGGCACGACCGAGCCGGCCACGATCATCGCCGGCGATCCCAGCCGCGACCTCGCGGTGCTCCGCGTGGATCGCACCGACCTGGTGCCGCTCGCAGTCGGCGACTCCGAGGATGTCCGCCTGGGCGATCAGCTGATCGCCGTCGGCTACGCCCTCGACCTCAACGGCGAACCGTCGGTGACCTCAGGCATCCTGTCGGCCAAGAACCGCACGATCGTGTCCGAGAACGGTGCGCAACTCGTCAACCTGCTGCAGACCGACACGGCAATCAACCCGGGCAACTCCGGTGGGCCGTTGCTGAACGAGCGTGGCGAGGTGGTCGGCATCAACACCGCAATCGCCGGTCAGGCGCAGAACATCGGGTTCGCCATCGCGATCACGCCGGTGATGGACGTCATCGACGCACTGCGCGACGGCACGGTTCCCGACCGTGCGCTGATGGGTGTCACGAGCCAGCCCACCGGTGAGGGCCTCGGCGTGGAGATCGTCGAGATCGCTCCCGCATCGGGGGCGGCCGACAGCGGCCTGCGAGTCGGTGACGTGATCGTGGCCGTCGACGGCACCGACATCTCCGACCCGACCTCGCTGGGCGCAGCGATCGCCACCTACCAGCCGGGCGACGTCATCGAGGTCACCGTCGATCGCAACGGGGCAACCCAGGCCTTCGACGTCACCCTCGGCACCCGTCCCACCTGAGCCATCACCCGCAGCCCGCCACCGCCCGATCTGCGCCGAATGCGTCCCGGTTTCCGGGACGATCCGGGCACAGATCGGGCGCCGGCGGCGGCGCGTGCGGGGACGGGGTGGTGCGTGATGTTCAGATGCGTTCGGCGTCGGCGCGGTTCGCGAGGAACCAGTCGACGGTGGCCCGAAGGCCCTGGTCGAACTCCATCGATGGGGTCCAGCCGAGGATTTCGCTGGCCCGCGAGCCGTCGACCGCTCGACGAGGCTGGCCGTCGGGCTTCGATGGATCCCACTGCAGCTCGCCCTCGAAGCCGACCAGCCGTGCAACCGTCTCGACGGTTTCCTTGATGGTGACCTCGCGGTCGGCGCCGAGGTTGATCGGCGCTGCAGTGGTGTCGACCTCACCGGCGCGCACGATGGCATCGGCCGCATCGTCGACGTAGAGATATTCGCGACTCGCGGAGCCGGTACCCCAGACCTCGACCCGGTCGGCACCTGCTTCGCGAGCTTCCACGCACTTCTTGATCAGTGCGGGGATCACGTGTGACACCGACGGGTGGAACTTGTCGCCCGGGCCGTACAGGTTCGTGGGGATCAGATACGCAAAGCGTTGACCCCACTGCTGCTCGTTGACCTGGGCATGGATGAGGTGCGCCTTCTTGGCGATGCCGTAGGGCGCATTGGTCTCCTCGGGGTAGCCATTCCACAGGTCGACCTCGGCGAACGGCACCGGCGTGAACTTGGGATAGGAACACACGGTGCCGACGAGCACTGTCTTGTCGACCCCAGGGGAGTGGCGGGCAGCTTCGATCACGTGGGTGCCCATCAGCAGATTCGACAGGTAGAGCGTCGCAGGGTTCTCGAGGTTGTAGCCGATGCCGCCCACGTCGGCGGCGAGGTGCACCACGATCGACGGCTCGTGTTCGGCGAGCATCGCTTCGGCCGCGCCCGGCTGGGTGAGATCGAATTCGCGGCTGCGGGGAGCGGCGACCACGGCTCCGTGATCGACGAGGCGCGCCACCACGCGGCGGCCGAGGAAGCCGGCACCGCCGGTGACCACCACGCGGCGGCCGTTCCAGAACGTGCGGGCGTCGCCAGAAGAAGTGCTCGACATGATCGAAAGGTTACGGCGCGGCGATGACGCTGCCGCGGGCGGCTGCCGACGGCACGCAATACTGGGCCAGGTGAACCCTGGCGGACCCCCCGACACGCGCGGCGCGCAACCGCTCCGCGTTGCCTACACGGTGGAGCAGTGCTGGCATTCCAGCCCTGGTGGCACCGCCATCGCTGCGCTGCGTATCGCCCGTGAACTGGCTGCGCGCAGCGCTGAGGTCGAACTGCATCTCGTCGCCGGGAAGCACCTGATGCCCCCGCCGCCGGAGTTCCGACCGGTCGGCGCGGTGGCGATGCTGCCGTTCGCCCGGCCCGTGCTCTACGAGACGTGGAACCGCCTCAACTGGCCCAAGGTCGAGGCGGTTGCCGGCGAGATCGATGTGGCCCACGCCACCGGCCTGATCCCGTGCGGGACATCGGCCCCGCTGGTGGTCACGGTGCACGACATCGCCTTCGTCCACGATCCCGACAAGTTCTCACGACATGGCGTACGCACGATGAACCGCAGCCTCGACGTGATCCGCCGACGCGCCGACCGGGTCATCTGCTCCAGTGACGCCACCATGCGCGATTGTGTCGAGGTCGGCCTCGACCCGGCGACGTTGCGTCACGTACCGCTCGGTGTCGACGTCGTCGAAGTCACCGACGCCGAGGTCGCCCGAGTGCGGCGTCGCTACCTGCTGCCCGACGAGTTCGTGCTGTTCGTCGGCACGATCGAGCCGCGCAAGAACCTGGCTCGACTCGCCGAGGCGATGCAGCAGCCTGGCATGCCGGGCCCGCTCGTGGTGGCCGGCGCCGACGGATGGGGCGACGTGGTGCTCGACGATGGCGCCGACGCGCTGTTTCTCGGCTTCATCCCCGACGCCGACCTCGCCCCGCTCTACGCCGCGGCCACCGTGTTCGCGTATCCGAGTGAGCGTGAGGGCTTCGGACTCCCCGTGGCGGAAGCCATGGCCCAGGGAACTGCGGTGGTCACCAGCCGAGGCACCTCGACCGAAGAAGTCGCCGGTGGAGCAGCCGTGCTCGTCGACCCGTTCGACGTCGCCGACATCGCACGCGGCATCGTCGAAGCCGCCGACCGTCGTGGCGAGCTCGCCGTGGCGGGTCGTCGCCGAGCGGGCGAACTGACCTGGGCGAGCGCCGCGGAGCGAACGCTCGCCGTCTACCGTGAACTCGCCCCATGAACGAAGACACCCACCGCACCGCTGGCCCTGAGCGCCCTGTCGATGCCGCGGTGACCGATGCTCCGGTGATCGATGTCGCGGTGAACCTGCTGTGGTGCGTGCCCGGTCAGGTCGGAGGTTCGGAGCAGTATCTGGTGCGCCAACTGATTGGTCTCGAGGCGAACGGAGCGGTGGCGAACGGCGCACCGGGAGACCACGGCCGTGGGTCGCAGCGGTTCGCCACGACCCTGTACTGCCTGCCGGCGTTCGTCGACGCCCATCCGGAACTCTCCACTCACCATGCAATGGTGTCGGCGCCGATCAGCGGTGAGCGCCGTCTCTGGCGCATCGTCAGCGAGAACACCTGGCTGCGTGCACACACCGCGGAGGCCGATGTCGTCCATCACGGCGGTGGTACCACGCCGGTCGTGGGGCGTCGCCCGATCGTGCTCACGATCCACGACCTGCAATACCGCACGCATCCCGAGTACCTCTCGGCCATGAAGCGGCGATACCTCGAACGCATCATCCCGCATTCCGTGCGCCGTGCCACCGTGGTGGCCGTCCCCACCGAGTACGTCCGTTCGACGGTGATCGACGCCTACGGCACCGATCCAGAGCGGGTGGTGGTGGTGCCACACGGTGTGGAGGCATCGCTCGGGGCCGACGCCCCTTCGGCGGCTGACCTGCGCGAGCAGTACGGCCTCGGTGACGGTCCGGTGATCGTGCTCCCGGCCATCACGCACCCGCACAAGAACCATCGGTTCCTGCTCGATCTGATGAACAACCATTGGACCGATCCCGACCTCCGGCTGGTGTTGCTCGGTGGTCGCGGCGCTGCGGACGCCGATGTGGAAGCACACATCGAGCACCTCGGGCTCGGTGACCGGGTGGTGCGCCCGGGTCGCGTCTCCGATGCGCACCGCGACGGCTTGATCGCCCTCGCGGAGGCACTCGTGTTCCCCAGTCAGTACGAGGGGTTCGGAGCGCCTGTGGTCGAGGCGATGGCACTCGGCACGCCGGTGATCTGCTCCGACCAGCGGGCCCTGGCCGAGGTGGTCGGCGACGCCGGCCTGGTGCTCCCGCTGCGGCCAGAGGCCTGGGCTGATGCGCTCGACGTGGTCAACGATCGATCGCTGGAGCTTGCCCGCGCCGGCTCGGAGCGGGCTGCAGCGTTCAGTACCGAACGATCCGGAGCGGCGCTGGCAGCGGCCTACGAACTCGCAGTGGAGTTCGGTCGATGAGCGCTGCCATGCGTCCACTCGTGGTGCTGTGCCCGCACTTCGAACCCGACACCGCACCCACCGGCGTGGTGATGACGCGCATCGTCGCCGAGCTGGTTGCGGTCGGACACACCGTCCATGTCGTCACCTCGCTGCCGTGGTATCGGAACCATCGCATCGAGGACGGGTGGACGGGTCGGCTGGTGCGCACCGAGCACACCTCGTGGGGGTCGATCACCCGGGTGCACCCGTTCCCCGGTCGTGACAAGGCCAATTTGGTGCGCCGCGCGACTCGGCTTCGGCGCGTACTCGCTGCTGGCCGGTCTGCAGTGCCTGCGTGTCGGCGGCTGGCTCCGGCGCTCCGGCGCGGTGATCGCGATGTCACCACCGCTCACGCTCGGGCTCACTGGCTGGGTGGCGAGCCGCCTGCGTCGTTGCCCGATGGTGTTCAACATCCAAGACGTGTTCCCGGATGCAGCGATCGAGACGGGGGCGATCACCAACCGACGCATCATCGCTGCGGCGTCATGGCTCGAGCGGGTGAGCTATCAGGCCGCCGATGCCGTCACGGTGCTGTCCGACGACCTGCGCGACAACGTGGTGGCCAAACTGCCCGCCACCAGCGACGTCGACGCAGTCCACGTGATCCCCAACTTCGTCGACACCGACGTGATCGTGCCGGCCGACCGGGCGACGCGTTACCGCCAGGAGCTCGGGCTCGGTGACGGGACCGTGGTGCTCTACGCGGGCAACGTCGGGTTCTCGCAGTCGCTCGAGCTCGTGGTGGAGGCGGCTCGGGCACTCCCCGAGGTGACGTTCCTGATCAACGGCAATGGTGCGGCGCGGGAGTCGCTCGAGGCGAGTGCGGCTGGCGTCGCCAATCTCCGATTCGCCGACTACATCGAAGCCGACCGACTGTCGGAGCTGCTCGCCACCGGGGACATCCACGTGGTGCCCTTGCGCACCGGTCTCGGGCGCGGTCAGCGTGCCGTCGAAGACGTACTCGATCATGGCCGCAGGCCGTCCCGTGGTGGCCTCGATCGACGCCGACACCGCAGTGCCACGCATTCTCGACGTGTCGGGCGGGGGAGTGGCGGTGGCGCCCGACGACGCCGAGGAGTTCATCGCCGCGATCCGCGCACTGGCCGGCGACCCCGACCGAGCAACGGCGCTCGGCCGGAGCGGGCGCGCCTGGGTGGAGCGCGAGGCATCGCCACGTGCCGTCGGCACGGCGTACGACACGCTGCTGCGATCGTTGCGTTGACGCCGCGCTGGCGCCGTTCGCGCACCGGTATGAGGGGCCTGAACCCACATCACCCCGAGCGGCCGCTAGCCTTTCCCAGTCGTGGCACCCTCCTCGTCATCCACCAAGAAAGCCGCCAAGCTCGCGCAGTCGGGCTCTGGCAAAAAGGTCCGTTTCCAGGGCGGCACCCTGTTCCCGATGGTGGTCACCATCGTGATCGTGCTCGGGCTGTCGCTCGTGTTCTACGCCCGCCAGACGATGCCTTCAGTCGACGCCTCCGGTGCGCCCCTGGCATCCGATCACTGGCACCACGCCTACGGGTTCAACCTGTGCGGCGAGTGGTTCCAGCTCGAAGGTGACGCCGAACAGCAGGGCACCGAGAACTACAACGCGTACGCCCGCACCGGCATCCACAGCCACGACGACGGCCTGATCCACTGGCACCCGTTCACTTCTGCCGCCGTCGGCAGCAATGCCCGGCTGGGCGTGTTCCTCGACACCTACGGCGTCGAGATGACCAACTCCAAGATCGAGTTCCCCGAGAGCCAGGAAGCTGCGCTGCGCGCCGTCTTCCCCGAACGTGAAGATGTCCTCGTCTGGGAGAACGGCGAGACCACCTGCACCGTCGACGGCTCCGAGGAGGATGCCTCGCTCAGCGTGGTCGTGTGGGACAACTTCACCGACACCGACGACGGCACCACCTACATCGCCGACTTCGACAACATCCGCCTCGATCAGGACCAGATGGTGGTCGTGGCGGCATTCGTGCCCGAGGGCACCGACGTGGTGATGCCGCCGTGGGCGCCTGACCTGCCGACGCTGGGTGAAGTCGACTCGGGCCAGATCGCCCCGGACGCGTCGATTGCGCCGAACGACATCTCCGAGCTGGCCCCCACCGACACCAGCGGCGGCTGATGCGAGCGGTCGTCCTGGTCGGCGGCTTCGGCACGCGCCTCAGCCCGCTCACCGCCACTACGCCCAAGCCGATGTTGCCGGTCGGGCACCGGCCGATGATCGCTCGACTCGTCGATCGTCTCGGCCGCGGTGGCGTCACCGAGGTGGTCCTGGCGCTCGGGTTTCGCCCTGAACCGTTCATCGATGCGTTCCCCGACGGCCGCTGTGGCGACGTCACGCTCACCTACGCGGTCGAGCCCGAGCCGCTGGACACCGCCGGCGCCATCCGTTTCGCCGCCGACCAGGCGGGCATCGACGACACCTTCGTGGTTGCCAACGGCGACGTGATGACCGACCTCGACGTGGCTGGATTGATCGCTGCGCATCGTCGCTTCGAGGCCGAAGCAACGCTCCACCTGGTGGGCGTCGACGATCCGTCGGCGTTCGGGGTGGTCGACCTGGCCGACGACGGCCGTGTACGCGACTTCGTCGAGAAGCCCGCACCGGGCACCGAGCCGAGCAACCTGATCAACGCTGGCACCTACGTGTTCGAACCGTCGGTGCTCGAACGCATTCCGGCCAACACGCGAGCGTCCATCGAGCGCGACACCTTCCCCATGATCGTTGACGGTGGCCGCTTGTACGGCCTGGCAACCGACGATTACTGGATCGATGCCGGCCGCCCCGACCTGTACCGTGCGGCCAACCTCGATCTGCTCGACGGCACCCGCCGACACGAGCGGTGCGAACCGATTGCGCCCAGCGCCATGGTTGCCGACGACGCGTCGATCGTCAACAGCATCGTCGGCGACCGGGTACGCGTCGGTGCGGGCGCGAAGATCGTCGACTCGGTGCTGCTGCCCGATGCCACGATCGGTGCCCGCGCCAGCGTGGAGCGGTCCCTGGTGATGGGAAGCGTCGGCGACGACGCTCGGGTGCTCGACGCGATGATCGGGGCTGACGGGCACGTCGCCGACGGCGCCGCGCTGGTGGGCGAGTCGGTCCCATCGCCTCGTTCGTGACCCCAGCGCTACGGTCGATGTCGTGAACGTCGTCGTCATCGGTGGAGCGGGATTCATCGGCTCGCATCTCGTCGATCGCCTGCTCGCAGAAGATCACACCGTCGACGTGATCGACAATCTCAGTTCCGGCTCGTTGGCCAATCTGGCTGCGGCGCGTTCGACGGGTGGCTTGCGTATCCATCACTTCGACGCCGCCTCCGCCGAGACCGAGGCGTCCATCGGGATTCGTCGCCCCGACGTGATCTTCCACCTGGCGCTGCTGCCTCGCGGCAGCGACGATCCAGCGGCACAGGTCGGTGCGCTGAGCGCGGCGTTGGCCACCCTCGAAGCGGCTCGACGCCACGGCGTGCCCAAGGTGGTGGTGGCACTGCCGGCGTCGGCGCTCTACGGCCATCCGGGCCCACGATCACTGCCGGTCAAGGAGGGCGAGCCGTCGCAGCTCGTGCCTCGGGGCGTGCGTGGTGTGGTGGCGCGCTCCATCGTGGACCTGTTGGTGTCGTACCGGGATCTCTACGACATCGAGTTCACGGCGCTCGCGCTCGCCAGCGTGTACGGCCCGCGAGAGCGTGCCGCAGGCGGTGTGGTGGCGGCGCTGCACGATGCGGCTCTGGCACACCGAGCGCCGGTGCTGCACGGCGGCGGCCGCCAGACTCGCGACTTCGTGTTCATCGACGACGTGGTCGACGCGCTCGTGCGCGCCGGCACCAGGGGCAGCGGCCTGGTGGTCAACATCGGCACGGGTGAACAGACCTCGATCGCATCGGTGTGGGATCGTCTCGCCGCCCTCGTCACCGGAGCGGACGACCTCGAGCCGGTGGTGGGACCCGGCAGGTTGCACGACGTGGATCGGTTCGCCGTGTCACCCGTGCGCGCCCGCATCCACCTCCAGTGGTCGCCCTGGACCACCCTCGACGACGGCCTCCCGCGCCTCACCGACTGACCCGCTCCCGCCCGTCCCCCACCCCACCCGCCCCACCCCACCCCATTCGTTTGCGTTGCATTTTCGGTGACCCGGGTCACCGAAAATGCAACGCAAACGGGGGTAGGGGGTGTGGTCAGGCGGGGTGGAGGCTGGTGAGGGCGAGTTGGCGGGCGATGTCGGGCGTCGACATCACGGTCTCGGTGACCACGCACCGCATGCCCGCTTCCTCGACGGCGTCGCGATGATGGGCGTCGACGGTGTCGATCACCAACGTCGACGCAATCGGCGCGTACAGCCGGGCCACGCCGACGACGCTGGCCTCATGGCCGAGTTCGGTGAGCATGCGGTCGGCCGGACCCTTGAGGGCGGCTCCGCCCACGATCGGTGAGATCGCCACGTTGCGGTCGCGCCGTGCACACAACAGGTCATCGACACCGGGGAGCGAGCGGATCGGTCCGATCGACACCACGGGGTTCGACGGAGCGACCACGACCAGGTCGGCGTCGGACAGCGCTCGTCGCGCTGGTTCGGCCAGTGTTGCCTCGCCGTCGAAACGCACCGCCGACACTGCAACGCCGTGGCGGAGGCGCACGAAGTAGTCCTGGAACGAGATCTCGGTGGGTCGGCCATCGGGGTCGTCGATCGTGACCACGGTCGAGAGACGGTCGTTCGTCATCGGCACGATGCCGATCTCCACGTCCCAGGCGCGACGGATCTCGTCGGTGACCTCGCTCAAGGTGGCTCCCTCGTCGAGGCGTGCGGTGCGATAGAAGTGCGTGGCCAGGTCGCGATCGCCGAGGTTGAACCAACGCGGCGCCGCACCGGATCGGGCCGGGCGCACCGTCTCGAAACGGCTGAGCGCGTCCATGGCGCGCCACGTCTCGTCCACGAGCCCCCAGCCGCGCTCGGGATCGATCGCGCCGGCGAGGGTGTAGGTGACGGTGTCGAGGTCCGGCGAAATCGACAGGCCGTGCAGGACGCAGTCGTCGCCGGTGTTGACCACAGCGGTGATGCTCGCCGGATCGTCGACGGCGTCGATGAGACCACGGAGGTATCGGGCAGCGCCAACGCCCCCCGACAGGACGGCGATGGTCATTGGGCGAGCTCCTGATAGATCGAGCTGAGCTGCTGCGCCGTGGTCGCCCACGAGAAGCGTCGCAGATTGTGATGGCCCCGTCGGACCAGCTTGGCGTGCATGTCGTCGCTGTTGATGACCCAGTAGAGGTTGGCAGCCAACGCCTCGACATCGCGGGTGGGGCTGAGCAGCGCCGCCGCGCCAGCGACCTGCGGGATCGACCCTGCTGTACTGGCGACCACGGGGGTGCCTGCCTGCTGTGCCTCGAGCACCGGAAAGCCGAATCCCTCGTCGAGCGAGGGGTACGCGAGCGTTCGAGCGTGGCGGAGCAGCCACTGCTTGGCCGCAGCGTCGACCACACCGGTGCGCACGACGCGGCTGGCCACGTCGGGGCTGAGTCGGGCGATCGCCCGGTCGACGGCGGCAACATCGTTGCCGGCGGCGCCGGCGATCACGAGGCGCACGCCGTCGGCCTCACGAGCCACGCGGGCGAATGCGTCGACGAGCGTCGGCAGGTTCTTGCGGCGTTCGATCGTGCCCAGCGCGAGCACGAACGGCTGGTCGCTCAACTCGGGCAAGCCCGCGGGTGAGTCGATCGCCAGGCCTGCGCCCGGGTCGGACTCGACGGCTGCAAGGTCGGGTGCGGGCGGCGGGCCGAGCAGCACCGTTCGGACTCGATCGGTCGCGAGGAGTTCACGCACCCGCTTGGTGGTGGCATCGGAGCTGGTGACCACGTAGGCGCCGTCAGCGACGGCTCGGCGCAGCGCTCGGGCCGAGCGGGCAACGTCGGCGGTGGCATCCTCGGGGTGCTCGAGGAACCAACAGTCGTACACCGACACCAGTCGTGGTGCGCGTGTCGGTGGCACCACATAGTTGGTGCCGTGCACCACGTCGGGGTTGCCGAGCCACCGATCCATGGGCAGCGAGCGGCGCGACCAGGCACGTACCGCGACGGCTGCGGGCATGGGCACGCGCCGTTCGTCGGGGCGCAGTCGGGCTCGAGCGCTGGTGACGAATCGGACCAGGTCGACGTCGTGGCGACCCTCGAGCGCGTCGAGCGTCCAGGCCACGGCGTTGCCGACACCCGTGCGGCGGGCGTGTGTCGGGCCCACGTCGATCGCGACTCGTACCATGCGGCCGGAGATCGTATCGGCGCACATCGGCGTCGAGAGTTCGTAGACTCGCCGCCGCATGCCTACAGCGTTCGTCACCGGTATCACCGGCCAAGATGGTCAGCATCTCGCGGAGTTCCTGCACACGCAGGGCTACCACGTCTTCGGGATGGTCAAAGGTCAGAACAATCCTCGGGTCGAGGCCTTGCAGGCCGAGATGCCGTTCGTCGAGTTGGTGTCAGGTGATCTTGCCGACCTGCCGTCGTTGGTGTCGGCGATGGAAGCCTGCCAGCCCGACGAGGTGTACAACCTCGGCGCGATCTCGTTCGTGGCGTTGAGCTTCAGTCAGGCCGAACTCACCGCCAACATCACCGGGCTCGGTGTCTTGCGGATGCTCGAAGCGATCCGCATGGTCGGCGGCACGCAGAACAACCCGATCCGCTTCTACCAGGCGTCGTCGTCGGAGATGTTCGGCCAGGTGCGCGAGACGCCCCAGACCGAACTCACGCCGTTCCACCCTCGCTCACCGTACGGTTGTGCGAAGGTGTTCGGCCACGACATCGTGGTGAACTACCGCGAGTCGTACGGGCTGCACGCCAGCTCGGGCATCCTGTTCAATCACGAAGGCCCTCGCCGTGGCCTGGAGTTCGTCACCCGCAAGGTGACCAACGCTGCTGCCCGCATCAAGTTGGGTCTCCAGGAAGAAGTGGTGCTCGGCAACCTCGACTCGAAGCGCGACTGGGGCTATGCCGGCGACTACGTCAAGGGCATGTGGCTGATGCTGCAGCAGGACGTCCCCGACGACTACGTGCTCGCCACGGGCGAGACCCACTCGATCGAAGAACTGGTACAGCAGGCGTTTGCCGAGGTCGGCATCGACAACTGGGCCGACTACGTGCGCCAGGACCCGAAGTTTCTTCGGCCCGCCGAGGTCGACCTGCTGATCGGCGACGCCACCAAAGCGCGCACCAAGCTCGGGTGGGAGCCCGAGGTGGACTTCCCGACGCTGATCTCGATGATGGTCGCGCACGACCTCGATCGGGAAGCTCGCAAAGCCGGCCTCGATCTCCCGAACTGAACCGAGTCGACGTCGAGCAGCGACGGCACTCCGGCGCCGACCTCGCGTCAGGTCTCGAGCGGCATGTCGGTGATGGCATCCATCATCGACTGCTGATTCGGAACGGCTCCCGCTCGGAGGCGGTAGTGCAGCGCGATCGCGAACGTGAGGAGGGCTGCCAACGACGACACGACGAGGCCGATCTCGATGCGGCGGAACACCTCGTCGCTCGACAGCCAGGTGCCGAGGAGGAACCCGGCCACGCCGATCGCCCAGCCGAGCGCCACCAGCGCGTGGCCGTGCAGTGCCAGTACCGCCTGGGAGGTGGCGAGCGCCAACATGTACACCGCGCTGCTCAACGACAGCATCGCGAGGGTGCGCGAGCTCAGGTCGGCGTCGTACACGATGCCCAGGACCCACGGCCCGAGCACGAAGGCGCCGGCCGTGCCGACGACGCCGACGGCGAGCACCACGTACATCAGGCGCTTGAGGCCCGAGCGGAACTCGTCGAACTCGCCGCGTGCTGCCTGTCGGCTGAGACGGGGCAGCAGCGCAGCCTGCACCGCCTGGAACAGGAACAGTGGGATCCGAGCGAGGAGCACGCCGTAGGAGAACTGACTCACGAGCGAGTTCTCCGAAGAATCAGCGAGCAGACTCGCCGTGATCGGGCCGGCGTTCAGCAGCGCTGCGGCGCACACCGAGCCAATGAGCAACCAGCCGAGGTTCGGCGTGACCTCGCTCCACTCCGCCTCCGGCCCGGGCTCGGTGGCGAGTGCGCCACGGCGGTACACGTAGGCCACGGCGAACAGCGGGGCGATCGCAATCGCCATGCCGTAGGCGCCCGCTGCGGTCACCCCGACCACGGCCAACCCGATGCACAGCAGGATGCGAATGATGCCGTCGGAGCCGAGCACCACCGCGTAGTCGGTGAAGCGACCAGTGCCGGCGCAGATGCCGCGTGCGATCAATGCGGGGGCATAGGCGACGAAGGCGGCGATCAGCGCCACCACCATGAACCAGTCGCCGTCGAAATAGAACCTGGCAATGAGTGGGCTTGCCGCCAGGATCACCAGTGCGATCACCGCGAGCAGAATGCCGGCGATGCGGAGCACCTTCTGGACCACCGGCTTGCCGCCCTGGCCGATCGCACGGCGGTACGACAGGGCGCGACCGAGTTCTTGTTCGAGCGGCAGGAAGAACCCGGGCGCCAGGAAGAACACGGCGAACCACATCGAGGCAATCGGCGCGAATTCCTCGGTACCACCCATCGCGACGGTGCCGACCTTGAAGAAGGCGTAGGTGGCGACGCCAGCGATCAGGAGCGCGATGCCGACGGGGATCGTGCCTTCCGGCAGCGGCGTGCGCGATGGCGCGGTGGCGGGAGTCGTCGACACGGAACGCCGATGTTAGCGCTGGGTCGGGTCGTAGCGCTGGACGCGCTGGATCATCGCCGGCGGGCCCGTTCGAGTTCGCGGCGACGAACCTGTGCGCGTTGGTAGGTCAGCAAGCTGAGTCCCACCGTGACGTAGGTGGCGTCCTTGGCCAGGTCGACCGCACGACTGGTGAGTGAACCGCCGACCGCGGCAGCTTGGCGAGCGGCGCTCACGAGGTCGACGCCCGTCAGATCGATCGACGTCGGATCGAACCGTGATGGCGTCGTGCGGCGCTCGCCTGGGGCCGAACTGCTACGCGGTGTGGTCGCCATGACGGCAGGTTACCGAGTGACGTCGCTAGCCTCGCCACATCGTGGAACCGGAGACTCAACTCGCACCGCCTGTCGTCGCGGTCGTCATCGTGCACCAGCCAGGTGACTGGTTCGAGCAGACCCTTGACGCGTTCGCCACTCAGGACTACCCCAACCTGCGCACGCTGTTCCTGGTCGTCGACGACGATGCCAACCGCGCCGGCAGCGACGACAACGGCGAGGTCGCAGACGCGCGGAACGAATCGAGCAGCGGATCCCTGGGGCGTTCGTGCGTGGTGTGGCAGCAAATGTGGGCTTCGGGTCGGCGGCGAACGAAGTGCTGCGGCTGGTCGAGGGCGACAACGGGTTCTTCCTGTTCTGCCACGACGACGTCGCCCCGGAACCTGATGCACTGCGCCTGATGGTCGAGGAGCTGTACCGCTCGAATGCCGGTGCGGTCGGTCCGAAGCTCGTGCAGTGGGATCGTCCTGGTGTGTTGCAGACCGTGGGCCTCGGCATGGACCGGTTCGGCGAGATCGACCCGGTCATCGAACCCGACGAGGTCGACCAGGAGCAGCACGACGGCGTGCGCGACGTGTTCGTGTTGCCCTCGGCGTACCTGCTGGTACGCGCCGACCTCTTCCGCGAGCTCGGCGGATTCGACCCGGCCATCGAGTTCTACGGCGAAGACACCGAACTCTGTTGGAGGATCCATCACAGCGGCGCGCGGGTCGTGGTGGTGCCGTCGGCTCGCGTCCGGCACCTCGGTGACCTGCGTTCCCGCCGCCCCGATCTGCGTCACGGTCTCTTGCGTGCGCGCAACCGCATGCGGTCGGTCGCCACGCTGACGGGCGGGTCTCGCCTGCCGATCAGGTCGGTCGAGATGGTGGCGCTCACCCTGACCGAATTGGTCGTCGGGTTGTTCACGGGACGGTTCGGCCAAGCGTGGAACTCGCTGCGTGCCCTCCTCGGGCTGCTACCGCGAACGGCGTCGCTGCTCGCTCGGCGTCGCGAGGTGGCCCCGATGCGTCGCGTGCCGGAGCGAGAGGTGTTCTCGCTCCAGGAGAAGGGGAGCGCTCGGCTCAACTCGTACCTGCGCAGCCGTGAGACCGCCACCTACGTCGGCTCGAACGTCCAGGTGCGTCGCTGGCGCCAGAGCGCCACCACGCCAGTACTGGCCTGGATCGCCGTGATCGTGGGCATCATGATCGGCGGACGGTCGTTCTTCGCGAGCGGAGTTCCGCAGGTGGGCGAGTTCCTCCAGTTCCCCGACAGCCCCCGAATGCTGTTGGAGTCGTTCGTGAGCGGATGGAACCCTGACGGAGCTGGCGCCACGTCGCCGAATCCCACGGGCTGGGCCACGCTGTCGGGGCTCAGCGTGTTCACCCTGTTCCACATGGGCTTGCTGCAGACGCTGTTCGTACTCGGACTGGTCGTGGTCGGAGTGGCTGGCATGTGGCGTCTTGCCACGGTGTTCCCGTCGAGCCGTGCCCGAATCGCCGTGTTGCTCGTGTACGCCGCCAGCCCGTTGGTCGGCGGCGCCATGGCCGGGGGGCGCCTCACCGTCTTGGTCGTGTACGCGGCGACGCCGTGGGTGGTGCATCTGATACGTCGAGCCGCCGGTGTGGAGACCGCCGATCCGCTCACCGCTGCTGACGACATTGCCGACGGGGTGATCGACCTGGCCCTCGACGATCGCATCCGGCGCACGCTGGTGGCCGCACTGGTCATCGCGCTGGCAGCGGCCTTCGCCCCGGTGATGGTGCCCGTCGCGGTGGGTGTCGTCGTGGTGCTGGCCGCAGCCACGCTGCTCGCCGGAGGTTCGCCACACACTGCCGGCTGGTCGCTCGCCACCGGCCTCGCGGCGGCGGTCGGAGCGCTCGTCCTCAACGCACCCTGGGTGTTCTCGTGGTCGTGGGCAGCCCTCGTCGGTGCGCCGCCGGTGGGCGAGGCAGACCTCGGCTTGGCCAAGCTCGCCTCGTTCGAGATCGGCCCGATCGACTTCGCCGCACTTGCCCTTGCGCTGTACCTGCCGGTGTTCGCAGCGGTGCTGCTGGCGCGTGCGTGGCGGCTCACCTGGGCCGTGCGGGCGGGCATGCTGGTGCTGGTGTTCGGAGCGCTGGCCGTGCTCGCCGACCGTGGCAGCCTGCCGTTCGATGCGCCCGAGGCCGGCGTGCTGTTGGTGCCGGTGGCCGTTGGTGTGGCGATGGCCGCCGGAGCTGCACTCGCCGCATTCGACCTCGACGTACGTGGCGGGACCTTCGGCTGGCGCCAGCCGCTCGGCATCTTGTCGAGCGTGGCCGTGGTGATCGGCATCGTGCCGGGCATCGGCGCACTTGCCAACGGCTCGTTCCAGACCCCGACCACACCGTTGGCCCGACTCCTCGATGCGTCGCTGCCGCCGGCGACCGACGACGGCGACTACAACGTGCTGTTCATCGGCGACGCGCGAGTCCTGCCGGTGCCGTCGTCGGAGTACCGCGACGGCGTGGCCTGGGCGATGATCAACGATGGCGCGCTCGACACACGCGATCGCTGGGCGGCGCCATCGAACGGAGCCTCCGAGCTGGTCGTCGGCGCCCTCGACCAGATGGCAACAGCTTCCACGCTGCGGGCGGGACGCCTGCTGGCACCGCTGGCCATCCGCTACGTCATCGTGCCCGAGTTCGACGGCGTGAACTCCACCCTCGACGATCCGCTGCCATTGCCCGCTGGCCTGGTGGCATCGCTCGAAGATCAGCTCGACCTCGTGATTCGCCGCCCCGGTCTGCCCACGATGGACGTGTTCGAGAATCGGGCATGGATTCCAACGGCGGCCCAACTCGGACCCGAGGTCACCGAGGCCAGCTCGAGCGCCGGTGCAGAAGCGCTGGTCGGGACCGATCTCTCCGGTGCGGCTCCGCTCTTCATCGGCTTCGATTCGCTCGAGCCCACGGTTGACGATGTCGAGGCCGGAGTGGTGCATCTCGGTGTGCCGTTCGACAACTCGTGGTCGCTCACGGTCGGCGACCAGACGATCGAACCGCGTCGGGCCTTCGGCGGAACGACGGCGTTCGACGTGCCGGTGGCAGGGTCGGCCGAACTGCGCTACGACACGTCACTGCTGCGATGGGTGCTGGTGCTGATGCAGATTGCGCTGTGGCTCGGAGCGCTCGTGCTCGCCGCGCGTGTGCGGGTGTCGGTGGCACATCGCGGTCCACTCGTCATGCAGGACGAGCCGTTGATCGACCTCACCTCGGAGCCCCTGGTGGCGTTCCACGACCCGGGCCTGCGTCGCGCCCCCGATGATCCCGTCGAGCAGGCCGATGACCCGGAGGCATCGTCGTGAACCGTCGTGGCATTCCCGCATTGGTGATTCTGCTGGCAGGCTTTGCTGCGCTGATCGTGGTCGGTCGCGACCAGGTCGCACCGGTCGAGCCGTTCTTCGCCAGCCCTGCCGGCGCATGGATGCCGTCGGTGAACGACAACACCGCACTGACGGGGAGTTGGTTCTGTCCGGGCGTCCCTGCCACGGGCGAGGACGGTGTCGGCGGTGCCGTCGTCGTGGCCAACCGCAGTGACGAACAACTGCTCGGTCGGTACACGATTCTCACCTCCGAGGGCGTCGCTGCCAGCGAAACGCTGACCGTCGAGCCCTGGTCTCGGTCCACCATCGACGTCGACGCGTTCGTGACGGCACCGTTCGCCAGCGTCGTGGTCGAACTCGACGGCGGACGCGGATTCGTCGAGCAGCGCGCCCAGCACCCTGCTGGCGATTCCGTCGCCCCCTGCGCTGACAACGCCTCCGATGAGTGGTACTTCGCCGACGGGTTCACCGCTGACGGCAGCCTCGAAACGTTGCTGCTCACCAATCCCTACGACGATGCCGCCGTGGTCGACCTGGTGTTCGCCACGAGTGCCGGCGAGTTCACACCGGCGGAGTTCCAAGGATTCACGATCCTTCCGCAGTCGATTCAGACGATCCCGATCGCGGAACTCGGACTGCGTGACGAGACGGTGATCGCCGTGAAGGCCAGCGCCCAACGTGGCCGTCTCGTGGTGGGACGCGCACAGCACTACCTCGGCGGTGGACGCCTCGGCTACGGCGTCACACTGGGGGCGCCGGCGCTGCGCGAGCAGTGGTGGTTTGCCGATGGTGCCACAGGCGACGGCATCAGCGAGACCTTCGCGGTGTACAACCCCACCGAGGACGACGTCGAGGTCGATGCGATCTTCCTCGGGGTGCCGCTCGATGCAATCGCCGCCGATCCGATCGCGATCGACGTTCCCGCTCGATCGGTGGTGGTGTACGACCCCTCCGAGGACGAGGCGTTGGCCCTGCCGGACGGACGACACTCGGCGGTGTTCTCCACGCTGTCGGAGCCATCGGTGGTGGTCGAGCGGATCCTCACCCGTCCGGCCGGCGACCAGGTGGCCACCTCGGTGGTGCTCGGCGCCCCGCCACGCGTCGACGGCTACGTTGCCTCGCGCTGGCACATCGGCATCGGCCCGTCGGACCCCACCTCGGAGGCCCTCGTCGTCTACAACGTCGACAACGCCGACGGCACGATCACCATCGAGGCAGTCGGGCCCGGTGGCCCGACCGCTGTGCCCAGCCTCACCGACATCCCGATCGGGCCCGGCCAGGTGATCTCGATCGACCTGGTCGACCCCGACGTCCTCGACCGTGAACTGATCGTGCAGGCGTCGACCCGGGTGTTCGTCGAGCGGTCGTTGGCTCGGGGCGACGGCCTGTCCGGCGCCTCGGGTTCGTGGGCCCTGCCCGCCGCTGGCGGTTGATCGGCGCGGCCTGACCTCAGCGTCGACGCTGCCGTGCCGCGTCGCCTGCGTGCACGACGACTGCTGCAGGGGGCGCCAGTATCCTGGCGCCGATGGAACGCCTGATCGTTGCGCTCGTGATCGTTGTGATCGTCGGTGCGATCGCCGTGTTGCAGCGCCGCCGCCGGACGCCGGACGCGCCGACCCAACGCAAGTTCACCGCCCCGCAGCAACTCGACCGCAACGACTTCGACCGGCCCGACGCGCCGTGGTTGGTGGCGGTGTTCACCGCAGCCACCTGCGATGTGTGTCGTGGCGTGCTCGACAAGGCACGAGTGCTCGAGTGCGACGATGTGGCGGTGGTCGAGGTCGAGTACGTCGCCGACCGGTCGATCCACGACCGCTACTCGATCGATGCCGTCCCCACCGTGGTGGTGGCGGGCCCCGACGGCGTGGCCGCTGCCTCGTTCCTCGGCCCGATGTCGGCCACCGACCTCTGGGCAGCGGTCGCCGAAGCTCGCGAACCCGGCTCGACGCCGAGCGGCGGCAACTGTCAGAACCACGAACATCCGGCCTGAACAGCGCCCGCTGAGCAACGCGCTCGCGCACCGAGTTCCTCGACCGCCGCATTCGTGAGACCCATGAAGTCCTCCAACACCCCACTCGGTTGGTCCATGGCGGTGCTGGCAACGGCCGTTCCGCTCATCATCGGTGTCACCCTCGGGGCCGCACTGGCGATTGCGCCGACTTCTGTGTGAGCAACAACGTCCGAAATCGACGTTGTTGCTCACGCTGACGGCCGGTCGCGGCCGGATGCGCCGATCAGCGACGCCCGGCAACGTTGTCTGAGGTGGTGTCAGACCGTTGATTCGGAGTCGGCTGGCTGGCCCGACTCGGACATGCCCTGCTGGATCAGTTCCGCGACTTCGGGCCCGTCGATGGTCTCACGGGCGAGGAGGGCTTCGGCGATGAGTTCGAGCCCCCGACGGTGGCGGCTGAGCACGTCACGTGCTCGGCTCTCCTGCGAGGTGAGGATCCGTGAGATCTCCTCGTCGAGGAGCTTGGCGGTGTCGTCGGAGTATTCGCGCTGCGACGACATCAGGTCCTCGCCGAGGAACACGGCCTGCTGGCTGCTCCACGCCATGGGACCGACCCGCTCGGACATGCCCCATTCACGAACCATGCGACGGGCGATACCGGTGGCCTGCTCGAGGTCGTTGGCCGCCCCCGAGTTGATGTGGCCGAAGACGATCATCTCGGCGACGCGTCCACCCATGGCCTTGCAGATCGTGTCCTCGAAGAACTCCTTGGAGTAGGTGTGGCGCTCCTGCGGGAGCGACCAGGTCACCCCGAGTGCCATGCCGCGTGGCAGGATCGTGACCTTGTGCAGCGGATCGCCGTGCGGGAGCACGGTGGCGAGCAGCGCATGGCCGCCCTCGTGGTAGGCCGTGGCCCGCTTCTCCTCGGCCGACAGGATCATCGATTCGCGGGTGGCGCCGAGCACGACTCGGTCGCGGGCGTTCTCGAAGTCGATGCGGTCGATCTCCTTCGAGCCGCGCCGCACAGCGACGAGTGCCGCTTCGTTGACGAGGTTGGCCAGATCGGCGCCCGACATGCCGGGCGTGGCGGATGCCATGGTCTCCATGTCGACGTCGGGGCCCATCCGCTTGTCGCGGCTGTGCACCTCGAGGATCGCCTTGCGCTCGGTGGCCTCGGGCAGGGGCACCACGATCTGGCGGTCGAAGCGGCCCGGGCGCAGCAGAGCCGGATCGAGCACATCGGGACGGTTGGTGGCCGCCATGATCACGATGCCTTCGGAGGTCTCGAACCCATCCATCTCGGCGAGCATCTGGTTGAGGGTCTGCTCACGCTCGTCGTGGCCGCCGCCCACACCGGCGCCGCGCTTGCGACCGATCGAGTCGATCTCGTCGACGAAGATGATGGCCTTGCCCATGCGGCGGGCCTGCTGGAAGAGGTCGCGCACGCGGCTGGCGCCGACGCCCACGAACATCTCCATGAAGTCGGAGCCGGTGACGCTCAGGAAGCCCACGCCGGCCTCGCCGGCGACTGCCCGGGCGAACAGGGTCTTGCCGGTGCCGGGAGGGCCCACGAGCAGGATGCCCTTGGGGACGCGGGCGCCGATCTCGCGGAAGCGCTCGGGCATCCGCAGGAAGTCGACGACCTCGGTGATCTCCTGCTTCACACCGGCGTAGCCGGCGATGTCGTCGAAGGTGGTCGACGGACGATCGGCGTCATAGGCCTTGGCCTTGCTCTTGCCGATCGACATCACGCCGCCCATCTGACCCTGCGCTCGGCGCTGCAGCCAGACGAAGAAGCCGATGATCAGCATCACGGGGAGAAAGATCGAGAGCAGCCCGAGCAGCCAGTTGCTGCTCGGCGGCTTGAAGTCGAACTCGACGTTGTTCTCGATCATGAGGGCGCGATCGTCGTCGGACACCCCAGTCGAGGCGTCACCGGTGGTGGAGTACTTGTCGCCGTTCTCCAACTCGCCGGTGATTCGACCCGAGCCGTTGTCGATGGTGGCGGTGGCGACGTTGCCCTCGATGAGTTCGGTGCGCCACTGGGAGTACTCGATCGATTCGCCCTCGTCGCGTGGCCACGACATGGTGGCGATGATGCCCACCACGAGTGCCATACCAACGAGGTAGATCGCCCATCGGGGCCAGCTTCCCGGCCCGCGGCCGGTCGCTGGCGTGCCGTCGGCGTTGAGGTCATTGCCGGCGCCCTTGGGCAAGCCTTTGCCGGCCGGACGCTCGGGCTGACGGCGATCGGGGGCATCGTCGGGACGCTTCGACCCACGTCCGCGGCCCGGAGGGGGAGGCGGCGGGGGAGGCGGCAGATTACTCATGTGGGCATGCTACGCAAGATCCCCGGCGATGCCAGGTCGAGCACGCAGCTCTCACGAAGCATTCACCTTGACCCTCGTCACACCGGCGGCCACATCAGCTGGGCTCAAATCCCCAACCATCCGCCACACAGTTGGTCGTGGGGATCTAGCGTGGAGCCATGTATCGCATCGAGCGAACCACACCGGCGGCGCTGCGTCAGTGCTCGCGGCCGGGGTGCTCCGAAGACGCCGAGCTCACCTTGAGTTATCACTACGGACGGTCACAGGTGTGGCTCGACGACCTCAGCAACGAGCGCGACCCGCACTCGTACGACCTGTGTGCCCGACACGGCGAGCGGGTCTCGGTGCCGTCCGGTTGGTACCTCGACGACCGACGCTTCGGCCAGCACACGCTCATCGCTGTCTGATCCGCTCCGATTGCACACCCGAGCGCCGGGGTGCGCCCGCTGGCGGCGGGTAGCGTCGACGAACGTGGCCCAGTCGTCGCGCGGTGGCGCAAATCGTTCGTCGCGGGAGCTGTCCGGAGGTTTCCTGCCGTCCGCTGCACCGCACACGATCGATGCCACGACTGCGGCCTACACCTTCGTGGGGTCCTGGGTGGCTGCCCAGCTGGTGTTGTCGATCGTGCTGCTGGTGCTCCATGGCGACACCGCCACCGATCCGTCGTTCGGTGTACTCGCAGTGGGGTTGGTGGGCGCGTGGTCGTCGTACCTGGTGGGCATGTGGATCGCGTCCCAGCGCGCCGGCAGCGGCGACCCGATCGCCGACTACGGCTTCAGCATCCGTTGGGTCGACGTGCTGGGTATTGGCGTCGGTGCGCTGGCGCAGCTGGTACTGATCCGGGCGGTGTATCTGCCGCTCGAGGCGCTGTGGCCCGGCACGTTCTCCGAGGATCGGCTCACCGAGAACGCCCAGGAGCTCGTCGACCGCGCCAGCAACGGGTCGACCTGGCTGCTGGTGGCGGTGGTGGTCATCGGCGCACCAATCGTGGAGGAGCTGTTCTACCGCGGCCTGCTGCAACGCTCGCTCGCGGCGCGTTTCGCTCATGTGCCCGTGGTGATCGGTGTCGCAGCGGTGTTTGCCCTGGTGCACTTTCGGCCCGCCGAGTTCCCGGGACTGTTCGCCGTGGGGCTGCTGTTCGGCTGGGCAGCGCTGCGTTGGGATCGGCTCGGGCCCGCGATCATGATCCACGTGGGGTTCAACCTCACCGGCCTGCTCCTCGTGCTGTGACCGCTCGTGCTGCACCGGTTCGTGCCATGACGGCGGAGCGGGGCTGGGCTTTGCCATGATGGGCGACTTGATGGCGGCGAACACCACACCACCACCCACCAGCACCACCGTCGGTATCGGATCATGGCCACGATGAACGACGACCCGCGCCCGACACCGAGCCGGCACTCGATCGCCACCGACCGAGACCGGCACCGACCGGGCCCAGACCGGCACGGGGACCGAGACCGATGTCCTCGTCGTCGCGCCGGAGCACAGCGCGTCAGACACCCACTCGGAGGAGCCCGCTGCGCTGGGGCCAGCGCAGCGCGTCGCTGCACGAGTGTTTCGTCGGCCGCTCGCTTGGTGGCAGCGTCCCTGGGACAACGATCGCGTCGTGCGGGTGCTGGTCACGGCGGCAACGCTCATCACCACCACGGTCGTGATGATGATGGTGGTCCACTTCAATCCGATTTCGCCCGGCCGCGACCTCATCTTCGACAACACGACGCCCACTGGCGGCGACATGGGCGCCCACGTCTGGGCGCCTGCGTTCCTGCGCGACCACTTCCTCAACAACTTCCAGCTCTCGGGATGGAGCATGGACTGGTACGGCGGCATCCCGCTGTACCGCTTCTACATGGTGATCCCGGCGCTTGCGATCGTGGCGCTCGATGTGATCTTCCCGTATGGCGTGGCATTCAAGCTCGTCGCCGTCTCCGGGCTGTTGCTGTTTCCGTTGTCGTGCTGGGCGTTCGGTCGCCTTGCCAAGTTCCGTCATCCGATTCCCGAGCTCTTCTCGGTCGCGGCGTTGTGCTTCCTGCTCGACGAGAGCTTCTCGATCTATGGCGGCAACGTCTTGTCGACGATGGCGGGGGAGTACTCGTTCTCGATCGCGCTGACCCTGGCGATGCTCGGTCTCGGCCTGCTCGCCAACGGCCTGCGCACCGGACGGTTCCGGGTGTGGACCGCGGTGATCCTGTCGCTGGCCGCGGTGTCCCACGGCATCGTGCTGATCTTCGTGGCGGTCAGCGCCATCATCATCTGTCTGGTCTGGCTCGACCGGGCGCGTCTGGTGTTCGCCGTCACCACCGGCATCACCACATTGCTGTTGGCGGCATGGTGGGTGGGGCCGTTCCTCTTCGGCCACGAGTTCATGACCGACATGAAGTACGGGTTCCGCCCCGAGGGCGCTGCGGACTCGTTCTGGGACATGTTCTTCCCGCTGACGGCACCGCTCGACTTCATCATCACTGCGCTCGCGATCGTCGGTTTCGCTGCGGTGATCATGCGCCGTCATCTCACCGGCACCGCGATCGGGCTGATCTGCCTCACGTTCGTGGCGTTGGTGTACCTCACCCGCGACAGCCTCCCGCTGATCGGTCTGCTGTGGAACCCGCGTCTGCTGCCGTTCGTGTACCTCACCCGCTATCTGCTGATGGTGATCGGCGCATTCGAGTTGCTCACCTGGGTGTTCAACGCCGTGAAGAACCGTCGGGCGTCGCATCCCGCGTCTGCGTGGGAAGGCGCTGCTGCCGCTGGAGTGATCACGCTTGTCGTGTCTCCTGGTGTTCGGCTGGATGTACGAGACGCTGCCGGGTGGTGGGCGAGCAGTCGACGGTGAGACATCGGTGTACGCCTGGGGCCCGCTGCGCAAACCGGTCCCGAGCGGCGACGACTATCGCAGCCGCGCTGTCGGCGACGGCTGGGCTCGCTACAACATGCTCGGCTACGAGGGACGCCCGAAGTACCCGGAGTACAACGCACTGGTGACCACGATGGACGACATCGGGGTCGGAGCGTGGCTGCGGTCGGGCGCTGTGGGAGAACAACAGTGCAAACGGCGAGTACGGCACCACGATGGCGCTGATGCTGCTGCCGCACTGGACCGACGGATGCATTGCGTCGATGGAGGGGTTGTTCTTCGAGGCGTCGGGCACCACGCCGTACCACTTCCTGTCGGCAGCCGCGGTGTCGAAGCAGTCGTCGAACCCGGTGCGCCAGTTGCGCTACGTCAACAACGACGGTGCGGTCGGGGTGCAGCACATGAACGATCTCGGTGTGCGCTATCTGATGGTGCGCACCCCCGAAGCACAAGCCGAAGCAGCTGCGCAACCCGACCTCGAGTTCGTCACGTCGTCGGGCCCGTGGGAGATCTACGAACTGCGCACGGCCAGCATCATCGAGCCGCTGACGGTGCAGCCGGTGGTGGTCGAGGAGCGCGAGGGCGACCAGCGCGAACGCAACCTGGAGGTGGGCACCAGCTGGTTCCAGCGACAAGACGATTGGGCCGCCGTGCCCGCCGATGACGGCCCCGACGAGTGGCAGCGGATACCGGTCGAGATCGACCTCGACGCCCGCGTCGGCGAACCGGGGGAACGCAGCCGCAACGTCGACTACGTGGTGCCAGCAGAGGCGATCGAGGTCGTCGATCTCGACCCCGTCGTGGTGAGCAACGTCGACATCCAGCAGCAGTCGATCAGCTTCGAGGTGGACGAGGTCGGCGTACCGGTCCTCGTTCGGGTGAGCTACTTCCCGACCTGGAAGGTCGATGGGGCCGACGGCCCGTATCGGGTCGCACCGAACTTCATGGTGGTGATTCCCACCGAGAACCAGGTCACGTTGAGCTATTCCAAGACGCCGCTCGACTGGTTCTTCTACTCGCTCACTGCGATCGGCATCGCGTTGTGCGTCGTCTGGCGTCGCAGAGGCGACATGGTCTTCGCGAGCGAACGCCCGGGCCGCACGCTCGGCGCGCCGCCGGAACCCGCCTCCGATGACTCGATGCCGGACGCACTGCCGGACGCATCCCCCACGGCTGACGAGCAACGGCGATAGCGTTTCACGCTTCATGTCAGTGCTCGAACAGATCGTCAAGGCCTACGACATCCGCGGCACGGTGCCCGATCAGCTCGACGCTGACATCGCCCATGCCCTCGGTGTCGGATTCGGCCACTTCGTCGCCGCCGACCAGATCGTGATCGGTCGCGACATGCGCCCGAGCGGCCCCGAACTGGTGGAGGCCTTCGCCCGCGGCGTCATGGAGCAGGGTGTCGACGTGATCGACATCGGTCTGGCATCCACCGATCTCGTCTACTACGCAGCCGGCGTGCTCGACATGCCCGCTGCGATGTTCACCGCGTCGCACAACCCTGCGGGCTACAACGGCATCAAGTTGTGCCTCGCCGGCGCGCGTCCGGTCGGTATCGATTCCGGCCTCGCCGAGGTGAGTGCCACTGCGCAGCGCGTCCTCGATGGGCAGGGTCCGCGTGCTGCTGCGACCCCCGGGTCGCGTTCGGAACGCGAGCTGCTCTCGGAGTTCGCCGACCATGTGGTGGGTTTCATCGACCCCGCCCAGATCGGGCCGATGAAGGTCGTGGCCGACACCGCCAACGGCATGGGTGGCCTCGTGGTGCCAGCGGTGTTCGAGCGGTTGCCCGGTGTGGAACTCGAAGTGATGTTCGGTGAACTCGACGGGACGTTCCCCAACCACCCCGCCGATCCGCTGCAGCCCGCCAACCAGCGCGACCTGCGCGCTCGGGTGCAGTCCGGTGGGTTCGACCTCGGGCTCGCGTTCGACGGAGATGCCGACCGCGTGTTCGTGGTCGACGAGACCGGCAACGGCCTGAGTGGCTCCACCACCACGGCGCTGCTCGCTGCCGCCGTCCTGCGTCAGCATCCAGGCGCCACCATCCTGCACAATCTGATCTGCTCGCGTACCGTGCCCGAGGTGGTTGCCGAACTCGGTGGCAACCCGGTGCGCACCAAGGTGGGGCACTCGTACATCAAGGCCGTGATGGCCGACACCGGCGCTGAGTTCGGCGGCGAACACTCCGCGCACTACTACTTCGCACGCAACTTCAATGCCGACAGCGGACTGATCGCCTCGATGATGGTGATGGCCGAGATCGGACGCTCCGGCCAGGCCCTCTCTGTCGTGCGTCAGCCCTACGAGCGCTACGCCGCCAGCGGTGAGATCAACACCCAGGTCGACGACGCTGCCGCCGTGATCGAGCGGATCAGTGCCGACTACGCCGACTGCCCTCAGGACCGCCTCGACGGGCTCAGCGTCGACTGTGGTACCTGGTGGTTCAACCTGCGCCCATCGAACACCGAGCCGCTGTTGCGCCTCAACCTCGAAGCCACCGACCGATCCTCGTGCGACGATGCCGTCGGCGAGATCCTCGCTCAGATCACCAGCTGACACCACAGGAGCTCTTCCATGTCACTTTCACCCGCACTGCTCGAAATCCTCGCCTGCCCCGAGGACAAGGGGCCGCTCTACTACGTCGAGGGCGAGTCGCTGCTGTACAACCCGCGCCTGCAGCGTCGGTACGACGTGCGCGACGACATCCCGGTGATGCTGATCCCCGAGTCGACCACTGTCGACGACGCCGAGCACACGCGCCTGATGGCGTTGATCGAGGCCGACGGCATCTCGCCGACCTTCGACGCGGCCACGACCTGACACTGCTTGCCCGGGTCGCCTGGGTCACCTCGGTCGCGTCCATCCGGCGCGTCGGTACACTGGAAGGCACCGAATCGCCGGGCTGATTCGACCGGCGCCTGAAGGCCCCTGCCCGGTTCGACAACCAACGAACCACGGAGGCTTTCCCATGACCGACACCGACACTTCGTCGAGCACGTCCACACTCGCCGCACGCAAGGACTACCGCGTCGCCGATCTCTCACTCGCGCCCTTCGGTCGCAAGGAGATGATCCTCGCCGAACACGAGATGCCCGGGCTGATGGCACTGCGCAAGGAGTACGGCGAGTCCAAGCCGCTCGCCGGCGCCCGCATCTCGGGTTCGTTGCACATGACGATCCAGACCGCAGTGCTCATCGAGACACTGACCGCGCTCGGCGCCGAGGTCCGCTGGGCCAGCTGCAACATCTTCTCCACCCAGGACCACGCTGCCGCTGCCACGGTCATCGGCCCGAACGGCACCGCCGAGAACCCCCAGGGTGTGCCGGTGTTCGCCTGGAAGGGTGAGACGCTCGAAGAATACTGGTGGTGCACCGACCAGATGATGACCTGGCCCGATGCCGCCGACGGCACGAAGTACGACGGCCCGAACATGATTCTCGACGACGGCGGCGACGCCACGATGCTGCTGCACAAGGGCGTCGAGTACGAGGCGGCCGGCGCCGTGCCTGACCCCACCGAGGCGTCGAACCCCGAACTCGCCATCGTGCTCGGGCTGCTGCAGCGCACGCTGAAGACCGATCCGCAGAAGTGGACCCGGATGGCCAAGCACATCAAGGGTGTCACCGAGGAGACCACCACCGGCGTCAAGCGCCTCTACAAGATGATGGCCGACGGCGAGCTGCTGTTCCCGGCGATCAACGTCAACGACTCGGTCACCAAGTCGAAGTTCGACAACCTGTACGGCTGTCGTCACTCACTGGTCGACTCGATCTCGCGGTGCGACCGATGTGATGATCGGCGGCAAGACCGCCGTCGTGCTCGGCTACGGCGACGTCGGCAAGGGCTGCGTGCAGTCGCTGCAGGGCCAGGGTGCCCGCGTGGTCGTCACCGAGATCGACCCGATCAACGCACTGCAGGCCGTGATGGAGGGCATCCAGGTGCTCCCGATCGAAGACGTCGTCGACACCGCCGACATCTTCGTGTCGGCCACCGGCAACGCCGACATCATCACGATCGACCACATGACCAAGATGAAGCACAACGCCATCGTGTGCAACATCGGGCACTTCGACAACGAGATCGACATGGCCGGCCTCGCCCGCTCGGGTGCTGTCCGCGACGAACTCAAGCCCGGCACCGACGTGTGGAAGTTCGACGACGGCCACCAGATCATCATCCTGGCCGAGGGTCGCCTCGTGAACCTGGGCTGTGCCACCGGCCACCCGAGCTTCGTGATGTCGTGCTCGTTCGCCAACCAGGTGATTGCGCAGATGGAGCTGTGGAACAACACCGAGAACTACCCGCTCGGTGTCTACGTGCTCCCGAAGCACCTCGACGAGAAGGTCGCCCGACTGCATCTCGATGCGCTCGGAGTGAAGCTCACCGTGCTCAGCGATGAGCAGGCCGAGTATCTCGACATGGACCCCTCGGGCCCGTTCAAGCCCGAGAACTACCGCTACTGAGTCCCGTGTGCGCCCCCCAGCCCGGGTCTCCGGGAACCCACGTGGGTTCCCGGAGACCCGGGCTCGGGGAACGTGCGCTGCGTTGTCGCGGCGGGTTCGAACTTCCCCTCGTCGTCCGCCTAGTGTGACGCCCGCCACCTTCGGCGGCAGCGCACGCTGCGACGGACAGCGACAGAAAAGGGGAAGCATGGACAACGAGATCCGAGCCGGGCGAACGCCAGCACGTCGGGCATCCGACGGTGAACCGTTGCTGGTGGTCAACGACCTGCGAACGTCGTTTGCCGTCGCAGCGGGTTCGGTGCGAGCCGTCGACGGGGTGTCACTCGAACTCGATCGAGGCCGCACACTCGGTGTCGTTGGCGAATCCGGGTCGGGCAAGACCGTGCTGTCTCGCTCGATCATGGGGTTGTCCACCACCAGCAACGCCACCACGACGGGTTCGGTCCGTTACGCCGGCGATGAGATCATCGACCTGCCCACCAAGGCGAAGAAGCGGCTGTGGGGCGCTGAGATGGCGATGGTCTTCCAGGACCCGATGACCTCGCTCAATCCGGTGGTCACCATCGGGCGTCAGCTCACCGAGCACGTCCGCTACCACCTCGACATGGGCAAGAAGGAGAGCGAGGAGGTCGCGGTCGCTCTGCTCAAGTCGGTGCACATCCCCGAAGCCGAGAAGCGCCTCGACAACTATCCGCACCAGATGTCCGGCGGGATGCGCCAGCGTGTGTGCATCGCCATCGCACTGGCGTGCGGCCCGCGGATGCTCTTCGCCGACGAGCCCACCACGGCGCTCGACGTCACCGTGCAGCACCAGATTCTCAACCTCCTCGCCGAGCAGCAGACCGACCGCTCGATGGCCATGATCCTGGTCACCCACGACCTCGGTGTTGTCGCGGGACGCACCGACGAAATCATGGTGATGTACGCCGGTCGGGTCGTCGAGAAGGCACCCACCGCCAAGCTGTTCACCGAACTCCGCCACCCCTACACCCAGGGTCTGCTGTGGTCGATCCCGAAGATCACCCAGGCCAAGCACACCCGGCTCAACGCCATCCCTGGGCGCCCACCGAACCTGATCGACCCGCCGCCGGGCTGCAAGTTCTCCCCGCGCTGCGCCTACGCCCAGGACATCTGCCGAACCGAGGAACCCGTGCTGCGATCGATCGATTCACCCGACCACACCTTTGCGTGTCACTTCCCGGTGGGCACCCCCGAGGGCGACGACGCCTTCGCCCGCAACGTGGCCGCCGAGTTCCCACCAGCACTCGCTGCCGCCGGCAAGTTGGCTGCGAGCGAAGAGGTGATGGGCTGATGGCCGGTTCCGGTACCGCGCACCTCCGACCTGCCGACGAGGTGCTGCTCCAGGTCACCGATCTCGTCGTCGAGTTCCCCGCCGGCAAGGGCCGAACCGTCAAGGCGGTCAGCGGCATCAGCTTCGACATCGCCCCTGGGGAAACGCTCGGGCTCGTCGGCGAATCAGGCTGCGGCAAATCGACCACGGGCCACGCGCTGTTGCGACTGCCGAAACCCACGAGCGGCTCGGTGGTGCTCGACGGCGAGGACCTCGCCGGACTCGATGAGAAGCGGATGCGCAAGCGCCGCACACAGCTGCAGATGATCTTCCAGGATCCGATCTCGTCGCTCAACCCCCGTCGGATGATCGGTGAGGTGGTGGCCGAACCGCTCAACGTGTGGGGGCCCAAGAACAAAGACGAGCAGTGGGAGATCGTGGCGCGCATCCTCGATCAGGTCGGTGTCGATCCCGGTCCGGCACGGTACAAGCGGCCCCACGAGTTCTCGGGTGGCCAGTGTCAACGCATCTCGATCGCTCGGGCACTGGTGATGGACCCGCAGCTGATCATCTGCGACGAGCCCGTGTCGGCGCTCGACGTGTCGATCCAGGCCCAGATCCTCAACCTGCTCGACGACCTCAAGACCAAGCACGGTCTCACGCTCGTGTTCATCGCGCACGACCTCGCCGTGGTCAAGAACATCAGCGACCGCGTGGCGGTGATGTATCTCGGCAAGATGTGCGAGATCTCCGAGGCCGACGAGCTCTACGAGAGCCCGGCGCATCCGTACACCCAGCTGTTGCTCGGCTCCAGCCCGGTGCCAGATCCAACGGTGGACGTCAACGCCGTGGAGGTGATCGAGGGTGAGCTGCCCTCGCCGATCAGCCCGCCGTCGGGGTGTCGATTCCGCACTCGCTGTCCGCTCGCCGACGAGGTGTGCGCCGCCGAGGAGCCGCAGATGCGCCAAGTCGGCGCCGATCACTACGTGGCGTGTCACCATCCGCTGATCGAGCCATGGGTCGACGGCCACCCCGTGGGCGGCCCGACGGCCACAGAGGTGTCGATCACGGAGCCTGGGGCTGCGTCGCCGGCCGAACCGTCGACGGGCGATGCTCCGACTGTGTGACATCGGTCATGCAGTGCTAGACAATCGATGTTCTCGTCCGGGGGAGTCACCGGGCGGGAGGGGGCACAGCTGGGGTGGAATTCCGCACCGCTGCGTCGGCATCGTGAACGGCTCACCGAACACCCAACCAACAACCACAATCAACATTCCTATGGGGGATACATGCGACAGCGACGAGTAGTCACCACGCTCGCCATTCCGCTCGTGTTGGCGTTCGTGGCGGCATCATGCGGGAGCGACAGCTCCGGCGACGCCGGTACCGACGACGACACGACCGAAGCGACCACGGCCGATGGCAGTGCCGCACCGACACCGGAGGTAACCGCCCCCGACGTCAACACTTCGATTGCGCCCGAGACTGAAGAAGCCGCCTACGGCGGCACGATCACGATGGGTCTCGAGAGCGAAGCCACAGGCCTGCGCCCGTGGGAAGACAGCTGCTCGTCGCCCTGCTACCACATCATGCAGTCGATCTACGACCCGTTGATGGAGCAGACCGCCGAAGGTGATTACGCCGGCTTCCTCGCCGAGAGCATCGTGTCGAACGACGACTTCACCGTGTGGACGCTGACGTTGCGCCCCGACATCACGCTGCACAACGGCACGCCGGTGACCGCACAGACCATCGCCGACATGTTCCCGCTCCAGCAGGCAGGCTCGGCGGCGTCGTCGGCAGTCGCAGCATCCGGTCTCACCGCTGTGACCGCACTCGATGACCTCACGGTCGAGTACACCCTGGCAGCGCCGTTCTCGGCGTTCCCGTCGTACCTGTCCGGCGCACCGCTCGGCTACGTGTTCGATCCGGCTGTGGCCGCCGAAGACAGCGCGAACTACAGCATCAACCCGATCGGCACCGGTCCGTTCGTGATCGCCTCGCGTGACATCGACAACGAGACCGTGGTCGAGCGCAACCCCGACTACTGGTTCGTCGACGAAGCCGGCAACCAGTTGCCGTACCTCGACTCGATCTCGTTCCGTCCGATTCCCGACGAGGGCACGCGTCTCGACGCACTGCTGTCGGGTACGACGAACGCGATGATGTCGCTGCGTCAGGGCACCATTCGTGACGCCCGCGAACAGTCCGGTATCGAGCTCATCGAGTTCCAGGGCAACAACACCGGTGGCGGCATGTACAACACCGAGATTGCGCCCTACGACGACGTTCGGGTCCGCAAGGGTCTCAGCAGCATGAACGACCAGACACGTGTGATCGAGGCGCTCGGCGGCGAGGGGATCTCCATCCCCACCACGCAGTTCTTCTCGAACGACAGCCCGTGGTGGACCCAGGAAGCTGCCGATGCCTACACGACGTTCGACTTCGAGGCCGGCGTTGCACTCCTGCAGGAGTACATCGACGACCCCGCTCGTTCCGACGGCAAGGCCGTTGGCGAGAAGATCGACGTCGAGTTGTCGTGTCCGCCCGACCCCACGCTCATCGCAGCGATGCAGGTCATCGAGCAGGTGTGGACGGGTTCGGAATTGGTCAACGTCTCGCTGACCCAGTTCGACCAGGCCACCCACATCAACAACGCCGTCAGTGACATCCACCAGGCCCACTGCTGGCGCTGGGGTGGCGAGGGCGACCCGTCGACCTCGTTGAACCCGTTCGTGGCACCGAAGGCCGAGTCTGTGGCCAACTTCCCGAACTTCGACGACCCGGAGATGCAGGCATGGGCCGCTGAGGCCAACGCCACCGACGACTTCGAGACTCGCAAGGAGCTCTACGGCAAGATCAACGTGCGTATCAACGAGCAGAACCTCACCTGGTACTCGGGTGGTACGGCGGTCATGGTCGCTGCAGCCGAAGACGTGCGTGGCTTCAACACCTGGACGCTGCCCGGTGGCATCCTCGGCTCCGGTATCGCACCGGAAGCTCGGGCTCGCTACCACCAGGTGTTCCTCGTCAACTGATCCAACCGTCCACTTGAACAACTACTGAACACATCGACCCCGGGGAGCAGTTCCAGTCATCATGGCCAAGACCATCGCATTCGTACTCCTGCGATTGATCGCAACGTTGTTTGCGGTCACCTTCTTGACCTTCTTGATGGTCGCGCTGCTTCCCGGGGATCCGGTGGACACGATCCTCGGCACCGGTCCCCGGGCGCCAGGGATCGAGGAACAGATCCGTGAGGATCTCAATCTCGACGACCCCTTCTTCGTTCGCTATTTCACGTGGCTCGGTGATGCCGCCACCGGCGACCTGGGGACCTCCTACATCACCGATCAGCCGGTGGCCGACACGATCAGCCAACGGCTCCCGGTCACCGCACAGCTCGCCGTCATGTCGATCGTGATCGCGGTGGTGGTCGCCATCCCCGTCGGGGTCCTCGGCGCCTACAAACAGGGCAAGTGGTCCGACACCGTGACGTCCACGGGTGCCCAGATCGCGCTGTCGATCCCCAACTTCATCTTCGGCATCTTCCTGATCTGGCTGTTCGCCGTGCAGCTCCAATGGTTCCCTGCGTCGAACTGGAGCCGTTTCAGCGACGGCATCGTCGACAACATGCGCACCGCGCTGCTTCCGGCCATCTCGCTGGCGCTCGCTCAGATGGCACTGTTCTCCCGGCTGGTGCGCTCCGACATGATGGCCACGCTGCGTGAGAACTACATCCTGGCGGCCCGCGCCAAGGGCCTCAGCGACCGCTACATCCTCTTTCGCCACGCCTTGCGGCCCAGTTCGCTCAGCCTGATGACCATCGTGGGCATCAGCTTCGGCGCACTGCTCGGCGGCACCGTCATCATCGAGTCGCTCTTCGGTCTGCCCGGTCTCGGGTTCTCCCTGATCAATGCGATCAACGGCCGCGACATCCTCGTCATCCAGGGCATCACTGTGTTCATCGCTGCGGCGTTCGTGGTCATCAACACGATCGTCGACCTGCTCTACGCCGTTCTCGACCCGCGCATCCGGAGGAAGTGACCATGGCCACGACCGAAACCAACGTCGAAACCAATCTCGACACCCACGAGGCCACCGCGGTGGTCGTCGGATCGGTGCTGCCGAACTCGGTGGGCGACTTCGTCGTCCCCGATGGCGTCAAGCAGAAGGGCAAGTCCCCGTGGGGCATCTTCCGCGAGATGCCGTTCCTCGTGAAGCTCGGCACCCTCTGGCTGCTGTTCGTGCTGTTCGCTGCGATCTATGCGCAGCTCGACGTGCGAGTCTTCAACGGGTCGCTGCCGTTGGCCGACCCGAACCTGCAGCTCAACGGCTTCAACCCGGCGACCGGCGAGTTCGGGACGGGCGCGAAGCTCGAACCGCCGTCGTGGCAGCACCCGCTCGGTACCGACGCGCTCGCCCGTGACACGTTCTCGCGGGCCATGCACGGCGCCTACGTGAGCGTCACGGTGGCCGTCGTGTCGGTGATCTGCGGCATCATGGTCGGAGGCCTGCTCGGCTCGCTCGTCGGCTACGTGCGCGGCAAGACCGAAACCGCCGTGATGTCGCTCATCGACGTCATCCTCGCCTTTCCGGCGCTGGTGTTGTTGCTCGCGCTCATCTCGATCTTCGAAGTGCGTGACCTCTTCGTGATCAGCTTCGTGATCGGCCTGCTGTCGATCCCGGCCTACAGCCGTGTCTCGCGTGCCAACAGCCTGGCGATCTCCAACCGTGAGTTCGTGCTGGCCGCTCAGGCCATCGGAACCAAACGCTGGACGATCCTGCGGCGCGAGATCATTCCCAACGTGCTGCCGACGCTGCTCGCCTACGCGATGGTCGCGGCGGCAGCGGTGGTCGTGGTCGAGGGCTCGCTGTCGTTCCTCGGCCTCAGCGTGCAGCTCCCCACATCGTCGTGGGGCAACATGATCAACCAGGCGCGAGGCGACATGAAGGTCAATTTCGGGCAGATCCTGTATCCCTCGATGATCCTCACGTTGACGGTCCTTGCCCTGAATCAAGTGGGCGACTTCTTCCAGCGTCGCAGTGCGTTCCGCGGCTCGTCGCTCTGAGCTGAAACCGAGGCAGGAACACCTGCACGAGCGGCCCGATGCCGAGCGCGAACACTGCGGTGCCGATGCCGATCGCACCGCCGAGTGCGATGCCCACCACGAGCACCGTGATCTCGATCGAGGTACGAGCGAACGCGGATCGACACGCCGCGTCGGGCCATGCCGGTCATCAACCCGTCGCGTGGCCCCGGTCCGAGACCTGCGCCGATGTAGAGCCCCGATCCAATGGCGATCAGCACCACACCGCCAAGCATCATCGGGACACGGGCTGCCAACTGATTCGGCTCGGGGATCAGCGGCAGCACGAGGTCGACGACGAGACCGATCTCGACGGCGTTGAGCACCGTGCCGAGTCCGACACGCTCGCCGAGCGGAATCCACACCAACAGCAGCACCACGCCGGTGATGATGGTCACCTGGCCGACGGGAAGGCCGGTGAGTTCGGCCACACCGGTGTGGAAGACGTCCCAGGGTGCTGCGCCGAGATTTGCGTCGATCAACAGGGCGATGCCCACACCGAAGATGGCGAGCCCGAGCACGCAGCGCGCGATGCGCTCGACAGGACGATCGACAGCAATGAAGCGATGCACTCCGCCACGCTACGGAGCCAGCGCCCCGCGCTACGCCGCTCCAGCGATGAGCGAAACCCGCAGATCTGGTGGGCTCGCTCATCGCCGTGCTGGAGCATGCTGGAGCGATGAGCGAAACCCGCACATGTGGAGGGTTGGCTCATCGCCGCGCCGTGCTGGGGTGCGCCGTGCTGGGGCGGGGAGTCGGGAACTCTGTGACACCCCCTCGTCATGATGGGAACCATGTTGTTCCAGACTCGTTGTGCCGGATGTGACGCTCCAGGAGGTGCCATCTGCACCACCTGCCGATTCGCCCTGATCGGTCCGCGCCCGCGCCCGTCGTCGCACGGCGTTCACGCTGCCGTGCCGTTCGCGGGGCGTGCCCGCAAGGTGGTGCTCGGTCTGAAGTACCGCAACCGACGCCAGGTCGCACGCCACCTCGCCGGCCTCGTCGTCAACGCGATCGTGGTCTCCGGCGCACACGCCGGCGTCGACGTCGTCACCTGGGCGCCGACCAGTACCGCCCGGCGACGCGATCGTGGGTTCGACCAGGGAGAACTGCTTGCGCGCCTGGTGGCACGCCAACTGCGGGTGCCGTGCCGCCGCCTGCTGGAGCGGACCGGACCCGATGCATCCCAGACCGGGCGATCGCGAGCGGAACGGTTGCACGGCCCTGGCTTCACCGCGCGGCCCGGGCTGGCCGGCAAGCGGGTGATCGTGATCGACGACGTGGTCACCACCGGCGCCACGCTGAGCGCAGCAGCGGCGGCGTTGCGTCACGCCGGTGCCACGGACGTGGCGATGTTCGCCGTTGCGGCGACGCCGGGCGCCACCAGTCAGTTGACGCGTCCCGGGCGCCGCCCGTCGTCGACCCAGGCCGGCGCCGCTGCGATCCGGTCGGTGCCCGCCCTGGTCGCCTGACCGGTCCGGAGCCGGCTCACCGGTAGGCTGGTAGGTCGCATGGGCATCCTCGATCGCATCCTCCGAGCCGGTGAAGGCAAGAAGATCAAGGCACTCGAAGGAATGGTGCCAGACATCAACGCCTTCGAGCCTGAGATCGAAGCGCTTTCCGACGACGCACTCAAAGCCAAGACCGCAGAGTTCCGTCAACGGCTCGACAACGGCGCCGACGTCGACGACCTCTTGATCGAGGCGTTTGCTGTCTGTCGGGAGGCCGCGAAGCGCACCATCGGCCAGCGTCACTACGACGTCCAGTTGATGGGTGGCGCCGCGCTGCACTTCGGCTGGGTGGCTGAGATGAAGACGGGCGAAGGCAAGACCCTGGTCTCGACGCTTCCGGCCTATCTCAACGGCCTCACGGGCAAGGGTGTCCACCTCGTCACGGTCAACGACTATCTGGCGCGCCGCGACGCCGAGTGGATGGGTCAGATCCACCGCTGGCTCGGCCTCAGCGTGGGCCTGATCATTCCCGGTGTCCGCAACAGCCCTGCGGAGAAGCGAGCGAGCTACGAGTCCGACATCACCTACGCCACCAACAACGAGATGGGCTTCGACTATCTCCGCGACAACATGGCGCAGTCCAAGGCCGACAAGGTCCAGCAGCGCGGCCACAACTTCTGCATCGTCGACGAGGTCGACTCGATCCTCATCGACGAGGCCCGCACCCCGCTGATCATCTCGGGCCGCGTCGGCGATGCCGCCAAGCTCTACTACCGCTTCGCATCCATCGTGCGCGGCCTGCAACGCGACATCGACTACGAGGTCGAGGAAGACAAGCGCGTCGTCGTGCCGCTCGAAGCCGGTATCGACAACGTCGAGCGGGCGCTCGACGTGGAGAACCTCTACGACAACGTCCAGGCCAACCTCGTGCACCAGTTCACCGTGGCACTCAAGGCCAAGGAGCTGTACAAGCGCGACAAGGACTACATCGTGCAAGGCGGCGAGGTCAAGATCGTCGACGAGTTCACGGGTCGCATCCTCGAAGGCCGCCGCTGGTCGGAGGGCATCCACCAGGCCGTCGAAGCCAAAGAAGGTGTGAAGATCAAAGAGGAGAACCAGACCCTCGCCACGATCACACTGCAGAACTACTTCCGGATGTACGACAAGCTCGCTGGGATGACCGGTACGGCCCAGACCGAGGCGGCGGAATTGGCCAACACCTACGACTTGGGTGTGGTGCCGATCCCGACCAACCGGCCGTTGGCCCGGATCGACCAGGCCGACCTGATCTACAAGACCGAGCAGGCCAAGTTCGACGCCATCATCGACGAGATCGAGCCGCGCCACGACGCCGGCCAGCCCATCTTGGTCGGCACGGCGAGCGTTGCGCGGAGCGAGATCCTCGGCCGACTGCTCACCCAGCGCGGCATTCCCCATGAGGTGCTCAACGCCAAGCAGCACACCCGTGAAGCCGAGATCGTCACGCAGGCGGGCCGCCTCGGTGCGGTCACCGTGGCCACCAACATGGCTGGTCGTGGTGTCGACATCCTGCTCGGCGGCAACCCCGAGGGGCTCGCCCGCCACGACGTGCTCAAGGAGGGCCACGGCGCCGAACTGCTCGTCGACGAGTTCGAACTGCCGGTGCCACTCGACCAGATGCCCGACGACTTCCGTGAAGCGCGCGACAAAGCGCTCACGCGCTACCGAGAACTCGTTGCGACCTACTCCGCGCAGTGCAAGGCCGAGGGCAACAAGGTGCGGGAACTGGGCGGCTTGTTCGTCATCGGATCCGAGCGTCACGACAGTCGCCGCATCGACAACCAGTTGCGCGGCCGCGCCGGCCGTCAAGGGGACCCGGGCGAGAGCCGGTTCTTCCTCAGCCTCGACGACGACCTCATGCGGCTGTTCGCCACGGGTGCTCTCAACTACGTGATGGGTCGGGCGCTGCCTGACGACGAAGCGATCGAAGCCAAGATGGTCACCAAGGCCATCGAGCGGGCGCAGACCACCGTCGAAACGAAGAACGCCGAGATCCGCAAGAACGTCCTCAAGTACGACGAGGTGATGAACGAGCAGCGCAAGGTCATCTACAAGCGCCGCGACCAGATCCTCGACGGTGAAGACCTTCGTTCGGCCGCAATGGAGTACCTCGCCGAGGCCGTCGACGCACTGATCGCCACGCATTGCGCGTCGGCAGCCGACGACGAGTGGGATCTCGAAGGGCTCAACAAGGAGCTCACGCTCTACTTCCCGAACACCATCACCGATGACGACCTGCGCCAGTGCAGCGACACCGACGAGATCTACGACCTCGTGATGGGTCAGGCAACTGCTCACTACGAACTCCGTGAAGAGGAACTCGGCAACGACGTGCTTCGTCAGGTCGAGCGCCAGGTGATGCTGCGCATCATCGACCAGCGCTGGCGCGAGCACCTCGAGGAGATGGACTACCTCCAGGGCGGCATCAATCTGCGTGCCATGGGCCAGAAGGATCCACTCACCGAGTGGCAGCGCGAAGGTTTCGAGATGTTCGGGGCGATGATGACCGGGATCGCCCAGGACTTCGTCAAGTACGTGATGAACGTGCAGGTCGTGCAGAACCAGGTGCCTGCCGTTGCTGGCGAGGCGCCTGCGGTGCAGAACATGCAGACGAGTTCGTCGGACGACGCCGACATCGGCGGGTTCGACCAGGCCGCACGAGCTGCGGTGGCCGAGGGGGAGCTGCCGCCGGATGCGGTGCCGGCAGCCACGCCGAGCAAGCAGCAGACCGTGGTGAAGGATGCCTTCGACAAGACGCCACGCAATGCCCCGTGCCCTTGCGGGTCGGGCAAGAAGTTCAAGCAGTGCCACGGCGCGGCCTGAGCACGTCGGGAGCCCACCATGCGTGACTTCACCACCGACCTGCGCGACGCCCATCGGCGCCTCGGCGAGGCCGAGGCCTATCTGTCGATCGACGACAACCGCGAACGGTTCGCCGTGCTCGAAGCGGAGATCTCCGATCCGGCCCTCTGGGACGATCAGGACCGGGCGAAGAAGCTCAACACCGAGTACGCCAACATCCGCGACGATCTCGCCGTGTTCGACTCGCTCACCGATCAGTACGCGGACGTCGAAGCGTTGCACGAGTTGGCCCGCGACGAAGATGATTCATCGCAAGAACCCGACATCGACGCGGCGATCGTCGCCATCAACCAGACCCTCGATCAGCTGGAGCTCCGCAGCCTCTTCACCGGAGAACACGACGACAGCGACTGCATCATGCAGATCAACGCGAAGGACGGCGGCGTCGATGCCCAGGACTTCTCCGAGATGCTGTTGCGCATGTACGAACGCTGGTGTGAGCGGCGCGGCTTCACGATCAGCCTCAACTATGTGTCCGAAGGTGCTGAGGCTGGCATCATGTCGGCCGAAGTCACCATCGCCGGGCGCTACGCCTACGGTCTGATGACCGCCGAACGTGGCACGCATCGGCTGGTGCGCATCAGCCCGTTCGACAACCAGGGGCGGCGACAGACCTCCTTCGCTGCGGTGCAGGTGTGGCCGCTGCTGGAAGACGTCGAACTCGACATCGACGACTCCGACATCCGCATGGAGGTGTTTCGTGCGTCCGGGGCCGGCGGCCAGCACATCAACAAGACCTCGTCGGCGGTTCGACTCATTCACGAACCCACCGGCCTCGTGGCCAGTTCGCAGGAGGAACGCAGCCAGCTCCAGAACCGTGAGCGTGCAATGGGCCGCCTCACCGCGATGATCGCGGCGAAGGCGGAGGAAGATCGAGCGGCGGAGCTCGACTCGATCGCCGGCAAGCAGGCGCAGGTGGGTTGGGGCAGCCAGATCCGCAGTTACGTCCTCCAGCCATACCAGATGGTGAAGGATTTGCGCACCGAGATCGAGACCAGCGACGTGTCCGGCGTGCTCGATGGCGACATCGACGAGTTCGTCGAGGGCTTCCTTCGGATGCGCCGCGCCCAGTCCGACAGCGAGTAGCGGTACCCTTGCGCAGTCCCGCAGGGGGAGCACCATCATGATCCGACTCGAAAATGTCACCAAGAGCTACTCGACCGACGTCGTTGCTGTGCGCGATGCCAGCTTCGACGTCGCCAAGGGCGAGTTCGTCTTCCTCGTTGGCCCGTCAGGGTCCGGCAAGAGCACGCTGCTGCGCATGCTCAATCGCCAGGACCGTCCCGAACGTGGGGCGCTGTGGGTCGCCGGGCGCAACATCGTCGACATGCCGCCGAGCCGGGTGCCGCACCTTCGGCGCAACATCGGCAACATCTTCCAGGACTACAAGCTGCTGCTCGAGAAGACCGTGTTCGAGAACGTGGCGTTCGCCCTCGAAGTGATCGGCCGCCCATCACACGTGATCCAGCAACAGGTGCCCGCAGTGCTCGACCTCGTGGGTCTCGACGGCAAGGAAGACCGCCTCCCGCACCAGCTCTCCGGCGGTGAGCAGCAGCGAGTGTCCGTGGCCCGGGCGTTCGTGAACCGGCCGCTGATCATGCTCGCCGACGAGCCCACCGGCAACCTCGACCCCGCCACCGGTGAGGGCATCATGCGGTTGCTGGACCGCATCAACAAGACCGGCACCACCGTGGTGATGGCCACCCACGACCAACGCATCGTGAACACGATGCGCAAGCGGGTCATCCAACTCGATCGTGGCGTCATCGTGCGCGACCAGGCCCGCGGCGTCTACGAGTGAGCTGAGACGATGCTGTCACGACTTCGATACACATTCCGCGAAACCTTCGGGAGCTTCCGCCGCAACGCGACGCTCACGGTGGCCTCGGTGATCACCGCCGCGATCTCGCTGCTCGGCGTGGGGCTCACGTTGCTCAGCCAGCATGCGTTCGACAATCTGCTCGCCCGCTGGGAAGGCGGCGTGGAGATGATCGTCTTCATGAACCCGACGGCCACCGACGACCAGCTCGCCCTGGTGAATGACGAACTGGCCAAGAGCACGCAGTTCATCGACGAGTTCACCTACTGCGACGAGATCTGTTCGTTGGAGGAAGCCGATCGGATCTTCGCCGGCGAGCCGGGTGTCCGCGATCTGCTCACCGAAGACACGATCCTCACGCAGTTCAAAGCCGTTCCCACCGAGGGCACCGACATCGACCTGCTCCGACAGGTGTCCGATGGGTTCGCCTCACTCCCCGGCGTGTACGACGTGAGTTTCGCCGAGGACCAGATCAGCCTCATCAGTCAGTTGCAGAGCTTCTTCGGGTTCCGATTACTGCTGTTGTCGATCTTCCTGCTGCTCGCTGCGATCTTGTTGATCTGGAACACGATCAGAACCGCGATTTTCGCTCGACGACGAGAGATCGAAGTGATGAAACTCGTCGGCGCCACCGACTGGTTCATCCGCGTCCCATTCATGCTCGAAGGGCTGCTGCATGGCCTGATCGGTGGTGTGCTCGCGAGCGCTGGGTTGTGGGCATGGAACTCGCAGTGGACCTCGGGCGTCGAGAGTTTCCCCGACAACAGCGGGTTCTCGGCGCTGGTGGTGGTCGACGGCTACGACCAGACCGTGATGCTGATCATGCTCGTGATCGGCGCGGTCGCAGGAGCGATCGGCTCGGGTATCGCTGCATCGAGATTCCTCGACATCTAGCTCAGCCGAGCCGGATCGCTGGACGACGGGATTCCGGGCTCCCCCTGGCCGACGCTGCCTGACTACGGTCCGGTGCATGGAGTACTCCCAGATCTTGTACGAGGTTGCCGACTCGGTGGCGACGATCACGCTGAACCGTCCGGAGCGGATGAACGCGTTCACCGATGTGATGATGCGTGAACTCATCGATGCGTTCGATCGGGTCGACGCCGACGACGACGTGCGAGTGGTCATCGTCACCGGTGCCGGTGATCGGGCGTTCTGCGCTGGTGCCGACCTCGGCGGTGGCGGCGACACGTTCGCCAAGGGGGGATCCGACATCCAGACGCCGGTCGGGGTGCCCCGTGACGGCGGCGGCATGGTGGCGCTGCGCATCTTCGAGTGCAAGAAGCCCGTCATCGGGGCCATCAATGGTGCAGCCGTGGGGGTTGGCGTCACGATGACCTTGCCCATGGACATCCGGCTCGCGTCCGACACCGCCCGGTTCGGATTCGTGTTCGCCCGTCGCGGCATCGTGCCGGAGGCCTGCTCGTCCTGGTTCCTGCCGCGGCTCGTGGGAATCAGCACCGCCACCGAATGGTGCTACACGGGGCGAGTGTTCCCGGCCGCCGAGGCACACGAGCGAGGCTTGGTCCGCAGCGTGCACCCGGGCACCGACCTGTTGGCCGCAGCCCGGGAACTCGCCCGCGAGATCGCCGACAACACCGCGCCGGTCTCGGTGGCACTCACCCGCCAGATGCTGTGGCGCATGCTGGGTGCCGACCACCCGATGGAGGCCCATCGTGTGGACTCCCGTGGGATCCAATCGCGCGGCGCCAGCGTGGACTCCAAAGAAGGTGTGGAGAGCTTCCTCGAGAAGCGGGCCCCGAACTACCCGGTGCGGGTGTCCGATGGCCTCCCTGACCTCTTCGTCGACTGGGTCGAACCCGACTTCCACTGACCCGTCGGCTCGTCAGTCGAGCGACGTGACGTTTGACACCACCATGTTCGGGAATGACTTCGGCCGGCGATGGTTCTCATCTGTGTCTTGAATGCACCGGCGACGATGCATCAGGAGACGAACGGAATCATCAGAACAACCCGACTGTCGAGCCTGAGGCCGCAGCGGCCACCAGAAGAGGAACGAACAATGACGACGATGTTGATGGAGAAGCTGCAGGCCGGCGACGTGATCGAGCTGAAGCAAGGCGACGACGTGATCACCGTGCTGGTGCTGCTCGCAACCGACGAAGCACTCGTGCTCGACCCGTGCAACGCGGCAACGCCGTTCGTGCTGCACACCGACGAGCTGGTCGAGTACCGCAAGTTCGACGCCGAAGCCCTGTTCGGCAACGACTGAACCCAGATCGCGCCGACGCCCGCAGCGTCGGCCAACAGATCTCCGAGGCGCCGTCCCCCCGCTGCGTCTTCGGAGAAGTCCCCCTAGTGTGGGCGTCGTGCACGACACGGCGCCCACACTGTTTTTCGCGTTGGCGGTCTTCCCTTCTTCGAAGCGCTCGTCGACGCGTTCTACGTCGGCGTGGCCGACGACGAGGTCCTGCTCCCGATGTACCCGGAACAGCCCGACCTGAGCGGCGCACGCCATCGCCTCACGCTCTTCCTGGCGCAGTACTGGGGAGGGCCCACCACCTACATGGACGAGCGAGGCCATCCCCGCCTGCGCATGCGACACCTGCCCTTTCACGTCGGCCCGCTCGAACGAGATCGATGGCTCGTTCACATGGCAGCAGCCGTCGAGCAGGTGTGCACGCAACGCAACGCGCCGGATGGAGTGGCAGCTGAGCTGATGGCCTACTTCGTGCCCGCCGCCGAGCATCTCCGCAACGACTCGGGCCTGCCGATCGCCACCACGCCGCCGGCGGGTGCGCCACCGTCCGGTCCATCAGCGTCACGGTAGGTTCAGACCTGCATGAGCGTCGTCGAGGTCCGTGATCTTCACAAGTACTACGGGGCCGTCCGAGCGGTCGACGGATTGTCGTTCCACATCGAGCCCGGCGAGGTGTACGCCCTGCTCGGAGCAAACGGCGCTGGCAAGTCGACCGCCGTGGAGATCCTCGAGGGCCACCGCAGCGCCACTGCAGGGTCGGTCGAGGTGCTCGGCGTGGATCCCGCCGCCGCCGGGCGTGACTTTCGCAACCGAATCGGGATCGTTCTGCAGTCATCCGGCGTCGAAGCCGAGTTCAGCGTACGCGAGGTCATCGAGCTCTACGGCAGTTGCTACCGCGATCCCCGGCCACTCGAAGAGGTCGTGGAACTCGTTGGGCTGCAGGAGAAGGTCGATGCCCGGATCGGCTCACTCTCGGGTGGTCAACGGCGCCGCGTCGACCTTGCACTCGGCATCGTCGGGAGGCCGGAGCTGCTGTTCCTCGACGAGCCGACCACTGGATTCGACCCGTCCGCTCGCCGCCGATCGTGGGACCTGATCGAGGCACTCGGCGACGAGGGCACCACGGTGCTGCTCACCACGCACTACCTCGACGAGGCCGAGCATCTCGCCGACCGCGTGGGCGTGCTGGCGAACGGACGACTGATCGCCGAAGGCACGCCTGACGATCTCATCTCGCAGGTCAGTGGCACCAGGGTGAGCTTCATGCTGCCCGCCACCGTCGAGGTCGTCGACGCACCTGCGATCTTGGGTGCGGTGCTCGGCGTGGACATCCGAGTGTCGGGTCGACTCGTCGAGGCCAACGTCGAGCATCCCACGGCGGCGGTTCACCACCTCACGGGCTGGGCGATCTCCGAAGGGTGTGAACTCGAATCGTTGTCGGTCAGCCGGGTGTCGCTCGAGGACGTCTACCTGTCGCTCACCGACGAATCCGAGGCTCAGTCGTGAGCTCGTACCCATCGACGCTGCGATTGGTGGCGACCCAGACCCGGTACCAACTGGTGGCGTTCGTACGGATCCCTGTCGCGGTGTTCTTCACGCTCGGGCTTCCGTTGGTGATGCTGGTGCTGTTCAACGCCCTCTTCGGCGGCGGCACGTTCTCCTCGCCGGATGGGGACATCTCCGCTCAGCAGTTCTACACGGGCGGTCTGGCCGCCTTCACGGCGGTGTCGGCCACCTTCACCAACTTGGCCAACATGGTGCCGATCCGACGTGACGAGGGCGTTCTGAAGCGCTGGCGCGGCACGCCGTTGCCCACCTGGATCTACATCGCCGGCTTCATCTGCTCGGCAATCCTGATTGCGTTCGTTGGCGTGATCCTGATGCTCGCCCTCGGCGTGGTCGTCTACGACCTCGAGATCGAGCCGGCCAAGATGCCGGCAGCTGCGGTGACCTTCCTGGTCGGTGTCGGTTCGTTCGCTGCGCTCGGTATGGCACTGGCGGCCGTGGTGAAAACGGCGAGCTCCGCATCGGCGGCGGCCAATGCGATCATCCTGCCGCTGGCGTTCGTGTCCAACATCTTCATCCAGGTCGATGACGCCCCGCGCTGGATCGAAGTGCTCGGCGACATCTTTCCGCTCAAGGCATTCGTCGAGGCCTTCCAGGACTGCTTCAACCCGCTCGTTGACGCGCCTGCGTTCAACTGGCCCAGCCTGGCGTTCGTTGTTGCCTGGGGTGCGGTTGGCCTGCTGATCGCGGTCAAGCGCTTCACCTGGGAGCCGAGCGGCAGCGCTCCTCGCGGACGCCGGTCACGGCGGTCCGCCACGGCAAGCGCCACCGACTGAGCGCCAACCGGATGGCTCCGGTCGTCAGGAGAACACGACGGTCTTGCGGCCGTGCACGATCACCCGGTGCTCCAGGTGCGCCCGCACGGCTCGTGCGAGCACGATCGTTTCGAGGTCGCGTCCTCGAGAGGTGAGGCGGGCGACGTCATCGCGGTGGGTCACGTGTGCGGTGTCCTGTTCGATGATCGGACCCTCGTCCAGGTCGGCGGTGGCGTAGTGCGCCGTCGCCCCGATCAGCTTCACGCCACGGTCGTAGGCCTGGCGGTACGGGTTGGCGCCCACGAATGCCGGCAGGAACGAATGGTGGATGTTGATGATCCGGTTGGGATGCGTGGCCACGAAACGGTCGCTCAGGATCTGCATGTACCGCGCCATCACCACCAGCTCGACGCCGTGATCGGCCAGCGCGTCGAGGACTTGGATCTCCTGCTGGGCCTTGGTGTCAGGCGTGACCGGCAGATGCAGGTACGCGACGCCCATGTGCTCGGCAATGGCGGCGTGGTCGGGGTGGTTCGAGACCACCAGCCGAAGATCCATCGGCAGTTCGCCACTGCGCCAGCGGGTGAGCAGGTCGTAGAGGCAGTGCGGCTGCTTCGACGCCATGATCGCCGTTGGTGTCGGGGTGTCGGTGAAGCGCAGGTCGACGTGCATGCCGAGGCGTTGCGCCGTGGGCGCGAATGCGTCGAGGATCTCGCTGCGATCGAGGCCGAACCCGTCGAGGTCGAATTCGACCCGCTGGAAGAACATCGACCCGCTGCCGCCGGCGCCGGGATCCACGTGTTGTTCGGCGTGCACGATGTTGCCTCGGTGGTCGGCAAGGAACTGCGCGGTGGCAGCCACCACGCCCGGTTGGTCGGGGCACGAGAGCAGCAGGACAGCGGTCACGGACATCGTTCTACCGGCGGATTCAGGGGTGGCGGGGGCCGAGCGCGAAGCAGCCGATTGCCGTCGCGGCGGCTGCATTGAGCGAGTCGACCCCTGCGGCCATCGGGATCCGGACGGGTGCGGCCAGGTCCAGCAACTCATCGCTCAGCCCCGAGCGTTCCGATCCGATCATGATGCCGACGCGTTCGCCGGGGGTGACCGACCCGATCGGCGCAGCGCTCGGGTCCGGCGTCAGGGCGTACCACTCGAAGTCGGTGAGCGCCCGGAGCTCTGCGGCAAGCGTGGTGGTGCGGGCATGGGGGAGCGAAAAAACCGTGCCCATACCGACGCGGAGTGAGCGGCGTGCGAGCGGATCGGCACTGGTGTGGTCGAGCACGAGGCCGTCCCAGCCCAGTGCGGCGGCGTTGCGAATGATCGAGCCGATGTTGGAGGGATTGTCGACGGCTTCGACAATCACCAGGCGGCGAGCCGTTGCGGCGAGTTCGGCCACGCTCGGACGCCTCGGACGGTGGAACAGCGCGATGATCGACAGCGGCACACCCAGCTGTGAGACCACGCTGCGCACTCGCTCGCCGCCGCCGTAGATCGGGCAGTCGTGCTCGTCGGCCAATCGCTGCGCAACCTCGGGGACGCGTTCGATGTCGACCAGCGCGGCGACTGGGTGGCACCCGGAGGTGACGGCACGCTCCACCACGAGATCGCCCTCGGCGAGGAACATCCCTGCACCCGCGTCGTTGCGCTTGTCGGCTCGACTGGCAAGTCCTCGCTCGTTGAGGCGGAACTGGCGGAATCGCCCGTCGTCCGGATCGTCGATCCGGATCACCTGCACGCTCACCCCTCCCCACATTCATCGTTTGCGTTGCATTTTCGGTGACCCGGGTCACCGAAAATGCAACGCAAACGGGTTGGGGGTTGGGGTTGGGTTGGGGGTGGGGGGCGGCGGCGGAGTGGTGCTGGCGGTGCGGGCGCGAGCATCAGAAGTGGTACGGGTAGGGCGACCAGTCGGCGGGACGCTTCTCGAGGAAGCTGTCCCGGCCCTCCTGTGCTTCGTCGCTCGCGTAGGCGAGGCGGGTCGCTTCACCGGCGAACACCTGCTGGCCGACGAGACCGTCGTCGATCAGGTTGAACGAGAACTTCAACATGCGCTGTGCCGTCGGGCTCTTGGCGCAGATCTCGCGACCCCACTGCAGCGCGGTGGCCTCCAACTCCGCGTGGGGAACCGACGCGTTCACGGCGCCCATGGCCACCATGTCGTCCGCGGTGTATTCGCGCCCGAGGAAGAAGATCTCGCGGGCGAACTTCTGGCCCACCTGGCGGGCGAGGTAGGCCGACCCGAACCCGCCGTCGAAGCTGGCCACGTCGGCGTCGGTCTGCTTGAACCGAGCGTGCTCGGTGCTGGCGAGTGTGAGGTCGCTGACCACGTGCAGCGAGTGGCCGCCGCCGGCTGCCCAACCTGGCACCACGCAGATCACCACCTTGGGCATGAACCTGATGAGACGTTGGACCTCCAGGATGTGCAGGCGTCCGGCGCGGCCCGGCTCGATCGTGTCGGCGGTTTCGTCAGCGGCGTACTTGTAGCCGTCCTTGCCGCGGATGCGCTGATCGCCACCGGAACAGAACGCCCAGCCGCCGTCCTTCGGCGACGGCCCGTTGCCGGTGAGCAGCACACAGCCGACATCGGTGGACATGCGGGCGTGATCGAGTGCCGTGTACAACTCGTCAACGGTGTGCGGGCGGAACGCGTTGCGGATCTCGGGTCGGTGGAACGCGATGCGCACCACGCCGGCATCGACTGCACGGTGATAGGTGATGTCGGTGAAGTCGAAACCGTCGACGACGGTCCATGCCGACGGGTCGAAGATCTCCGACACCTCGTTGCTGGGGACGCCGTTGCTGGGGGTGTCGTTGCTGGGGGTGTCGCCGGATGAGTCGCCGCGGGTGGTGCCCGAGGATGAAGCGGGGGAGGGGCCATCGTTCGCCATCGCCCCATGTTGGCCCATCGGGTACCGTTCGCCCATGCCGCACGCCGACGTCAACGGAAACCGCATCTACTTCGAGGACACCGGTGGTGACGGCCCGCCGGTGATTCTGGCCCACGGGTTCCTCATGGACGCCGACATGTTCGTCCACCAGGTGAGCGCGCTGCGCGACCGCTACCGCGTGATCACCTGGGACGAGCGGGGCTTCGGGCGCACCGAGTACGACGGCGAACCGTTCACGTATTGGGATTCGGCGGCCGACTGCCTCGGCCTGCTCGACGAGCTCGGTATCGAACGCGCTGTGGTCGGCGGTATGAGTCAGGGCGGGTTCCTGTCGCTGCGAGTGGCGCTCACCGCGCCCGAGCGGGTTCGGGCCCTGATCCTGCTCGATACGCAGGCTGGCACCGAGGATCCCGAGGTCGTGCCCGGCTACGAGACGATGCGCGACACCTGGCTCGCGGCCGGCCCGGTCGACGAGTTGGCCGAAGCAATCGCCGGGCTGATCATCTCGGACCCGGCCGTGAACCCGACCTGGATCGCCAAGTGGCAGCAGCAGCCCAACGACTACATCGCCCAGCCGTTCGCCACGTTGATGTCGCGCGACGACGTCACCGACCGCCTCGGCGAGATCGCGTGCCCTGCGCTCGTCGTGCACGGCACCGAGGATGTCTCGATCTCGATGGAGAAGGCCGAGGCGCTGGCTGCAGGCCTTCCCGGAGCGGGTGACGTGGTGAAGGTGGCGGGTGCGCACGCTGCGAATCTCACGAACCCCGGCCCCGTGAACGACGCGATCTCGGCCTTCCTCGCCGGGCTGCCCGCCTGAACGATGGCACGCCTCGAGGTTGCGGGCATCGAGGGGCTCCCCGAGATCGAGCCCGGCCAAGATCTGGCAGCGTTGATCGTCGGCGCGGCGGACGCGTCCGGCGCGCCGCTGGTCGATCGCGACATCGTGGTGATCACTTCGAAGATCGTGTCGAAGGCCGAGGGGTGTGCGATCGAACTGGCCGACGTCGAGCCGTCGGCATTCGCCGCGTCGTGGGCGCAGCGGTGGGACAAGGACCCACGGCTGGTCGAGGTGGTGCTGCGCGAGTCGAAGCGCATCATTCGCCAGATCGGTCCGGTGTTGATCACCGAAACGCATCATGGGTTCTGCTGCGCGAACTCGGGCGTCGATCAGTCATCGAGCGGGGCCCACGAGCGGGTGCTGGTGCTGCCGCGCGATTCCGATGCATCGGCGCGTGGCTACCGACAGCGATTCGCTGAGCTCGGTGTGGACGTGGCCGTGATCATCAGCGACACGTTCGGCCGGCCGTGGCGCGAGGGCCAGACCGACGTGGCCATCGGTGTGGCGGGTATTCATCCGTTGCGCAGCTACATCGGCGAGGTCGACCCACACGGACACGAGTTCCGAGTGCAGGAGATCTGCGCAGTCGACGAACTCACCGCCGCCGCGGAACTCGTCAAGGGCAACACCAGCCGGGTGCCGGTGGCGGTGATCCGGGGCTACGACTGGACCACCGACGACGAAGCGTCGATGGCGCCGGTGCTCCGCGACGCCGAACGCGACCTGTTCCGCTGACGTAACGATTGGTGTCTGACACCAATCGTTGCATCACCCGACGAGGTCTTTGGCGATGCCGTAGAAGTAGTTGCCCGACAGCCCGAGCGAGTCGACGTCGATGCGTTCGTCATTGCCGTGGAAGCGCGACCCGAACGTGGCGAGATCCATCTTCGGCGAGAACAGCCCAGCGCCGTACGCAGTGATGCCACGTTCGCGGTAGAAGCGTGCGTCGGTGCCTCCCACGATGAGCCCTGGGATGAGGTCGGCGCCCGGATATGCCACCTGGGTGTGCTTGGTCACCGTTTCCCACAGCAGGTTGCTCGGTCCGAAGGAGGACGCGGTTGGATCGCTGTGTTGCAACACGGTGATGTCGACGTGGTCGAACATGTCGCCGAGCGCGTCGCGCAGCAGCGCGTCGACATCCTGACGGGTGGTGCCGGGCACCGTGCGAATGTCGATGTCGAGGTCGACCACGTCGGGGATGGTGTTCGTCTTCTGACCGCCGTGGGCCACGTTCGGCGAGATCGTGGTGTGTGTCTCGGCATGGCACATCCGTGCCACGGGAACCGGTAGGGACTCCAGCGCTGCATAGATCTGCTCGGTCGAGATGAGCGCATCACGCAGCTCTGCGGGCAGGTTCATCGTGGCCACCTTCGCCCGCCAGATGTCGTCGATGTGCGCCGCTGGTCGGTACTCGTTGAGCCGGCGTACGACCTCGGCGGCCTTCACGAGCGCGTTGTCGGACCCGAACGGTGCCGAGCCGTGCCCCGGGGTGCCGTGGACGCGGATGCGACGCCACGCCAAGCCCTTCTCGCCGACGTTGACGGTGACGGTCCGGTGCCCGTGATCGTCGGCGCTCGACCAGCCTCCGAGTTCGGTGAGCACGTAGTCGGCTTCGATGGCATCCCAGTGATGCTCGGCCATCCATTCGGCACCCCAGGTCCCACCGGCTTCCTCGTCGCCGACGCCGAAATAGATCAGGTCACCCTTCGGGCGAAACCCCTCGGTTGCCAACCGGCGGAATGCAACGGCCATCGACGACGTCAGGTTGAGCATGTCGATGGCCCCGCGACCCCACACTTCGCCGTCGATCACGTCGCCGCCGAACGGGTCCTCGCGCCAACCGTCAGGGTTCACGGGCACGACATCGGTGTGGCCCATGAGGCACAGCGACGGTGCATCGGGGTCGGATCCTTCGATGCGCGCGACGATCGAATCACGGCCGTCGCGAGGGGTGAACCGCTGCACGTCGAGCCCAGCACCCTCCATGTAGCCGGCGAGCAGTTCGGCATTGCGGGTCTCATGGCCGGAATCCGGCGTGCCGTCGTTGACACACTCGTTGCGGATCAATGCCTGCAACAGTTCGGTGGTGGGACCGGTGAACTCGTCGGGAGAAGCCATGCACGAACGCTAGTGGGTCGCCCCGAACTTCAATCGAGGCGTCGCAGCGGCCCGTCGCCGTCGTCGTGGCTCCCGAGGCGGATGTTCGCGTCGGTCACCACGGCGCCGACCTCCGACACGATCACCGGGTTGAGGTCGAGTTCCGACACCTCTGGATGGTCGGACGCCAACTGTGCCGCTGCCACGATTGCGTCGACGAGGTCCGACGGTTCGAAGCCGGCGTCGGCGAGCACTGCGGTGAGGCGTGTCTCGCTCAGCATGGTTGCTGCGGTGGCAGGTGACACCGGCGCGAGCCGGCTGGTTCGGTCGTCGATCGCATCAGCCTGCGCGCCGCCGAGGCCGACCGACACGATCGCCCCAAGGCGGTCGTCATGCTCGCAACGGATTCGTACGTCGATGCCGGGCGAGGTCATGGCTTGCACGATCACATCGTCGGCGTCGGCCCCGAGCGACTCGTGCATCACTTCGATCGCATCGGCGATGTCGGAATCGTCGGTGAGGTCGAGTGCCACGCCGGCACGCACCGAACGGCCCGGCTTGCGCCGAACGGCCTTGATCGCCACCGGAAAGCCGACCGTGGCCGCGGCCTCGATGGCGGACTCGGGTGTTGCCTCGAGTGCTGTTGCCATGTCGATGCCGTAGCTGGCGAGCAGCAATCGCTTGTCGGTCAGGTCGAGTTCGGCGTCGACACCGTCGCGTGTCACGGCGTCGTTGATGATGGCGTGGGCGGCTGCTGGATTGACCGGCCGAGCCACCTCTGGGGGCGCGGCTGCCTCGTCGCGTCGCCACTGGGCGTAGCCGTAGGAACGCCCGAGCGCCGCAGCGGCCTGTTCGGGAAAGGTGAACGCAGGTACGCGAGAACCGGGGGCAACGGGTCCGTCAGCACCGCCGAGCAGCACCGCGATCACCGGCTTCGATGAATCGCGCGCTGCCTCGTCGATGTCGCGGGCGGCTGCGTCGACGTCTGCAGCCACGGCCGGCGCGTAGATCACCATCAGGCCATCGATGTCGTCGCTGTCGATCGCCGCCCGAATCGCTGCCGGGTAGTCGCCGGCACGGGCGTTCCAGTCGAGCGGCAGCGGCCCGTCGACCGGATCGAGCCCTGCAGAGGTGAGCGCGGCGTTGGCCAGCGTGCCAGGGCTGCGCGAGTTGGTGATCACCGCCACCCGAGGACCCTGCAGGACCGGCTGGGTGGCCATGGCCCGAACCGTCTCGAGCAGCGCAGGCACGGTGGGTACCTCGATGAGGCCCGCCTGCTGGTAGAGCGCTCCACCCATCTCGCCGGCGGCGGCGGCGCCGGTGCGTACCGCGACGATCGGCTTGGTTCGTGACACTCGACGGGCGAGCCGAGCGAACTTTCGGGGGTTGCCGAACGACTCGGTGTACATGGCGATCAGGTTGGTGTTGTCGTCCTGTTCCCAGAACTGCAGCAGGTCGTTGGCAGAGATGTCGCTCTTGTCGCCGAGCGACACGAACCACGACACCCCGAGCGCCACGTCGTTCGCCTTGCGCAGGAGCGAGCTTCCAAGTGAGCCGGACTGCATCGAAATGGCAACACCACCGGGCGGAAGCGAGACATCGACGAGTGCCGCTTGAAGATGTGTCTCGGGCCGTGGGGAGGCAATACCCATGCTCGACGGCCCGATGATGCGCAGGCCGTTCCGGCGTGCGCGGGTGATCAGCGCCGGCACGTCGACGTCGCTGCCATCGACCGTGGTGACCACGACGGCGCCTCGCATGCGCTTCGAGATGCAGGCGTCGATGGTGGCGTCGAGGTCGCGAGCGGGCACGGCGACAACGGCGAGCGAGACCTCGTCGGGAAGATCGGAGATCGAGCGGCAGCACGGGTGACCGTGCACCGTGTCGTGGCGCGGGTTGACGGCATAGATGGGGACGTCGACGCTCTTGGCAACGTTGCGCCAGATCGCGTCCCCGACCGATCCGGGGGTCTCCGATGCGCCGATCACAGCGACGGCGCGAGGTAGCAGGATCCGTGCGACGGCGCGTGAGTCGGCACGCTGCTCGCGGCGCTCGACGCTGTCGAGGAACTCATCGGTGTCGGCGAGCTCCCAGTCGAGATCGACGACTCCCGAGTCGAAGCGGCGCTGCAATGGCCAACCGGCCTTCGCGAACACGGCGAGCATCGATCGGTTGTCGCCGAGCACTTCGGCGGTGAACCGTTCGATGCCGTTGCTGCGGGCGATTGCCGCGAGGTGCTCGAGCAGCAGGGTGGCGATGCCGGCGCCCTGGTGTGCGTCGTCGACCATGAAGGCGGCCTCGGCTTCGTTGCGGCCGGGCCAGCGCTCGTAGCTGGCCCAGGCAATGAACTCGTCGTGCGACTCGACCGCGAGCGCAGCCCGGTCGATCATGTCGACATCGGTGAAGTGGAGCAACTCCTTCTCGCTGAGGCTCGGCTTCGGCGAGAAGAATCGCCGGTAGATGCTCTCGGCGGATTGGCGCTGGTGGAACTCGGCCAGCGCAGGACGGTCGTCGGGGGTGAGGGGACGGATGAACACCGTGTCTCCGTTGCCGAGGACGACGGAGGACGCCCAGTTCGAGTCGGCTGCAGGATTGGTGGTCACCTCGACAGCATGGCATCTCGTCAGCGACGGAGGAACGTGCTGTGACGTCTGTTGCGGTGCGGCATCGAATGCCTAGGGTGGGAGAGTGGCCGCGCCCATCACCGTCTTCGCGAACGCCGAACTCGACCAGCACACCACACCGGACTGGCATCCTGAGCGTCCCGGGAGGCTCGACGCGTCACTGTCGGGTATCGCTGCGGCCGGTCTGAGTGACGCCGTCGAGTTCCGAGCACCTCGTCTCGCCACGGTCGACGAGGTGACGCTCGTGCACTCAGCGAACTACGTCGACCAGTTGCAGCGGTTCTGCGAACGTGGTGGTGGCGACCTGGACCCCGACACGTTCGCCGCGCCCGGTTCGTGGGACACCGCACTGCGCGCCGCCGGTGCGGTCCTCGATGCCGTCGACGCGCTCGAAGCAGGCAGCTGTGAGGTGGCCTTCGCCGCAGGCCGTCCCCCCGGCCATCACGCCGTTCCCGACCGTGCGATGGGGTTCTGTTTGGTCAACAACGTCGCGGTTGCTGCTGCGAAGCTCGCCGCGCGAGGCGAGAAGGTCGCCATCGTCGACTGGGACGTGCATCACGGCAACGGCACGCAGGACATCTTCTACAACGACCCGAACGTGCTCTACGTCTCGACGCACGAGTTCCCGCTGTATCCGGGCAGCGGTCGTGCCGACGAGACCGGCGGTGCCGGCGCCCCGATGTCGAATCTCAACCTGCCGTTCCCGGCAGGGACTCGAGGCGACGTGTTCCGGCGTGCGGTCGATGACGTGATTGCTCCCGTCGTGGGTCGGTTCGCTCCCGACTGGTTGTTCATCTCCGCCGGGTTCGATGCGCACCGCAACGACCCGCTGGCAGGGCTCGAACTCACCTCGGCTGACTACGCCGACCTCGCGATCCGTCTCCAGCAACTCGCGCCGGCCCAGCGCACGGTCGTGGTGCTGGAGGGCGGCTACGACTTCGAAGCACTGTCGTTGTCGACCGGAGCAACGCTGTCGGCGATGATCGGCGAGAACTACCGCCCCGAGGATGTCTCGACCGGCGAGGTCGGGCTCCCCACCATCGCTGCCGCACGACAACGCTGGGACCTGTAACGACTGGTGTCTGACACCAATCGTTACAGCTAGCGTCGACGGCGATGAGCTGGGAGCTGAGCGACGACCACGAACTGTTGCGATCGACCGTGCGAGAGTTCGCCGAATCGCAGATCGCGCCGCACGCAGCGGCGTGGGATCGCACCTGTCACTTTCCGGTCGACGTGGTGCAGGCAATGGGCGAACTCGGCCTGTTCGGCATCGTGTTCCCCGAGCAGTGGGGAGGCGGCGGAGGCGATTTCGCGGCGCTGTGCGTGGCCATCGAGGAACTCGGGCGCGTCGATCAGTCGATGGGGATCACGCTGTCGGCCGGCGTCGGCCTGGGCGCCAACCCGATCTTTCGGTTCGGCACCGATGACCAGCGCGACCGCTGGCTGCCGGACCTCGTTGCAGGCCGCTCGATCGGAGCCTTCGGGCTGACCGAACCCGACGGTGGGTCCGATGCCGGCGCCACACGAACCACCGCTGTCCTCGATGGCGACCACTGGGTGCTCAACGGTTCGAAGGCGTTCATCACCAACTGCGGCACCGAGATCACCTCGATCGTCACGGTCACCGCTCGCACCGACGAGGGCATCTCGGCATTCGTGGTGCCGGCGGGTACGCCCGGCATGATCATCGAGCCGGCCTACGACAAGCTCGGCTGGCATGCCAGCGACACCCACGGCATCACGTTTGTCGACTGCCGGATCCCGGTCGAGCACCTGCTCGGCGCGCCCGGTCAGGGGTTCCGCAACTTCTTGTCGATCCTCGACGACGGACGGATCGCGATCTCCGCGCTGGCATTGGGATCAGCGCGGGCGTGCCTCGATGCGTCGGTCGAGTACGCCACGCAGCGTCATGCCTTCGGTGGGCCGATCGGCCGGTTCCAGGGGCTCGCCTTTCAGATCTCCGACCTCGCTGTCCAGGTGGAAAACGCCCACAACCTCACCTACAAAGCAGCGTGGTTGAAGGATCAGGGCCGTCCGATCGGGCAGGCCGCTGCGATGGCCAAGCTCTACGCGACCGAAGCAGCGGTGGATGCAGCTCGTCTGGCGACGCAGGTGTTCGGCGGTATGGGCTTCATGGAGGAGACGCCGATCGTACGCTTCTACCGCGACGCCAAGATCCTCGAAGTGGGCGAGGGCACGAGTGAGATCCAGCGTCTGGTGATCGCGCGCAACCTCGGCCTTCCCGTCGAGTAGCGGCAACGGATCGCGTGCGGCGCCGACCGCGTGAGCGTTTTCAGTGCGACGACCAGAACGCGACGAGGCCATCAGCGACCTCATCGGGGTCGTGCACCATCCACCAGTGGCCGCGGCCGGTGAGGTGGAGCACGTCGGTGCCGAGACGTTGAGCGACCTCGTTCGACAGCGCGGTGTCGACGTACGCGTCGAGTTCGGCATCGACGACGAGCCCAGGCGGCAGATCGGCGGCGGCGAGGCGGTCGCCGAGCTCACCCGTTGCCGGCTGGGCACCCGTTCGGTAGAGGCGCAGGATGCAGCGCCCCATCGCCTCGTCGAGCCCCGCCGCGAGAGCAGCAGCGATGTCACCGGGGAGTCCAAGGCCCTGGAACAGCGCGACTCGATCGTCGAGCCCTGCGTCCACGAAGCCGGCGACCGCCTCCTCGCCGACACCGGGCGTCTGCCACACCTGTGCCATGTCGTGCCACACGTAGGCGTGGTGCAGGATGCCGGCGATGTCGCCGGTCCAGGTGCGGAGCAGATCGGGCCGACGAGCCAATACCCCGTACACGTGCCCCGCCCCCCAATCGTGTCCGAGCAGGTCGATGTCGGTGCCGGTCGCCCGGATCGACTCGAGTTCGCCCACCAGCCAGTCGGCGTAGGCGTCCATCGTGGGGTCGAACCCGTCGGGTACCGCTGCGCCGAAGCCGGGAGGCGACAGTGCAATCACGTTCGAGCGGCCCCGTGCGTGGAGGGCCGTGGTGAGCGGACGCCAGATCGCCGACGTCTCCGGGTTGCCATGGACGAGGACGACCGTGCGTTCGGACATGGGCCGAACGTAGTCAGCGTGAGCCGCACGGCAGCACCTGGGCTGTCGTGTTCACGCTGACGCCACCGGCACCGCCAACGCGTACGGTGGCCGCCCATGGAGATCTCGACGACGTCCCGTCTCGCCCGCCGGCTCGGCTCGGTACTCGAACCGGTCGTGGGTCAGGTGTACTTCTCGCCGGAGTGTCACGACAACTACGTGGCGCTGGGCTTCGACCCGAGTCCGGGAGATGCCAACGGAGTCGCGCTGCCCGACGGGCCGGCGTACTTCGCCAGCAGAGGGAGCCTGCTCGGTCAGGTTCCGGGCGAAGTGATCGCAGCCGCGTTCGGTGTGTTCAGCGCGGCGGTCGTCGTCCCGTCGGTGCAACTGGCGTGGACGCGAACCGATGCCGTCACCATCCGCAACGCACGCGCCGACGGCGCCGTGGCGCAACTGCGGCGGCTGATCGGTGATGCGCCAACCGGTGCCGAGCGGGCGCTCGAGTTGCTGCAGCGCGCGGCTGCGGCGCTGCCGATCAACGGGCGTCACCTCGCCGCGGGAATCGCTGCGCTGGAGGTGCCCGACGACCCGCTCGCCGCCGTCTGGCACGTCGGCGACTTCCTGCGCGAGTACCGAGGCGACTGCCACAATGCGGCATGGGTGTCCGCGGGGCTCACTGCGACCGACATCGGTGTGCTCACCGAGTTGGCGTGGGGAATGCCCGTGCGGAGCTACAGCCGCACGCGTGGGTGGACACCCGAGGAGTTCGACCGTTCCGAGCATCACCTACGCGACCTCGGTCACCTCGACGGGGCTGGCGCCGACACGCACCTCTCGCAACAGGGTCGGCACGCTCGCGAGCAGATCGAGGTGGCGACCGACGACCAGATGCTCCCTGCGCTCGACGCTCTCGGACGTGACATCGACGAGGTGTTCGCCATCCTCGCTCCGTGGGGTGAGACAGTGCGCGCCGGCAAGGGCTACCTCGGCGCCGGCCCCCACGACCTCGGCTGACGACGATCGACTCCACCCGCACTCGCCGCACGTCGGGGTGGTCGGCCAGACCGTCAGCGGTTAGGCGCGGTGATCGTCGGTGAGATTGAATGGAGACAGCGGGCGGGGCTCCCTGGCCCCCTCCGAGAAGGAGTTGTGATGACGAGCCAGAATCCGGCCACCGTTGCCGACAGTCTGACCGTGCACGGTGACGTGTACCCCGACGACATCGCTGTGATCCACGACCATTGGGCAAAGCTCGAGGCGCGGATGCGTTCGTTCGATGCAGGCACGGTCTCGCTGCAGTTGTTCGTGAAGGATCGCGACACCAAGAGCCAGCGTGTCACGCTCGACGTGAAGGTCGATGGACACAATCCGATGATCGCCACGTCGACGAGCAGCGACATCAATCACGCGTTCAACGAGGTTCGCGACGAGATGATCCGTCAGCTCACCGACATGAAGACCAAGAGCGAGCCGCGCAACAACAAGCACCTGCGCGACACCACCCGCGGCTGACTCAACCCGTTGCGGTCACCTCGACGCGAGGGCAGTGCTCGAGCACATCGGCCATGGCCTCGGTGACCGAGGAGAGGTCCACGCCGGCCATGAAGGTGTTGAGCGTGAGGTGGGCAAGCACCCAGCCCGGATCCGATGCCCATGGCGGGATGAATCGCGCCGGCTGCACCAGGCCCATCGACCGCAGTTCGCCGAGTGCCGGCACCGCGAACAGGTCGAGTTTTCCGGCGAACAGCAGCCCCAACGTGTCGGCGCGCCCTGCCAGGAACGCGGCGCGGATGAACGTGGCCACCGAGAGATAGCCAGACAGGTAGGTGCAGTCCTTGGTGAAGGGTGCACCACCGGTCAATGGTGAACCGCGGAAGATTCGGCGCGTCGACTCGAACGCCTGCTCGGGATTCGGCGTTCGATCGAGGAACCATCGGTAGAGCTCGATGAAGTCGGCGCCGTCGATCACCAGCTGGGTGGCCAGAATCCGATCGGCGAGGCGCCGGAGCCGATCGAGGCCGAGCGTGCCGGACACGTACTCGGAGTACACCGCAAGGCCCTCTTGGGTGCGGGTGGTGCCCGGATGGCCGATCGCCAGGATCGGGATGTCGGTCTGAGCCCGGCCGTTGAGACCCGTGGCGACGTGGATGAACGCCTCGTGGTTGAGGAGCTGGGCCGAGTCCTTCGTGGTGAACTTGGCATCGCGCCGGATCTTGATCCGGCTGGTCGATGCCACGGCGTTGGCCGACAATTCGTCGACCAGCAGCACCTCGGGGGCCGAGTCGCCGAAATGTTCGGCGACCTCCACCTTGATGAACTCGGCGACCTGCTCGCCCGTTCGCGAGCGCACCACGGGGGGAATCATCGCTGCCTCGTGCAGTTCTTCGAGCGAGGCGTGCACACGTTCGGCGAGTTCCAGCGGCGTGGCCGGATCGAACCGCAGCGGCTGGCTCGGCACACCGTAGAGCTTGCGGCTGTAGGCATGGAACGCGGGGGTGCCGACGCTCGACAGCATGAGTGCAGTGGACTCGATCGAGGTGGCCTCGCGATCGAGCCAGTCGTCGACGACGTTGCCGGGTCGCAACAGTCGCCGAGCGGCAGCGACCCCGTCGAGTACGGACGTGGGATCGACGGGTGTGTACGTCGGTTGAGGGAGCGTTTGGGCGCCGCCGGCGAGGAATTCCTCACGCAGTTCGCCGGGCCACGCGAGCGCCGAGAGCACGCGCATGGGCTTGGCCACATCGTGCAGGATGCGGGCAGCGTCGCGATAGCGATCGGCCCGGTTGTCATTTGTCATCGGCGAAGTATTCCACGGCGTGCACCACATCGAGCATCGTGTGTGCGATGTCCGGCGAACGTCGGCAGTGGTGTCGGATCGCGACGCGTACAGCACCTCGGAAGCGCAACCCGGATGGCGCAGTCAGCTTGCGCGGGGCGGGCGACCGATCACCGCGAAGGTGACCGCTGCCGCATGACCGACGTTGAGCGAGTCGACCTCGGGTGAGATCGAGATCCGGACGCGATGCGTCGAGGCGCGCATCGTGGAGTCCTCCAGGCCATGGCCCTCCGCGCCGAACACGGCCGCGACACGCTCGGGGACCACCATGTCCCACAGGTCGATCGCTGCGGCATCGGGCGTGAGCGACCAGGTCTCGAAGCCGGCATCACGAAGCGTGTGCAGCGCGCTCGGCCAGTCGTCGGCGCGGGCGCGGGCCACCGGCAGGTGCAGGATCTCACCCATGCTCACTCGGACGGTGCGCCGCTGGTAGGGGTCGTTGCACGTTGGACTGATCACCATGGCATCGATGCCGAACGCGCGACAGGCCCGTGCGATGGCGCCCACGTTCTGGTCGTCGTTGAGCGCTTCGAGTACGGCCAGCCGCTGGCACGTGCTCGCCAATTCGGCAACGGTCGGCATGGGCGCTCGGAACGCCGAGGCGAGGCAACAGCGGTACATGTCGAAGCCGACGACCGCGGCGAGCACCGCTTGCTCGGCAACATAGACGGGCACACCGGCCATCTCCGGGCGAGACATCGTCGGGATGAACCGCTTGAGACGCTTGGGGTGGAGCAGCACCGAGCGCATGCGATGCCCTGAGTCGAGCATCCGGTCGATCGGCACGTATCCCTCGCCCATGAAGTACTCATCGCGCTCCATCTCGGCACGCACGGCGATGCTGTTCAGCTCTCGGTAGTCGTCGAGGCGGGGATCGGCCGGGTCGTCGAGGTAGGTGACCCCCTCGACTCGACCGAGGGTGCTGCTCGACGGTGTTGCGGCGTGGCCGCTGGTCATCGGTCCATCAGCTCGCCGAATGCGGGGCAGTCGGGGTTCTCGCACATCGACGGCTCGCCAGGCGCCTCGGGTGGCAGCGCGCTCACGCCGCACGCAGCACAGATCGGTGAGTCCTCGATGTCATCGGTGTCATCCCACAGGTCACTCATCGAGTCAGCGCTCGTCGGCTTCGTGTTCCCTGCGAGTGCGACGGCGGCGAGCAGCGCCCCAGAACACCACGATGCCAACCGCCATGAACACGACCAGCATGATCCACAACGGCCAGCGGAACTCGAACCACAAGAAGTTGAACGGCACGCTCTCGGTGTTCTGCACCACGAAGAGCAGCGCAGCGAGGCCGATGATGGCCGGCGGACCGAAGCGGCGGACGTGGTCGGAAGCGCTCGGCTGATCGGGCAGCAGCGGCAGATCGCTCATGGGGTCAGCCCGTCGGATTCGGCTCCCAGCTGGATCCGGACGGCAACGGGTGCGTCACCGCGCCCGAACCGCGTTCGCACTGCGTCGGCCGCACGCGCCAGGGTGGCCTGCCAGCCGTACTTGTCGGCAATCGCCCGCTTGGCGGCGTCGATCGATGCGTCGTCGGCGAGCACTTCGGCGGTGCCGGTGTGCACCGCAGCATGCGGTTCGACCCGGCCGCGCATGTCGCACGCGCGTACCTCGACCCTGGGATCGTTGCGCAAACGGCGTGTCTTCCATGCCGTGGTGCCCGTGTAGAACAGGTACTCGCCGTCGCTCCCGGTGATCCACACCGGCGTGGCCTTGGGGCGACCGTCGCGGGTGAAGGTGGTGAGCGAGATGTAGCGGGCGCCATCGATGTCGTCCATGCCCGCGACGGTACCCGGCGAGACGCGCGAGAGGGTACGGTTCCGCATGACTTCCCGGACCCCGGTGCGGGCGTTGATGCGAGCGCTGGGAGTGGTGGTGCTGGCCTGGTGGGTGTTGGGTGGCTCGTTGGCGTCGGCATGTTCGTGTGGGCCGGTGACCGACGACGAGGCGTTCGACCACGCCGACGCCGTGTTCATCGCCACCCTGCAGGAGGTTCGACTGCCCGACGACATCGTCACGTTCTCGTCGGCGGACCCGGCGCGGTTCGTCTTCGTCGTCTCGACGGTGTTCAAGGGGGAGGTGTTCGAGCAGCAATCGGTGGTGACGGCTCGCGACGGCGCCAGCTGCGGTCTCGAGATCGGTGTCGGCCAGACGGTGCTCGTGTTCGCACGGGCCGACATCGATCCAGGAGTTGACGGCGGTGCCGAACTCGCTGCCGGGGAGCTGTCGTCGAACCTCTGCAGTGGCACCCGGACACTCGCCGGCGCACCGGTGCCCGACAGCTTCGGTGAGGGAACCGGGCCCGTCGCCGGCAGTTCCGGTGTCGGCGACGGTGGCCGCTGGTATCTCGACGCCGACGTCTGGTGGGGCGCAGCCCTCGTTGCTGCGATGATCGGGCTCGCGATCGCTGGCATCTTCATGGGGCGGCGAGCACGCAGCACCGGTGGCTGATTCGCTGACCTCGGGACTTTGTGCACTGTTTCACAAGCGGGGGTGCGACGAGGCTGGACGAATATGGAAACACCTTCTGCCCTCCAGCATGACGCCCTTCGAACCTGGGTCGCCGAGATGGTCGCGCTGTGCACCCCGGATCGGGTCCACTGGTGCGACGGCTCCGAGGACGAATACGACCGCCTGACCGCGGAACTCGTCGAGGCCGGCACCTTCACGCGTCTGAACGACGAGTACCGACCGAACAGCTTCCTCGCCCGCTCCGACCCCAGCGACGTCGCCCGTGTCGAGGACCGCACCTACATCTGCAGCCGTACTCGCGGCGATGCCGGACCGACCAACAACTGGACCGAGCCCGCCGAGATGAAGGAGACCCTCAACGGGCTGTTCGCCGGCTGCATGAAGGGACGCACGATGTACGTGATCCCGTTCAGCATGGGTCCGATCGGTTCGCCGATCGCCCAGATCGGTGTGGAGATCAGCGACTCCGCCTATGTGGCGGTGAACATGAAGATCATGACCCGGATGGGCACGGCGGTGCTCGATGCGCTCGGAACCGACGGTGCCTTCATTCCCTGCATGCACACCGTCGGCGCCCCACTCGACGACGGCGATGTCGACGTCGCCTGGCCGTGCAACCCCGACGTGAAGTACATCGTGCACTTCCCCGAGGAGCGCTCGATCTGGTCATACGGCAGCGGCTACGGCGGCAACGCACTGCTGGGCAAGAAGTGCCTGGCGCTGCGCATCGCCTCCACGATGGGGCGCGACGAGGGCTGGCTCGCCGAGCACATGCTGATCATGGGCGTCACCGACCCTGCCGGCGAGGTGACCTACGTGGCCGCTGCGTTCCCGAGCGCCTGTGGCAAGACCAACTTCGCGATGATCGAGCCACCGCCCGCATTCGCTGAAGCGGGCTGGAGGGTGACCACCGTCGGCGACGACATTGCGTGGATCAAGCCGGCAGACGACGGCAAGGTGTACGCCATCAACCCCGAAGCCGGCTACTTCGGGGTGGCGCCGGGAACGTCGCCGGCGACGAACCCGAGCGCGATGGCGTCGATCCGGGCGAACACGATCTTCACCAACGTCGCGCTCACCGACGACGGAGATGTCTGGTGGGAGGGGATCGGCACGCCGCCGCCTGCCCATCTGATCGATTGGACGGGCCAGGACTGGACACCCGAGAGCGGTCGCAAGGCGGCGCATCCGAACTCCCGATTCACCGCCCCGGCCGAACAGAACCCCGTGATCGACGAGCACTGGGACGACCCGGCCGGGGTGCCGATCAGCGCCTTCGTGTTCGGTGGACGCCGCTCGGGCACGATGCCGTTGGTGTACCAGTCGTTCAACTGGGCCCACGGGGTGTACCTCGCCGCGACGATGGGATCGGAGACCACCGCAGCCGCCTTCGGCGAGCAGGGTGTGGTCCGCCGCGACCCGTTCGCCATGCTGCCGTTCGCCGGCTACCACATGGCCGACTACTTCAACCACTGGTTGTCGTTCGGTCGCACCATTGCCAATCCGCCCCGCATCTTCGGGGTCAACTGGTTCCGCACCGACGACGAGGGCAACTTCGTGTGGCCCGGCTTCGGCGAGAACATGCGGGTGCTCGAGTGGATCGTGGAGCGTTCGCGAGGGCGTGCCTACGCGCTCGAGAGCCCGATCGGCTGGATGCCGAGGTTCAGCGACCTCGACCTGTCCGGCCTCGACGACTTCGACGAGGACGACTTCCTGCAGGCGATGTCGATCGACCGTGACGACTGGGACCGTGAGATCCTGTCGCACGATGAGCTCTTCATCAAGCTCAACGACCGGATCCCGAAGGAACTGCTCGCCATCCGCGACCTGACCTTGTCGGCACTGTGGCGCTCACCCGAACACTGGGAGATGGTGCACGACCCGACCTGAGTCGGTCGTCGGGGACCCGCACGGAACATGCTGCGAGGCGGCGGGGGCTGGATGTCAGCCCTCGCCGCTGGACAGCGGTCTGCTCCTCGATCCACGCAACCGCGTCGTCGTAGGCATGGCGGGAGGCCTCGCCGATGAACGGCGTGCTGCGGTACACGTTGCGCTCGCCGATCGCCTCGCCCGCTCCGGTCACCCGGAGTTGGCGGATCACGCGGTCGTTGTCCGTGACCACCATCAGCTTGCTGTCGACCGCTCGGAGGTCGCGGGCGTAGTTGGCCAAGACGTCGAGCAGGGTGGCTCCGGCGTCGTCGGCACCGCGCACACGAAGGATCACCACGGAATGCGTCGACGCGGTGGTGACCGCCGGCATCTGTTCGATCAGCGTGCTCGCGGTGGCGAAGAACAGCGCGCCGTAGGGGTGCAGCACGATGACTTCCCCCGGCGGGATCGACGCAGGCGGCTCGACCTCTTCGGCGCGACCATCATCGTGGAACACGATGCGCTTGGTCACCAGTCGCGTCGACTGGCGGATCACGAACAGGATCACGGAGATGCCGACGCCCACGAGCACGGCGTACTGCAACGGGATCAACAGGGTGAGCACGAAGGTGACGGTCATCGCCGTCAGCGGTGCAGCACCGGTCTTGGCGACCGACATGATTCGTGCCGGCTTGACCGTGGTGACACCGATCACGATCAGCAGCGCAGCGAGCGAGGGCATCGCCACGAGTTCGATCACTCCGCCGAACAACAGGATCACCACGATCATCACGCCACCGGCGAAGAACGCGGCCTGACGCGTGCGTGCTCCTGATGCCGCCATCAGCGAACTGCCGGACATCGATCCGCCGACCGGCATGGCCTGGAACACTCCGGCGACGATGTTGCCGGCGCCCTGAGCGACGAAGTCCTGCGATTCGTCCTGCGCCGTGCCGTCCTCGTTGGGGAATCCCGCCGACACGCCGGCGCCCTGCACCAGCCCGACGAACGCCAGCGAGAGCGCAGGGATCAGCAGCATCGGGATGTCGGCGATCACGGGCAGTGTGGGCAATGGCAGCGAACGGGGTACCTCGGCAACGTCGCCGACGAGGCGAACGCTCCGGTCGAATGCGTCGAACACCGCGGCGATCACCGACCCGACCAAGACAGCAACGACGAGACCGAGCGAGCCGAGCCGAGTGCGCTGGAGCATCACGATCAGCGCAATCGTGATGATCCCGACCACCGTGGTGGGGACGTCGATCTTCCAGAAGTTGACCAGCAGGTCGAGCGTCTTGGTGACGCGGTTGGCGCCATCGGCGGCGTAGCCGGTGAAGTCACCGAGTTGGCCGAGCACGATGTTGACACCGACGGCACTGATGAAGCCCGTCATCACCGAGTTCGACACGAAGCGCAGGAACGAACCGAGTCGCAGCGCCCCGGCGATGATCATCACCAGTCCGGTCAACATCGACAGGGTGTAGAGCGCCCGCATCGGGTCGTCGCGTGCGGCAAGGTCGACGTCGGCGATGATGATCGCCATGGCGCCGGTGCCCTGCACTGCCATGAATGCCGTGCTGGTGAAGAGCGCAGCGCCCATGAGTCCGAACAGGTAGGCGTACAGCCCAGCCACGGGGTTGACCCCAGCAAGGAGACCGGCGGCGAGGCCGTCCGGCACGCTCTCGACGCCGAGGACCAGACCAGACTTTGCATCGTCGCGGGCGGTGCTTCGGCGAAACAGCGAGCGGGGTTCGAGAATTGGGAACTTCACGTGAGTTGCGTCATGCGTCGGCGGCGATCCGGAAGCCGAGGTTGCCGGTGGATGCGTCGGGTTCGTTGGAGCTTCGCGCCGAGAGTTTGTAGCGATCGCAGTAGGAGTCGTGGCAGAGGTGGGATCCTCCCCGCATCACGCGGTTGCTGCCGCTCGGTGGGCCGACAGGATCGACTCGAGCCTGGCCATCAGCGGAGGTGACGTGGAAGTCGGGTGAGAACCAGTCCGAGCACCACTCCCAGGCGTTGCCGGCAACGTTGTGGAGGCCGAAGGCGTTGGGAGCGAAGGCGCCGACCGGTGCCGTGCCGCGCCACCCGTCGGCGCCGGTGTCGTGGGTGGGGAACTGTCCTTCGAAGATGTTGCACATCGTGGTGCCGTCGGGCGCGAAGGTGTCACCCCACGGGTAGGTGCACTGGTCGAGCCCGCCGCGGGCGGCCCGTTCCCACTCGGCCTCGGTCGGCAAGCGTGCCCCGATCCACTGACAATATGCCTGCGCGTCGTTCCACGACACGTGCACCACGGGGTGGTCGCCAAGCCCCTCGAGATCCGACTGCGGTCCGAACGGATGACACCAATCGCCGCCCTCCACCTGCCGCCACCACGGCGCAGCCGCTACGGCGCGGCGTCGGCGGGAAGTCGTCGGGAAGATGCAGGTGGAACACGAACGTCCAGCCGTACCGCTCGGCATCGGTGACGTGGCCAGTTGATGCGACGAAGGCGGCGAACTGCTCGTTGCTCACGGCGTACCGGCTGATTCGATAGGCGCTCACGGTGACCCGTCGGGCCGGGCCTTCGCCGTCGTCAGGCCAGGGTCGCGGTTCGTTGGTTCCCATCGTGAACTCGCCGGTGGGGATGGTCACGAGATCGCTGAGACCGCCAGCCGTGGGACCGGCATCGGCGGCGCCACTGCTGGATGGGACCGGAGGCGCCTGCGAAGTACCCGGTGCGTGCGTGTGCGCCGGTGCCGGCATGCCGCGGGCGGGAGCGCAGCACGACGGGGCGGCGGTCTCGGGGCGGTTCGTCATCGGGTCAACGGTAGTTGTCGTGGCATGCTCGGGTTCCAACCTCGGCGCGGTCAACCGATGGGCGGATCGAACGTGACCGCCGAGGTCGTGAGGTCGACGGTGATGGTCACCGTCGAGGTCGGGCTCGACCACCGGACGACGATCACGTGGGACGGTGCGTCGAGCAACTCGAACGTGCCGTCGAACGCCGGCTCGGCGGCCCGCCAACGCAACAGGTCGAGCAGTCGCCGAACCACGGGTCGCTCCAGCGCAGCGTCGACCTCGTCGGGGGTGTAGTGGTGCCGGTTGATGTCGCGGCCCACCCCGGTGCGCTCCAGCAGTTCGGTGTCGTTCTCGCCTGCGAGCAGGCCCACGTAGTAGATCTGCGGCGTGCCGGGCAGGATGCACTGGATCGTGCGCGCCGCGAGGTACCGGTCGTCGTCACGGCCGAGTGCGTCGTAGAACGTGCAGTTGACCTGGTAGAGGTCGACGTTCGACGCCGTCGATCCGGTGGCCACGCGACTCGCTCCGCCCGACCGCTCGTGGATGCCCTCGACCAGTGCGTCGATCCGCTCCGCCGACAGCAGGCCGGCCCGACTCGGGTCCCGGGCGTCGACTCCGACGTCGATCACGCCGATGCCGTCGTGCGTGTCGAGCACATTGATCGCATTCGGCGCTCGCATGTCGATCCATCGCCGCAGCGGATCGGCGTCGCCGGTCGTGAGGGCATCGATCGTGAGCGGTGGGAGGGCGAAGTCGTAGACGAGGTCGACGTGCGGAGCGATCGCGAGTTGGTCGAGGTGGTGGCCGTGCATCTCCACGAGGACCACCATCGACCGCTTGCGGCACGCGGCAGTGAGGCGCCTGATGAACTCCATCGTCTCGGGCAACATGAAACAGGAGGTGCCGGCACGTTTGATCGCATAGCCGACCGCGTCGAGGCGAACGCTCGTGATGCCAGCTGCTGCAAAGCGGTCGAGGATCTCGATGAGGTAGTTCCAGCCGAGTGGGTGCTCGACGTCGATGTCGACCTGCTGATCGGTGAATGTCGTCCAGACCTGTCGGCGCATGCCATCCGCGAACTCGAACTCGGAGAAGGGCGACGTGGGCCTGGGCCGGTAGATGGCGGCGACATCTGCGGGCGATGGCGGGCCGTCGAACACGCGCTCGGGCGTCAGGAACATCGCTGCATTCGGAGATGCATCGCCGTGCTCGAGCCAATCACGAAACGCCGCCGAGTCGGCGGCCACGTGGTTGACGATCAGATCCGCCATCACGTCGGCATGCGAAGCGAGCTCGGTGATGCGATCCCACGATCCCACTCGGGGGTCGACCGCGGTGTGGTCGACTGGATCGAATCCGGCGTCGGCACCATCGATCGGCACGAAGAACGGCAGCAGGTGGACCCCGCCGAACGCCCCCGCCAGCGGCCCCTGGAGCAGGGCGCCGACCCCGTCGATGTTGCCGGCGAGACGGTCGGCGTAGGTGATCAACACCGGGGCGGTGGCATTCGACGTCGAGGCCATGGGGCAGCGACTCTATCGGCTCGAAGTGTGCCGCTCCGGGTGTACTCAGGTTGCGGGAGTTCGCTCGGAGACCGTCGGAGGTGACAGCCTGTCGACAGGAGGAACGCCATGGACTTCGAGATCTCCGAGCAGATGACCACCATTCTCGCAATGGTGGGTGACTTCATGGATCGTGAGGTGATCCCGCTCGAGGGCGAGATGCTCCACGGCGACCCGGCAACGCTCGACGAACGCGTTGCGGCGGCCCAGCAGAAGGTGCGCCAGATGGGGGTCTGGGCGCCCAACCACCCCGTCGAGTTCGGCGGGCTGGGCCTCAGCATGGTCGACCACGGCCTGCTCAGCGAGGCGTTGGGGCGGAGCCCGCTCGGCCACGTGGTGTTCGGCACGCAAGCTCCTGATGCAGGCAACATCGAGATCCTCCACATGCATGCGACGGACGAACAGCGTGAGCAGTATCTGCGTCCGCTCGTGGCCGGCGAGATCCGTAGCTGTTTCTCGATGACCGAGCCGGAGACCGCTGGATCGAACCCGCTGCTGTTGGAGACCACGGCGGTCCAGGACGGTGACGAGTTCGTGATCAACGGTCAGAAGTGGTTCACCAGTTCGGCCGACGGCGCAGCCTTCGCGATCGTGATGGCGGTCACCGACCCGGATGCGCCGCCGTACTCGCGTACCAGCATGATCCTGGTGCCCACCGACACCGACGGGTTCAACCTGGTGCGCAACGTGAGTGTGATGGGCCACGCCGGCGGAGGCCATGCCAGCCACGGCGAGGTGATCTATCAGGGCTGTCGCGTACCGACGAGCAATCTGCTCGGTCCACGAGGCGGCGGGTTCACGATTGCACAGGAGCGTCTCGGGCCGGGCCGCATCCATCACTGCATGCGATGGCTGGGCATCGCCAGCCGGGCGTTCGACCTGATGTGCGCTCGTGCCAACGCTCGCGTGATCGACCCGAACGGCGAGACGCTGGCCGATCGCCAGGTGATCCAACACTGGGCCGCAGAACTCGACGCCGAGATCCGTGGCGCCCGACTCCAGACCCTGCACGCGGCATGGATGATCGACCAGCACGGCGCCAAGGCCGCGCGTGACGAGATCGCCGCCATCAAGTTCTCGGTTGCGAACACGATGCTCAAGGCGGTCGACACCGCAATTCAGGTGCACGGCGCGCTCGGCGTCACCGACGACACCGTGCTCGCCTACTGGTACCGCCACGAGCGGGCCGCTCGCATCTACGACGGCGCAGATGAGGTCCACAAGACGTCGCTCGGCCGACGAATCCTGCGTCGCTACGCCTGACCGCTCACACGCAATCGCTGCCGGGTGTGCCAAGGTTGCGCAGCGGCGACTCATACGCAGGAAGTGCGCACGTCGTCGGTGGTCGACGATGCGACGAGTGAGTGCCGAGGTGGGGAGCAGATACAGATGATCGTGGACTCGGACCCCCAAGGGAACACGCTCGCCCGCGGCTCGCTGCGCAGTCGCGACGACGATCACGCGGTGGCGACTGAAGCGAGCGTCGTGGCACGACTGCGGCCCGGACGCACGATCACCGGGATGTCGGCGGTACTGCTGCCGTTCACCGACGACGGCCAGATCGACTGGAGCGCGGCCGAGGCTCACATCGCCCGCACCGTCGCCGCTGGTCTTGCGCCAGCGGTCAACATGGACACTGGCTACGTCCAGCTCCTCGACGGCGCTGAGAAGATCAAGGTGCTCGACCTCGCGGCATCGGTCGCGGGTGCATCGTTCGTGGCGGGTGCGTTCGTCCCCGACGAGCCAGGGGCCTCGTTCGACCTCGATCGATATGTGGCTGCGTGCAGCGCCATCGGATCGCGTGGCGGTACGCCGGTGATCTTCCCGTCGTACGGGTTGAACTCGCTCGACGATGCCGGTTGGGTGGCGGCGCTCGAAGCGATCGGCGATCGCGTCGAGCGGTTCATCGGCTTCGAACTCGGCCCGATGTTCGTGCCGTACGGTCGGATCCCGTCGCTGGCCGCCTACGAGGCGATGGTCGGCATCGAGTCGTGCATCGGCGCCAAGCACTCATCGCTGAGCCGGCAGTTGGAGTGGGACCGTTTGGCGGTGCGCGATCGGGTGCGTCCCGAGTTCGAGGTGTTCACCGGCAACGACCTGGCGATCGACATGGTGATGTATGGCTCCGACTATCTGCTCGGCCTGTCGACGTTCGCTCCCGAGGCATTTGCTGCCCGCGACCGGATGTGGGCAGGCGGCGATCCCGGCTTCCACGAACTCAACGACCTGCTGCAGTACCTGGGGCATTTCACGTTCCGGGCCCCGGTGCCCGGCTACCGCCACGATGCAGCGATGTGGTTCGAACTGCGCGGCTGGGCATCATCGAGCCGAACGCCGACCGCGGCGCCGCAGCGTCCCGAATCCGACCGTGCGGTGCTCGCGGACATTCTCGAGCGACTGGAGCACTGGACATGACCCTTCGATGGACCCAGGTGAAGAAGCTCGACTCGGTCGATGCGTTCCGGCAGCACTGCGCCGACATCGGCGTCGAGATTCCGATCGATGACGCCGTCCAGGCCGACGGTGTGCTCGCCGAGCAGGTGGAGTTCCGCGATGGGTCAGCGGGTGTGCTGACGGCGCCGAATCGATTCGCGGTGTTGCCCATGGAAGGTTGGGACGCCACACCCGACGGTCGCCCGACCGACCTCGTTCGGCGCCGGTGGCACCGATTCGGTGCCAGCGGGTGCGGTCTGGTGTGGGGCGAAGCCACTGCGGTGCGAGCCGACGGGCGCGCCAACCCCAACCAACTCGTGATCAACGACGACACGGTCGGCGAACTCGCCGAGCTCCGCCGCCTGCTCGACCCGTCGCAGGTCACCGGGTTGCAGCTCACCCACTCCGGCCGTTGGTCGCGCCCTGAGTGGTGCGCCGTTGCCGCGAACTGCGTACGCGCATCCACTGCTCGACCGCCGCGTCGGAGCCGATGCCGACGCCGTGTTCACCGACGACGAACTCGACGAACTCGCCGAGGACTACATCGTTGCGGGGGTGCTTGCCCAGCATGCCGGGTTCGAGTTCGTCGATGTCAAGCACTGCCACGGGTACCTGCTCCACGAACTGCTCACCGGTTACGACCGCGCCGGTCGGTTCGGCGGTGACCTCCACGGTCGTACCGAGTTCCTCCGCACCGTGGTGGCCGGTCTCCGGAACGCGCCCCCGGCCTGGCGATCGCTGTTCGTCTCTCGGCGTTCGACATGGTGCCGTTCGTGCCGCTCGACGGGGGAGTGGGCGGCCCGGAATCGTCGGAGGCCTACCGGTTCGCGTTCGGCGGCGACGGCACGGGGCTCGGCATCGACCTCACTGAGTCGCATGCGCTGCTCGACATCTTCGCCGAGCTGGGCATCGGGCTGGTCAGCGTCACCGCGGGCAGTCCGTACTACAACCCGCACATCCAGCGGCCGGCGTTCTTCCCGCCGTCCGACGGATACCAACCGCCCGAGGATCCGCTCGTGGGCGTGGCACGTCAACTCGCCGTCACCAGGGAGCTCACCTCGGGGCATCCCGACCTCACGATCATCGGGTCGGGCTACTCCTACGTGCAGGACTGGCTGGCCGCACGTCGGTCAGGCCGTGGTGGCCACCGGTGGAGCGTCGATGATCGGCCTCGGGCGGATGATCCTGTCGTATCCCGAGTTGGCCGCCGACGTGCTCGCCGGTCGCTCGCTCGAACGGGGCCTGATCTGTCGCACCTTCAGCGATTGCACCACCGCGCCGCGCAACGGTCTCGTGTCGGGGTGCTATCCGTTGGACCCCTTCTACAAGGAGCATCCGCAGCGGGTGGAACTCACCAGGGCCAAGCGTGAGGCCAAGGCGCGGCTTCGATGACCGTCGACCGCACGGGCGCCGCTTCCTGGTGTTGCACCGCGCCGACGGCTTCGTCCAGCTGTCGATTCCCGAGTTGACCGACGATCGGTTCCTCAGCCGGCGGGGTAGGTGTGCCAGGTGCCGGTCTCGAAGTCGTGGAGCTTGCACGCCTTGGTCGACGCGAGATAGTCGCGGAGCCGGATCGGGCGTTCGTCGACCTGGTCGGGGAACGCCTCGGCAATGGCACGAGCCGCCTCGGGAAGTCGGTAGCACGGCACCCGCATGTCGACGTGGTGGGGGAGGTGCACCATGATCCAGTGGAAGAAGATGTCCCAGCCGGGCGGACCCCACAAGATCGTGGTGCCTTCGACCTGTCCGCGGAAGCGGTTCCACTCGCGGCGCGGCCACCAACGGATCTCGGGAGCGATGTGGTGCACGTGCACCACCCAGCCGATCGTCTGGCAGAACAGCAGAAACGGCACCACCACGATCTTCACCCACTGCCAGATGCCGCCGGTACCGTCGAGCGCGATCGAGGAGACCAAGGGTCGTCGCGGCGTAGGCCGCCACGAGCGCCTGGTCGCGACGCATCTGGCGGGCCCAACGAGCGGGTGGCGTGAAGCGCACCATCTTGTTCCACCACACTTCGCGGCAGGTAGTACGCCCCGGCACCGAAGGGCCCCCATTCGAGCTTGTGGCGCAACTTCGCCAGCCGACCGAGTTGCTCGTACTGCTCGACCGTGAGGGGGTGCCACACGAAGTCGAGGCCCTGCTTGAGGGTGTGGCCGTGGTGCACCCGGTTGTGGCCGAACACCCAGACCTCGACCGCGTGCAGCGACGGCAGCATCGACAGCCGGGCGATGACACCGTTGAGCCGCTTCGAGTCGAACAATGCGTCGTGGGCGGCGTCGTGGCCGATCACGAACAGCCCGGCCACCGAGATGCCGGCGAGCAACCAGAGCGGCACGAGCAGCAGGGATTGTTCGTCGACAGCAGGCCCCACACGGCGAGGCCGAAGATGACGACATCGCGGGCGAACAGCAGCAGGCCCCGGGTCGTCGACCGCTCGTAGCAGTGATCGGGGATCACGTCGAGTACCGGTTTGAGGCCCGTCGGGGTCTCGATCATCGTCTCGGCGTTGCGGACGGTGCTGGCTGGGGTCGCGGTGCTCATGGGTCTCCTCGCTGACGTCATCCGTCAGCCTACCGACCGGTAGGTAGAGCGGCAAGCACCGGAGTGGTTCCCCGAGCCCCGGGCTCGGGGAACCACCGGGAACGAACCCGACACTGTGCTTCGCTGCGCTGAGCTGACACACTCGGGCGATGGCCAGGGTTCGAGTCGTCGCCTTCGATCATCTCGTGGTGCGCTGCACTGATGTCGAACGAACGCTGTCGTGGTTCATCGAGTGCCTCGGCCTGACGCCGGACCGTGTCGATGCGTGGCGTCAGGGTGAGGTGCCGTTTCCGTCGGTACGTGTCAACGCCGACACCATCATCGATCTGATCGCCTCGAGGGAGACCTCGGTCGACGACGGCCGTCTGGACCACATCTGCCTCGTCGTCGAAGCCCTCGACCTCGCAGCGCTCGCAGCGTCAGGCGACTTCGACGTGCTGGAAGGACCCGTCCGCCGATCGGGTGCTCGTGGCGAGGGAACGTCGCTGTACGTGCGCGATCCCGACGGTCTCGTCGTCGAACTGCGCCACTACTGACCTCCCAGCGATGAGCGAAACCCGCAGATCTGGGGTGTTCGCTCATCGGTGGGGCGGCGAGGCGCCCGGTGGGCCCCCGGAGACCCGGGCTCGGGGAACAGGCGGGGCGGTCAGACGTCGAGGCGCAGTGCGAACTCGGCGATGAGCTCGGCGACCTCGGCGGCGTGGCTGTCTTCGTGCATCGAGTGGCCGCCGCCGTCGACCACCGCCAAGCGGGCGTCGGGCATCTTGCGTTCGAGGTACTGCCCCGATCCCGTGTACTCGGGGCGGTCGTCGCCGCCAGCGAGCACCAGGGTGGGGGTGGTGATGTCGGCGAGTCGATCCATCACGACGGAATCCTCCTGGAGGTTCATCGTGGTCACCTGCTCCGGGACGCCGAATCGGTGCGCGTTGCGGCGTGAACGTTCGTTCCAGCCCTCGCGCTTCTCCGGATCGCGGAACCCCGGTCCGGTGTTGAGCACCACGATGCCCCGTAGTGCACCCGGCCGGGTCGCCGCATGGGCGAGGGCCAGGTAGCCGCCGAGCGAGTGGCCGACCAGCACCGGCGCCGCGCCGTCCGACGTCGGATCGTCGACGATGTCGGCGAGCACGTCGTCGATGTCGGCAAGGGCGCGGTCGCGGGTGTATTCCTCCGGATCGTCGAGCACCGGTGAGTGGCCGTGGCCGAGCAGGTCGACGGCCACCACGGTGAACCGGTCGGCGAGCAGGTCCATGCAGCGATCCCACGTGGCTGCCGAGGTGCCCATTCCGTGCACGAACACGATCGGTGGGCCGTCACCACGGCGCACGGTGTGCAGTCGCGTGGACACGATCACTCGCCGTACTCGTGCTCGGGGGCCGGGTAGACGCCGGTCTCGACGTCCTCTCGGAATGCAACAGCAGCATCGAGCAGGGTCTGGCCGATCGAGGCGTACTGCTTGACGAATTTCGGGATCCGGCCCCGGGTGAACCCAGCCCAGTCGCTCCACACCAGGAGTTGGCCGTCGCAGTCGGGTCCGGCGCCCACCGAGATGGTCGGGATGGTGAGCTCGCGGGTGACCTGTGCGGCAATGGCGGACGGCACCATTTCGAGCACCACGGCGAAGGCGCCCGCCTCTTCCACCGCATGCGCATCGGCGAGCAGTTGTTCGGCCCCGTCGCCGCGGCCCTGGATGATGTGACCGCCGAGGCCGTGCTCGCTCTGGGGGGTGAAGCCGATGTGGGCCATCACGGGAATTCCGGCACGCACGATCCGCTTGATCTGCTTGGCGCTGCGCACGCCGCCTTCGAGCTTGACCGCGTGAGCGCCGGTCTCCTTCATGAACCGAATCGCTGTGTTGAGTGCCTCGTCGGGGCCGTTCTCGTAGGAGCCGAACGGCATGTCGGCGATCACCAACGCACGTTTTGCACCGCGCACCACGGCGGCGGTGAGCGGAATCAGTTCGTCGACGGTCACCGGGATCGTGGTGTCGTAGCCGAACACGGTGTTGCCGGCCGAGTCGCCCACGAGCAGGAAGTCGATACCTGCGTCATCGAAGATCGCCGCCGACAGGAAGTCGTAGCTGGTGAGTCCGGTGATCTTGATGCCCTGTTCCTTGGCCCGTTGGAAGTGGCGCGTGCGCACACGCTTCAGGGCAGGGTCGGCTTGGCCGGCGCCGTAGGGGCGCTGTTCGTCGCTCACCCGGCCACCGTAGACCGTTGGTCGCGTGCGGCCCAAGTGGCGATCAGCCACCCAACATTTGGGCGACGAAGTCACCGAGTTCCTGTGTACTGGACGACGGACGCATCTGTGCCCACGTCGAGGTGCGGCGCAGCGAGGGGTTCGAGGGCGGTGCCGACCGATTGGGCCCGTCGAGCGAGTCGAGGAAGGCCCCGTCGATCAGTGCGGTCAATCGTGCCAGGGGATCGGCGGGAGCTCCTCGAGCGCCTCGAACAGGTGCTGGACGAAGCTGTGCTGAATGTCCTTCAGGTAGTCAGAGTCGGCCTCGATGCGGTGCTGGTCGAACGCCAGCGTGTCGTTCTGGTAGATGGCCAGATCGAACGGTGGACCGACGGACAGGTTGGCGCGGGTGGTGCTCAGCATCGACCCGAGGGCGATCTTGGTGGCCAGATCCAGGTCGACGCCGGGCTGCACCGCCAACTCCAGCCAGAACTTTCCGAACTTGGCCTCGCCGATCTGCAGGAACGGTCGCGGTCTTCGATGACCTGATGTAGTTGCCTTCGGGGTACACGAGGAAGATCTCAGGCGTCTCACCCTCGATCTGGCCACCCAGGATGAACGTGGCCGTTCCGTCGGCACCCGATGCAGAGAGCGCCTCGCGATGGCTCGCCACCACCTCGCGACTGACCTGGCCCACGTAGAGCGCTGCTTCGAACAGGCGGTCGACGGTGGCGAGCGTCTCGCGTCCGTCGTCGGCGCGCAGGTCGCGGTCGATCCGATCGAGCACCTCCTGGGTGGTGGCCAGGTTGCCTGCCGACTGGATCACGAATGCCCGGTCGGGGGCCGGGCGCAGAACGTGCATCTTGCGGTACAGGCTGATGTTGTCGACCCCGGCACTGGTGCGCGTGTCGGACAGGAAGACGATGCCGTCGTCGAGGCGAAGGGCGAGGCAGTAGGTCATGCGAGGCGCCCTGCTGCGCGTGCGGCTTCCTCGGCGGCGTCGAGTTGGCCTTCGACGATCTTCAGGCCGTTGCGCCAGAAGTCGGGGTCGGCGAGGTCGCAGCCGACGATGCGGGCCAGGTTCTCCGGCGTGTCCGACCCGCCGGCACGCAGCAGGTCGAGGTAGGCGGGAACGAACTCGTCGCCTTGTTCTCGGTACTGGGCGTACACCGACAGGGCGAGCAGCTGGCCGTAGGCGTAGGCGTAGACGTAGCCGGGCGAGCCCATGAAGTGGGGCACATAGCTCCACCAGTTGCGGTAGCCGTCGGTGATCTCCACCGAGTCGCCGAGCATGTCGGTCTGGCTCTGCGGCCCACAGGTCGCCGAATCGCTCGACGCTGAGTTCGCCCTCGGAGCGCCGAGCGGTGTGGCAGGCATGTTCGAACCGGTTCATCGCGATCTGGCGGAACACGGTGGCGATCGAGTCCTCGAGCGACGACGCCAGCAGAGCGAAACGCTCGTTGGGGTCGTCGATCATCGACAGCAACCGATTGCTGGTGACCGTTTCACCGAACACCGATGCCGTCTCGGCGAGCGTGAGCGGTGTGCTCTGGTGGAAGATTCCCTGCTCGCGGGCGAGGTAGAAGTGCACGCCATGGCCGAGTTCGTGAGCGAGCGTGGCGACGTCTCGGGAGTTCGATGTCCAGTTCAACAGCACGTACGGGTGGTGGCTCGGCGACACGCCAGCCGCGAAGGCGCCGCCACGCTTGCCCGGCCGGACGGGAGCATCGATCCAGCGCTCGTCGATGAACCGGCCGACGATGTCGGCGAGCTCCGGCGAGAACGAGGCGTAGGCGTCGCGGACGATTCGCGTGCCCTCGTCCCAACCGATCTCGCGATCGGTGCTTGCCACCGAGGCCATGCGGTCGTAGTCGGCGAGGCGGTCGAGGCCGAGCACCTGTGCCTTGAGCCGGTACCACCGCTGGGCGATCGAGTAACTGTCGACCACTGCGTCGACGAGCGCCTGCACCGACTCGTCGGATGCCTCATTGGCCAGATTTCGTGACGACACCCAGGACGGGTAGCCGCGCAGCCGGTCGTCGATCGCCTTGTCGTTGAGCAGCGTGTTGAAGAGGTAGGCGCGTGTGCGCAGGCCGGGCTCGAGGCCCGCCGACACGGCAGCGGCGACCTGCTGGCGGACCGGGCGCTCAGGGTGCTGCAGCATCGACAGGCCCTGCATGAGCGGCACGCCGCTTCCGCCGAGATCATCGGGGAGCTCCAAGGTGATCGCCGAGGTGAGTTCGTCGAAGAGGCGCACCCAGGCTGCCGAGCCGGTTTGGCTCTTCTCGGCCATGATCGTCTCCTGCTTCTCGTCGAGCAGGTAGGGCCGGCTGAGGCGGAGGTTGTCGAGATGATGGCGACAGAAGTCGAGTCGGGGGTCGGCGAGGACCTCGTCGGCGTGGTCGTCGTCGGCTGCCGCCCATTCGAGATCGAAGAAGATCAGCTTGGTGGCGGTTGCGGTGGAGCGCTCCTGCGCGGCGGCCATTGCGGCGCCCCGGTCGGGGTCGTCAGTGGCGGTGGAGAACGCCAGCATGGCGTGGTAGCCGGCCCGTGACACGAGATCTTCCAGCTCGGCCATCGTGTGCATGGCGGCGGCGAGTTCCCCGGCGTCGAGCGATGCGACGCGCCCACGCAACGACGCAAGGCTGTCGGCGAGCACGTCGGCCCGGTCGAACAGATCAGCCGGCGTGGCGCCATCGGGGAGGATCGTGTCGATGTCCCACGCCACATCGGCGGCAGTGAGATCGCTGGTGTCCATCGGGCTGTCGTCGACGCTCATGGCGTGCAGTCTGCCGCGTCGTCGATCGGCCCGCACCTCGTGCGTCAGCGAGGGTCGTCCGGGGGCAGCACGGCCACGAGCTGCGATGCGATGAATGCGGGAATAGGCGTTCAGCCGGGCGTTCTGCGTGAGCACAGACGTCGAATCTCGATGTTGTGGCTCACGCAGACGGCCAACATGCGACGGGGCCGCTCAGTGCAGGGTGAGTCCCGGGACGTCGCCGTCGGTGGTGGAGGTGGCGGCGCCGATGCACGCGGCTTGGTGCCCCGACTCGGCGAGCTGGGCAAGGACTTCAGCGGTCGTCGACGGATCGACGCCGAACACCAGGCCGCCGGAGGTCTGGGCATCGGCCAACAGCAGCTGCTGCAGCTCCGATCGGTCGCCGACGTCGACGAAGTCGAGAGCGTGGGTGAGATTGCGGCGGCTTCCGCCGGGCATCACGCCGTCGGCTGCGAAGTCGACGGCCCCAGGCAGGAACGGCACCGACGAGAACTCGATGTGGACGTGCACGTTCGACTCGACCGCCATACGCCCGAGGTGACCGAGCAGGCCGAACCCGGTGACGTCGGTACAGCCCGTGGCGCCGGCGGCCAGCGCCACCCGTGCGGCCACGTCGTTGAGCCGCACCATCGAGGCCACTGCCGCGTCGGTCTGCTCGGCGCTGGCGCGCCCGGCTTTGATGGCTGTGGTGAGTACGCCGACGCCGAGCGGCTTGGTGAGCACGATGTCCTGGCCGGCCCGCAGCCCGGTGTTGGTGAGGATGCGATCGGGGTGCACCTCGCCGGTGACGGCCATGCCGTACTTGGGTTCGGGATCGTCGATGGTGTGACCGCCGGCGATCACGAAGCCTGCCTCGCGTCGCGATGTCCTGGCCGCCAGCCAGCACCTCACCGAGCAGTTCGGTCGGGAGCGCGTCGGTGTTCCAGCCCACGAGGTTGAGCGCGAACAACGGGCGACCGCCCATTGCGTACACATCGGACACGCTGTTGGCCGCAGCGACACGACCCCAGGTACGCGCGTCATCGACGACGGGGGTGATGAAGTCGGCGGTGGACACGAGGGCACGTTCGTCGTCGAGTTTCCAGCACCGCGGCGTCGTCACCGGTGTCGGGCCCGACGAGCAACTGGCTCGGATGGTCTGCGTTGAGGTGACGCACCACGTGCGCCAGCTCGCCAGGGGCGAGCTTGCAGCCTCAACCAGCGCCGTGGCTGAACTGTGTCAACCGGACCAGCGGGCGCTGGTCGATCGGTTCAGACATGGTTCACTCCCCTTCGTCGTGGCTGGTGAGCGGGCTGCTGGCGTGGTCGGCGAGGTCCAGGTCGAGGTCGACCATCAACTCGTTCGCGATGTCCTCGAGGATCGACCGCAGCTCGTCGGTGCTGACCGTGGCGGGGAGACGGAGTGACGCGGTTGCTTCGAAGAGCTGTTCGCCAGACATCGGTGCCGAGCCTGTCGACGTCTCGAGTTCGTCGATGCTGACGTCGCGTGCCGCGAGCGCGGCGGCGATCTCCTTGACGATGCCGGGGCGGTCCTGTCCGATCAGGTGCAGCGTGACGAACTCCGTGGATGCGTCTGGCCCGTGGCCGCCGGCGATGGTCACACGCACATCGAGCACACCCTGGGTCACCAGCGACTCGAGCCCGGCCGTCAACTCGTCGACGTGCTCGTCCGGCACCGTCACCACGACGATGCCGGCGAACTTGCCGGCCAGTCGAGCGAGGTTGCTGCGATCCCAGTTGCCGCCGTGCGCGGCCACTCGACTTGCGAGCGCATCGACCAGACCTGGCCGGTCGTCGCCGATCACGGTGAGCACGAGAGTCGCCATTCGACGAGTCTGGCACGCACGGCGTGCGCTGCGACAACGCCGCGAGTCGGCTCGCGGCCCGGCGTGCCCGATGTTGCGCTGCACAGGTTGAAGTCGACGACCCTCGGGCATCATGTCCCCATGGAGAAATCGCGCCCAGCGCGCATCCTCGTGCTCGGAGCCACCGGGTATGTCGGTGGTCGCCTGGTGCCGGAACTGTTGCGATCAGGCTTCGTGGTCCGATGCATGACCCGCACGCCCCAGGGGCTGCGAGGTACCGGTTGGGCGGGCGACGTGGAGGTGGTGGACGGTGATCTGTCCGACGCGTCGTCGCTCGGCGAAGCGTTCGCCGACGTCGATCAGGTGGTGTACCTCGTCCACTCGCTCGGTGTGGGCGACGACTTCATGCAGCAGGAGCGGGTGACCGCGCACAACGCTCGTGTGGCGGCCGAGCGCGCCGGCGTCGGCCACATCGTGTACCTCGGTGGACTCGGCGACGATGACGACGATCTCTCACCTCACCTGCGGTCGCGCCACGACGTGGGCGTGGAGTTGGCGTCCGGGCACGCCGCAGTCACCGAACTTCGGGCGGCGATCGTGCTCGGTGCAGGTTCGGCCTCGTTCGAGATGTTGCGCAGCTTGGTCGAAGTGTTGCCGGCGATGTTGGCGCCGCGGTGGGTCACCCAGACCAAGGTGCAGCCGATCGCGATCGCGGATCTCCTCACGTGGCTGGTGGCGGCCGTCGAACGTGGCGGACGTCCCGAGGTGCATCACGACCTGATCGAGATCGGTGCGCCTGACGTGTTCACGTATCGAGAACTGATGCACGCGTACGCCGATGTTGCCGGACTCCGCCGGCGATGGATCATCCCGGTGCCCTTTCTCACGCCGCGACTGTCGGCGCACTGGGTGAACCTCGTGACACCGTTGCCGAAGAAGCTCGCGGACAGCCTGATCGGCAGCCTGAAGAACGACGTCGTGGTCACCAACGACAGTGCCACCGCGCTGTCGTCGCACCAACCCATGGACGTCGCGACGGCGATCGAGGCCGCGTTGTCGGCGGTGGAGGACCTCGACATCCCCACCCGATGGTCGGGCTACTCGGCCCGTCAACTGGCGGCACGTCCGGCGCCGTGGGATCCCGACTGGGCGGGCGGCACCGTCTACCAGGACGCTCGCGAGCTCACGGTCGACGCGTCGGCTGCCGATGTCCAGCGTGTGGTTCGCGGGATCGGCGGCGACCGCGGGTGGTACGGCTTCGGTTGGCTGTGGGCACTGCGGGGCGCGCTCGACAAAGTCGTTGGTGGCGTGGGCCTGCGGCGCGGGCGCCGCCACCCCGACGACATCGTGGTCGGCGAGGCGCTCGACTTCTGGCGCGTCGACGCGATCGACGACAACATCTTTCGGCTTCACGCTGAAATGCGCCTCCCCGGGGATGCCTGGCTCGAATGGCGCACGTCCCCCTGCGGCGATGGCAGCGGGCGCACCCTGGTCACGCAGCGCGCACGGTTCGTACCCAGAGGCATCCTCGGGCGTGCCTACTGGTGGGTGCTCGTACCGTTCCACCAGGCGATCTTTCCGATCATGCTGCGTCGGATGATGAGCTCGCTCGGCTGGATCTGGCTCGACGAGCCGGTAGCTCGCTAACGTGCCAGCGGACGCGCCCGACGGCACGCCCCACGTCGACGAGGAGTTCCATGACCACCAGCGCATCCCGACTGATCGAGCCAGGTTTCTGGACCCAGACGCTCGAAGACCGGATGACCGAGTTCGCCGAGATCCGAGAACTGGGTGCCGTACTCCCGATCGAGGTGCACAATCCGCTGGCCGGCGATGCTGCTGAGACGATCTTCGCGCTCCCACGCTTCGACGAGGTCGTCCATGTCAGCAAGAACCCCGACAAGTTCTGCTCCGGCAAGGGCGCCACGTCCGTGTTCGACCTGCCGATGGAGATGCTCGAGTTCTTCGGTGGCTTCATCAACATGGACAATCCGCGCCATGCCCATCAGCGCCGCATCGTGGCCCACACGTTCACACCCATCGAGCTGCAGGGGGTGCTCGAGTCGGTGGAGACGATCTGCACCGAGGTGATCGACGGGTTCTGCGAGCAGGGTGAGGTCGACCTGGTCGAAGTGCTCTCACAGCCGTTCCCGTTGCTGATCATCTGCGACATGATGGGGATCCCCCGTAGTGAGTTCAAGACGGTCCTCGACGCCACCAACGTGATCCTGAGCGGCGGCGACCCCGAGTTCGTCGGCGAAGACGGCGGGATCGAGGCGTTCCTCAACGCAGGAATGTCGTTGGCGGCGCTGATGGCGGAGCTGATCGAAGAGCGGCGGGCCAACCCCACCAACGACCTCACGTCGAAGCTGGTCCACAACCAGCTGGCCGAGGACATGCTCACCCCTGCCGAGATCACGTCGTTGTTCGTGCTGCTCGCCGTGGCCGGCAACGACACCACCCGTACGGCGATCAGCCACGGTGTCAACCTGCTGTCGAAGAACCCCGACCAGCGCGCCATCTGGCAGGCCGACGTCGAAGGTGTCACCCAGACTGCGGTCGAGGAGATCGTTCGTGTCGCAGCGCCGGTGACCTTCATGCGGCGCACGGCCACGGGTGACGTGTCGCTCGGCGGGCAGGACTTCCACGAGGGCGACAAGTTCGTGATGTTCTACGGCGCCGCCAACCGCGATCCTCGCGTGTTCAACGATCCGGAACGTTTCGATGTGACGCGTTCACCGAACCCGCACGTGGGCTTTGGCGGGCCAGGGCCGCATTTCTGCCTCGGCGCCAACCTGGCTCGCCGTGAGGTGGCTGTGGTGTTCCGGGAGATCTTCAAGCGTCTGCCCGATCTCGAAGTGACCGGTCCAGCCGTACCGTTGAACACGGCAGGGCTTCCGTTGGTCGGCGGCATCAAGCGACTGCCGGTGACGTTCACCCCGACGGCGCGTTCCACCAGCTGAATCGACCCGGCCGAACCAGCCGGTCCGACTCATTCGGTCCGACTCATTGGGCGAGCTGTTCGAGCATCGCCTGCATCTGGGCGTGTACGGCATTGATCGCCTGCAGCGGTCGCATCATCACCTTGAATTCGGTGATCATCGCGTCGTCGTCGCACGTGATGATGTCGACGCCGTTGGCGTACTTGCCCTCCACCGTGGTCTCGAATTCGAGCATGGCGTTGTGGCCCTGCAGGATCTCCTTGACGTAGCGGAAGGCTCCAGATGATGACGACGGTAGGTCGGCGGTGACCGCTGCGGTGACGTCGCCGTCGGAGCCGCCGAGGGTGCCGGAGGCCGCGGTGAGATACAGCTTGGTGATGTCACGACCCTGCTGAGGCGTGAACACGATGGGCGACAGGAACGTGCAGTCCTCGTGCAGGAGTGCGTCGAGGCCGCCGGGCAGTTCGCCTCGCATGTGGCGGTGCCAGTTGGCGATGCAGGTCTCGATGGGGGAGGAGGTGCTCATCGCTCGACCGTAGCGCGACGAGCACCTCCTCCTCGGGGTGTGCGGGCTCCTCGGGGTGCGCGGGCTCCTCGGGGTGTGCGGGTCAGGCCGGTTCGTCGGAGCTGCTGGCCTGCTCGGCGGCGATCTGGCGACGCACCTCGTCCATGTCGATCTCCTTGATCTGGCCGATCAGGTCGTCGAGCGCGTGGGCGGGAAGTGCACCGGGCTGGGAGAACAGCACCACGTTGTCACGGATTGCCATCAGGGTCGGGATCGACCGGATGTTGAAGTGACCGGCGAGTTCCTGCTCGGTGTCGGCATCGACCTTGCCGAAGACGATGTCGTCGTGTTGCTCGGCAGCTGCCTCGAAGACCGGCCCGAACTGCTTGCACGGCCCGCACCACTCGGCCCAGAAGTCGACGAAGACGGTGTCATTGTCGTTGATGGTCTGCTCGAAGTTCTCGAGGGTGAGTTCGATGGTGGACATGGATGGCTCCTTCGTGGCGTCATCGGTCAGCGGGGTCCGGCCGATGTGCGCCTGTGTTCAACCACGAGAACTGGTGACTATTCCGAGTGGGTCGCCGCAGAACGCGGACGGGTCATCAGCCGTTCAGGCGGGCGACCGTGGCGGCGAACTCTGCAATCGTGTCGTCGATGATGCGCGCCACGGTCTCGATCGACTCGATACGTCCAGCCACCTGGCCCGACAGGGCGATGGCGGCGTTCATGTCGCCACCGAAGTAGAGCGCTTGTGCGTCGCCGAAGTCGCCGAACACGTTGTGTTCGGCATCGACGAGTGCAGCGGTGCGGTCGGTGCGCAGCGCACGCAGCGCAGGGGAGTGACGCTGGTTGAGGAACAGGGTGTCGGTCTCGGCGGCGTCGACGATTGCCTGCTTCCAGTTCTGGTGTACCGGTGACTCGGCCGCCGACACCATGCGGGTGCCCATCTGGACGCCTTCGGCCCCGAGTGCGAACGCTGCGGCCATCGTGGCGCCGTCGGTGATACCGCCGGCGGCGATGATCGGCACGTCGACCTTGGAGCGCACCAATGGCAAGAGGACCATCGTCGACACCGGCGTGGGGCTCTTGAATCCGCCACCTTCGCCGCCTTCCACCACCAGGCCGTCGACACCTGCATCGACGGCCTTGAGCGCAGCGGCCAGCGTCGGGACCACGTGGTACACGGTGAGGCCGGCGGCCTTGAGCACGCTGGTGTACTTGGTGGGGGATCCGGCCGAGGTGGTCACGAACTTCACGCCCTGGTCGATCACGAAGTCGGCGATCGCCGGATCGCGCACGAACGCCTGGGCGATGTTCACGCCGAACGGGCGGTCGGTGAGATCGCGCATCTTGCGGATCTCCTCCTTGACGGCGTCGAGTTCGCCCGATGATGTCTCGATGATGCCGCAGGCGCCGGCTTGCGACACCGCTGACGCGAGCTGCGACCGAGCGATCCACCCCATTGGGGCCTGCACGATGGGGATGTCGACGCCGAGGTCACGGCTGACTCGGTTGTCGAATGCGGCAGGAAGGTCGAGTGGCATGCGGCCATCTTGGCGATCGGTCGGTCGGCCCGGGGAATCGGAGCGACGCGTTCGGGGCTCTGCGTGAGCGACAACGTCCGAAACCTGCGTTGTGGCTCACGCAGACGGCGTTGTTCGAGCCTCAGACCGTGCAGATGTCGAATGCTGCGACGGTGCGCAGCAGATCGGCAGCGTGGGCCACCGATTCGGGCGTGGGCTCCACGAGTGCGGGAACCTGCGCTCGTGCGCCGTGTGCGCGGAACCCGATCAGCTTCACGCGGATCAACGGGTCGATCGCAGCCAGCCACTCGGCGGTTCGCAGCAGCAGTTCGTCGCTGTCGTTGACGCCGGCGAGCAACAGCAACCGGGTCTCGTGGAGCAGCCCGAGATGGGCGAGTTGTTGGATGCTCGCGAGCACGAGATCGTTCGACTGGCCGGTCATCTGGCGGTGGATGTCGTCGTCGAGGCATTTCAAGTCGATCATCGCGCCCTCGATCACCGCCGCGAGCTCGTCCCAGACAGCACCGGTTGCGGCACCGTTGGAGTCGACGAAGCGGGTGAGGTGTGCCAACTCGCCGTCGTTGCCGATCGCTGTGAACAGCTCGCGCAGGAACGGCCACTGCTGCGTGGCCTCGCCCCCGGATGCCGTGACGCCGCGGATGAATGGCGCGGCGCGTCGGATCTCGGCGAGGAGATCGTCGACGGTGGCGTGGCGGGGGTGGTGTCCGGCGACCTGTGCGTGGCCGGGGATGGTCTGGGGGTTGTGGCACGCCACGCAGTCGAAGTTGCAGCCCTGCATGAACACCACGAACCGATTGCCGGGCCCATCGACACTGCTGAAGCTGAGGGTGTCGGCCACGAACCCGGTCGACGCTCGGCCCCGCAGTTCGCGATGCAGCTCAGCGGGGGTCGCGCTCATGGCACCCGATTCGCTTCACCGAACGTTGCGTGACGTGGTACGCGTTCTCGCTGCCGGCAGCGAGGTGGTCGCTCGCGTGGCGAACGGTGACATCGGCGGCGATCGCGGCGAGATCGCTCTTGCGCACGAGGTAGCCGGTGATTCGAACGAACTCGTTGCTGTCGAGATTGAACGTGAAGTCGCGCATCCCACTCGCGAACGCTCCACGGATGATGTCGACCATCGCCGCCGGGTTGCGTGTGGCGGTCTCGTCGACATGGAAGATGTCGCTGACGCCTGATGCGAAGAGGTGGTGCAGCGGAGCGCAGGCGGCGATGTGGTCGAGCATCGGGGGTTCGTCGCCGATGGGGATTCGGGTGCCGGCGGTGACGCCGTCGTCGAGATCGATACCGCTCTGACTGTGCAGCAGGCAACGCCCGCCAACACCGTCGGCGCCGGCACCGCTGCAGTACGGCATCGGGCGGTCAGCGACCAGCGCGGCCACCCGCTCGACGACGCGCTGGGCGAACGCGTTCGCGTCGGGGTCGTGGCCGTAGCGAGCCTCACCGTTGCGATCGAGTCCTTCATGGGCGAGCAGGAGGTTCACGCATTCGGCGACGCCGAAGATCCCGAACATCGCCGAGAACCGTTCGATGTCGACGAGCCCTTCGGCGACCAACCAGTGCGTCTCGAAGAAGCGCTGCTGTTCCACGAGCGAGCGCACCCTCGCCTCGCCGAGCTCTGCGGTCAACTCCACGTACCGCGGCAGTGTCTCGGCCAGGAAGTCGTCGATGCTGCCGACGTGGAGGAGTGCGACCTCCTTGAGGTTGAGACGCACGAGCGTGTGCGCGCCGCCGCCGATCTTCAGCGAGTTGTAGCAACTCACCGAGGCGTACCGCTCGCCGTGGTCACCCACCATCATCGGGTGGTTCACGAAGTGCGGTTTGCCGGTTTCGAACACGGTGCGCACCCCGTCTTCGATCAGGTCGTCGGGCGTGATGTCGGGGTGCACCTTGAGAGTGATGTTCGGCACTGCCTGGCGCAGCGATCGCTCGACGCGCAGGATCGAGCGGGTGATGCGGCTGTCGTGTGGGCCGAGGTCGACGTGCACGAAGGCGTCGGGCAGCATGCGGTCGATCCCGATCCAGAAGCGGCGCAGTTTGACGTCGAGGTCGGCGTCGTCGATGTCGTCGGTGACGAACGGACCGAGCACCTTGTCGAGATCGCCGAGGTACACCGGGTAGGTGGTGACGCTGGGGACGTGGGTGTACATCACCTGGAGGAACGCGAGGGCGTCGTCGAGGTTGGTCGGCGGTGGCATCTCGAGATGGCCGAGACCCTGGCGCATCGCCAGCTCGTAGTCGGGGAGCACGTAGCGAGGGGTGAACGGCGCGTGCCCTTCGAACATGTCGCAGATCACCCGCTTGTCGAGCGCCTGGCGGCACGCCTCCGAGATCGTTGGGTATGCCAGCACCTCGGTGGCCAGGGCAGCGAGACGCCGCAGCTTCTGGTCGTAGGACAGTGTTGCGCTCTGCACCAGTTCGCTGGCGCGCTCGTTCAACTCCTCGATCTTCATGATCCGAACCTACGCGGATCGGTCGTCGCTGACCAGGGCCATTGGTCGGCCGTTCGGCCGCCGCTGCCGGTCGGTCGTCGGCAATCGGACCTTCGTCCCTGGCAGCGATGGGAGGTATCCCGTAGTCTCCCACTGTGCAATTCGTGTTCCTGTCGCAGGCCCCGTCGGTGACGTCGTGACGGCTGTGTCGACGTCGCAGCGCCCGGCAGGTGCTCAGCGCTCGCCGTGGCGAGCTGTAGCGATTCCCTCCGAGCACGGCGGGTGGGGTTTGACGCTCGAGCCAGTGCTGCTGGGGCTGCTGATCGCGTTCTCGTGGCCGGGTCTCGCGATCGGGTTGGCGGCCTTCATGGCGTTCCTGGTGCGAACACCGCTGAAGCTGGCGGTGGTCGATCGCCGACGGCATCGGTCGCTGCCGCGCACCCGCCTCGCCACCCGCATCGCCGTTGGGGAGCTCGCGCTGATCGCTGCGCTGGGCCTCGTTGCGCTGCTCGCTGCAAGGGCGGCCTGGCTGCTCCCGGTGCTCGTGGCTGTGCCGCTCGTGGCCGTTGAGCTGTGGTTCGACGTCCGCAGCAGAAGCCGTCGGCTCGTGCCCGAGTTGGCGGGAGCGGTCGGCATCGCTGCGGTTGCCGCCTCGATCACCGTCGCCGGGGGCGAGACGTGGCGGCTGGCGATCGCAGTGTGGATGGTGCTCGCTGCTCGGGCCGTTGCATCGATTCCGTACGTGCGCATGCAGATCGTGCGGATGCGGCGCGGATCGAGTCCGCTCGGCACCACCGACCTGTTCCAGGTGGGCGCCGTTGCGGTCGGGTTCGCTGCGGTTGCGGTCGACACCCAGGTGGTGGCGGGCGTTGCTGCGATTGCACTGCTGGCGATCGGGCAGTCGGTGTCGTTGCGACGCGAGCACATTCCTGCCGTGAAGACGATCGGTCTGCGCCAGATGGCCGCTGGGCTCGTCGTCGTTGCCGCCACGGCCATCGGGGTGCTCCTCTGATGCGTGCGACACGAGCCGCCCCCAGACCAGCCGCCCCCAGCCGAACCTTCAGCCTGACTCCCCGAGAAAGCGAATCTTCATGACCACATGCTCCAGCCTCCCCATCTCTGCGGTGTCCACGCTCGCCGACATCGTGACCGCGCGACCGTCGCTCGCCCGTGTCCTCGAGGCCCAGGGCCTCGACTACTGCTGCGGTGGCAGCAGCACACTCGTCGACGCGTGTGCTGCCCTGGAGCTCGATGCCGATCAGGTCCTCGGCGAGCTGGCCGCCGGCGGCAACCACGACGAGGCACCCGAGTGGGCGACGATGAACGGTGCCGAACTCGTCGACCACATCGAGCACACCCACCACCAGTACCTGTGGGCCGAGATGCCGCGTCTGTCGGCACTGTCGGACAAGGTGCTGTCCGTCCACGGAGAGCGCCATCCGGAACTCGCCGCGATCACGACCTGCTACGAGACGATCCGCACCGACATGGAACCGCACCTCATCAGCGAAGAGCAGGTGCTGTTCCCGACGATCCGCAAACTCGCGGCCGAGCGCGCGGCATCCACGTTCGATGAAGGCGCGCTCAACGACTTGGTCTCGGTGATGCTCACCGATCACGACATCATCGGCGAACTCCTCGCCGAACTGCGTGACCTCACCAACGGCTACCAGGTGCCTGCCGACGGTTGCGCGTCGTACGAAGCGCTGTTCGCTGGACTGGCCGAATTGGAGGCCGACACCCACCTCCACGTCCACAAGGAGAACAACGTGCTCTTGCCCGTCGTGGTCGCCCTCGAACAGCTGCTCACCGATACGCCGCCTGCACCGCCTTCTGTGTGAGCAACAACGTCCGAAACCGACATTGTCGCTCACGCTGACGACCGATCGCGACGAGACTGCGCTCAGACGACGATCGGGAAGCGCGGGTCGTCGCCGAGTGGACCGCCCTCGACGAGCCCGTTGGGCTCGAACGGAGGCGAGGTGGCCCACGGACGCACGCCGTACCGGGCGTCGTCGCCGAGCCACCGCAAGCTCACCGCTCGCCGTGGCGTGTCGAGGTGGTTCCCGGGCGCCCCGTGCAGCGTCCGGAAATGAAAGGCCACGACGTCGCCGGGCTCGACGTCCCAGCCGATCACCTGCTGGTCGGCGAGCAGCTCATCGGCCGCCGGCAGCAACTCGAAGCGTTCGTCGGCTGCGCCGTAGGGGGTCTGGTCGATGAACTTGCGGGGCACGAATCGACGCCCGGACCGGTGCGAACCCGCGATGAACTGCAACCCGGTGGCCGCCGGCACGGCATCGAGGGCGATCCACATGCTCACGTTCTGCATGCCGTCGACGCCGTAGTAGGGGTCGTCGTGATGCCATGGCGTGGGTTCGGTGGCGCCGGGTTCCTTGACGAGCACGTGCTCGTGGAAGAACCGCACGGTCTCCGACTGCATCAGTTGGCCGGCGATCTCGGCGAGACCGCTCTCGAACGCCACCCGCCGGTACTGGTCGACCGATGGCCAGGTCACGTAGTCGCTCCAGAACCCCACGGCCTGGTCGGGGTCGGTGTACCAGTGCGACCACTCGCTGGGATTCGCGCGGTTGTACTCGACACCTTCGGCGAGCAGGTCGAGCCACTCGGGATCGAGTGATCCACGAAGCACGACCGCTCCATCGGTGTGGAACCGCTCGATGGTGGCGTCATCGACGAGGTGGACGTTCCCGCTGTTGCTGGCGGGTGCTGCGCTGGTGGCGGACGCGTCGGCAGTGGTCACGGTGTCAGCGTTCCAGACGAGTGCCGGGCTCGACCAGCCGGATGGTCGGGTCGTCATCGAAGCGAATCGGCATCGGCGCCGTGTTGTCGGCGGCGGCGGTCACCGACACTGCGCTCGGCGTGACGCTCACCGCAAGACGCTGGCCGTGCACGATCACCTCGTAGTCCAATGACGTCCAGGCAACGGGGAGCGCTGGTGCGATCCGGACCTCGCCTCCTGATGTGGAGAACCCGCCGAATCCGTAGATCGCTGTCTGGTGGGCGCCCGCGTTCGCCGCGGTGTGCATGCCGCCGATGAACGTGCCGCCCACCATTGAATGAGCGTCGGTGCGCAGGTCGAGCGCGGCGGTCTGCATGAAATAGTCGTAGGCCTGCTCGATGTAGGCGGCGTCGAAGCGGGCGAACCTGGCGGCCACCGTGGCGTGCACCGAGTGGCTGAGCGACGAGCCATGCGAACAGCGCGGCTCGAAGTAGTCGTAGTTGGCCCGCTGCACCTCCAGGGGATCGCTCGGATCGACGGCGAACATCTGCACCACGTCGGGCTGTTTCGACACCTGGGTGTGCACGGCAACGCCGTTCGGCCAGCCCCAGTACTCACCGGGGTCGAGCAGGCGAGCACGCAGGTCGTCGGGCCGGCAGTCTTCGAGTTCGAAGAAACCGGTGAAGGGCTCGATCACGAGTGCCGTCGGATCAGGCGACGGCTCGAACAGGTCTCGCTCCACTCGCCGCCAGGCCTCGACGTCGCTGTTGGTGAGGCCGAGGGTGTCGAACAGCGTGTCCAGCGCTGCAGGGTGCTGCTCGGCCAACAGTTCGTGGAACGCGAGCGCGTGCTGCAGGGCGAGTCGGGTGAGCCGGGCGGTGTAGGCGTTGTTGTCGACGTTCTCGTGCCACTCGTCGGGGCCGAGGAGACGAATCAGTTCGTAGCGGTGCCGCACCTCGTCGTATCGCACCCGTGAGTGCAGGAAGCGGGCCACCTCGAACACGATCTCGGCGCCGTGATCCAGCACGAACTCCACATCGCCGGTGGCATCGACGTAGCACCACACGGCGTGCGCGATGTCGGGGCTGATGTGGATCTGCCACACGTTGAAGTGGTTGCGGATCGGTCGACCGGTGAGCACGTCGACGAAGAAGAAATCGGGGCACAACTCGTCGCCCGTGACGCCGCTGATCCAGGCGTAGAACGCCCCGGCGTACCCGAGCCGTTGTGCCTTGCGGCGGGCTCCATCGAGGGTTCGCCACCGGTACACCAGCAGGTTGCGTGCCACGTGCGGGTCGGTGTGCAGCAGCGCCGGCAGGTTGAACATCTCCTGGTCCCAGAACGCCGCTCCCTGGTATGCCTGGCACGACAGGCCCCGTGCGCCGATCGGCAGGCGGTCGCTGTGGGCCGGCGTGGCGATGCGATGGTGATAGATCGAGAACCGCAGGGCCGCCTGCGCGTCGAGGTCGCCGCCGATGCGCACGTCGGAATGGGCCCAGACGTCGCGCCACTCTGCTGTCGACGCGTCGAGGCCTGCTCCATATCCGCTCGAAGCAGCCCGCGTCGATGACGCCACAGCCCTGGCGATGGGCGTGGTGTCTGACGCTCCGGTGTTGCCGTCACCGCTGGTGGTGGTGGTAGCGGCGGTGGTGGTGTCGGTGGTGGTGTCGTCGTTGCTGCTCGTGACGGCCATCGTCGACTCGACGACGATCGCCGCTCCGGCATCGGTCCACCCGCTCCAGGTGCGCGCCGTGATGCCGCGGCCGTTGTCGCCGAGCATGCGGCTCGGCTCGATCGGGTCGAGTCCGTTGACCTCGATTGCGGCAACCACGGCGATCTCGATGGAGCGCTCACCGGTGATGCATCGGCTCGCCACCATCGGGTCATCGGCGCCGGCATCGATCGAGGTGATCTGGGTGTCGATCGAGGCGAAGTGGTCGCCGTTCAGGCTCCAGACCTCGTCGTCGATGCCCGCAACGACGCAGACGTCGGCGCCGACCTCGGGCTCGATCGTGAGCTGCTGCATCACCACGTGCAGGTCGTGGGAGCTCGCGAAGCGTCGCATGGTCAGCAACGCGCCGGCACCATGGTCGGTGGTGGCGAACCAGCGGTGCACCACCTCACCGGACCGCAGGTCGAGCTCCGCCGATGCCGGACGCTCAGGCTCGAACGCCGCGGGGCGGCCATCGAGTTCGACGGTCACGAACAACCCGTTCGGCACGGTGCACAACTCGCTGCGCACGCCGTCTGCCATGTCGTAGGTGTCCGACACGACGCAGCCCACGAAGTCGGCGGCACGTTGGTCGGGGCGCGTGCCCCGGTACCCGAGGTACCCGTTGCCGGCCAGGAAGCACGAGCCGATCGCGACGCCTCGCTCGAGCGATGGGGACGTGTCGACCACATCCCAACCGGTCGTGGTGTGGGTGTGTTCTCCCAACGGGTTGTTCTCTCGCAGCACCAGGTCAGTGTCGCGCACGTTGTACGGTCGATCCATGCTCGCCACCGCACCATTCGGGTCCACGGGCCACCTCTCCACTCGTGTCATCTTCGGGGCTGCGGCGCTCGGTGCGATGAGTCAGGAGCGCGCCGACGCCACCCTGGAGCGGGTCGCCGAGTGGGGGATCAATCACATCGACACCGCGGCGTCGTACGGGGCATCAGAGGACCGGTTGCGGGGTTGGCTCGGCACGCAGCGGGCGAACGTGTTCCTCGCCACGAAGACCGGGGAGCGCCACGGAGCCGCCGCCCGGGCTGAGCTGGAGCGATCGTTGGAGCGCATGGGCGTCGATCACATCGATCTGGTCCAGCTGCACAACCTCGCCGAGGACGACGAGTGGGAGACCGTGTTCGCGCCGGGCGGTGCCGTCGAGGCGCTCGCGGCTGCTCGAGAGGATGGCCTGGTGTCGCACATCGGGGTCACCGGCCACGGCATGCAGATCGCCCGGATGCATGTGCGCAGCTTGGAGCGGTTCGACTTCGCGTCGGTGTTGTTCCCGGTGAACTTCATCCTGCTCGATGATCCCGAGTATCGACGCGACGTCGAGGCCCTGCTGGCGCTGTGCGCCGATCGGGGCGTTGCGGTGCAGACGATCAAATCGATCGCACGCGGGCGTTGGTCGGACGGCACGACGTCACATTTCAGCTGGTACGACCCGCTCACCGACCCCGCCGCCATCGACCGTGCGGTGCGTTATGTGCTGTCCGACCCGGCGATGTTCCTCAACACCACGAGCGACGCCCGCCTGCTGCCCGAGATCATCGCGGCAGCCTCCGGCGCGCTCTCCGCGCTGTCCGAGGCCGAGATGCGCGCCGACGTTGCCGTCGAGGGCATCACCCCGCTCTTCGACCGCGACGCCCTCGCACGCATGTGAGGCCCCGGATCCGACCATCGCTCGTGCGATTGGTGGTCAGCGATGAGCCAAACCCGCACATGTGGTGGGTTCGCTCATCGCGGGATCGGGTTGTTGGGTCCGCCAGAGGTGAACGCATCTGAGATCGTCAGGCTCGCACGGGTACCATGACGCTCGTGGCAGCAGCAGATGGACAGGGGGCGGGGTTCGGCGCGAACTCATGGCTCGTCGAAGAGATGTACGAGCAGTTCGTCGCCGATCCGGCGTCGGTGAGCGAGTCGTGGCAGGAGTTCTTTGCCGACTACCACTCCCAGGCACCGAGCGTGGCGGCCGCTGCGGCGGTGTCCCCGCAGGTGCAAGCCGTCGCCCAGGCCCACCGTATGCCCGACGACGACGCCCCAGCCGCGAGCGCCACGACCGTGTCGAGCGCCAACGGTGCAGCCGCTGCGGCACCTGCGCCTCCCACACCAGCAGCTCCGGCACCAGCAGCTCCGGCACCAGCCGGCTGCCGCGGCGGCTGAGCCCGAGGAGGAGCCGGGCAAGCCGATTCGCGGCGCCGGTGCAGCGATCGCTGCCAACATGGAGCGCAGCCTCACCGTTCCCACCGCCACCAGCTTCCGCAACGTGCCGGCCAAGCTGCTCGAGGTCAACCGCAAGGTGATCAACGGCTTCCGCGCTCGCACCGGGCAGACCAAGATCAGTTTCACGCACCTGATCGGATTCGCCATCGTGCGCGCCATCGCCGACGAAGTCCCGGCGATGAAGAACACCTACGTCGAGGGTGCCGACGGCAAGCCCCGCCTGATCACCAACGACCACATCAACATGGGCCTCGCCGTCGACGTCCAGAAGGCGGGCGGTCGCACGCTCGTGGTGCCGGTGCTGCGCGACGCCGAGTCGCTCGACTTCGCCGGTTTCCTCGCCGCATACGAGGAGGTCATCCGCAAGGTCAAGACCAACAAGCTGACCGTCGACGACTTCATGGGCGCCAACATCAGCCTCACCAACCCGGGCACGATCGGCACGGTGCAGTCCGTGCCACGGTTGATGCCCGGCCAGGCCGTGATCGTCGGGGTCGGCTCGATCGACTACCCGGCCGAGTTCCAGGGAACCGACCGGGCCACGCTCGGATCGCTCGGCGTCAGCAAGGTCATCACGATCACGAGCACCTACGACCACCGCGTGATCCAGGGCGCCGAATCGGGGCTGTTCCTCAAGCGCGTCCACGAACTGCTGCTCGGCGAACACGACTTCTACGAGGACATCTTCCACGCCCTCGACATGCCGTACGAGGCGGTCAAGTGGCGCCCCGACACCAACCCGATCAACCGCGAAGAAGCGATGCTCGCCAAGCAGATGGCGGTCGCCAAGCTGATCCGGGTGCACCGCGTCCGCGGGCACCTGATCGCCGACCTCGACCCGTTGCGGTGGAAGGAGCCGGCGACGCCACGCGAACTCGACCCGGCCACCTACGGCCTCACCATCTGGGACCTCGACCGCGAGTTCCTCACCGACGGTGTCGGTGGCGTGCCCAAGATGCGTCTCGGCGACCTGCTCGGCGTGCTGCGTGATGCGTACTGCCGCACGATCGGCGTCGAGTACATGCACATCCAGGACACCGTCGAACAGCAGTGGATCCAGGAGCACTTCGAGGGTCAGCAGCCCGACATGCCCAAGGAACGCAAGCACCGCATCCTCGAACGGCTCAACGCGGCGGAGTCGTTCGAGAAGTTCCTCGCCACCAAGTACGTCGGCACCAAGCGATTCGGCATCGAAGGCGCCGAGTCGGCGATTCCAGTGCTCGACGAGATCCTCTCGAATGCCGCCGACGAGAACTTCGACGCCGCCGTGCTCGGCATGGCTCACCGTGGCCGCCTCAACGTGCTGTCGAACATCATGGGCAAGAGCTACGAGGCGATCTTCTCCGAGTTCGAGGGTCACATCGACCCGTCGTCGGTGCAGGGTTCGGGCGACGTCAAGTACCACCTCGGCATGAAGGGCAAGTTCGTCAGCCCGTCCGGAGCCGATGTGCCGATCCAGCTCGCCGCCAACCCCAGCCACCTCGAAACCGTCGGCCCGATCGTGATGGGCATGGTGCGCGCACAGCAGGACCAGATCGACCCGCCCGGTGCGTTCTCGGTGCTGCCGGTGCTGATCCACGGCGACGCAGCGTTCGCCGGCCAGGGTGTGGTGGCCGAATCGCTCGCGATGAGCGACATCGGTGGCTACCGCATCGGCGGCACCATCCATCTGATCATCAACAACCAGATCGGATTCACCACGGCGCCGCTGTACGCACGCTCGTCGCTGTACTGCTCCGACGTCGCCAAGACGATCCAGGCGCCGATCTTCCACGTGAACGGCGACGACCCGGAGGCCTGCGTCAGGGTCGCGAAACTGGCGTGGGAATATCGCCAGCGCTTCCACAAGGACGTCGTCATCGACATGGTCTGCTACCGCCGGTACGGGCACAACGAAGGCGACGATCCGAGTTACACCCAGCCGCTGATGTACAAGGCGATCTCGGAGCGCCGCAGCGTCCGCAAGCTCTACGTCGAGTCGCTCGTGCGGCGCGGCGACATCACCGTCGACGAGGCCGAAGAGGCGCTCAGCGACTTCCACGACAAGTTGCAGGTCGCCCTCGACGAGACGCGCTCGCACGCCCCGAGCGCGATCACCGTGCCGCGCCCGCCGCGCCCGCTCGGCGTGCTGCCGCACATCCCCACAGGTGTCGAACGACCCACGCTCGACCGGATCTTCGCGCAGCTCACCGACTACCCGGACGGCTTCACGATCCATCCGAAGCTCGGGCGCCAGTTCGAGACCCGGGCCAAGATGTACGCCGACGGCGAGGTCGACTGGGCCACCGCCGAAGCGATGGCCGTCGGCTCACTCACGATCGAGGGCCACCCCGTGCGTCTCGCCGGCCAGGACTCACGCCGCGGCACGTTCAGCCAACGCCACGCCGCGCTGATCGACTTCGAGACCGGCGAACCGTGGACCCCGCTCGACGCCCTCGAGGCCGACACTCGTTTCTGGGTGTTCGACTCGCTGCTGTCCGAGTACGCCGCGCTCGGGTTCGAGTACGGCTACTCGCAGGCGAATTCCGAGGCGCTGGTGATGTGGGAGGCGCAGTTCGGTGACTTCATCAACGGCGCCCAGATCGTGATCGACCAGTACATCGTGGCCGCCGAGGACAAGTGGGACCAGCAGAATGGCGTGGTGCTGCTGTTGCCGCACGGATTCGAAGGCCAGGGCCCCGAGCACAGCTCGGCTCGTATCGAGCGGTTCCTCACACTCGCGGCCGAGGACAACATGCAGGTGGTCAACGCCACCACGGCGGCCAACTACTTCCACCTCCTGCGCCGCCAGGTTCACTCCGAACGTCGCACCCCGTTGATCGTGTTCACCCCGAAGCAGGGGTTGCGGATGAAGCAGACCCGTTCGCCGGTCGAGGCCCTCACGCAGGGCTCGTTCGAGGAAGTGCTCGACGATCCGGGCGACATCGATGCCAACGCGGTCACGAGGATCGTGTTCTGCTCGGGCAAGGTCGCCTGGGACGCCATCGACGAGCGCGATCGCCGTGGCGCCCCTGTCGCAGTGGTGCGGATCGAGCAGCTGTACCCGCTGCCGACCGACGCAATGATGGCCGTGTTGCAGAAGTACCCGAACGCACGCGAGCTCCGCTGGCTCCAAGAGGAACCCGAGAACATGGGCGCCTGGAACTTCATCGAGCACCACACCTGGCGGGTCAAGGAACAGGGCTACGACCTGCGCCATGTGGCTCGCGTCGAGTCGGGCAGCCCGGCGACGGGCTCGAAGGCGATCCACGACCAGGAACTTGCCGATCTGATGGAGCGCACCTTCCGCGACCTCTGACGGTCCGGCTATCTGAGCGCGATTCCGAGGACGTTTTCGAGTTCGGCGATCGCGGGTTCGGCGTCGCCGACCTTGATCGTGGTCATGCCCATTGCCTTGGCAGGCTTGAGGTTGATGCCGAGGTCGTCGAGGAAGACACACTCGCTCGGCTCCACGCCGACGAGTTCGCAGGCGATCTCGTAGAACCGTGGCTCTGGCTTGCGGCAACCGACCTTGCTCGATTCCACGACATGGTCGAACATCACCATCACGTCGCCCACGTCCATGCGCTGCTCGCCGCCGACGACGTTGTTGGTGAGGCACGCCGTGCGGTAGCCGGCGTGGATCACCCGATCGAGCGCGGTCACCATCTCGGGCCGTACCTCGCCGGACAGCAACCCGAGGACGTCGGCGCCCGGAACGCGGTGGCCCAGCGCCGCCGACTCGTCGGCGAACAGGTCGTCGAACTCGGCAGGGCTGACATCGTTGCGTTCCAGCAGCGCCCACGCATTGGTGTCGGGATCGGTGGCGTTGACGCCCCGAATGAAGTCGGCGGGCAGCCCGTGGGCGGCCTCGTATCGGTTGAATGCTTCGAACGGGCTCGACAGGATGACGCCGCCGAAATCCCACAGTACTGCTCGGATCATGGCGGCCGAGCCTACGATGGCAGGGCGGCAGCGGACGTGATCGACCCGAGTTCACCTCGGCGTCATCTCGCCCCGCGTGCTTTCAACGACTCAGGAACGAGAAGCAATGACATCATCAAAGGGGCCCAGCCACGTCGTGGTCGACGGGTCCAACATCGCCACCGAGGGCCGGTCGCTTCCGAGCCTCGCGCAGCTCAGCGAGGCCGTGATGGCCTTCATGGACGAATATCCGAACACCTCGATCACCGTGGTGGTCGACGCCACCTTCGGCCATCGCATCGACAAGTCCGAAGTGAAGGAGTTCGAGGAGGGGATCTCCAACAATGAGCTGGTCGCTCCGCCCGCCGGTGCCGTCGGGCGCGGGGACGCATTCGTGTTGAGCATCGCCCAGAAGGCGAAGGCCGCGATTCTCTCCAACGATTCCTTCCAGGAGTTCCACGGCGACTACGAGTGGTTGTTCGACGGCGACCGTCTCATCGGCGGCAAGCCGGTGCCGCACGTCGGTTGGGTGTTCGTCGACCGCCTTCCCGTGCGGGGTCCGGTGAGTCGCAAGGCCACGGGGTCATCTCGTGGCGGATCGCGTCGCAGTTCGAAGAAGGACGGCGACAGTGCGCGCGGCGGTCGCAAGACCAGCGCCGCGGCGATGGAGCCGATGCCCGTACCGAAGTCGCCGCCGCCGCGAGGCAAGGCGACCAAGGATGTCGATCGTGCCGACAGCGATGCGGCGGCCACCGAATCGGCGCAGGCGTCGTCCGGTGACCAGCGCAAGCGGTCGTCGCAGCCGAAGGGTGGCGAGCCGGTCAACGAACTGATGCCGTTCCTCGAGTTCGTCGAGCATCATCCCGTGGGTACCAGCGTGAATGGCACGGTCGAGTCCTACTCGTCGCATGGTGCCTACATCTCGATCGGCGAGCACGGTGTTCGCGGGTACGTGCCGCTGCGGCTCATGGCCGACCCGGCGCCCACCAGCGCTCGCAAGGTGATGGCGCTCGGCGAGTCGGTGACGCTCGTGGTCGTGAGTTTTGCCCCGCTTCGTCGCAGCATCGACTGTGCCGTGCCCGACATGGCTGATGCGGCCATCGCAGAAGCCAAGGCCGACCAGGCTGAGCAGGCCGCGGCCGAGGACGACGAGGCCGCCAAGCGCGACCAGCCAGCGCCCGCGGCGAAGAAGCGTCCCGCAAGGAAGGCGGCTGCTGCGAAGAAGGCTCCGGCGAAGAAGGCACCGGCGAAGAAGGCGCCGGCGAAGAAGGCTCCGGCGAAGAAGGCGGCTGCCGGCGAAGAAGGCTCCGGCGAAGAAGGCACCAGCCAGGAAGGCTGCCACCAAGAACGCGCCTGCGAAGAAGGCGGCCCCGGTGAAGAATCCGGCTCCCGTGACGAAGAAGGCCCCGGCGAAGAAGGCCGCAGCGAAGAAGGCCCCGGCGAAGAAGGCGGCTGCTGCGAAGAAGGCTCCGGCGAAGAAGGCACCTGCGAAGAGGGCCCCGGCCGCGAAGAAGGTTCCCGCCAAGAAGGCTCCGACGAAGCAGGCAGCCGGGGAGCGCTGACGTGCGCGTCGTCACCTGGAACATCAACTCGTTGCGGGCGCGCCAGGAGCGCGTCGAGGAGTGGCTCACCGAGGTGCAGCCCGATGTCGTGCTCCTGCAGGAGACCAAGCTCGCCGATGATGCCTTCCCGGCGTTGGCCTTCAGTGCGCTCGGCTATGACAGCGCCCACTACGGCCAAGGGCAGTGGAACGGCGTGGCGATCATGTCGAAGGTGGGTCTCGACGATGTCGTCACCAACTTTGCCGGCGATGTCGAGCCCGATCCTGATGCTCGCATCATCTCCGCAACCTGCGGTGGCGTGCGCGTCAGCAGCGTGTATGTGCCCAATGGCCGATCGCTCGACGACGATCACTACACCTACAAACTGTCGTGGCTCGACCGGTTGGTCACCCACCTCGATGCCGACACCGATCCGTCGCACGACGTCATCGTCGGCGGCGACTACAACATCGCTCCCGACGACCGCGACGTGCACAACCCGGCCAAGCTCGTGGGTGCCACGCATGTGAGCCAGCCAGAACGCGATCGGCTGGCGGCGCTCGAAGCGTGGGGCCTGGTCGACGTGTTCCGCGAGCACCACCCCGACGACCGCGTGTACTCGTGGTGGGACTACCGCGGCGGCGACTTCCACCAGGGGCGGGGCATGCGCATCGACATGCTGATGTGCTCGCCGTCGGTGGTGCAACGAGCGCAGTGGTGCGTGGTCGATCGCAACGCCCGCAAGGGCAAGCAGCCGAGCGATCATGCACCGGTGATCGTCGACCTCGCCGACTGAGCGAGTAGAGCGGAGAATTCTGCGAATGCATGTGGCGCGAGACCATGCTTCGGCGGTCTCATTGGTTGTGAGCGCTCCATGACGAACAACGATGACATCGATGCGTTCGTGCGCGACGTCGAGCCACGGCTTCGCCGTGCACTGATCGGTGCCGTTGGCACTGACCGCGTCGACGACGCCGTTGCCGAGGCGCTCCCTACACCGTTCAGCGGTGGGACGAGCTGCGCGAGATGGCCAATCCGGTCGGCTACCTGTTCCGCGTCGCTCAGTCGAAGAGCCGACCGCGGAAGCGGCCGCCGCTGTTCCGGCGCGAACCGGAGGCGATGCCCGATGTCGAACCGGGCCTCCCCGATGCGCTGCGGTCGCTGCCCGAGGCCCAACGAATCGCCGTCTGGTTGGCTCACGGCTGTGACTGGACACATGCCGAGATCGCGGAGGTGTTGGGCGTCGGGACCTCCACCGTGGCCACCCACGTCGGCCGGGCGCTCACCCGTCTACGCACCGAGTTGGGAGTGATGCAATGAACACCATCGAGGAACAGATCAGGGCGATCGCCGACGAGGCCGTTGCGCAGACCGAACCGATCCTGCGACCCCGGCACAACACTGAGGTGGTCGTGGGGACGGACGGCGAACCGATCGACATCGACACTCGACGTGCGACGGGCAAACGGGCTCGCCTGCTCGGCGTCGCAGCAGCCGTGTTGATCGTCGGCCTCGTCGGCGCACTGGTGGTCGCGACGAACCGTGGCGCCACCCCCATTCCTGCCGATGAACCTGGCGGACCCTGGGTGACCGGACTACTCCAACGTGTGCCGGGCCAAGCAGCCGGGTTCGGCGACCTCAGGATTTCAGGCGCCGACCTCGTCGCGTTGGAGACGCTCACCGGCATCGAGCGGCCCGACGCGTCGAACAACCTCGGCGAGCCGAGCGACAGCGCTGACGAGTGGAGCACGCTTGCAAGCGGTGATGTCGGGGCGGACCCGTCTGAGTACGGCGTGGTCGTTCCCCGCTCGCAGTTGTTCACCGAAGCGTTGTCCGATCCGGAGAGTTTCCGCGACGAAGTGCCATTCTCGCCGCTCGATGTCGGACGGTACGTCACCATCGAGATGGACGGCCCGACCCGCACGCTCGACGAGTTCACACTCGTGAGCGGAGCCGACGCGGTGGCAGACGCGGTCGACGACGACGGCTACCTGTTGATCGGCACCGGCGAACTCGGAGAGCGCAACGTCGCCGACCGGACGGCGCTGCGCCCCATCGGCGAACCGATGCAACTCGGATTCGATGCTGCGAGCGCCACCGTTGCCGTGGAACGTGGTGGCGATCTCGTGCCCGGGTGGTTGAGCGGCACCGGTGACTCGCTCTCGGACCGGTCGCCCGACGTTGCGGCGGTCGCCGAGCAACTCGACCGCATCGACGGTCTCACCTCGTTTGCGATCACCGTCGAAGACTTCACGGCCGACTCGTTCGCCGAGGAGTCCTTCGCCGCCGTGGGCACCTCGACCGTCGACCGTCCGTTCTCGACGTTCGCACAGGGATGGTCCGGCATCGGTGAGTCCGCGCGATTGGTGCTCGTCTATGCATTCGCGGACGAGCACGAAGCTGCCGATGCGGTGCCGTCGATCGAGGCGACCTTCGCGCCTGACAACGTGGTGCCGACCTTCGACTCGGGCAACGTCGTCCTGCGACCGGTTGCCGAGGATCGGTTGACGATGGGCAGACTTCTTGACGTCGAATCGATCGAAACGATCGGCCGCACCGTGGTGGTCATCGGGAGCCTCCCGGACCACAACGAGTGGAGTGGGGCCGTCAGATACCTTGCCCCATACTTGTCACACGAGTGAGGCGGCAACGATCGGCAGAATCTGCGGCGCAAGGCGCTCGGCGGTGATGATGCCGAACGAGGTGACATCAGCGAGCTGCTCGACGGTCGTCGGGCGTTGCCGGGCGATCGAGCGGAGGTCGCGGTCGCTGCACAGCTGTGTCGGAAGGACGTCGAGACGCCGCGCCGACTCGGCACGCCACTGCTCGAGCGCACCGACGAGGGGGTCGACCTTGGCCCGGATTCGAGCCGGTGGGGGAGCGGGAGGGACCGGGTCGAGGTCGAGGTCCGCGATGAATGGGCTGGGCGTGCGGGCGTAGCCGCCTCGACGCGCCGCATGAGTCACCAACAATCGATCGGTGGCGCGGGTGAACGCCACGTAGAGCAGTCGGCCCTCCTCTGCCTTTGCCTCGGCGGTGCTCGCCGACTTGTGCGGCATCAGGCTGCTCTCCACGCCGCTGACCACCACGGTGTGCCACTCCCTGCCCTTGGCGGCGTGGAAGCTCAGCAGGTCGACACCATCGGTCGAGGCATCGTCGAATGGGTTGGTGGTTGCCACCCACGATCGGAAGGTGGCACCGTCGGCGAGCGGCTGTTCGCGGAGGAAGTCGAGCAGCGTCGAGGCCACCCGCCGGTGCGCCTCCGACTCCGGATCGATGTCGCTCGAGGGTTCCACCTGCGGGGCTGCGCGTCCGCGGGCGGATCGATGCCCGGTGGGCACCGGCGGTGGCGCGTCGAGCACGTCGTGCGCCCAGCCGCGCAGGCGTGACGCCGAGCCCAGTGCCGCCACCTGTCGAACGGCAGCTTGGAGCGGCGTGCCGGCGGCGGTGGCATTGCGGCGTACGGCGATGCCGGCGGCCACCAGTTCGGCGCTGATCGCCGTGAGTTGGGCATTGGTGCGCGCCAGCACGGCGATCTCCCCGGAGCGAACGAGATTCGGATCGCAGCGCGCCACGAGCTGCGCAATCCGTCGGGCCTCGTCGAGGTCGTCGGCTGCAGCGATGCGCTCCACCGGAGCGCCGTCCGCACGATTCGACACCAAGGGGCTCGGCTGCGCCGTCACGGTGAGCACATGGACCCCTGCCGACACGACCTGGGGCGTACTGCGATGGTTCACCGGCAAGCGGATGATCTCCACGCCGGGGAATCGGGTCTCGACGTCGACGAGCAACGTCGGGTCGGCGCCATTGAATCCGTACACGGCCTGTGACGGGTCGCCCACGAGGAAGAGGTCGTCGCGCCCCTGGCGCAGCAGGTCCACCAGCGTGTGTTGGAGCGGGTTGAGGTCCTGCGCCTCGTCGACGAGGAGGTGGCGGAACCGCCAGCGCACGGTGTCGGCGAAGTCGGTGTCGCGCCGGAGATCGCGGATCGTGTGGGCGAGGACATCGTCGAAGTCGATCACGCCGCGGCGCTGCTTGAGCGTTCGGTAGTCGGCGTACACCGCACCGCAACGATCGACCCCCGGCGCCGGCTTTCGTTGATGGCGTCGCGCGGCCGCAGCGTAGGCGTCGGGGCCGATGCCGCGAGCCGACGCCCAATCGATCTCAGCCAGATAGGCAGCAAGGCTCCGACGGTCGCCGGCATCGATCGTGTCGCCCACCAGGCGCCGTCGGTCGTTGACCACGGTGAGCGGGCGGCGGTCGGTGTCGAGCCAACGCTGCTTGAGCACACCGAGCATCACCGAGTGGAAGGTGCCCGCCTCGACGTGCTCGCGTTGGCCGAGACGATGCAGCCGCTTGCGCATCTCGCCGGCCGCCTCGCGGGTGAAGGTGAGTGCCAGCGTGTGTCGCGGGTCGGCGGTCTCGGTGGCGATCCGCCAGGCGATCCGGCGCGTGAGTACCCGCGTCTTGCCGGATCCCGCTCCGGCGATCACGGCGACGAGCCGCGAGTCGGTGGTCACCGCAGCGCGTTGATCGGCGTCGAGATCGGCGATCAGTGCGTCCGCGTCCACTTCGTCACTGTACGAGAACCCCCACCCGCCCCACCCGCCGCGCGCCCGGGCCGGAGCGCGGGCGAACAGGTGTTCTGCGGATAGCATCCCGGGATGGCTGACACGCTGGCGCCTGGAACTTCGACGACCCCGGACGGACCTGAGCAGCCCGTGTCGCCTGAGGATGCGTTGCTCGAAGCAGCGCCGGCGAGCAACTACGCCGCCCACGACGATGCCAGGTTCAAGGTGGTGTCCGACTTCGAGCCGGCCGGCGACCAGCCGGCGGCAATCGCCAAGCTGAGTGAGGCGATCGATGCCGGTGAGCGCTTCCAGACGCTGCTCGGCATCACCGGGTCCGGCAAGTCCGCCACCATTGCCTGGACGATCGAGCAGACGCAACGGCCCACGTTGATCCTGGCACCCAACAAGTCGCTCGCCGCGCAGCTCGCGCAGGAGATGCGCGAGTTCTTCCCCGACAACCGGGTCGAGTACTTCGTCAGCTACTACGACTACTACCAGCCCGAGGCGTACATCCCGAGCAGCGACACCTACATCGAGAAGGACTCCTCGATCAATGACGAGATCGATCGTCTGCGCCACTCGGCGACGGCAGCGTTGCTCACCCGACGTGACGTGATCGTGGTCGCGTCGGTGTCGTGCATCTACGGCATGGGCAATCCCGAGGAGTACCGCGGGAACCTGCTCGACCTGTCGGTCGGCGTCGACTACGACATGCGCAACATCCTGCGGCGCCTGGTCGACATGCAGTACGGCCGCAACGACATGACGCTCGGGCGCGGCAACTTCCGTGTTCGTGGCGACACCATCGAAGTGCACCCTTCGTACGAGGAGAGCGTGCTGCGCATCGAGATGTTCGGTGACACGGTCGACCGGATCACGACCATCGACCCGCTCACCGGTGAGCAGCTCAGCGAGATGCAGCGCGCCTACGTGTTTCCGGCCACGCACTACGTCACCGGGCCGGAGCGGCTCCGTTCGGCGATGGCGGGCATCGAAGTCGAGTTGCAGGAACGCCTCGAGTGGTTCGAGGAGAACGAGAAGCTGCTGGAGGCGCAGCGCCTGCGGATGCGCACTCAGTACGACCTCGAGATGATGAGTGAGGTCGGCTACTGCAACGGCATCGAGAACTACTCGATGCACATGGACGGTCGCGTGCCCGGCGAGCCGCCGTTCACCCTGCTCGACTACTTCCCCGACGACTACCTGCTGGTGATCGACGAGAGCCACGTCGCCGTGCCGCAGTTGCACGGCCAGTACGCCGGCGACCGCAGCCGCAAGGACATGCTCGTCGACCACGGGTTCCGGTTGCCGTCGGCGCGCGACAACCGTCCGCTCACCTTCGAAGAGGTGCTCGAGCGCGTCAACCAGTGCGTGTTCCTGTCGGCCACCCCGAGCCAGTACGAGCTTCGTGTGTCGGGCGACAACATCGTCGAGCAGATCGTGCGCCCCACTGGGCTGGTCGACCCCGAGGCGATCATCAAGCCCACCAAGGGCCAGATCGACGACCTCATGGAGATGATCAACGAGCGTGTCACCAAGGGCGACCGTGTGCTGGTCACCACGCTCACCAAGAAGATGGCCGAGGACCTCACCGACTACCTGCTCGAACACGGGCTACGCGTGCGATATCTGCACTCCAACATCGACACGATTCAACGCATCGAGATCCTGCGCGGGTTGCGCCTCGGTGACTTCGACGTGCTCGTCGGGATCAACCTGCTCCGCGAGGGCCTCGACCTGCCCGAGGTGTCGCTGGTGTGCATCCTCGACGCCGACAAGGAGGGGTTCCTCCGCTCGGAGACCTCGTTGATCCAGACCATGGGCCGCGCCGCTCGCAACGTCGATGGGCAGGTGGTGATGTATGCCGACAAGATCACCCGGTCGATGCAAGCGGCCCTCGACGAAACGCAGCGGCGTCGCAAGGTGCAGATTGCCTACAACAAAGAGCACGGCATCAATCCCCAGACCATTCGCAAGGCGGTCGGCGACATCTTGTCGCTGTTGCGGCCCGACGACTCGGCACCGGTACCCGGCAAGGATCGCCGCCGCCAGCGCGAGCGCGACAAGGTGCAGCGCGACCTCAAGTCGCTGCCGCAGCAGGAGTTGGCCCGCCTCATCCAGACCCTGGAAGCGGAGATGCACGAGGCATCTGCCGAGCTCAAGTTCGAATATGCCGCCAAGCTCCGCGACGAGGTCAACGACCTGCGCCGCGAGCTGCGCGACGCTCAGTGAGTCTCGGCATCGCGGTGTAGTGTCGCGGCGTGGGAAGTAGCACGAGCAAGCCGCGCAAGGGGCACGAGAAGCCGAAACACCTGCCCAAGGTCGGCTCGCCGGCCAACCAGCAGTGGGAACACGAGACGCACCAGTCGGTCATGTTCGGGTCCACCGCCGCACGCGTTGGCATTGCGGTTGTCGGAGTGCTGGTCGTGCTCGGTCTTCTGCTGCTCACACTGTGACGTCACCGCGTCGGTGAGGCCGGCATGTTGAAGTCGTTGGGGGCGACCATTGCCCAGGTCACGCAGCGGGTGCGAGTCGACGATCACGACCTGAGCGCGCAGGCGCTGCAGCCCTTCGAACGCACTCAACACGCCGCCCGGAAGGCCGAGCGTCACCGTCGCCAGAAGACCTTCCTGGCGCTCGCCGCGGTGTTCGTGGTGATGGTGGCGCTGTTCAGCACGGTCTTTCACACGTTGATGGAGTACGAGGAACGGGAGTACTCGTGGCCGACCAGCGTGTACTGGACGCTGACCACGATGACCACACTCGGGTTCGGCGACATCACCTTCGAGTCCGATGCAGGACGCATCTTCTCCGTCGTCGTACTGCTGGCCGGTTCGACATTCCTGCTGGTGATGTTGCCCTTCGTGTTCATCCAGTTCGTGTTCATGCCGTGGATGACCGAACGGGATCGACGTCGAGCACCCCGGGCGCTCCCGACGTCGACCTCCGGTCATCTGCTGCTCACCAACCTCGGGCCGGTCGAGGCAGCGATCATCGAACGCGCCGACCAGGCCGACGTGCCCTACGTGCTCATCGTGGAAGACGTCGGCGATGCTGGCCTGCTCCACGACGAGGGCCGCAATGTGATGGTCGGAGCGCTCGACGACCCGAGCACGTACCGCAACGCGCGGGTCGACCAGGCGGCGCTCGTGATCGCCACGCAGTCCGACCAGATCAACACCAACATCGCGTTCACCGTGCGTGAGATCGCGCCCGATGTCGAGATCATCGCGAGTGCCAACGCTCCCGCATCGGTCGACATCCTCGAAATTGCCGGCGCCGACCACATCGTTCAGCTCGGCGAGATCCTGGGGGCTGCGATGGCAACTCGAACGTTCGGGCTCGAGGGTGGCAGCCACGTCATCGGTCAGTTCGCCGGCCTGCAGATCGCCGAAGCGAGCCCGCTCGGCACCGAGTTGCTGGGGATGTCGCTGGCCGAGGCGCAACTGCGCACGCGCCTCGGCATCAGCATCATTGGAGTGTGGCGGCGCGGGGCGTTCTCGATCGCCACCGCCGACACGGTGCTGTCGGAGTCGTCGATGCTGATCCTTGCTGGTACCGCCGACCAACTCGCCGCCTATGACGCTGCGTATTCGACGCCATCGACCATGCCGAGTCGTGCGGTGATCATCGGTGGCGGCCGGGTGGGTCGTGCGGTCGGTGCAGCGTTCGCAGCGTCGGGGGTCGACTTCGCCATCGTCGAGCAGATGGCCGAACGCCGCCGGGACGGTGTTCGATATGTGATCGGTGACGCTGCCGACCGCAGCGTGCTCGTCGATGCCGGAATCGACGACGCTGGGGCGATCCTGATCACCACCCACGACGACAACGTCAACGTGTACCTCACTCGCTACTGCCGAGGGTTGCGCCCCGATGCTCGCATCGTGTCACGGGCGCGGCTCGATCGGAACGTCTCGACGCTCTACCGCGCCGGCGCGGACGCCGTGCTGTCCTATGCGGGAACCGGGTCCGCAGCGATCTGGAACCACCTGCGTGGCGACGAGACGGTGTTGGTGGCGCAAGGTCTCAACGTGTTCCGGACGTCGATTCCGAAGGAGTTGGCTGGTACCACGTTGGCAGCAGCTCACGTCCATCGCCGCACCGGTTGCAACGTGGTTGCAGTGGAACGTGATGGCGTGCTGCAGGGCAACCCCGATCCCAATGTTGCGCTGCCGGCGACCGGCGAGCTCGTGTTGGTGGGTACCGATGTGGCCGAAGCGGAGTTCTCGAGCCAGTTTCCTCAGGCCCGCCGGCGGGCGTCGCTGCGCCGCGGCGACCGGACAGCGGGCTCGCGCGACCAGACGCCATCCTGAGACGCAGAGCCGTCGAATCGTCGAACCTGTCGCTCGCTGACCGACGACCACGGCTCGGCCAGGTGCACGTCGACGGTCGGGTACCATCCGACGATGGGGATCCTGGCGAGGTCGGCATCGTGTCGGAGGCACTGATTCGCACAGCGACGGTGATGTTCACCGACATCGTCTCGTCGACCGAGCTTCGCCTCCGCCTTGGCGAGGATGCCGCCGACGACGTGCGTGCGAGTCATGACGCAGCGCTGACCGGCGCAGTCGAGGCGAACTCAGGCAGGGTGGTCAAGCATCTCGGCGATGGCGTGATGGCGGTGTTCGAGAGCTGCACCGACGCGCTCTTCGCAGCGGTCGCCGTCCAGCAGGCCGTGGATCTCGACAACCGTCGAAGCGATGCTGAGCCACTTGCTGTTCGCATCGGCCTGTCGGTGGGTGACGTGAGCGTCGAGGCAGGCGATTGCTTCGGGATCTCGGTGGTGGAGGCGCAGCGTCTCGAGGGAGCCGCGACCCCAGGTTCGATCTGGTGTACCGACGTGGTCGCCGCGATGTCGCGAGGGCGTGGCGACCACGAATTCCGTCCGATCGGCCCATTGCACCTGAAGGGTCTCGTCGAGCCGACCTTGGTGAGCGAGGTGCTCTGGGAACCGCTCGGCGAGGTGTCGGCCCGCGATGACAACCTGCCGCCGGCGTTGGCCGGGGCGGGCCTCCCGTTCGCTGGGCGTGCCGAGTTGTTGTCGCGTCTGCTGCAGTCGTGGGAGTCGACGGCCGACGGAGGATTCGGGCTCGTGCTGCTGGCTGGTGAACCAGGGGCGGGCAAGACCCGGCTCGCTCAGGAGCTGGCGCGCCGGGTGGCGAGCGCGGGTGCGGGCGATGGTGCATCAGCGGTTCGGCCTGTGGTGTTGGCGGGCAGGTGCGACGAACAGGTGGGTGCTCCGTTTCAACCGTTCGGCGCTGCGCTGGAGTGGTTCGTTCGCCACGAGCCGGGGCCGAGCCTGCAGGATTCGCTCGGCGACCACCCGGGTGACCTCTCCCGGCTCATGCCGCACTTGGGCGACTTCGTCGCCGATCTTCCGCCACCGCTGCTCGACGAGCCGGAAGCCGTACGATTTCGGCTGTTCCGAGCGGTGACCTCGTGGCTGACAGTCGGCGGTACCGATCGGCCGCGGCTGTTGGTGATCGACGACCTCCACTGGGCAGACAACTCGACGGTGCAGCTGCTTCGTCAGCTCAGTCAACTGCAACCAGCTGGCCTGCTGGTCGTGTGTTCGTACCGCGACTCCGACGTCGAGGTGGGCCACCCGCTGTTCACGATGTTCGCCGAGCTGCGCGACCGTTCCGCGGTGACTCGGCTCCAGGTGGACGGTCTCGGCGGCGACGAGGTCTGCGAGTTGTTGGCTCGCGCGGGTGGCCGACAATTGGATGCGTGCGGGCTCCAGTTCGCCGCACAGATTCAGGCTCAGACGTCGGGGAATCCGTTTTTTCTCAGCGAGGTGATTCGAGACGTCCTCGAGAGTGGGAATCGCTTCGAGCCCGATCCTGAGCGGATCGACGACGGGGCGCTGCCGGGCGATGTCGTGCCCGACGGGGTTCGCGAGGTGGTCGCGCAACGGCTCAATCGGCTGGGCCCGTCGATCGAGCGCGTGCTCCGAGCGGCGTCGGTCATCGGCTACGAATTCGACGTTGGGCTCCTTGCTGACGTGCTCGTTTCCGACGTCGAGGGTGTCCTCGATGCGCTCGAGGCCGCTGCGACCGCTCACCTCGCCGTCGAGGTCGGGGTCGATCGATACCGGTTCGCCCATGCCATCGTGCGGGAGACCCTGCATGCCGAGTTCTCCTCGAGTCGGCGAAGCCGCGAGCACCGCAAGGTGGCGAGAGCGCTCGAGGCCCGACACGGTGGCGCGCTCGATGCCGTTGTTCCCGAGTTGGCCAGGCACTGGGCTGCGTCGTCTGCTGGCGGCGATCCGACAAGGGCGATCGAGCTGGCAATTCGCGCCGGTGAGTTGGCGGCATCACGAGGAGCGTTCGAAGACGGTGCCCACTGGTTCGAGCGGGCACTGGGGTTGATCGGAGACGACGTCGAGTGGTCCGAAGCGCGCCGGGCCGTCCTGGTACGGCTGGCCGAAGCAGAGGGTGTGTCCGGGGCCTCGGGGGCGGCTCGCGACCACGCGCTCGAAGCGGCAAGGTCAGCGATCGACGTCGGTGACACCGACACCGTGGTGGCTGCTCTGCGGGTTCGAGCGCGGCACAGTTTCAGTGCCCGGGATCCGGAGGACCCCGAACGTGTTGCGCTCCTCCGCGACGCACTTCGGCTCGAGGCGCTTTCCGGGTGGCAGCGAGCGGCGCTGCTGGGTGAGCTCGCGAAGGAACTGATCTTCGAACGAGACATCTCCGGTCGTCGACAGGTGCTGGACCAGCAGCGCGTGTTGATCGAGGAACTTCCGGTGCTCGAACGGGTTCAACTCGTTGCCACCGCTGGCGTGACGTCGTTCGAGCTGCCCGATCGGGTTGCACTCGTCGCTCAGATCGGCGAGGCGCTCGACGTGCTCGGCGACGAGACGGCACTGTCGGTGTCCGATCGCTGGCGGGTGCTCGGACATGTTGCCTACATGGCACTGCACGTGGGGGACCGAGCACTCCTCGACGAGGCGATTGCCTCGATGGAGGCATTGGGCGATGCCCCCGGACCTGTCCGTTTCGCAATGACCTTGCTGCACCGGACGATGCGAAGCGTGATCGATGGGGAGATCGCCGATGCCGAGCGGCTGGCGGACGAACTGGTCGAGCGGCTCGAGACGCTGGGCGTGCCCGATGCGGTGGCCTATCGATCCACGACGCTGCTCGCCTCGTCCCGCGAACGGGGCACGCTGGGCGAGTTGCGCGCCGTGCTCGACCAACTCGAGGGTCCAGGCCATGTGGCAGGACCCGAGCGGGCAACAGCGGCGCTCGTGCGCTTCCTCTACGGCGAACTCGATCGTGTGAAGGCTGCGCTCCACGACCTCGACGGGGAGGAGTTCGCCGACGATGCCACGCTGCAGCTGTGTCTGGCCGCCTGGGCAGAAGTCGTCGCTGGTCTCGGCAACCAGCCTCGCTGCCGCCGCTTCATCGACCGACTCAGTGGTACCGGTGGTCTCAATCTGCTCATCGGCGGGCTCTATCTCGGGCCGGTCGATCGATTGCTCGCGTTGCTGCACGACGCAATCGGTGACCACGAACGCGCCGACCAACTCTTCTCGACGGCGATCGACCAACAGGTTGCACTGAGGAGTCGAACGTGGGCGGTTCGTACGCAACTCGACTGGGCGGCCTCGCTGCTGGCTCGCGGGGAGAACGATCGTGGGGCGGGGGTCCTGCAGGCTGCTGCACGGCACCTCGAGCCGGGAGGACTGGCCGACTCGCTCCGGCGTCACGATGCGTTGAGTGCCCACCTGGCCGACACCTCGTGAGCCTGAAGGGTGCATTCGTCGAGTCGGCTCGGACTGTATCGAGGGGCACGGTCAGGGGCCGGCAAGAACAGATGTTCGGCGCTAGGCTCTGACGGCGATGGCCGCCAGTACCCCCGCCACCGCGACGAAGTCCGGGGCGCCCTCCAAGCAGACCCCCGCTCGTCGCAAGCCGAAAGCCGACGAACCGCAGATCGTGGTCCGCGGCGCACGCGAGCACAATCTGAAGAACGTCAACGTCGAGTTGCCGCGCGACAAGCTCATCGTGTTCACCGGGCTCTCGGGCTCGGGCAAGTCGAGCCTCGCGTTCGACACGATCTACGCCGAAGGGCAGCGCCGATACGTCGAGTCGCTGAGCTCGTACGCCCGCCAATTCCTCGGGCAGATGGACAAGCCCGATGTCGACATCATCGAGGGGTTGTCGCCGGCGATCTCGATCGACCAGAAGTCGGGCAGCCGCAACCCTCGCTCGACCGTGGGCACCATCACCGAGGTCTACGACTATCTCCGGCTGCTCTACGCCCGCATCGGTGTGCAGCACTGCCCCAACGATGGCACCCGGCTGCAGCGCCAGACGCCGCAGCAGATCGTGGACCGCATCCTCGACATGGACGATGGCATCCGGTTCCAGGTGTTGGCGCCGGTCGTTCGCGGCCGCAAGGGTGAGTACGACACGTTGCTCCAGGACATGTCCGGCCAGGGTTACGTGCGCGCTCGTATCGACGGCGAAACGGTCGACATCGACGAGTTCCTCAAGCGTGAGGAACGCCTCGCCAAGTACGAGAACCACAAGATCGAGATCGTCGTCGACCGCCTGGTGCTCAAAGAGGGCATCGAACGCCGCCTGACCGATTCGTTGGAGCAGGCCCTCGGCTTGGCCGACGGCGTCGCCGAGATCGAAGTCGTGCCGCGCGACGGCGAAGGTGCCGCCGAAACGCTGACGTTCAGCCAACACCTGGCGTGTCCGGTGTGTGGCACCAGCTACGACGAGCCGGCGCCGCGCAACTTCTCGTTCAACTCGCCGTACGGGGCGTGCGCGGCCTGCGATGGTCTCGGCACCACGTTCGAGGTCGACCCCGAACTGATCATCCCTGATCCGGAGATGTCGCTGCTCGACGGTGCGATCGCTCCGTGGCGCTCCGCGAACACGCAGTACTTCACGCGCATGCTCGAGTCGGTCGCCGAGGCGAACGGGCTCGACATGAGCGCCGCGTGGGAAGACCTCACGGCGAAGCAGCAGAAACTGATCCTGCATGGCGTCAAGGGCAAGATGACCGTCAAGTACAAGAACCGGTACGGCCGGTCGCGGTCGTACTCCACCGAGTACGAGGGTGTCATCCCATGGATCAAGCGGCGCCACGAGGGCAGCGACAGCGACTGGGCCCGCGACCAGTACGAGGGCTACATGCGCCTGGTCGCGTGTTCCACGTGCGACGGTGCGCGGCTCAAGCCGTCGACGCTCGCGGTCACCATCGAGGACAAGAACATCTCCGAAGTGGCCGACATGTCGATCGGCGAGTCGGCCAAGTTCCTGGCTGCGTTGGAGCTGTCCGAGCGCGATCGGATGATCGCCGAGCGTGTCACCAAGGAGATCAACGCCCGGCTCGGGTTCCTGCTCGACGTGGGTCTCGACTACCTCACGATGTCGCGTTCGGCAGGCACGCTCGCGGGCGGCGAGGCGCAACGCATCCGCTTGGCCTCCCAGATCGGCTCCGGCCTCGTGGGCACGCTCTACGTGCTCGACGAGCCGTCGATCGGGCTTCACCAACGCGACAACAAGCGCTTGATCGACACGCTCACTCGCCTGCGCGACCTCGGCAACACGGTGATCGTCGTCGAACACGACGAGGAGACGATTCGCGAAAGCGACTGGATCGTCGACATCGGGCCGGGCGCCGGCGAGCACGGGGGAGAGGTCGTGTACTCGGGCAAGGTGCCCGGCATTCTCAAGGTGAAGGAGTCGGTCACCGGGCAGTACCTGTCGGGTCGGAAGTCGATTCCCGTGCCCGAGGTCCGGCGTCCACAGGGTTCGGAGTCGCTGCGCATCCAGGGAGCGCGAGAACACAACCTGCAGAACATCGACATCGACATCCCGCTCGGCAACTTCGTCGCCGTCACCGGCGTGTCCGGCTCCGGCAAGTCCACGCTGGTGCGCGACATTCTGCTGCCCGTGCTGATGCAGAAGATCTACAAGTCGAAGATGTCCGCCGGGAAGCACAAGCGCATCGACGGCATCGAGTTCCTCGACAAGGTCATCGACATGGACCAGTCGCCGATCGGTCGCACCCCACGTTCGAACCCGGCCACCTACACCGGCGTGTTCGACAACGTCCGCAAGTTGTTCGCGTCCACGAATGAGGCCAAGGTCCGCGGGTACATGCCCGGCCGATTCTCGTTCAACGTCAAGGGTGGGCGCTGCGAGGCGTGTTCCGGCGACGGCACGCTCAAGATCGAGATGCACTTCCTGCCCGACGTGTACGTGCCGTGCGAGGTCTGTCACGGCGCCCGGTACAACCGCGACACGCTCGACATCGAGTTCAAGGGCAAGAACATCGCCGAGGTGCTCGACATGCCGGTGGCCGAGGCGGTCGACTTCTTCGCCAACCAGCCCGGTATCGCCCGCTACATGCAGACATTGGTCGACGTGGGCCTCGGCTACGTCCGCCTCGGGCAGTCGGCGCCCACGTTGTCGGGTGGCGAGGCCCAGCGCGTCAAGCTCTCGGCCGAGCTCGCCAAGCGTTCCACCGGCCACACGATCTACCTGCTCGACGAGCCCACCACCGGGCTGCACTTCGACGACGTCAAGCGGCTGCTGACCGTGCTGCAACGCCTGGTCGACCAGGGCAACACCGTGTTGGTGATCGAGCACAGCCTCGACGTCATCAAAACTGCCGACTGGGTGATCGACCTCGGCCCGAACGGCGGCAACGGCGGCGGCACCATCGTCGGTGAAGGCACGCCGGAACACATTGCCTCGATCGACGCCAGCCACACCGGCCACTTCCTCCGCGACATCCTCTGAGCCGAGACCATCACACCCGCGAGCGATGAGCGAAACCCCCGCATGCGGGGAGTTCGCTCATCGCCTGGGTGGGTAGGCGGTGAGCTGGCAGACTGCGTGGATGGTCGAGGCTCTGGCAGACACCGGGGTCGACCGAGAGGCACTCCAGCGACGGACACTGCGCTCGCTGCGGTTCTCGCAGGTACCGGGTCAGGCAGCGGTTGCGGGCATGGTCGCGGTCGTGTCGCTGCTCGCCAGCGACCTGCTCGGCTCGGATCGTCTGGCGGGGATGGGGAGCGCATCGTTCACGATTGGGGCGGCGTTCACTGCGATCCCTCTGGCGGCGTTCATGCGCCGACGCGGACGCAGGATCGGCCTCACCCGGGCGTTGCTCATCGGGGCGGTGGGAGCGTCGATCGCCGCGACTGGCGGCCAGTTGCAGTGGTTTCCCGTGTTCGTGATCGGGATGTTGGCATTCGGGGCCGGGCAGGCGGCCACGCTGCAGCAGCGCTACGTCGCCGCCGATCTGGCCGAGCCGGCCAAACAGGGCGCGGCGATTGCGGCAATTGTGTGGGTGGGCGCGTTGGGTGCTGTGCTCGGTCCGCTGCTGACACCGTTCGAGAAGTCGGTTGCCGCCCGGGTCGGCCTCGACGAGTTGGTTGGTCCGTTCCTGTTCGCCGCTGCCTTCTTCCTCGTGGCTGCGGGCGTGGTGTGGGTCCGGTTGCGTCCGGACCCCCTCGAGGTGATCGGCGGCATCGATCCGCATGCGCAACGAACCCGCATGCTGCGGGTGGTCCGGTCGTCTGCCTCGGTGATCTGGTCATCGCCGGGCGCCCGCCTGGGGTTGGCGGCGATGGCCGCATCGCAAGCGGCGATGGTCGGGGTGATGACGATGACCCCGCCACACATGAAGGATCACGGTCACGCTGATTTGTCCGCACTGGTGATTGCGGTGCACATCGTCGGGATGTACGGCTTGTCGCCGCTTGTTGGCCGTGCGGTCGACAAGGTCGGGGCCGTCCGGTCGATCCAGGTCGGTGCGATGATCCTGGGCGCCGGCACGATCACGACGGTGTTGGCCGGCTACGTGCCGGTGCTGATGTTCGTGGGGCTGTTCTTCCTGGGCCTCGGCTGGAGCTTCGGCCTCATCGGCGGCACCACACTGCTCACGGCGTCGGTTCCGGAGTCGACCCGCGTCGAGGTGCAGGGAACCGGTGACCTGACCCTCAGCCTGTGCGGTGCGGCGGCCGCGTTCAGTTCGGGCTTCGTGAAAGCGTCATTCGGCTTCCACCTGCTCGCCGACGGCGCAACGGTGTTGGCGGCTGCACTCCTGGTCCTTGCGTGGTACACCGCTGCGACGTCCCGAACTGCGCTGCCGCAACCCCAGTAAGCGATGAGCGAAACCCCGATATCCGGGGGTTTCGCTCATCGCCGGAGGGCTGAGGGTCAGGCCGCCGGGCGACGAGGCAACGCTCGATAGATGCCGACCGTGTCAGCGACCCAACCGTGGAGATCGGACTCGTACGTTCTGCGATCGAGACGTCGAGTCTCCCAGCCGGCGAGGGTCGCTGCAGCGTCGCGACGACGATCCCGTGCCCGTCCGAGCGTTTCGTCGTGAGTGGGGAACACATCGATCTCGATCGCCCAGCGATGCCGGGGAAGCGCGAGGTCGAATCGAGCCGGGCCATACCCAGGGATCACGAGTTCGAACTGTCGCACGAGGCCGCGAACTCCGGCCTCGGCCAGCGCATTCGCAACAGTGACTTCCGGGTGAGATTCGGCTGGGCCGCCCGCAAGTCGCCGATCGAGTTGTCGCAGGTAGTTCCACACCCATCGCCGCTGCGGAGAAATCCAGTCGACGGCGACGGCACGCATGGCCTGCTCGGTGATGCGGCCATCGTGCATCGCTTGTTCGATCACCGACAGCAGGCGATCGTCGTCGAGATGGCGTGCGAGATCGAACACAGTGCGTGCTCGCGTCGTCACGCTGATTCCGTCGGAGCGTTGAATCACGTCGTCGGGATGTATCGCCGCAGTCCGGTACGGCACGACCCAATCGGCGATGGCGGGGTTGCTGGCCGGTGGCGTGATCACGTGGACTCTGCGGTCGCGAGGAAGCCTGCGCAAGCCCCACAGACGACCGGCGGACGGTCCTGCGACGATCGCATTCGGCCGGGCAAGGCAGACACCGCTGCAGCGAGCCAGGTCGTCGAACGTGGTGCTCGGATTCCGGTAGGCGCCGCGCAGGACGAGATCGAGCGCACCCACCTCCTCCAATCGCTCGATCTGTCTTCGCGAGAGTCCGCTCTCGCGAAGTTGTTGGACCGAGGCGACGCCGTGTTGAGCGGCGAAGAATTCGTGGGCACGAGCGGTGAGGTGCGGCACGTTGCTCCTTCCGAGTCGTTCGTTCGGCAGGAGGGAGTCGGTCCGTGCATCGTACGGCGCCCAGACGTTTGGACCACACGCAGCGAGTCAGAACGGTCGCCACGCGGCGATGAGCGATGTCCCCAAATGTTGGGGTTTGGCTCATCGCTCGCAGACGTGAGACCACGTTCCGGCACGGGCGATGAGCGATGTCCCCAAATGTTGGGGTTTGGCTCATCGCTTGTGGTGGGGAGAGGGGGTGCGGGTCGAGAGAACCGCCGGCGGATGGGCGGGGTCAGCGGTTGCGGAGGCGCTTGCTGAGGTCGTTCAGACGCTTCTTCTCGTCGCCGCTCAGCGAGTCCATCCCGTTGGCACCGATCTTGTCGAGCAAGCGCGTCGAGCTCGGCCTGATCGGCCGGCGACGCCGGGAGCGGGGGAGGCGTTGGCGCCGGTGCATTCTTCCACGGCCCCTGCACCACGCCGCGAGACGATCCGGCCGACCGCTTGGGCTTGGACTTGCGCTTCGGCGAACGGTTCCCGGCGCCGATGCCGTCGAGCGGGAGGTGCGGGATGGGCCAGCCGGTGGCGAGACCCAGCGAACGGCCGGCCACCAGTGAGACGCCGACCGACACCAGCAGGAAGATCACCTGGCCGGTGGCGCCCGTGCCCGTGGCCTGCAACAGGTTGAGCACGGTGAACACCGCGGCGACGGCCCACAGGGGAACCACCTCGAACCACTTCACGCCGGGATACGTGGCGGCATACACCCAGATGCCACCGAGGAAGAGGCTGCTCAACCCGTACTGGATCATGAAGTCGATGCTGTTGGCGAGCGGGCCGAGCAGGGTGAGCACCAGCGCCGGGACGACGGTGAGCGCCAGCACCCAGGCGATGAACTTGCCGCGTCCGAACAACGACTCGAGCTGTTGGCCGAACAGCCAGAAGAACACGATGCCGAGCAGCGGCCAGATCGCCGGCTCGGTGGCGACCGGCCAGGTGACGAGACGCCAGATCTCGAAGTCCCGCACGAGCGTGGGTGCAAACGGCAGTTGGTTCCACGCGTTCGCGGAACAAGCCCCAGAGGAACATCGACAGCACCGACAGCCCACACAGGATGTCGGTGGTGGTGATGTCGTACCCCCCGGCGCGGAACCACCCGTCGTTCGGGCGGCGGCGGAAGATGGCGGCGAACTGGTCGGACATCGGGCATCACGGTATCTGCCCGTCCGTATGCTTGAGACGTCATGCAGGTACCGAGCCGGTGAAGTCGAGATGGTGAAGCGTCCACCGACCGGCACGATCCCGGAGGAACCCGGCTCGTATCAGTTCAAAGATGTGCACGGTCGTGTGATCTACGTCGGCAAGGCGTCGAACCTGCGTCAGCGTCTCTCGAACTACTTTCAGGCGCCGCGGCAACCTGCACCCGCGCACTGCACAGATGGTGCAGACCGCCGAGTCGGTCGAGTGGACGATCGTGCGCAACGAGGTCGAGGCGCTGATGCTCGAGTACTCGCTGATCAAGGAGCATCGGCCGCGTTTCAACGTGCGCCTTCGTGATGACAAGAGCTACCCGTTCCTGGCGGTGACTGTCGACGACCAGTGGCCCCGTGCGCTCGTGATGCGGGGCCGCAAGCGCAAGGGCACACGGTATTTCGGGCCGTACGCCCATGCGTACGCCATCCGCGACACCCTCGACCTGTTGCTGAGATCGTTTCCGATCCGGACGTGCAGTCCGTCGAAGTTCAACCAGCACGAGCGTCTCGGTCGGCCCTGCCTGTTGTTTCACATCGAGAAGTGCGCCGGGCCGTGTGTCGGCGAGATCGAGGAGATGCCGTACCGGGAGCTGGTCAATGAACTGATCTCGTTCCTCGACGGCGACACCGATGAAATCGTCGACCGTCTCGAGGCCGACATGCAGCGTTCGGCGTCGGATCTCGACTTCGAGCGCGCGGCTCGGCTGCGCGACCGCCTCCTCGCAGTCCGCAAGGCGATCGAGAAGCAGCAGATGGTCGCCGATCGCGACGAGGACCTCGACGTGATCGGCATCGCGGAGGACGAGCTCGAGGCATCGGTGCAGGTGTTCTACGTGCGCCGGGGCCGAGTGGTGGGGCGAAAGGGGTTCATCCTCGACAAGGTGGAGGAGCTCACGCCTGGCAAGTTGATCGACCGTGTCGTCGAGTCGATGTACGGAGAGGATCCGATTCTCGGCGTGCCCAAGCAGGTGCTGGTGCCCTACGAGGCCGATGACCTCACCACGTACGAGGAGTGGCTGTCGATGGGGCGGGGCTCGAAGGTGCAGATCCGGGTGCCGCAGCGTGGCGACAAGCGGGTGCTCTTGGAGACCGTCACCCGCAACGCCAAGGAGGAGTTCACACGTCACCGGCTTCGCCGGGCCAGCGATCACAACACCCGCAGTCGGGCGCTCACCGAACTGCAGGACCACCTCGGGCTGCCCGAAGCTCCACTTCGCATCGAGTGTTACGACATGGCCCACCTCCAAGGCACCGACTACGTCGGCTCGATGGTGGTGCTCGAGGACGGGCTGCCGAACAAGCGCGAGTACCGGCGGTTCAAGGTCAACACCGTCGGTGCCGGCGAGCACACCGGCGGTGAGGTCGGGGCGAGCGACGACGTGGCGGCGATGGCCGAGGTGGTTCGCCGTCGCCTGCAGGCGTACCTCGATGAACGCGATCGCCCGGTGAACGAGCGTGGCGACAAGCCCGGCAAGTTCGCCTATCCGCCGCAACTCCTGCTCGTCGACGGCGGCAAGGGGCAGCTCAATGCAGCCAAGCGGGTGGTCGACGAACTGGAACTCACTGACGAGATCCCGGTCGCCGGTCTCGCAAAGCGGTTCGAAGAGGTCTTCATCCCCGGACGATCGGAGGCGGTGGAGATCCCGCGGGGGAGCGATGCGTTGTTCATGTTGCAGCGCATCCGCGACGAGGCCCACCGGTTCGCGAACACGTTCCACCGCGAGCGACGCAGCAAACGGATGACCGTGAGCGCCCTCGACGGCATCGCCGGCCTCGGCGAGGTGCGCCAGAAGAAGCTCCTCAAGGCTCTGGGGGGCATCAATGCCGTGAAACGTGCCGAACTCGATGACCTGACGGCACTTTCGTTTCTTCCCGACGCGGTCGCCCGCGCCGTGTACTCGAGGTTCCACCAAGCGCACTGACTATCCCACCGACTGCGGTGGCCGCGCTGCTCCGGGTGACGGACTGGTCCGCATTGTCGGTGTCAGCGTGCGGTTGGAAGTGCTTGTCCAAAGAAATTTCGGCGTTTGTGGTGCTTCTTTCTCAAGTCGGGCACCTATCGTGCCGATGACTTGTTTGACATAGCCGTATCGCGCGGCCTTGCTTCGCAGCAACGAAAGCGGACACGCATGCACAACCGGAACTGGCTGCTGGCCGTCGTGACTGCGCTGTTCGCGTCGTTGCTGACATTGACACCCGTTGCTCCGACGACGGCGAGCGCTCAGGTGTCGCTGCCGTCGCAGTTGCCCACACAGGCAGCGCCGCCGGCTCCGTCGTTCGTGAAGGAGGGGCCGGGCCAGGTGCTCGCCGGCGAGAACATCGGGTACACGCTGACGGCAGGCAACACCGCTGCTGGGGCAGTTCCGTTGTACAACCTCACCTTCCGCGACGTGCTCCCGATCGGCGTGTCGTTCGTCGAAGGAACCACCGTGCCGGCGGCGTTGGGGAATCCGCAGATCATCGAGACTCCGGTGACCGAGCCGGTTTCGGGTGCTGAGGTCTTTCAGTACACACTCGTCTGGTCGAACGTCTCCGATCTCCAGGTCGGCGACTCATTCGAAATCGGGTTCGAGGTGGCTCCGACGGTCGATGGCGACGTCACTCGTACCGACGTGTTCGCCGTGGGTGCGGTCGTCGACAACAGCGCCAACGCCTATGGGAGCAGCAACCCACGATCGCTGCCCACCTTCGACCAGGACACCGGGCTCCCCGTGTTCGACGATCCGGCTTCACCGCTGTTCGACGCATCGATCGTTGGTGCGTCGGACACGGCTGCCACGAGGCTCTCCGCCATCGAGATCACCAAGGCCGAGCCGAGCCCGGAGGGCGAACTGCTGCGTGGGGTGCACCAGTTCGTCACCACCTACACCCTCACCGTCGACATCACCGATCGAGGCGGGGTCGACGGAGTGGTCGTCACCGACCGGCTCAGCCCCGCGCTCGAATTCCTCGGGTGCGGCGGACCCGACAACTCGGTCGTCGTCACCGAGGAGTGGAGCGGCTCCGGGCCGCTGAACGTGGCACCCGTGGTGGATTGTGTCGAGCCGGATCGTGTCGAGACCGACACCGACGGCTCAACCATCGTCACCTGGAATCTCGGCAACGCCGCTGCGGGAGCACAGATCGTGCTGCCCTACGCCGCAGGTATCCCGCTCCAGGAGAACGAACCCTTTGCGGCGGGGACGACGCCGGCGCCGGAATCCGGCCTGCAGGCGCGGAACCTCGACAACAACACGGGCGCTTCGACCCGGGAACTGCCCGGCGAAGCCGCCGTCATGAACACCGCAGAGGCATCGGGGAACTATGCCGGCAGCGTCGAGTCCGGCACGAGCCCGCTGGTCAGCGATGACGACGAACTCGAGCGGACCATCGAGGACATCCGGATCATCAAGACGGCCGACCGCAGCGACTTCAACACGACCGACTCGGTGAACTACACGATCACGGTCGACACGAGCGAGTACGTCTCGGCGTCCGACATCCGGCTCACGGACCTGGTGCCCAACGGGCTGTGTCCGCAGGGCAACCTCGCGTACCCATCGACCGACGCCGCCAACTGCGGCGATGTCGGGCCCACGCCGTCGCCGCTGTACCAGTCCGTCACGCCGGGTCAACCCGATCCAGCCAACCCGGGCAGCTTCCTGCCGGGCGGCTTCACGGTGGCGTTCGAGCCGTTCGACCTCGACAGCGCGAGCAGCCGCGCCGTCACCTACACCGCGTACATGCGCCCGTTCTACGAAGGTGGGGCACTCGACGGTCTCCCGACGGTGGTCGGCGACAGCTTCACCAACAACGTGTCGTCGCTGGCGACCACGACCTCGATCGACGGTGTGCCGGCCGACCTCGATCTCGTGGTCGAAGGAGTCACCGACGATTCCTCGTACACCCTGACGACGGGTGAGCAGGAGATCGACAAGAAGATCCGCGTACGCAACGCGGACGTTCGGCTCGAGCCCAACCCCAGCCCTGCCAACTCGTTGTGTCCGGACCCGGCGGGAGATCTTGCCGGGGCCGGCCCGGCGTATGTCGACGCGAACCAGCCGCTGACCCCGGCCGACGCCGACGCGCTCGGTTTCCGTCTCGGCGATCAGGTCTGTTTCGTCCTGCGCGTCGACTTCCCGGATGACGAGCAGACCAGCGCTCCGGTGATCACCGACTTCCTGCCCGCCGGCCTCGAGTACGTGGCAGATTCGTGGCGCGCCACCGCCAACAACGACTTCGCAGTAGCGGACGGCGAGCTGGAGTTCGTTCCGCCAGTTCTCGACAGCGACCCGCTGACCTGGCTGGTGGGAGCCGTGGAGCCCGGCTCGGGGATCCGGTATGTCGACCGAACCGACAACGTGTTCGAGGTGGTGTTCGCCGCCGAGGTGGTCGACATCCCCGACAACGACCGCCCCGTGGTGGCTGGCAACTTGATGAAGATGCGCACGGAGAACTCTGCCGGTGTCGGGCAGTCGTACCGCGACGCATCCAACCTGGCGATCGTTCCCGCGCCGGAGGTGGGTGTGGTCAAGGGAGTCGCGAGCATCACGGACCCCGTCCAGCCCGATGCCCCTGCGACGGTGTTCGGACCGAACTCGAATCAAGACGGCCTGTTCGTTCGACAGGGGGCGAGCGCAACGTTCCGCATCGACCTGCAGAACACGGGCGATGTCGAGCGGCAGAACGACTTCTCGGTTCGCGACCTCGATGTGATCGACATCCTGCCGAACCAGCTGACGTGTGCAGACGTGTCCGGGATCACCAACTTCGGTCCCGACGATGACATCGGTCGGTGCATCGAGTTCGGCGGAACCAACTATCCGTTCTCGACCGACGACGGAGCGGTGATCCGTTGGACCTTCGGTCAGGACGACGGGTACGCACTGTTCACCGGCGACCGCACCGTCGGTGACCCGGCGCCGGCGTTGCGCCCAGGGTGTGACCGCACGGGCAACGCCGCCGATCCGGTGGCGAACCCGGAGACCTGCTCGCTGTTCTACAGCCTGGCGATCCCGGATCCCAGCGCCATCGGCGCGGAGTTCGACAACACTGCGGGCGTCCGCTCGATGCGTGCGTTCACCAACGTCGAGAACACGCCGTCGCCGCTGTTCGTGCCGTCGAACAACATCGACCCCGACTTCGCTCCGGTGGGCAGCGCCACCGCCCCGCCCGCTGACGACGTGTCGTCGGTGCAGCTCGAGCGGGCCGTCGTCACGAAGACCGGCACGACGTCGGTGGCCGAGACCAACAACAATCTCGCCAGTCAGGCGGTACCGGGTGAGACGGTGACGTACACCTATGCCGTTGAGATCCCCGAGGGCACCACGGTGTTCAACGCGGTCCTCAGCGATGTGCTGCCGTCGCAGATGGAGCCATTCGGGGCGACGCCGGCGATTGCCCGCTACTACCCCGATTCCTCGTCGCTGACCTCCCCTCAACCGCTGCCCACAGGGTTCACCCTCGACACGACGACGGGCACACTCACGTTTCCGACCACGTACAGCGTCGAGACCACGTCCGGCACCGCGCCGAACCGCTTCGCCCGCTTCGAGGTGGTGCTCACCACACGTGTGAAGCCCGCGACCACCACCCAGCCGAACACGACCAACACCGCGAGGTTCACGTCGACGTCCGCCGCCGCGACGACCAGCCCTGCTGTGGTGACGCCTGACGCCACGTATGTGGTCCAGATCCGCCAGCCGGATCCAACGCTCGACAAGTCGAACAACGCGCCATCCGGTGGCGTCGACGGCGGCGACATCGTGCAGTTCACGTTGACCGCTGCGGCTCGCACCCCGAACACGTCCGACCCGGCTCCGAGCCGGGCTGCGCCGCCGATCCACGATGTCGTGATCACCGACTGCATCCCGGGCGTCTTCACCCTGTTGGCGCCGACTGCGGGCCCGCCGGGCGGTTCGCCCGACGATGCCCCGTCGTCGCAGGCACCCGGCGACGGAACCAACGGCTGTGCCGTCGGTACGACCAAGATCACCTATGACGTCGGCACGATCCTTCCCGGAGCGAGCGCGTTGCGTCGTTACTCGGCCCGTGTCGACGGAACCTCGATCGGTGGCCAGGGCTACACCAACGTTGCCGATCTCGTCGGCAGCACGCTGGCCGACGGCGGCAACGTCGCCACCAACGAACGTGTGCGGACCGACTCCGCCGAGAGCGCGGTGACGGTTGCCGACGCCAGCCTCAACAAGACGGTGACGCCGGAGCGAGCCACGATCGGTGAAACGGTCACCTACTCCCTCGAGACGCGCGTGCCGCAGGGCATCAACTACTTCAAGTCCACGATCCTCGACCGCCTGCCGGCAGGCCTCGATCCCGCCACGGTCCAGGTCGTACCAGGAAGCGGGGAATGCACGTCGGTTCCCTCCGATTCGACGCCGGCACCGCCGCCATGCACCGCAACTCCCGTGCTGCTGGATCCCGTTGCGATGCCCGATCCGCCGATCGGCGAGCTTCCTGCGGGAGGTTTCATCCTCGGGCTCTACTTCGGTGACCTGCTCTCGACGCCGTACGACCGTGTCTACACGGTGCAGTACACCGCAGTGGTCGCCGACATCGACGCAAATGTCGCCTCGGTGACGATCACCAACTCGGCGCGGACCGCATGGGAGACCGAGGCGGGCGGCGACGTCCCGGATTCGCCCATCTTCGACTGGGATCGCTTCGGCAATCGCTCGACGGTCGACGTGAGCGTCACCGAACCCGCCGTCGACATCGACAAGGCCGTGTCCGAACCCAGCCCCGAGCCGGGCGTGCCTCCCGTGCTCACCTACACCCTGACGGTGTCCAACGGCCCGACGAACGTGAGCGCCCCGACGTATCAGTTCGTGTCGGCAGCGTACGACCTGACGATCACCGACGTGGTGCCCGCCGGCATCGTGGTCGACACCGCGTCCATCTCGGACGGTGGCACCTACGACGAGCCCAGCCGCACCATCACGTGGCAGCGCCCAGATGTGCTGCCAACCGGTCCGCTGTGCGGCCGCTACGAAGCGGGTCTCGATCCGGCGCTCTGCGACGGCCCGACCGAACTCGTCCTCACCTATGAGGCCTCGCTCGCCGACAGTGCGGAGCTGACCACGGGGATCGAACTGGTCAACACCGCAGGTGTGCCCAGCTACTTCGGCCTCACCGACGACGAGCGAACCGACAACGACGACGTTCGCGAGTACACCGAGAACCCGACCGACACCGCCGAGGTCGCACCACGGTTCCCCGTGCTCGACGTCACCAAGACCGACTCGGGCGAGCCCACCTACATCGGCGATCAGTACCGCTGGACCGTCGTGGTGCAGAACACCGGCGATGCAACCGCCTTCGAGGTGTCGCTCGCCGACGACCTGCCACCGAACTGGACCTACGTGCCGAATTCGGCCACGGTCACGTTCACGCCCCTGACTGGCGCGCCCACCACGGGCCCGGCAGTGTCCACCACCCCCTGCCTCGCCGATGTCTGCTGGGCCGATCTCGGCACGCTGCAGCCCGGCGTGATCCAGAGCGGCGGTACCCGCGGCCCCGGTGAGAAGTTCACGATCACGTATCTCGCCGTGCCCGGCGAGGATGTCGCCAGCGACCCTGGGGTGGGCTCCGACGTCGCGCAGACGAACACTGCAACCGCCACTGCGGTCGACGGTTCGGGTGCCCCCGGCAACGGCGACGACAACGGCGTCGACGGCCAATACACCGACACCGACGACGCATCGACCCGTATCGACCGCGTCGACCTCGAGATCGTCAAGACGCACGACACCGCTCCCTTTGCAGGACAGACCGACTTCGCATGGACGATCGACGTGTCGAACCAGGGCCCCGACACCGCCGTCGGCCCGTTCCAGGTCGTCGACACCCTTCCGACCACCGCCGGCGTGTCCCTCGTGAGCATCAGCGGCACCGGTTGGATCTGTTCGCCGGCCACCGGACCAACCACGCTCTCGCAGGTCACCTGTATCCGCAACACGCTCGATGCGATTCCGGACACGCTCGCCCCGGACGCATCGTTCGAGCCGATCACCGTCACGGTGCGCATTGCGTCGGACCTCCCCGACGGCACGCTGATCTCGAACACGGCGTCGGTCGCAGGCCGCACCTACGAGACCCCTGAGGACATCGCCAAGGACAACACGTCCACCGACGAGGTCGCAGTGGTCACGCGCGCCGACATCCAGGTGCTCAAGCGACTGAGCGGCAGCCTGACTGCCGGACGGCCGGCCACGTACTGGATCGACGTCACCAACCTCGGCCCGTCGACGTCGCGGGCGACACCCGGCGACCCGATCACCATCGTGGACACGCTTCCCGCCGGCGCCAGGTTCGTCGAGGTCGACGGCGGCCCGACGTGGGACTGTGTGCACGACGGCAGCTCGTTGGGTGGCGACGTCACGTGTGATCGGATCGCCGACCTGCCGGCGTCACCGGCACCGGGATCGAGCGCACCGCGGATCATCGTCACCATCGACGTGCCGAGCAACGCAACCGGCAACTTCGTCAACGTCGCCGTCAATGATCCCGACTCGCTGATCACCACCGACACCAACACGACCAACAACCGTGCCGAAGTCAGCACACCAGTCGGCGCCGATGCCGACCTTGCGATCGACAAGACCTGGCGTGGTCCAGCGGTTCCAGGTGAGCCAACGGTGTACGACATCAAGGTCGACAACCTCGGCCCGTCCGACGCTGGGGCCATCGTGCGGATCACCGACACGCTGCCTGCCGGCTTGACCTTCAATGCGTCGTCGAACGTCGACGCACGGGGATGGACGTGTGCGGCGACCGCCACGACCACCGACCCGGTCATCAATGGCTTCACGTGTGATCTCGACGGCCCGCTCGCGGCTGGGGCCTCATCCACGGTGCAGATCACGGTGAACGTGGCTGCATCGGTGAGCGGACTGGTCCGCAACGTGGCGCGGGTCGACTCGGCCTCCACGCCGGACGATCCCACCGTCACACCTGACACCAAGCAGGCCAACAACGTCGACACCGAGCCAGCCACGTTCGTCGGCACCGCCGATCTTGCGATCACCAAGACGGCAGGGGATCCGGTTGCGCCGGGCGCCCCGATCTCGTGGACGATCGGCGTGCAGAACCTCGGGCCGTCCGATTCGATCGGCCCCATCACGGTCACCGACAACCTCCCGGCCGGCGTGGTCGGGCCGGTGACGGCGAGCGGAGCGGGCTGGAACTGTTCGGCGACGGCTGGCACCACGGTGTCATGTGTGCAGTCGGCGACGCTTGCCGGGGGCAGCCCCGGTGCGTCGGCGTCAGCGATCACCGTCACTGCGGTTGCCGATCCTCGCAACGGCACACCGAACCCCATCGTCAACCAGGCGAGGGTCGTGGGCACCACCCCCGACACCAAGCCAGGCAACGACACCGCCACATCGTCGACACTGGTCATCGAGCCGAAGGTGACGTTGAACAAGCAGGTCGACAACGCCACGCCCGAACCAGGTGAAACGTTCACCTACACCCTCGGCCTCACCAACGCGAGCGGCGACACCATCGCGCCCTCCTACAACTTGGTGGTCACCGACAAGGTGCCAGTGGGTGTCGTCGTGGACGTCGCCACCATCTCGAGCTCGGGGACCTACGACCCAGCAGCGCGTCTGATCACGTGGAACATCTCTGGGCCGCTTGCGGTCGGTGCCACGCTCGACCCGGCGTTGACCTACGACGCGACGTTGGCCACGCCGAGTACCAGCATCGACCGGACCGCGCTGGTCAACACCGCAACACTGACGTCGTTCGACAGCCTGCCCACGGGCGGTCGCACCTACGCCGGCAACACCGACACCGCAACGGTGACCCCGCAGTTCCCGAAGCTCGCCATCGACAAGACGGTGCTGACCGACACGCCGGCGTTCATCGACGTGGCGTTCGGCTGGAACATCGAGGTCACCAACGACGGTGATGGAACGGTCTACGAGGTTGCCGTCATCGACACACTCCCCGTCAACTGGAACTACGTTCCCGGCAGCACGGTGATCACCCGTCCCGGTGGGCAGGCACCGATCACGGCCGATCCCACGATCGTGAACGGAGTGGCAACCTGGGCGGAGCTCGGCACCTTGGCGCCGGGCCAGTCGCTCACCGTGGTGTTCAGCACCATCCCGACCCAGGCAGTCACGGGAGATCCAGGTGTCGGCTCCGACGTCGACCATGTCAACAGTGCCCGCTCGACGGGCGAAGACCTCACCGGCTCGACCAGTAGCGGTGCCGGCAGCTACGGCTCCGACTCCGACGATGCCGTTGCGATCATCGAGGCAGCGGACCTGCTGATCATCAAGAATCCGGTCGGCACCGCGATCGCCGGCAGGGAATTCAGCTGGACGCTGTCGGCGGCCAACAACACCGATGTCGATCCTGCGATCGGACCGTTCGTGGTCACCGACACGCTGCCCGACGACGTCAAGTACATCAGCGCAACCGGTGATGGCTGGATCTGCAGCCGGGTCGGCGAGGGAGATCTCGGCGGCACGATCACCTGCAACCGGGTGCCCACCGACGAGGTGCTCGCATCGCCGGCGGCGCTCCCCGACATCACCGTCACGGTGGAGATTCCGTCCGACTTCCAGGGAACCCTCACCAACACCGCATCGGTCGATGGCGACACCCTCGATCGTGATCCCACCAACAACACCGACGACGACACCGTCACCGTCGGGTGCCGAAGCCGACCTGCTCATCGTGAAGACGCGCAGCACGGAGACTGTCACCGCGGGCCGTCCACTCACGTACAACCTGGCGGTCACGAATCTGGGCCCGTCGACGTCGCGCGCCGACATCGTGGTCACCGACACCCTGCCGCCGCAGGTCACGTTCGTGAGTGCACCGCAGGCGCCGACAGCGGTCGACGATCCGTGGGACTGCGTGCTCAGCGGCACCAACGGAGACGGTTCAGGAGGCACGGTCACGTGCCGACTCGCCGATGCCGGATTCGACTCGCTGCTCTCCGGGCAGTCGGCGCCGTCGATCCCCATCGAGGTGTTCGTGTCGGCGAGCGCTGACCCGGCGGTGGACATCGTGAACCGTTCGCGGGTCACCGGCACCACCCCGGACACCGATCTCGACAACAACACGTCCGACAACGTCGCCAGGCCGACCGCCATCGCCGATCTGTCGATCCTGAAGACCCTCGATCGCGATCTCGTTCCCGGCGGCACCGCCGTCTACCGGATGCGGATCGCCAACGCCGGACCGTCTGACGCGCAGTCGGTCCGCATCACCGACCCGCTGCCGGAGGGCATCACGTTCGTGAGTGCCGCCAGCAGCACCGAGGCCGGGGTGTTCGGTGTGTTGGCCTGCACCCCTGATGCGGATACCGCGAACACGGCGTTCACCTGCAACCTCGACCGGGCGATGCCGCCCGGGGCGTTCTCGATCGTCGATGTCACGGTTCGCGTGGCTGAAGGGGTCGTGGGCGACCGAACCAACACGGCCACTGTGACGTCGCCGACCGACCCGACCGACAGCTCGTCGTCGGTCACCAACGGATCCGATCCACAGGCCGACCTCGGCATCGTCAAGACCCGGCCCGCCGGCAACGTCATCGCCGGCAACAACGTCACCTGGACCCTCACGGTCACCAACAACGGCCTGGCCACATCGGCCGCCGACATCGTGGTCACCGACCCGCTGCCCGACACGCTCGACTTCGTGTCGGTCGACGGTGGCCCGGACTGGGCGTGCGCATTCTCGGCAGACGCCCCCGCTCCTGGCTCGTCGGGCATGATCACCTGCACGCGTTCGACGCCGCTGCTGGCCAGCACTGCGGGCGGGTCAAACGTGGCACCGCCCATCACGCTAGTCGCCAGGGTGCGTCCTGGGACCGGGCAGACCACCATCTTCAACACTGCGACGGTCACTGCCACAACGCCGGACCGCAACCCCGACAACAACCAGAGCACCAGCGTGGTGCCGGTCATCGTCGAGGGTGACGTCCAGATCGTCAAGACACCCGAGACTCAAACAGTGCGCGCCGGCGAGAACGGCACGTTCGCGCTCACCATCACCAACAACGGCCCCTCGACCGTACGGAACCTGGTGATCGAGGATCTCCTCCCGAGTGGCATGACCGTGGTGTCGGCCACCAGTGCCGATGCAGCATGCGTGACACCGACCGGTGTCACCGTTCGGTGTCTGCTCGGCTCGCTCGATCCGACCGATCCGGTCACCGGTCTCCAGCCGACCGTGGTGGTCGATGTCGTTGCCAAGGTGGGCAGTGGCGAGCCGACGGGCGCCGCACTCATGAACCTGGCAACGGTGAGCACCACCACGCCAGAGACCAACACCGCGAACAACTTCGACACGGCGGTCACCAACGTGATCTCCGAAGCCGATCTCGGTGTCGCCAAGAGCCACCCGATCGATCCGGTCATCGCCGGCGATCGGATGACGTTCGAGATCGTGGTCAGCAACTTCGGGCCGAGCGACGCTCCGGGCCCGATCGTGGTCACCGATACGCTGCCGCCCGGTTTCCGCTACCTCGGGGTCGACGGCCCTTGGCGCTGTGCACCACGCGCCGACTCCGACCCGCAGGTGGTCGACTGCACGTTCGGCCGCGAACCCGGCGCCACGCCCGGGCTCATCGGTGGCACGCTGGAGACCCCGACGGTGGCGCCGTCGATGTTGATGACGGTGCAGCTCGATCCGTCGTTGGACCCGTCGGACACGGCCGGCATCTACGACAACGTGGCGAGCATCGACTACCCGACCGATCCGAACCCGGACAACAACAGCGTCACCGACCCGGTCACCGTGGTGACCTCGGCGAACCTGTCGATCGTCAAGTCGCACGACCCGGACAGCGTCCGTATCGGTGACGACCTGGTGTTCACCCTGCGGGTCGAGAACGAGGGGCTCTCGGAGGCCCGCGGCGTGAGGGTCACCGACACCTTGCCGGAGGGGCTCACCTTCGTGAGCGCTGCCGGTGCACTCGAGGCGTCGGCGTGGGACTGCACCGCCAGTGCAGCACCCAACGTCGACTGTGTGTTGACTGGCCCACTGCCGGCACCGTCGGGCGGTGAGCCCAGCGTCGCCGAGGACATCCTCGTGACGGCCACGGTGGAACCAGGGGCATTCCCGCAGGTGGAGAACACCGGCGTGGTCGAGTCCGACACGCCGGACAGCAACCCTGACGACAACACGTCCACCGACATCGTGGATGTGCCCCGCCTCGTGGATCTCTTCATCGAGAAGACCCATACGGAGCCGGTCAAAGTGGGCGAGCCGCTCGTGTTCACGCTGCTCGTGGGCAACAAGGGTCCGATCGACGACGACGCTGTGATCACGGTGGTCGACGAACTTCCAGAGGGTCTCGACCTGACCGACGCCGCCTCGGATGTGGCCAAGTGTGAGATCGATGGCAACGTCGTCACCTGTACCAAGGATGACGGCCTCGGCGTCGACGAGACCTTCGAGATCACGGTCACGGCCAGCGTGCTGCCTGTGGCCTACCCGGGTGTCACCAACACCGCGACGGTGTCGTCGCCGACCGACGACAACGACACCACCAACAACTCGGCGAGCGACGCCGTCACCGTGCCGCCCCTGGTCGACCTGGGGATCACCAAGACCCATGCCGGCCCGGTGAAGGTCGGTGGCCAGATCACGTTCACCGTCACCGTGGTCAACAACGGACCCACGCCCGACCCCGGACCCGTGCGCATGCTCGACACGTTGCCGGGCTCGCTCACGCCGGTGTCGGCCGAAGCGGATGGGATGACCTGTGACATCACCGGCCAGACCGTGGCCTGTCAGGCCATCGACGCCGTCGATGTCGACGAGGAACTGGTGATCACCATCGTGGCCGACGTCGGCGCTGGAGCCGTCCCGACCGTGGAGAACACCGCGATCGTCACCACCCCCGGCTGTGTCGTCGGCCCCGCCGACGAAGCAACCGAGGAGTTGTGCCCCGATACCGACCTCGGCAACAACACCGACACCGACGTCGCCGAGGTCGCACCGCTGGTGCGCCTCGGCGTCGACAAGACGTTGTCGACGCTGCAGGGTTCCACGGCGACATGGTCGGTGGTGGTCAGCAACGAGGGCCCGAACGACACCGTTGACCCGATCCTGGTCACCGACCGGCTGCCGACAGCGCTGGTGTTCGTGTCGGCAAACGGCACGGGTTGGGTGTGTTCCGAGTTCAGCCAGATTGTCGGCTGCACCTACGACGAGCCGGTGGCCGCCGGAGCGTCGGCGCCGCCGATCAACATCGTCACCAGGGTGAACGCTGCGGCGGGCACCGTGATCACCAACCTGGTCACCGCTGAGGGTGGTGCCCCCGATGTGCCGAAGGTGACCGACGACGCGTCGGTGGCGGCACCCAAGCCGAAGCCGATCGCGAACACCGGTGGTGGCCCTGGGGTCCTGATGGTGTGGGCGCCGCTGCTGCTGCTCGCCGGTGCCGCGCTGCTGCTGGTCTCCCGTCGTCGCCGCAACCAAGCCGTCACCTGAGACGTGACGTTTGGTGTCAGACACCAAACGTGACGTCGAGGGCGGGTCAGGCGAGCTGCGGCAGGATCTCGTCGTGGAACGTGGCGTATCGGGCGGCGCGTTCCTCGGCGGTGTTGCCGAGGGTGAAGTCGGGCACGATGAACTCGTCGAAGCCCGCCGCTGCGTAGCGGCCGAGCGTGTCGACGAGTTCGCTCACGGAGCCAACGACCGACCGGGGCCCCATGTCACCACTGCGGACCTTGTCGGCGAACTCGGCATTGTCGGTCATGAACATCAGCGCCTGCGCCGACTTCCACATCGTTGCCGGGTCGCGGTCGACCTGCTCGCAGGCCGCATGCAGCTTGTCGAGCGCCCCGATCGCCATGTCGGGGCCGCCCCACGTGTTCCACTGGTCGGCGTGGCGGGCGGTGATGCGCAGCATCCGCGGGCTGCCGGTACCGACCAGGATCGGCAGCGGTGTCTGGATCGGCTTGGGGTCGGCGGGCGCATCGGTGATGTCGTAGAACTCGCCGTGGAAGGTGGTGCGCTCCTGTGACAGCAGCGACCGTACGATTTGGATCGACTCCTCGAACCGGCTCACCCGGGTGCCGGGCGCTTCGAGCTCGATGCCGTAGGCCTTGTGCTCGTTGATCTGCCAGCCGGCGCCGATACCGAGCACGAGCCGTCCGTTCGACAGGTGGTCGATGGTGGCCGCCCGGTTGGCGAGGATCGCCGGGTGGTGGATCGACGTCGGCGCCACCAGCGACCCGATCCGGATGCGCTCGGTGGCGACGGCGAACGCCGGCAGCATCGCCCAGCATTCGTGGAGGTTGCCCTGCTGGATGTCCTCGCTGCCGGTGTTGGGCATGTAATGGTCGGCGAACCACAGACAGTGCCAGTCGCCGGCGTCGGCGGTGCGCGCCACGTCGAGCAGTTCGTCGGTCGTTCGGTCGGAGTTGGGCCACACGGAGAACTTCATCGCGCCGACCGTAACCTCTGCGGTCGTGAGCAACGAGGCCGGCCCGACCCACGAGGGAGTGGGTGTTCCCGGAGACCCGGGCTCGGGGAACCCACTGGTGGTTCCCGGAGACCCGGGCTCGGGGAACCCACTGGGGTCGGGGGGCGATCGATTGTGGGAGGAGCATGCGGGGTGGTGGATCGAGGGGTTCACCGAGGGGGCTGACCCCGAGTACGTGGAGCAGATCCTGCCGATGGCCGCTGCTGAACTTGCTGGTTTCGACCGAATCCTCGACGTCGGGTGCGGTGACGGGCAGATCAGCCGACTCCTGAGCGCAGCGGGAGCAGTGGTCGTCGGCATCGACCCGACGTGGAACCAGATCAGCATTGCAGCCGTTCGCGGCGGGGGAGCGGCGTACGTCCGCTCCGGCGCTGCGTCGCTGCCGTTCGGTGACGCCAGCTTCGATGCAGCAGTTGCTTGCCTGGTGTTCGAACACATCGACGACGTCGATGATGCAATCGCCGAGATCGCACGGGTGGTGCGAACAGGAGGCCAGTTCAACCTGTTCCTCAACCACCCCCTGCTGCAGACACCGGGCAGCTTCTTGATCGACGACCACATGGTGGATCCACCCGAGCAGTACTGGCGTATCGGGCCGTATCTGCCCGAAGCGGCCTTCGTCGAACAGGTCGAGCTCGGCGTGTTCATCCGCTTCGTCCACCGACCGCTGTCGCGCTACCTCAACACCCTTGCCGACCACGGCCTGATGCTCGAGCACATGGACGAACCCGCCCCACCACCCGGATTTCTCGCCCAGGCGCAGGAGTACGCCGACGCGGCCGACATCCCCCGCCTGCTCCACCTCCGCCTCCGCCGCACCTGACGCCCGACGACGTCGGCCCCGTCGCCCGAGGCGATGAGCGAAAGCTCCGTATGTGGGGGGTTGGCTCATCGCTCGGGGGGTTTCTGGACGAGGGCGACGTGGGTCAGTCAGTAGGGTGGCGAAGTGGCCGACATCGTGCTCATCACGGGGCTCTCCGGAGCCGGCCGATCCGGGGTGGCCGATGTCCTCGAGGACCTCGGCTGGTTCGTGGTCGACAATCTGCCCACGGCGTTGATCGGCACCATCGTCGAGTTGGCCGCCAAGCCGAACTCCGACATCGAGCGCTTGGCGTTGGTGGCCGGACGCCAACACACCGAGGTGCTCAGCAAGGTCGGCGAACTCCGAGCCGACGGCCACGACGTGCGCGTGGTGTTCCTCGACGCCGCCACACCGGAACTGGTGCGCCGGTACGACGCCACGCGTCGCCGGCATCCACTCGCCGACGATGCTGACGGGTTGGTCGAGTCGATCGAGCTCGAACGGTCGCTGCTGGCGCCGGTGCGAGACGCTGCCGACCTCGTGATCGACACCACCGACTTGAATGTGCACCAACTGAAGGAACGAATCGACCATGCGTTCGATGCTCCGACTGGGTCACGGCTGCAGGTGGCCGTCGAGAGCTTCGGCTTCAAGCACGGTCTGCCACTCGACGCCGACATCGTGATGGACGTGCGGTTCCTGCCGAACCCGCACTGGGACGACGCGTTGCGCCCGCTCACCGGCCACGACCCCAAGGTGCGCGACTATGTGCTCGAGACGGCGTCGGGATCGGCCTTCGTCGACCATTTCGATGACCTACTCGCCACCCTGCTCCCGCAGTACGAGGCCGAAGGCCGCAGCTATCTGACGGTCGCTGTTGGCTGCACCGGAGGGCGCCATCGGTCCGTCGCGGTTGCCGAGGAACTCGCGCTGCGCCTGCGCGGCCGCGGCGCCGCAGTGACGGCATCGCACCGCGACCTGTCGCGCTGACATCCGCGGCCGTCTTCCCCCGTTTGCGTTGCAGTCCTGGTGGGGCGGTCCACCGGAAGTGCAACGCAAACGGGGTGTGGGATCGGCCGGGGGTTGGGATGGCACCTCGCCGGAAGAACTACAGTCGATGGTGGACAGTGACGTTCCAACAGCCTGAGGAGGCACACCAGCATGACGGTCAGAGTCGGCATCAACGGTTTCGGACGAATCGGACGAAACTTCTTCGCGCCGCCAAAGCGAGCGGCGCCGACATCGAGATCGTGGCGGTGAACGACCTCGGGTCGATCGACACGATGGCACACCTGCTCCAGTACGACTCGGTACTCGGGCGTTTCCCCAGCAAGGTCACCTCGACCAAGTCGAGCATCAAGGCCGGCGGTGACACCATCAAGGTGCTCAGCGAGCGCAACCCTGCCGATCTCCCGTGGGGCGATCTGGGTGTCGACCTGGTGATCGAGTCGACCGGTTTCTTCAACAGTCGTGAGGCAGCGAGCGCCCACCTCGACGGCGGTGCACCCCTCGTGATCGTGTCGGCGCCGGCCTCGAACGCCGACATCACGATCGTGTACGGCGTCAACCACAAGGACTTCCGGATCAGCCAGCACAAGGTGATCTCGAACGCGAGCTGCACCACGAACTGCTTCGTCCCGATGGTCAAGGTGCTCGACGACTCGTTCGGCGTCGAGCAGGGCTTGATGACCACCATCCACTCCTATACCGGCGACCAGAACCTCGTCGACGGACCGCACAGCGACATGCGCCGTGCCCGCGGCGCAGCGATCAACATCGTGCCGACCTCCACGGGTGCTGCTCGTGCGACGTCGCTCGTGATGGAGTCGATGAAGGGCAAGCTCGACGGCACGGCGCTGCGAGTGCCCACCCCGACGGGCTCGCTCACGGACTTCACCGTCAACTTGAAGAAGGCCGCCACGGTCGAGGAGATCAACGCAGCGTTCGAAGCGGCGAGCAAGAAGGCGCTCAAGGGCATCCTCAAGTACACCGAGGACCCCATCGTGTCGAGCGACATCGTCACCGACCCGCACTCGTGCATCTTCGACGCCGGGCTCACGATGAGCATGGGCAAGCTCGTGAAGATCAACGGTTGGTACGACAACGAGTGGGGCTACTCGAACCGCTTGGTCGACCTCACGATGTTCACCGGTGCCAAGGTCAAGCGCTGAACCGATGAGTACCCCCTCCATACCCACCTTGGAGGATCTGGAACACACCCTCGGTGACCTGTCGGGAAAGCGAGTCCTCGTTCGTACCGACTTCAACGTGCCACTCGACAACGGGCAGATCACCGACGACTTCCGGATTCGCGCGGCCCTGCCCACCATCGAATGGCTCACCGAACGTGGTGCCACCGTGGTGACCGCCAGCCATCTCGGGCGTCCGAAGGGCACCCCCGATGCCAAGTACTCGATGGACCCGGTGCGGGCGCGGCTCGCCGAACTCGCACCGGGAGTCGAGCTGCTGGAGAACCTGCGGTTCGATCCCGGCGAGACCAGCAACGACCCGGCCTTCGTGGCCACCCTCGTCGACGGGATCGACGCCTACGTCAACGACGCGTTCGGTGCCTCGCATCGTGCGCACGCCTCGATCGTGGGGCCCCCGCAGTTCGTGCCGTCGGCGATGGGCCGCCTGTTGCAGAAGGAGGTCGAGGTGCTCCTCGGCCTGCGCAACAAGCCCAAGCACCCGTTCGTCGCCGTGCTGGGCGGCGCCAAGATCTCCGACAAGCTCGGCGTGATCGACGCACTGCTCGACGTGGTGGACGCGCTGGTGATCGGCGGGGCGATGTGTTTCACGTTCTTTGCAGCGCAGGGCAAGTCGATCGGCGATTCCTTGTTCGAGCCCGACCAGGTCGACACCTGCAAGCGGCTGCTCGAGGATGCCGTTGCCAAGGGAAAGATCATCCACCTGCCCGACGACATCACGGGCACGATGGCCGACGGCGAGTACGCCACGTTCGGCACTCGTCTGCCCGACGGGGCCAAGGGGTTCGACATCGGCCCCGGCTCCGCAGCGGCGTTCACCGACGTGATCATGGATGCTCGCATGGTGTTCTGGAACGGTCCGATGGGGATGTTCGAAGACGAGCGCTTCGCCTCGGGCACCCGCACCGTGGCACAGGCAATGGCCGACACCAAGGCGTTCACGGTGGTCGGCGGCGGCGATTCGGCTGCAGCGCTCGCCCAGTTCAAGCTCGACGACGAGGTCGACCACGTGTCCACCGGCGGTGGCGCCAGCCTCGAGTTGCTCGAGAACGGCGACCTGCCGGGTCTCGCAGCGCTCCGCAACGCCGCCAACCACACCGCGTCCGACGCTACGAAGGGAACCTGATGGCCCGACGACCACTCATCTCCGGCAACTGGAAGATGAACCTCAACCACTTCGAGGCGATCCAGACCGTGCAGAAGCTGCACTACCTGGTGCCCACCGAGACCCTGCAGGACGTGGACGTGAGCATTCATCCGCCGTTCACCGACATCCGCAGCGTTCAGACCGTGATCGAATCCGAAGACCTCGAGTTCCATCTCGGTGCACAGCACTGCCACTTCGAAGACACCGGTGCCTTCACTGGCGAGGTGTCGCCAGCGTTCCTGGAGAAGCTCAACGTGGTCTACGTCATCGTTGGACACTCGGAGCGTCGTGAGATCTTCGGCGAGACCGACGAGATGGTCAACAAGAAGGTGGCCGCCGTGCAAGCACACGGCATGACGCCGATCATGTGCTGCGGCGAGACGCTCGAGGAGCGTGAGGCGGGAGCGACCGAGTCGAAGGTGCTCGGCCAGATCGAAGCGGGTCTCGCAGGTCGAACCAACGAGCAGATCGCGTCGCTGGTGATCGCCTACGAGCCGATCTGGGCCATCGGGACCGGCAAGACCGCCACCTCCGACGATGCGCAGACGGTGTGTGCGGCGATCCGGGCCAAGGTGCGCGAGTTGACCGACGACGTCACCGCCGATGCAGTGCGCATCCAGTACGGCGGCTCGGTCAAGGGGGCCAACGCCACCGAGCTGATGTCGCAGCCCGACATCGACGGGGCACTCGTCGGCGGGGCCAGTCTCGACCCCGACGAGTTCGCCAGCATCGTCCAGTTCGGTTCCTGAGCGTCACACTCACGTCGGCGCGAGCGGGATCAGCGGCGTCGATGCGGTGTGTGGCGTCTTGACTTTTCACACAGCTGAAACGAGACCTGCTACCCCCGGAGTAACCGACACTGCTATGGTCGTGTGGACTTCGAACCACCGGGGAGGGGGTTCGAAGATGTTCAGCTTCGGTCGAACGCCGGCATCTGCCGGGCGGTTCCCGTGGCACATGACTTCCCTGTTCAATATTCATCTTCCAGGAGGACACATACGTGAACACGACACGACGGAGCTCGAAGCTCCTCGCCGTTGCGGCAGCGTCGGCGTTGATTCTCGCTGCCTGTGGCAGCGACGACGGCGACACCAGCGCACCCGACAGCTCGGATGCCGGTAGCGGCAGCACCACCGAGACGACCGAAGGCGGCGGCGACATGGTCGAGGGTGCCGACGGCGGCACGCTCATCTGGGCGCACGAGCAGGAGCCGCCAGACCTGCACCTCGACGATCCGGAGAACAACCTCTCCATCACCTCGTGGCTTCGCTCGCCGATGCTCGAGGGCCTCCACGGCATCTCGGGTGCCACGGAGTACTACCCCGAACTGCTCGACGGCGAGGCAACGATCACCGAGAACGACGACGGCACCGTCACCGGCGAGTTCACGCTGCGCGACGGCCTCGTGTGGAGCGACGGCGACGATCTCACCGCCGATGACGTCGAGTGGACCTACAACGCCATCATGGCGAGCGACGGCACCGACGAAGAGGGCAACCCCGCCTACATCTACCTGCTCGGTGACCGCACCGGTCTCGACACGATCACCGACTTCACGGTGACCAGCCCCACCGAGTTCAGCATCACGTGGGAGTCGTTCTACGCCGGTTGGCAGGGCGTCCTCAACGAGGTGTACCCGATGCACCAGTTCTCCGAGGATCCCGCCACCGCAGCTGCTGAGCTGAACGAAGCGCTCCGCGAGTGGACCACTGCCGACGGCGAGATCATTGCGTCGTCCGGCCCCATGATGTTCGATTCGTGGGAAAAGGGCGTCCAGTTCAACATGGTGCGCAACGACAGCTACTTCGGCTCGAACAGCCCCGACGCCCAGAACGACGGCGTCGCGTTCGTCGACGGCGTGCAGGTCAACTTCGTGACCGACACCGACGCGCAGATCAACGCGCTGAAGGCCGGCGAAGCACAGATCGTCATGACGCAGCCGCAGCTCGCGTTCGAGGAACTGGCCGGCGATTCCACCTTCACGGTGGCAAGCTCGCCCGGCCCGGTCTTCGAGCACTGGGGCCTGAACCTCAACAACACGCACCTCGCAAAGCCTGAGGTCCGTGAGGCCCTCGCCTATGCGATGGACAAGTCGGAGATCATGGCCGGCCTGTACACCCCGCTGTTCGGCGACACACTGCCGGCCAACGGTCTGGGCAACACCTACTGGTTGTCGAACCAGTCGACCTACGTCGATCACGCCGGCGACGCCGGCTACGGTGCAGGTGACATCGAGTCGGCTGCTGCCGCACTCGAATCGGCTGGCTACGCCCTGAACGGCGACGGCGTCTACGAGCACCCCGAAGACGGCGTGCTCTCGCTGCGAGTCGGTACCACCGGCGGCAACCGTCTGCGTGAGATCCAGCAGGAACTCGTCCAGGCGCAGATGGCCGATGCTGGCATCGACATCGTCATCGACAACGTCGAAGGCGCTGCCTACTTCAGCGAGGTGCCGTTCTCCGAGGGCTCGATCGAGTGCTCGACGAGCGGTGGCGCTTCCGGCAACTGTGACATCTGGGACATCACCCAGTTCGCATGGGTCGGTGGCCCGTGGCCCGGCGGCCAGACCTCCTCGTACCGCGCCGGTGGCGAGAACAACCCGTACGGGTTCGCCAACGACGACTTCGAGGCCCTCGCCGACGAGTGCGACGCGACCGTCGACGCCGACGAGCGCGCCGACTGCTACAACCAGCTGGACCTCTTCGTGACCACGCTGGAGTCGGACCCAGAGGGCGGGCTGTTCATGCTCCCCCTCACCCAGAAGCCGTCGTTCTACGGCTACACCGGTGCGCTTGCGCAAGCCGGTGTCGCTCCCGACGCCCAGGGTGCCGGCCCGCTGACCAACGTTGCGGACTTCCAGTTCGCAAGCTGATCGGCTGATTGAACACCTGAACAACATGTGAAGCGAACGGGGCCCCGAAAGGGGCCCCGTTCTGTTTCCGTCCACCGTTCGTCTACTGTCTCGGCCCGAGGTCCTCACACTGTGTTCGCCTACATCACCCGACGTCTACTCACCACGGTCCCGCTGCTGATCGTCGCGTTGTATCTCGTACACGTCGGGATCTCCCTCACGACCGATCCAAGAGCGAGCTTCTACCTCTGCCTCCCGCGCTGCCAGGACGGCTTCGATCAGATCACCGAGGTCTACAACCTCGATGTCAATGTGTGGTTGCGCCCCTTCACATGGTTCTCCGATGCGCTGCGTGGTGACCTCGGTGACTCGAGCAGCATCGGCGATCCGGTCAGCGAGATCATCAGAACCCGAGGCTGGAACACCGCACTCATCGCCTTTCCTGCGTTCGTGATCAGTGCGATCGTGGCGCTGCTGTTGTCGGTCTACTCGGCCCGCCACCAGTACTCGAAGGGCGACTATGCCCTCACCGCACTGGCGTTCTTCGGGTTGGCGTTCCCGTCGTTCGTGTTGGCGCTGCTGATCCAGAACATCTTCGGCGTGCAACTCGAGAACTGGTTCGGCATCAAGCCGTTCAACACCGGTCGCAAGACCAACGAGAACTTCATCGAACTCATACGCGACATCACCCTGCCGGTGCTGTCGCTGTCGATCCTCTTCATCTCCGCTGACAGCCGATTCGGTCGAGCCTCGATGCTCGAGACCTTGAATCAGGACTACATCCGTACCGCACGAGCGAAGGGCCTCTCGGAGGACCGGGTCGTGTGGAAGCACGCATTGCGCAACGCACTCATCCCGCTCGTCACGCTGTGGGCGCTCAACTTCTCTGCACTGCTCGGCGGGTCGGTGGTCACGGAGAGCATCTTCTCGTGGCCCGGCCTGGGCCCGGCGTTCATTCGCGGCCTCGTGGTCGCCGACATCTACCTCGTACTCGGCATCGTGTTGTTCACCGGCATCATCACCGTGGTGTTCAACCTCGTGGCGGACATCATGTACGGCGTGCTCGACCCGCGGATTCGATTGGACTGAGGCCACCATGCGCACTGACGCAACCGACCCCGAGAACTACGACACACAGCTCTACGAACATCACGTACCCGTCTTCAGCGCGGGCGAGATCGAGGGCCTCACGGAGGCTCCCAGTTCGTTTGGCAAGCTGGCCTGGAAACGGTTCCGCCACCACCGCCTGGCACTGCTCGGCGCGATCGGCCTGGTGCTGATCCTCGTCGCGTTCATCGTCGGTCCGATGATCAGCCCGTGGGACTTCGACGAGCGCAACATTGCCGACCGGCTGCAGGGGCCGTCGGCGAGCCACTGGTTCGGCACCGACGAGATCGGTCGCGACCTCTTCGTGCGCACCGCTCAAGGTGGTCTGTATTCGTTCCGTATCGGCTTCGTTGCGGCGTTCGTGGCGACAGCACTCGGTACCGTTCTCGGGGCGCTCGCTGCGTACTTCGGTGGTTGGAGCGACATCGGTATCTCCCAGGTCATCAACCTGGTGCTGGTGGTGCCGGCGCTGATCGTCCTGTCGATCTTCAGCCTCTACTTCGGTGGCGACGCATTTTCGCTCGCAGTGGTGCTTGCAGCGTTGCTCTGGACTCGAATAGCCCGAGTGGTTCGAGGGGTGGTGCTCTCCATCAAGGAGCAGGAATACATCATGGCCGCGCGCGCCGCGGGTGCTTCCCACATGCGGATCATCTTCCGCCATGTGCTGCCGAACGTCATCGGACCCGTCGTGGTCGAGGTCACCTTGCTCATCGGCACGGTGATCGTGTTGGAGAGCACCCTGTCGTTCCTTGGACTCGGCGTCAAACCGCCGAATGCGTCGCTCGGCACATTGGTCGCCGAGGCCAAGGGAAGCATCGACGATGATCCCATCCGCGTGCTCACGCCCGGCTTCTGCATCGTGTTCATCGTGTTGTGCGTGAACTTCCTCGGTGACGGAATGCGCGATGCGCTCGATCCTCGTTCGAAGAACGAGAAAGGCTGAGATGTCGACACCACTGCTCAAGGTCGATGATCTGACCGTTGCGTTCCGCACGGACGCCGGGGTGGTCCATGCGGTCTCCGATGTGAGCTTCGAGATCAGCCCCGGGGAGGTCCTGGCTGTGGTCGGCGAGTCCGGCTCCGGCAAGTCGGTCACGGCGCTGGCGCTGATGCGGCTCCATCCGGGCAACACCGACATCACCGGCACGGTGATGTTCGACGGCATCGACGTCCTCGAGTTGTCCGAGGATGACATGCGGGCGATCCGCGGGCGAGATGTCGCCATGATCTTCCAGGACCCGATGACGGCCATGAACCCGGTGTTCACCGTTGGTGAGCAGATTTCCGAGGCGATCCGGATCCACTCCGACGTGTCGAAGCAGGCTGCCTGGGATCGCACGGTCGATCTTCTCGCACTGGTCGGCGTGCCCGAGCCCAAGCGCCGTGCGTCGCAGCACCCGCACGAATACTCCGGTGGTATGCGACAGCGGGCGATGATCGCGATGGCGATCTGCAACGACCCGAAGCTCCTGATTGCCGACGAGCCCACCACCGCCCTCGACGTGACGGTGCAGGCCCAGGTGATGGAGGTGCTCCACGAGGTGCAGGCAGCGACGGGTTCGGCGATGATGCTGATCACCCACGACCTCGGCCTCGTGGCCGGCTCGGCCGACCGTGTGCAGGTGATGTACGCCAGCCGCCTGATGGAGACCGGGGACCTCGACGACATCTTCTACGAGTCGTGCAACCCGTACACCATGGCATTGCTCAACTCGATTCCAGACCTGTACGGCAAGCGCGACAAGCTCGACGCGATTCCCGGAAACCCCCCGAGTCTGCTGAACCCTCAGCCTGGATGTGCGTTCCGACCGCGATGTGCTCATGCCGCCGAGGTGTGCGCTGGTTCGGTTCCGCCCGTGGTGTTGATCGATGGAAGCCATGCAAGCCGGTGCCACCGAATCGATGCACTGCCGAAGTCCGTGGAGGTTGGTTCATGAGTGCGACATCGGCCTACGACTCGGGGGCGCTGGCGGCGCTCGATCCCGATGCACCGATTCTGAAGGTCCGCGACTTGGTGATGGAATTCCCCATCCGCGCCGGCGTGTTCCGGCGGCAGGTGGGCGCGGTGCAAGCGGTGACTGGAGTGTCGTTCGATCTGTTCCAACACGAAACGCTCGGCGTGGTCGGCGAGTCTGGGTGTGGCAAGAGCACGTTGGGCCGATCGTTGCTGCGCCTCATCGAACCCACAGCGGGCACCGTCACGTTCGGAACCGAAGACGTGACAGCAGCATCGAAGAAGCGTCTGCGTGAGCTGCGTAGCGACCTGCAGATGGTGTTCCAGGATCCGTATGCGTCGCTCAATCCTCGGCTGCCGATCAGCGAGATCGTGGGCGAACCGATGAAGATCCACGGTGTGCCTCGCAAGGAGGCCGCGGAGCGTGTGGGCGAGTTGCTCAGCCGTGTCGGCCTGCTGCCCGAACACGGCAACCGGTATCCGCACGAGTTCTCCGGTGGGCAGCGTCAGCGCATCGGAATCGCCAGGTCGTTGGCGCTGCGTCCGAGTGTGATCGTGCTCGACGAGCCGGTGTCGGCGCTCGACGTCAGCATCCAGGCCCAGGTCCTGAACCTGCTCGACGAGATCCAGGACGAGTACGAACTCAGCTTCATCTTCATCGCGCACGACCTGTCCGTGGTGCGTCACACGAGTGACCGGGTCGCCGTGATGTACCTGGGTCGGATCGCCGAGCTGGCCGACCGTGACACCCTCTACGACGAGCCGGCACATCCGTACACCCAGTCGTTGCTGTCGGCGGTGCCCGTCGCCGACCCCCGGATGGAACGAGCCCGCCGTCGAATCATCTTCCGCGGTGACGTTCCGAGTCCGGCGAATCCTCCATCGGGTTGTCGGTTCCACACCCGCTGCCCGATCGCGCAGGACATCTGCTCGCAGGAGACGCCGGAGTTCAAGGAGATCGCCCCACGGCACTCCGTTGCGTGTCACTTCCCGATGCAGGCAGGCGAGACGCTGATCGAACGGGTCGTCGAACTCGGACGTCAGCCGGACACCACCGGCGGCTGATCCATGCCAGCGCCGGTCACGTTGCACTCGACGTGGCGTGGCATCGTGCTCAGTTCGGTGGGCGCCATCGCAGTGCTGGCCATCGGGATCTTCTCGGTGGTGAGCGGTGGTTGGGGCGTGTTGTCGGCCGGTGTGGTGTTGATCGGGATGGCGCTCGCTGCGGTCGCGCTGCTCGACTATCCGATCGCCAGCACCTTCGACGAGCACGGTGTGACGCGACGGATGGCACTGCGTCGCCACGTCATCACGTGGTCGAGCATCGACCAGCTGTCGAGAACTCGTCCGGGCACGGTGCAGAACCTGCGCAAGCTGGCCCACGGCGGGCTTGTCGCTGTGAGGGGTCGGCGTCGTTATCTCTTGGTGGATCAGTGCGAGTCGCTCGACGAATTCAATGCGGTGGCGGCGTTTGCGGTGTACGACGGTGACGACCTGGCCGACGCGGTGCCCATGCCGCCGTCGGCGATGACGCCGACGTGGATCCATCGGCGTGCCAAGTGGGCGCCGACATCGAGCCGTGAGCGGTAGTATTGACGACCGTGCGCGACGTCATGCTCTACATCACCCTTGTGGTCAACGTTGTCGCGATGGGCGCCCTGATCGCTGGCATCTTGATGCACAGCGGCCGTGGTGGTGGCCTGTCGGACATGTTCGGCGGCGGCGGCGGTGCAGCGCTGGGGTCGTCGGCAGCAGAGCGGAACCTCAACCGGATCACGTTCGTGTTCTCTCTGATCTGGATCTTCACGCTCGTGGCGTTGTCGTTCCTCATGGTCTGAGTGGAGCACCGGTCGCCGTCAGATACAGTCAGCAATCGCAACCACGTCGGAGTGGCGGAATGGCAGACGCGCTAGCTTGAGGTGCTAGTGCCCTACTAATGGGCGTGGGGGTTCAAGTCCCCCCTCCGACACCAAATCGCAACGGCCGGGGCACATGCCCCGGCCGTTTGTGTTTTCCCGTCGAGCTGTGTGCTGGACGCACGCTGCTCACCGGTCACCGACGTCCGGGGCAAAAGCCTCTGGTCCCTGATGCCCTCGGTTGGTAGCCAGGAAGTCGGGAAGGATCGAAGGAGGAATGCCGGTGAGGATCAGCGGGGCCGTTCGTTGGTTCGTCATCGTGGTCACCACGATGCACGGTCTCATCCACCTGCTGGGCGTGGCGAAGGGATTCGGCTGGGCCGAAGTCGCCGAACTCGAACGTCCCGTCAGCGCCATCGGTGGAGTCGGGTGGCTCGTCGCAAGCGTGCTGCTGGTCGCGACGGGTGTGCTTCTGGCGGCTCGGTGGCGTTGGTGGTGGGCGATCGGCGCGATCGCCGTGGTCGTCTCGCAGTTCATGATCGTCACCGCATGGTCGGATGCCTTGGCGGGGACCGTCGCGAACGTCATCTTGTCGCTGGCGGTCGTGTACGGCTTCGCCGCACACGGCCCGGTCGGCTCCCGTGCTCGGTATCGCCGCCTCGTGCGCAGCACGCTCGCCGACCAGCCCACCATGCCGCTCGTGACGGACGACGATCTCGCCGGGCTCCCTGCCCCGATCGCCGAGCTCGTTCGCAGATCGGGCGCGCTCGGTCAGCCTCGCGTGGTGAACTTCCGAGCTGAGATCCACGGCCGGATCCGCGCTGGTGCCGATGCGCCGTGGATGACCTTCGTCGGCGAACAGGTCACCACCTGTGGCGAGCACCCGACCCGGCTGTTCTTCATCGATGCCACGATGTTCGGTTTCCCGGTCGACGTCCTCCACTCGTTCGTCGGACCCACGGCACGGATGCGTGTCAAGCTGTGCTCGTTGGTCACGATGGTCGACGTCGCCAGCTCCGAGATGACCCGCAGTGAGACGGTCACCTTGCTCAACGATCTCTGCCTCTTCGCTCCTGCAGCGCTCATCGACGCCCCGATCGAATGGGAACTGATCGACGACCACCGCGTCGGCGCCTCGTTCGCGAACGGTTCCGAAACGGTGCGTGCCGAATGCGTGTTCGGCGACGACGGCGAGTTGATCGACTTCGTCTCCGATGACCGGTTCCGCTCGATCGACAACGGATCGCGGATGATCTCCCAGCGGTGGTCGACGCCGATTGCCGCGCACCGGATGTTCGGAACCCGCCGGGCGATCGCACATGCCAGCGGTCGCTGGCACGCGCCGGAACCGGAAGGTGACTTCGCGTACCTCGACATCGAGATCGACGACATCACCTTCAACACGTCACCCGTCACGGCGTCCGAACGTCGAGCGTGGCCGTCCTCGACTGTCGCAACCCGAGTACCCGCCGCAGCAGAGAGGAATCAGAGATGACCGCCATCAAACAAGCAGCCGCGGACTTCCTGTCGAACAGACGGATCGCCGTGACGGGAGTCTCGAGCAAACCGAATGGTCACGGCAGCAACACCGTCTACCAACGGCTGCGCTCTCGCGGCTACGACGTCGTCGCCGTCAATCCGAACGCTGATCACGTCGAGGGTGATGTCTGCTACCCGGACCTCGCATCGATCCCGGGCGGCGTCGATGCGGTCGTGATCGGTACTCGACCGGAACGCGCCGCCGCCACCATGGCCGAGTGCGTCGACCTCGGCATCAACCATGTGTGGATGCACCGTGGGCCGGGCCCCGGCAGTGTGTCGCCGAGCGCTGCCGCCTACGGCCGACAACACGGCATCACCGTGATCGACGGCGGTTGCCCGCTGATGTTCGACCCGACAGCTGACGTCGCTCACAAATGCATGAAGGCCGTGTTCATCCTGACGCGGAGAATCCCCAGACAGGTCTAGGAGCCTGCTGAACAATCGGCAATTGTCGGGTGGCGAAGGTGGGTGCAGTCGAGCGACTGGTTGGCCGTGGTCTTGGTGCGCGACTCGGATTGTGAGCCTGCTCCGGGCGAGTCAGCCAGCGGGTGCGATGTTCCAGGTGTTGCCGTCGTGTTCGAGGCCGAGGTTGATCAGTCGCTTGAGGTTGACGACGGCTGCTCTCGTTGAGAATGCGAGCCGGTTGCGGTCGACGCCTCGGTGGCGCAGGCGGCGGTGGCCGTTGGTGACGAGCCACGCGATGGTGCGCTCGACCATCGGCCGGTGTTGTCGGTAGTCGTCGATGAGGGCGGTGTCGGTGCGCCAACGCTGCCGGTTCGCGGCGAGGTGTTGATCGTGGTCGGAGACCACGAACGCTTTGCCATCGATCGCTGAAGTGCAACGTGATCGGACCGGACATCCGCGACACTTCGCTCCGAACGTGGCGATCCCAGTTCGGCTGATGTGGGTGGTGACCGCGTTCGGGCAGGTGACGGTTCGGGCCGTGTAGTCGATGGTGAAGTCGTCGCGGTTGAACTGGTCGTCACCGAGCTTCGAGTTCCGGCCGAGCGGCCAAGGTTTGATCAAGACCCGATGCTCGTCGGCGTCGAGCGCAGCGAGCGAGTCGCCGGATCCGTAGGCCGAATCGGCGAGCACGTCCAAGCCCGCTGGTTCGTCAGCGAGCAACTTGATGCCGGCCGGTCCGTCGCCTTCGTTCGCTGGGGTGAGGTCGCATGCGGTGATCAACCCGGTGTCGGGCTCGACCGCGACGTGGGCTTTGTAGCCGTCGCGATATGACGACCTCGACTTGTGCATGTGCCGGGTTTCGGGGTCGACCGTCGAGATCACCCGATGCTTCGTGACGCCACGTTCGATCTTCCAGGAGCCCTCTTGCTCGCCGGGTTCGACGTCCTGACCAGCGACCAACGCGAGCAGCCCGACCAACTGTTGCTGGTTGTCGTCCAACTCGATGCCGTCGATGGCGGCCAACACGGCGAGCGCGTCGTTGACCAACCGGGTGACGAGCTCGTCGCGTGCGACCGGGTCGTTCCACGCGCACGCCGGCTTGCCGGAGGTTTGCTCGTAGTCGTCGCCGACCACGACAGCTGTGGCGGCTTCAGGGATGGCTTTGCGGACTCGGCGGATCATCGACACCAACTGCGTCACGGTGTCCTGGGTTGCGACCGCGTCGTCCAGCAGCGTCGAGTCCAATGCTCGACGGTGCTTGTTCGCGAGCACGTTCGTCGAGGTGATCACGTCGCGGACAGCGTCGAAGATCCGCTCCGGACGATCCGACTTTCGGAGCCGGTTACGCCACTGCGTCAACGTGGTCGGGTGGAACCCGACGTCGGTGATCGATAGACCGCACGCCACCTTCCAGCGAAGATCTGTCGCCAACGCTTGGGTCGCGTCACGATCCGACAATCCTTCCAGCGACTGCAACACGAGCACCGACGCGATCACATCGGCGGGTTGCGACGGGCGGCCCCGGCCCGACGGGAACAAGTCCGCGAACGCGTCGTCGGGAAACAGCTGGTGCCGGTGCTCCGCAAGGAACGCGTACACCGAATCGGCCGGGACCAGATGCGACACGAACGCCGCCGCGTCCAACAACTCGACGTTCGGATCCGAGCTTCCCTGCATCCCCCAATTTTCGTTCACCCCACCAACAAACGCGAGCCTTTCACCCCGAATTGTTCAGCAGTCTCCTAGCCCGCCATCTCGGAGCCGGCGCTGTCGCGGGCCGAAGGTCGGTGGGAACGGCTGGTCAGCCGGCGTCGGAGGTCTGGGCGAGGACGGTGTCGACCATGTAGTCGACGAACTCGTCGGGTTGTTCCCAGAGTGGACGGTGGCCGGAGGTGCCGAGCACGGTGAGGTCCTTGACGGGCGCGTCGACGGTCGGATACCAGCTGTCGAAGACGTCAGCGCGTCCGTCGGCTTCGTGGGCGCCTTGCACGAAGAACATCGGGATCTCGAAGTCGGTCGCAGTGTCGCGGAAGTCGATGTCCTGAAGCTGCGGGTACAGGACGCTGAAGGTGTCCATGAACGCTCCCAGCAAGTGGACCTGGTCGATCAGGGCGTATTCGGAGACGAAGAAGTTCTCGGAGAAGCCGCCTTCGCCCTCGGCGTTGGCGGAGTGGTCGTACGGATACACCTCGTGTTCGTACGACAGCGCTGTTTCGTAGTCGAGCATCTGTTCGTACGGCGGCGGACCGATGCCGGTGAGCTCGTCGACGAGTCCCGTGTCGCCGTTGGCCCGTGCCCACTCGAGCGTGTCGTTGTAGAAGATGGTGTCGGTGGCGAGTTGGCTCACCATCTGACCCACCCCGACGAAGGCGGTGTAGAGCTCGGGTTGTCGTTGTACGGCCAGAACACCGAGTGTCGAGCCCCATGATTGGCCGAGGAGATGGATGCGATCCTGGCGGAATCGATCGCGAAGGTGGTTGGTGACCGCGATGGTGTCGTCGATCACGCTGTCGAGGGTGTAGCTGTCGGTCGGATCGAGCTCGTCGTAGGACTTGCCGGTTCCGCGTTGGTCCCATGTGACGACGGTGAAGTACTCCTCGAGTGCCGAGAGGTGGTTGCGCATGGCCCCCATCTCGGACCCGCCCGGGCCGCCAGCGAGGAAGAGCACCACTGGATTGTCGCTGCTGTGTCCGCGGATCATGAGATCGAGGTCGTGGCCGTTCACGTCGACGGTGGTGAGCTCTGCGACCGAGCCCTCGATGGTGTTGCCGTCAGCGTCGACGATCGCATCGGTGGAGGCCGGGCGTGCGAGTGCAACTGTGAAACCGACCAACCCGAGCGCAGCGACGATCGCGACCGTTCTGCGCATGATGACCGCCCAACGTCGGGGTCGATCGGTCGGCACGGGAGCGGGGCCGAGTTGTCGGGCGATGCCGGCGCCGATGACCGCCCCGAACGCCATCGGGGCCAGCGAGATCAATGCGTGGACGCCGCGACCCACGACGAGTGCGAGGATCCCGTACGTGCTGAGGGCAGGTGCGTCGACCGTCGGCCCGTCGGTGCCGATCCTGGTCAGCTCGAACACCGTGGCAAACACGACGGGGGTGAGGAGTATCGCCCACCTCGATCGCATGACCAGCCCGGCGATCGCTCCGACGGCCGAGCTGATGACGATCGACCAGATCGCTTCGCTGGTGGTGAGCGGACCGCGCGGGGTCCACGACCCGGCGATCAGGCCCCAAGCGGCGGCGGTAGCGGCCGCTGTGCCGGCCCCGATCCGCCAGTCCGTCCAGATCGGCTTCAAGGTGCCACGAGTGCGGTCGGACAACTGGCGCCAGCGCGTGCTCATGTCGGCTTCCTCGATTCAGGGCGAACGGGTCGAGATGTCGCGCCCCGATCCACTGTGCGACTCGACGAACGGCCGAAGTAGGGGCCTTCGTCACCCACGAGCGGCGGACCGTGTGTCGGGCAAGGAGCGAGGGTGCCGCAGTGGCGGACGCAGATCCCCACCCAACCCGATTCGTCTGGGAGCAGGTTCTCACGGTGCGTCGGCGAGGGATGGTGGTGCCACGCGGCGCTGCTCGGAGCTTGCGCAGCATCCGTTGGTCTCCGATGCGGTCGAAGGACAGCCCGGCGCCGCGCTGTTCCCACCACACCGTATTCCGGGTGTTGCTGCCCGTGACGAACATCCCCCGGTCGACGTCGTTGACCTTCACGCGGATCTTCTCCGAAAGGCGGTCTGGCACAGCGCTCCCTTTCGCTCAGTGGACACGTCGATCGAGCGTTGCGAGCTGAGTTGTCGCACAGAGTCGAATGACCTGATGACGGGGTGGGGGAGCGGCGCGGACGTTCGACTCTGTTGCATCGTTGGGCGGTGAATGCATGTTGAGGATTGCCCACCTCTGTGAAAGAAGCGCTCCTCATGAAGCCCGCACGCATCATCCTGCTCGTTGTCGGATCATTGTTCGCGCTGGTCGGCTTCGGTCTCGTCGGCGCGGGTGCCAGCGTTGGTTGGGCGACCGCCACGCAACGAGACGACGCAGGGTTCTTCACCACCACCAACGAACGATTCGCGACGGACAGCTACGCAATCACATCCGACAAGATCGACCTCGGCGAACCTGGCCCCGATGACTGGTGGGCCGACCGCGACCTCGCCACGGTGCGCATCACCGCCGACAACACCAGCGACGGCGAGCTGTTCGTCGGGATCGGCCCCGAAACCGATGTCGAGGCGTATCTCTCCGGAGTGCCTCACGACGAAGTCACCAATGTCGACTTCCGACCGTTCTCTGTGGACTACCGCCGCGAACATCCTGATGGCGCAGCGACAGCCACACCGCCACAGAACGAAGCGTTCTGGGTGGCGCAGTCGACCGGAGCCGCAACGCAGACCATCGTTTGGGACCTCGAGCCGGGCAACTGGGCGATCGTGATCATGAACGCCGACGCGACCTCGAACGTCAGCGCCGACATCGAGCTCGGCGGCCGACTCGACTACCTGGTGCCGATTGCGATCGGGCTCGCGATCGGCGGCGTCGTCCTGCTCGTGATCGGCGCGGCGATGATCATCGGAGGAGTCGTGCGACCAGAACACGACGCGAAGGCAGTTCCCGTCGCAGGGTCAGGCACGGCCGCCGCACCCGTCGCTCGCGAGACGTCACCTGGGGCGTATCCGTTGCGGATCGAAGGGAACCTCGACGACGATCTCAGTCGGTGGCGGTGGCTGATCAAGTGGCTGCTCGCGATTCCGCACTTCGTCATCCTGTTCTTCCTGTGGGTCGCGTTCGCCGTGCTCACCGTTGCAGCGTTCTTCGCGATCTTGTTCACGGGTCGCTACCCACGATCGATCTTCGACTTCAACGTCGGCGTTCTCCGTTGGACATGGCGCGTCAGCTACTACGCCACGAGCACACTCGGCACGGACCGCTACCCGCCATTCACCCTCGCCGCCGCCGAGTACCCCGCCAACCTCGACGTCGCCTACCCCGAACGCCTCTCGCGGGGACTCGTGCTGATCAAGTCGTGGCTACTCGCTATTCCGCAGCTGCTGATCGTGTTCGTGTTCACCGCCACGTGGACGTTCGGCGCCGACGATGGCGGTGCCCGGTTCGTGCTCGGCGGCGGGCTGCTCGGCATCCTCGTCGCCATTGCCGTGATCACCCTGGCCATCACGGGCCGATACCCGGTCGGGCTGCACAGCCTGATCGTGGGCATCAACCGTTGGGTGTACCGGGTCATTGCCTACGTCGCGTTGATGACCGACGACTACCCGCCGTTCCATCTCGACCAAGGCGGTGCGGAACTCATCTCCGAACCGCCCAGCAGCGACGGTTCGAGCTCGCTGCCCGGCCGCGTCGACGTTGATTCGTAGAGGGGATGTCTGATGACTTCCGCCGTCGATGTCGACCGGGTGGCGACGGAGCAGCGAACGTCGCTCACTTCGAGTTCGCGCGATGGCCGCGTGCTCATCTGCTGCGCGACCCTGGCGGCATCGAGCCACAACACCCAACCGTGGCGCTTCCGAATCGGACCCGAAGCGATCACGCTCGTTGCCGACGACACAAGACGCTGCCCGGTGGTCGACCCCGACGACGCTCACCTGTTCAAGAGCCTCGGGTGCGCCGTCGAGAACCTGGTCCAGGCCGCGACCGCTCAGGGCCTTGCCGCCGATGTCCGATTCAACCCGACGAGGGCCGTGCGCACCGGCGATGGTCTCGCCGGACGATGCACCGGCAACCCGTCGCTGCCGACGCCGCTGGGCCGCATGCTTGCACCGTCGGTCATCCGGGACCAGCCACAACCCGTCGCTGCCGACGCGGCGAACATCCAACGTTCGGCCGGGGTCGCGGTGTTCGCGACCTCCGGCGACGACAAGCCCGCATGGATCGAGGCTGGTCGCGCCTCCCAACGATTCGCACAACTCGCAATCCGTTTCGGCCACGGCGACCTCGCCCCCTCGAGCGTGCGACGTGCCATCGATGACGTGATCGAACCCCACACCGACATCTCCGAACCGACGGTGGCACCGCGGGCCGTGCGTGTCTGGCAACGACGAGCAGCACCGGAGCGCCGGCGGGCTTCGCCCCGTCAGCGCCTGAGGACGGCATGACCCATGCACGACATGCAGCAACCCATCGGTGAACCCACGGTGGTCGAGACTGCCGACGCCATCGCGTCGGCTGTCGATCTGTACTGGATTCCGTTGGGGGCCGGCTCACCGGTCGTGCAGGCGAGTGGTCGGCTGTTCGAGGCGTTGTCGGCCAGATGGCATCGACGACCTCGGTGCGATCTCTACCACGCTGGACTCGAGGTGGTGGTGCCGACGGGCCGATTCACCATCGAGCAGGCCCCCGTGCCGGATGATCTCGGCGAATCCCGCGGCGTGGTTGCGGTCGGACCCGTCGGGCTCCGCTCCGCCGGCCGGCTGCGCGTCTTTCGCTACGAGGTGCGCTGCTGGCGCGACGGCATCATCCCCGACATCGCAGCGGCGGTCGACAGCCCTGTTCACCTCACCACGGACGTCGTGGTCGCGTCGCGGGTGCTGGAGCTGTTGCCCCAGCTCCCGACACCAGTGTGGGGACGCGACGAGGCGTCAACAGGCGACATGTGGAACTCGAACTCGGTCGTTGCCTGGGTGCTCGCACGCAGTGGCGTCGATCTCGACGCGGTGCAACCGCCGCCGGGCGGACGAGCGCCGGGGTGGAACGCTGGTCGGATCGTGGCCGCAACCGAGGGTCGGTCCACGCAGTCACCTGAGGCGGCCGGCGCCGACTGAGCGAGGTGACGTTCTTCCCTGCCGGTGCCGGGCCGATCGGATCAGAATGGATCGTGGGGACCAACCACGTCCGGGTCACCAGCGAGCCAGGAGTCGACGATTCGATCGGCCGACCCCCAGCGATGGTCCGGGCAGGGCGCACGGTGCACCCCGACGTCGACGCTGCGCGGTGGCGATCGCTCTGCCGACAACCGACTACGGCTTCCTCGTCTCCACCACCAACATGGTCCGAGTCCTCGGAGCTGCCGAATTCGCCGGCGCAGCTGGGGCCGTACTCGGCGCCGGTATCGGATCCATCGTGCGCAATGTCGGCGGCGCCGTCACGCTCACCGTGTTCACCTTCATGGTCGCCCCGCCGCTCGTCGTCCAACTCGCTAACGACACCGCATCATGGATGCCCGCCAACCCCGCCATTGTCATCTCCGGCACCGTCGACGAGGTCAGCCAACCCGCCGCACTTGCCGCCCTCGCAGTCTGGGCGCTCGTCCCTGCCGTGATCGGGCTGATCGCAGTACAACGACGCGACGTGGTCTGAGGGTGGGTCCAATCCGCGCGACGCAACGGTGCCCACCGCCATCTTCGTCAGCTCACCGGTTCAGGGGCCTCCTGCGGTCAGGAAGTCGCGAAGCGAATTCACGGTCGTCAAGCTCGGGTAGTCGCGTTCGGCGATGTCGACGCCGGTCTGTTCCGACAGCCGGGTCATGACCGCGAGGTGGTCCATGGAGTCGAGCTGGAGTTCGATCCAGAAGTCGACATCATGATCGAGATCGTCGAGCTCAGGTTCCAATTCTGGCGCGACGTCGGCAATCGCCGAGAAGATCATTGCGGTGAGTTCAGCGGGCGTCGTCACAGGTCCTCCGGGTGGGCGATGAGTTCAGCGAGTGTGGCGAGAAATCGGCTGCCGATCGCCCCGTCGGTGGCGCGATGGTCAGCAGCGAGCGTGCTGGTGACGATCGGTCGAACGACGACAGCGTCATCGATCACCCAGGGTTGCGGACGAGAGCGGCCGAAGCCCACCAGCGCCACTTGTGGGGGTGAGATCACACCGTGCACCATGTCGGCGCCGGTGTCTCCCAGATTGGTGATCGTGATCGTGGCACCGGTCATCCAATCTGCACGAAGATTGCCGGATCGTGCCGCAGCGACGCGCTCGGTGAGCGCGGCCATCACCTCGTCGAGCGTGCGTTCGTCGGCCCGCTCGATCTGCGGCGTGACCAACCCGCCGCGGCGCAGCGAGATCGCCATCGCGACGTTGACCGAGTCAGCGGGCTCGAAGCGATCGTTGGTCCACCAGCCATTGAGTTCGCGATGGCGGGCGACCGCACCAGCGACCGCCCGGATGAAGCAGGCTGCCGGCACGAGGCGTTCGGTGATCGGTCGGCTGGCGTTGCGTTCGCCCAACCACGACTCGAGCGGGCCCACATCGAGATCGCGAGCGAGGTGGTAGTGGGGGATCTCCCGGTTGGCCGTGGCCATCCGCTCGGCGATCAGCGCCCGCATCGTGTCCGGCGAACGTCGAGGCCGATCTGCACGCACCGGCGGCGCCGATGCTGCCGGGGCCGCCAGCACGTCAGCTTCGACCACTGCGCCACCGGGGCCGCTGCCGTGGAGTGATGAGAGCACCACGCCGCGCTCGGATGCACGTCGACGCGCGAGCGGCGATGCCGCCACTCGGCCCTGCGGTGCTGTGACGGGTGGGGGAACAGGCGCAGGAACTGGCGCTGGCTCTGCCGAGACCGTCGGTGGGGCGAGCGGCGCAACGGACGTGCCGTCCACCGAGCGCAGACGGGCGATCGGCGTGCCCACGTCGACGGGCTGGCCGATGTCGACGAGGAACTCCTCGATCACCCCGTCGTGCCAGATCTCGATGTCGATGTCGGACTTCTCGGTCTCGACGACGGCCATCAGGTCGCCTCGATGCACGGTGTCGCCTCGCGCCACCCGCCACTCGATGACGCGACCTTCATCCATGTCGGCGCCGAGCGATGGCATCGCGTAGTCGAAGGTGGTGCTGTCCGGGCCGGTCATGCGGCACCGCCGACGAGATCGTGGGCGGCCGCGGCGATGTCGGCAACCTGGGGAATCGCCGCGAACTCGAGGTGCTTGGCGTACGGGATCGGCACCTCCAACGCGGCGAGGCGTGCAACCGGGGCGTCGAGCGTCCAGAAGCACGTCTCGGTGATCGCGGCGGAGAGCTCCGCACTCAGGCCGCCGGTGCGCCACCCCTCGTCGACGACGAGGGCACGGTGGGTCTGTTGCACCGAGGCGGTGACCGTCGGCAGATCGATTGGACGCAACGAACGGAGGTCGATCACCTCGGCGGAGATGCCGTCCGAGGCGAGCTGCTCGGCGGCCTCGATCGCCTTGTGGACCATCCCGGCCCACGAGACGATCGTCAGGTGCTCGCCGGCTCGGCGGATCACCGCTCGATCGATGTCCACCGGCCCGCCTTCAGGGTCGACCGGCCCGCGATCGTTGTACAGACCGGAATGCTCGAAGATGATCACCGGGTTCGGGTCGGCCAACGCGGTCGGCAGCATCCATCTGGCATCGGCCGGCGTGGCTGGGGCGATCACCTTGAGGCCTGGCACGTGTGCGAACCAGCCTTCGAGGCTGTGCGAGTGCTGCGCCGCCAGCTGTCGGCCGGCACCCGTGGTGGTGCGAACGACCAGCGGCACGTTGAACTGGCCGCCCGACATGTGCAGCAGCGTGGCGGCGGTGTTGACCAGCTGGTCGAGTGCCAAGAGGCTGAAGTTCACCGTCATGATCTCCACGATCGGGCGCAGACCGCCGAGCGCTGCACCGATGCCGGCCCCGACGAAGCCCGATTCGCTCAAGGGAGTGTTGCGTACCCGGTCGCGACCGAACTCCTCGAAGAGGCCTTTGGTGACAGCGTAGGTGCCGCCATAGTCGGCAACGTCCTCGCCCATGATGAACACACGGTCGTCGGTGGCCAGGGCCTCGTGGAGTGCATCGTGCATGGCCTCGCGGTATGTGATCGTTGCCGGTTCGCTCATGGCCACACCTCGTCGAGTTCGCCGTCGTTCCCCGCGCTCGGGTCTGCGGATACCGCCACATGGGTCGGGCGCGTGACGTGATCGAGCAGGGTGCTGACGGACTCGATCGGGGCGGCCTCGGCGGCGATCACCGCCGCCTCGGTTTCGTCACGAGCGGCTGCCCACATCTCGTCGAGGCCATCGCTGCTCAAGGCACCGTCATCACCCAGCCGGTCGGCGAACGTGACGATCGGATCGCGTTGCTTCCATCGCTCGACTTCGTCGGGATCTCGATACAGATCCGGATCGAACATCGAATGGGCGCGGAATCGGTAGGTCTTGAACTCGATGAACACCGGGCCGCCACCTGCACGAATCGTTGTGAGCGCATTCGTCGCAGCCCGATGGACCTCCATGACGTCCATGCCGTCGACGCTCCACGCCGGGATTTCGTAGCTCGCAGCCTTCAGCGCCAGGTCGATCTGTGACTCGCTCGACCGCAGCGAGGTCCCCATGGCGTAGCCGTTGTTCTCGCAGCAGAAGAGGACCGGCACATTCCACAGTGCGGCCAGGTTCATCGCTTCGTGGAACTCGCCCTCGGCCATCGCCCCCTCTCCGAAGAAGCACACGGTGGCAGCCCCGGCGTGACCCAACGTCTGATCGGCCAGCGCGAGGCCGACGGCGAGCGGGAGGTGCCCACCGACGATCGCGTTGCCGCCGTAGAACCGGGTCGCCGCATCGAAGAGGTGCATCGAACCGCCTCGCCCACCGGAGCAGCCGGTGGATCTGCCGAACATCTCGGCCATGATCGATTCGGCCGACACGCCCCGCAGCAGGGCATGCCCGTGTTCGCGATACGTGGCGAGGACCGAGTCGTCGGGCCGCAAGCAGTTGATCACCCCAGTCGCGACCGCCTCCTCGCCGATGTACAGGTGCAGGAAACCGCGGATCTTCGACTCGCCGTACAACTCGGCGCACCGCTCCTCGAACACCCGGATCCGAATCATGTCGGCGAGCAGGCGCCGTTGCAGCTCAGGATCGTTGTTCACGGTCGCTCTCCGTTCGCTGGCTTCGCTGGGCCGCTCGATGTCTCGAGCGTCGAGGTGTCGCCTTCGTCCTCGCCGAGCTCTCGGGCCTTGAGGACTCGGCGCATGATCTTTCCACTGCGCGTGTGCGGAAGATCGTCGACGAATTCGATCTCGCGTGGCGCGACCGCAGCACCGAGGCGGGCGCGGGCGTGCCCCATCAGTTCACGCTGCAGTTGATCGTTCGCTTCGTGGCCTCGGGCGACCACCACGAAGGCCTTCACGATCGAGCCGGCGGTGGGGTCGGGTTTGCCGATCACGCCGGTTTCCGCCACGGCAGGGTGTTCGTTGAGCGCGGATTCGACCTCGAAGGGTCCGATCAGATGCCCCGAGGTCTTGATCACATCGTCGCCACGTCCGACGAACCAGTAGTAGCCGTCGCTGTCGCGGCGGGCGAGGTCGCCGGTCAGATACCAGCCGTCGACGAACGAACGTTGGTAGCGGGAGTCCTGGTCGAGATAGGTCCGGAACATCGACGGCCAACCGGCGCGCAACGCCAGTTCGCCGGACTGCTCAGGATCGTTGACGATCGCCGGCCTGCCGTTGGCATCGACGATCACGTCACCGTCAGCGTCCCGCTCCAGCAGGGCGACCTCGATGCCGGGCAGCGGTCGCCCCATCGAACCGGCTCGCACGGGCTGCGAGCGATAGTTGGCGATCATGATGCCGCCGGTCTCGGTTTGCCACCAGGTGTCGATCACCGGGACACCGAAGACCCGCTCGCACCAGTGGACGGCATCGGCGTCGAGCGGTTCACCGACGCTCGCCACCAGCCGGAGCTTCGAGAAGTCGGCACCGTCGGGGAGTTCGGCACCGGCGCGTTGTAGCAGCCGGATCGCCGTCGGTGCGGTGTAGAAGACGTCGACGCCGTGGTGTTCGAGGATCTGATACCAACGCTCGGCGTCGAATTCGGCCTCATCGACGATGCTGGTGACCCCGTTCGTGAGCGGGGCGATGATGCCGTAGGACGTTCCGGTGACCCACCCGGGGTCGGCGGTGCACCAGAAGGTGTCGTCCTCGTGCAGATCGAGCACGAGACGCCCCGTGATGTGATGCGTGATCACCGCTCCGTGGACGTGGACCGCCCCTTTGGGTTGGCCGGTGGTGCCGCTCGTGAAGTGCAGCAGGGCAGGCGTCTCGGGATCGGTCGGCCCGATCTCGAATGTCTCGCGGCCCTCGGTCAGGAACGCACCGAACGACGACACACGGGGTGAGTCGTCACTCGCGCGGCCGGCGCCGATCTCGTCCTCGGTGCTGCCGCAGACGAGCACCAGCTCGAGGTGTGGCAGGCGGTCGAGGATCGGCGCGACCTTGCGGCGATAGAGCAGGGGGGTGGTCACCAGCACCTTGATGCAACCCAGGTTCATCCGCTGAGCGATCGGGTCCGGCCCGAATGCCGAGAACAGCGGCGTGAAGACGCCGTGTGCCTTCATGGTGCCGAGCGCGGTGACATACAGGTCGGGGATCCGCCCTGCGAGTGTGGCGACACCGGTGCCCGGGCCGAAACCGCGACGTCGCATGGCGTCGGCGAAGCGGTTCGTGCGCCTCGCCAGCTTTGCGTAGGTGATGTCGACGGGATCGTCGACGTCGTCGCGTCCGCGGCCGAGGAACCGCAGTGCCACCCGTTCGCCGTTGCCATCGCGGACGTGACGGTCGACGGCGACGTCGGCAATGTTGATGTCGTCGGGTGTTCCGGCTCTGCCATCGGGGCGCAGCGATGCCCAGGCAGCACCCCAGTCGAACGCCGCCGACGTTGCGTCGTAGTCGACCAGCCATGGTGGTGGATGCGAGGACATGCACTTCGAGTAGACCTGGTCTGCGTCCGCGGGGCCAGGGGCGAAGGTCAACTGCTGCGCACTGTGCTCGTCATCCGTGTCGGATCAGCTTGCGCACTGTTGGTGACCACAGTGACCATCACGAGCACCTCACCAGCGTTCGAGGCCAGCAGGTGGGGGCGGGGACGTCGTTGACGCCATCGCCGGTCATCGCGACGATCTGTTCGTCGAGCTGTAGCGCTTCGACGATGCGCAGCTTCTGCTCGGGAGACCGCGAGCGCACCTCCTCCGAGTCGGATCCGAGTGCGTCCGAGAGGAGCGTCTTGGCCGCAGCCCTAGGCGCTGAACTGTTCGAGGGCTCGGATGGCATGGGTTGCGTAGGTCGATGCCGGTCCGCCGCCCATCAGGAGTGCCACGCCGATGGTTTCGTGCACCATCTCCGGAGTTGCTCCCGCTCGGAGCGCGTCGTGCATGTGCAGCGTGATGCAGTCGTCGCATCGAGTGCAGATCGCGATTGCCACTGCCATCAGCTCTTTGGTCGCCTGCGGGAGGACGCCATCTCGGACGGCTGCTCGGTGGAGATCACCGAAACCCTTCATCTGGTCGGGTATGGCCTGTGCCAGCGTGCGGTAGCCCTGGCGGAGTTCGGTACGCAGGGCGGGGAAGTCGTCGGTCATGGCTGCTCCTGGAGTCGTTGACGAATGATGAGTCCATCGTCGCAATCGCTCCCCAGTACGGACAGGGGCCAAGGTCAGCGTCCTGCGGCGGTGGCGGCGACCGACTCCGTGACGTTCGACTCTGGGTCGCCGTACGGGCCGGCGCGACGCTGATCAAAGGAGGTGTGCCATGACCGCCGATGTGCTTCGTCAGGGTGTTGCCCTGATCGGTTCGTTCGTCTTGGGACTGGGAGTGCTGGGTGCCGCATGCGGCGGAGCCGATGATACGCCATCAGGCTCGACGGCCACGGCGACAGCGTCCACCACGGTGGCCGCGGCGCCTTCCACCGAAGCCCCAACGACGACCGCGGCCCCGACGACCACCGGCACACCCATCACCACCGACGCCACACCGGAAGCGATGACGCTGGTCAACGTCTACTGGGGCTCGACGGTGCTGAACCCCGCGGCAGGAGCCCCGGAACGGATCGGCGCTGGCGCACGTGACGTCGCAGCGGACACTCCTGTCCACAACAGCCTGGAGGCGCTGTTCGCCGGGGTGAACTCCGTCGAGCAGACGGTCGGCATGTCCACCAGCATCCCGACCGACACCCAGGTACTCGGAATCTCCGTCGACGAGGCAACAGCGACGGCAACCGTCGACCTCTCGGCGGAATTCGCCGCACCGAGCGGATCGTTCGACGAGACGATGCGGCTGGCGCAGGTCGTGTTCACGGTCACCCAGTTCGACGGCCTCGACCGAGTCAAGTTCCACATCGATGGCGTGGCCCAGGACCCGCTCCTGTCCCATGGATTCGTGGTTGGCGACGGACTCAGCCGCGACGACTTCGAGACGGTGCGACCGAGCATTCTGATCGAGCAGCCGTACCCGGACGCTGAGGTCACGAACCCGCTGGTGATTCGAGGTGAGTCGAACACCTTCGAAGCAACCGTCCGGTACGCGATCACGGCCGGTGGTGGCGACGGAGTCCTGCTCACCGAGGGCTTCACCACGGCCACCGGCGGCATGGGGGTCTGGGGTGGGTTCGAGGTGACGGTCGACCTCGCCGCCGTCACGTCCGAGTACCAGTCGGGGGCAGGGTCGGTCATCATGTGGGAGGACTCGCCCCGGGACGGCACACGGGTCAATGTCGTCGAAGTCCCGATCGTCCTCCCGGAACGCTGACTGATCGACATCGAAGCCGTCGTGAACCGAGCGGCCTCATCCGCACGGTGGCGCTCAGGTCGTCGGTTCGTCGGTGAGGAGGCCGGTGCGGCGAGCCATCTCGACGGCCTCGCCGCGTGAGGACACGCCGAGCTTGCGGTAGATGGCTGTCGCGTGCGACTTCGCGGTGTTCCGGGAGACGAACAACCGTTGGCTGATCCCGCCGATCGTGAGGTTCGTCGGGAGGAAGTGGAGCATGCGAAGCTCCGCTGCGGTGAGCGAGGAGGGCCCATACGGCAGTGCGGTTCGGGCCGACTTGAGGGCCGACGCCAGCTGATCCAACTGCTCCGCAGCCCAAGCGGTGAAGGGTCGCGTGTGCACAAGGGCGACCGCCTCATCGAGCAGTGTTCGGGCCTCGAACTGGTCGCCGAGCAGCAGACACGCACGGATGAGGGCGATGCGGCTCTGCATGTTGGCCCAACTCGCGATGTTCTCGTAGTGGGCCAGGTGGGCCCGGGCGGTCCGCACCTCGGTGCGTGCGATGTCAGGGTCTCCTGCGGTTGCCTCTGCCCACGCGATCATCGACGTCACGGTGATCAGCGTCGGCATCCACGCGAGGTCATGGTTGGTCACCACGCGCCGCGCTGACTCGACCATGCTGCGCGCCTGTGTCCAATCGCCCTGCGAGGCGAAACCGAAGCCGAGCCCCGCCAGACAGCTTGCCTCGAGGGTTGGTGCCCCGAGCAGACGCGCCTCGGCCGCTCCCTCGAACAATGTTCTCAACGCGGTGTCGGTGTCGCCGATCGCAAGGTGCCATTGGCCGCGAGCGAGACATGCCAGTGCGTGCCATCGGCCCGGACCCAAACCGGAGTACGCGCGTTCTGCGTCGGCCCGTGCATCGTCGACATCGCCGGTGGAGAGCGCCGATCGCAGCGCGGCAAGTTTCAGAGCGAACCTGGGGTCGGTCGTGTTGGCAGCCGGGTCGAGAGCTGCCTGCTCGGCGAGACGCAACCAGGTTGACACTTCATCGACCTGGCCGCGAACCATTGCGAGTACCGCCGACATCAAGCAGATCTGGGAACTCGCGAACACGCGATCTCTCGGCAGCAGCGCCATCCACTGGTCCACCGTCGGCGCCGCGCCGTTGGTCTGGTACTGCTCTGCGTGGCGTTCGACGAGGTCGACCGCACGGTCGATGTCGTCGGCTCTGAGCGCCTGACGAATTGCGCCGTCGGGGTCGTCATTGCGTTCGAACCACACGCTCGCATGGGCAGCGATGCGTCGCTTCGCGTCGGGGGCGGTTCGTTGCGTGTCGCCGTCGAGCACGTTGTCCAGCATCCGGTGAAGGCGGTATTCGCCACCCCAATAGTCGAGTGGGATCACCAGGTGCGAGCTGGTTCGCAGCCGCTCGAGGACCTCGCCGGAGTCCGAACGGCCGAGCAACTGGTCACAGAGTCCACCGGACAGCGAGCCGAGCCCACTGACGTTGCGCAAGAACTCCACGTCGTCGGCAGGGAGTTCACGCAACCACTTCTCGTGGACGAAGTCCGCCACCAGGCGATGCCGCGCTCTCGTCGGACGAGCGGACGGCCCCGGGCGATCGTCGGCGCCATGATGAGTCATCGCCGCGAGCCGGATGCCTACGGGACACCCATCGGTCGCCGTCACGAGCTGGTCCAGTTCGTCGTCGTCGGGATGCCAACCCACGGCATCGGTCACCGACCTGGCAGCAGTGCTGTCGAGCGCGAGGTCCTCCATCGAGATGATCACGAATCCGGGGTCCATCGACATCGCGGCGAACGACGGAGGTGGAGTCGATCGTCCGATCAGGACCACGGTCGATCGGGCGTTCACACGGTGCGCGAGCGTCGTGATGAGATCCAATGCCATCGCGTTGTCGACGGTGTGCAGGTCATCGAGGACGAGAACGAACGAGCCGTCGCACCGTGAAACGACGTGGCCGAACTCGGGTATCGCCACGGTCTCCAGCGGCGCCGCCGACTCGGATGGTCGGGCACGTTCGGTGAGCGCCTCGTGTTCGACCCCGCGGAGCATTGCGGTGAGTCGAGCGAGCAGGACCTGTGGGTCGTTGTCGTGCCGCTCGAGATCGATCCAGGCGACCGGCCGTCCGCAGTGCTCTGCCCAGTTGGCCACGTGTGCCGTCTTGCAATAGCCGGCGGGCGCACTCACCACCGCAACCCGGGCACGGGACAGGCGCTGGCCGACGTCCGCTCGGCACGCGGTGTCGACATGGACTGCGGGGGGAGCGAAGGGCCGTTCGGTGGGGGGCGTGGTCGATCTGCGACGAGGATCAGGGGGCTCCACCACGCGTACATCATGTCGTACCGGGGGCGAATGCGTCCACGATTCGCCAAGACGGAGCCGGCCATCCGAGCGCACGAGTCGGGCAGTTCCCTGATCGCGGGTCCGCCCGACTCGATGCACTCGGGAAATGATGCGCTCGTCGTCAGGCGTCGCTGGAGAGGACACGACCGTGGACGGTGAGGGCCCAGATGATCGCGATGTTCATGGCGATGATGATGATCGCCCAGATCGGATACCACGGCAGCCACAGGAACATGCTGACCATGCTCCCGAGCGCAGCGAACACGCCGATGGTGCGCGCCAAGATGTTGCCGGAGAAGATACCGAAGCCGGCGGCGATGATGATCAGGCCGATGATCATGTGCACCCATCCCCACGACGTCGCGTCGAGCTGCGCGACGTAGTCGGGGGTGACGACCAGGACCTCGTCCTCGAGGATCCCGACCAGCCCCGCGAAGGCCTGGAACAGCCCCACCGTGATCAAGATCATCCCGGCGAAAATCACCCAACCGGCACCTGCTTCGCTTCGTTGTTCTGACATGTCGACACCTTTCTCGAATGGGTCGGGAATCAGCTCCCGACCTCATCGACCATGCTGAAGCTGTCCAGGTGGGGGGTCACCCTCCAGATGGGGCGATTTCGAGTCGCCCGCTGGCAATTGCCTCCTCGAAGCGATGGAAGTCATCGAGGTTCTGGGCGGCGTACGACTCGGCGAACGCGGTGACGGCCTTGTCGAGTTCGGTGCCGCTGCCGCAGTAGGAGCGAATGGCAGTGGCGTCTCCCGAGCGGGCGTGCCCCCGGGCGAGGGTGGTGCCACACAGCCCGCCGTAGAAGGCCAGCTGGTTGGGCGTGGCCGTCTCCACCTCGATGGAGCCCTTCCAGTCGCGGAGCTGGCGCATGTAGAAGTGGCGGCCGTGCAGTTCGCTGCCTTCGGTCCACCCGAGGAAGATGTCGGTCTGGGCCTGCATCAGGCGCTGGCCCTCGACGACGCGTTGGCCGTGGTTGACATAGCTGCTCGTGCCGAGATGCTCTTCGAGTACCGAAGCGTTGGCCTCCTTCGCCTGGAGGAACAGCGGATCGCGGTCGTCTCGTCCCTCCAGCAGCAGCACGAGACAGCGAGTACCGACGCTGCCGACCCCGACGACCTTGACACCGATGTCGATGAGCTCGTAGCGATCGAGCAGAAACCGCATGTGGTCGTCGACGGTGTGCTTGTACGCCTCGAACGCTGCGGTCGCGGCTGACTCGAACACGGAAGGGTCGGCCTCGTCAGGCAGGTCGCGCAGTCGAAACAGGACGGGCAGGTCCGTGCGGAACTGGTACCGACCGTCGACCTTGTCCGCCAGCTTCTTCAACGCTTGCAGGTTGTTCTTCTGCATCGCTCGCTCCTGGAAACGCTTCACCCGTGCCGCAGAGGGAGCCTTGCCGAGACCGCTGGCCCTGGCGACGTCATCGGCGGACACGTAGTCGTACCAGAGCTCGAGGAATCCCATCTTGGCGAACCTGGCCATTGCCTCGCGATACGACCGGGCGGCCTCGGATGCCGCCCGCCGACAGTCGGACTTGGTGAAACCGAGGTGCTGCCCGGCGATGATGAAACTCGTGACCAGCCGTTTGAGGTCCCACTCCCAGGGGCCCCGGAGCGTCTCATCGAAGTCGTTCTGGTCGAAGACGAGCTGGCGCTCCGGTGAGGCGTACGCGCCAAAGTTCGAGAGATGTGCATCGCCGCCGATCTGGGCATCGAAGCCCGAGGTCGGTGTCGCTGCGAGATCCGCCGCCATGATCCGAGCGGCCCCGCGGTAGAAGGTGAACGGCGACACCCGCATGCGTGCATGGCGAATCGGCACCAGCCACGGGACCCGGTCCTGGTTCTGCTCCTCGAGGAGCGTGACCGGGTCGGCTCGTGCAGGGTCGGGCGACCAGTCTCGATGCACCTCGCGGGGCGTGGCCGACCTCGCCGCCTTCCCAAGCTCGTGGCGCTCGGCCGTCGACAGCTTGTTGGTCATGTGATCCTCCGGGTCGGATCAGGGCGTTGGGGTGGGTCCGTCAACACCTGCGAGGTCGGGCGGAGGCGACGGGTTCGCCTGCGAGGCCGCGTAGGCCTCGAGGACCTCAGCGGCGGAACCGAAGACGGCGTCGGTTCCGACGAGGTCGAGGATCCCGTACTTCTCGAGCGCCGATCGGGCTTCGGGGAGGAGTTCCGCGATGACGAGCTTGGCGCCGACTTCGGTGAGCTGATCGTGCACCTGGCGGAGGGTTTCACCACCGCTGTAGTCCACATCGGGAATCGCCGCGGCCTCCAGGCAGAACCAGGCGAGCTCGGTGTCGGCGGCGCCCTTGACGAAGGTGGCGACGTCCTCGAGGAAGTGGTTGGCGTTGGCGTAGTACAGCGAGCCAGCAAAGCGGTACACGACGAGACCAGGGGTGCTCCGAGTTGCGGCGCTGATCGGCTCGGCGTGCACCTGTCCACCGAGGTCGACGATGACGGCGGTGGCCGGCTGGTACGAGCGGCGCAGGTGGCTGATGATCGAGAGCACGATCGCCAGGACGATGGCCTGCTCGACGCCGACGAAGACCACGGCGAGCGCAGTCACTGCGGCGACAACGAATTCGTCCAGTCGAGCTGTCAGCACCTTGCGCATCCCGGCGACGTCGACGAGTTCGATGCCGATGATGAACACCACCGATGCCAGCACGGCCGACGGCAGGTACTGGAGGGGCACGGTGAGGAAGAGCAGCACGATGAGGACCACGACGCCGGTGGTGAGCTGTGCGATCTGAGACGTGCCTCCTGCACCGTCGACCATCTGGGTCTTGGTGGGGCTGCCGTTGACGACGAAGGTGCCCGAGAGTCCGGCCGCGATGTTGGCGCCGCTCAGCCCGATCAGATCGACGTTCTCGCTGAACGCGTCGTCGTACTTGGCGGCATAGGCCCGTGAGGTGGCGGCGCTCTGCGCGAGCACGACGATGAAGATCGAGGCGCTGACGCCGAGGACGGACGCAATGTCCGACCACGAGACGTTGGGCAGCCCGAATGATGGCAGACCGCTCGGAACGGTGCCGAGCACCGCCACACCGTGCGACTGCAGGTCGAACGCCCAACTCACGATGATCGACCCGACAACGGCGACGAGTGCGCCGGGGATGACCTTGGTGATGTACTTGAACCCGAGGATGATCGCAATCACCGTGGCCGACACGGCGAGGGTGGTCATGCTCGTCTCGCCGAGGTTGCCGAGCGTGCTGAACAGCACAGCGATCGTGTTGGTGAACGTGTAGCCGTTGATGGTGATGCCGTCGCCCTTGGGGATGCCGAAGATGCCGGCCACCTGACCGGCGGCCACCTGAATACCGACGCCCGTGAGGAAGCCGATGAGCACAGTGCGTGAGAGGAAGTCGGCAAGGAATCCGAGCCGAAGAATTCGCGGCGAGCAGCAAGAACGCCGCCGTCACGAGCGCGACGAGGCTGGCGAGGGCCACGTACTCCGGCGACGCAATCGTGGCCATGCCGGCCAGGCCAGCGGCCATGATCGCTGCAGAGGCCGAGTCGGCGCCGACGACGAGGTGGCGCGACGAGCCCAGCACGGCAAAGATGATGACGGGGAGCAAGATGGTGTAGAGCCCGGTGATCACCGGCATGCCCGCGATCGAGGTGTAGCCCATCACCTCGGGAATGGCGAGCGCCGCCAGCGTGACGCCGGCAAGCATCTGCTTGCCGAGCGTGGAGCGGTCGAAGGGGAGCAGGCCCTGCATCAGGGGAAGCCGGTGTTTCGCTGGTGGTGACGTGCTCACCGCGCCATCCTGGTGACATCGACGGGGTCTGGCATCCTCCACATTGGGTGATCGTCGGAGACGGACCGGTCAGTCGGCGCGCTCGGCGAGAGCGCTGCTCATCTGGGTTCGCCCGAGTGCGCGGTAGCTCTCGAACTGACGGTGGCTGAACAACTGGTCGGTGGTCGGGTCGTCGGGGAAGGCGTCGTTGCTCTCTGCCCACGACTGCACGTCCCAGGGGATGCCGTCGGCGAGGTTTGCCTCGAGGATCACGATGCGATTCAACGGTCCGCCGGGATAGCGGAATGTCCCCTCGACGTGGCCGCTCGACGCCCACGAGTTCGCTCGGGCCGCGTCGGCATCGGAGGCGGTCGTGCTCCTCCGGCGGCGCAACGAACGGGGGGCGGGTTGCGCAGGTGCCTCGGGCGGTCGAAGTGGCGAGAGGTCGAGTTCGCACTCCACACCGAACAGTTCCCGTGCCAGCGCCAGGGCCTCGCCGATCGTGCTGAACGAGTCGCGGCCATCACCCGCAGCGCTGATGCAGTAGATCTCGGTGCAGCCACGCCGGAACAGTTCGACCAGCCCGAGATTCTCCCAGTGGCCACCGTCGGAGACGTAGAGATACGAGGCACGTGACGGGAACCAGCCGAGCACTTCTCGGATGTACCAACCCCACCAGGGCAATCCCCGCCACAGCCGCCCGGCAGGCAGGCCGTGCACCGCTGCCGGGCTCGGCAGCCACACGCCGAGTCGGATGTTGAGCAGGGCCAAGAGCGAGTCGGTGGGACCTCGACTCATCTTGCCCATTCCCGGCGACACCGCGGCACCCGAGATGGCCATCAACGAGGGCAACGTGACGTCGCTCAGTCGCCGGCGTCCGAGGCGATCGAAGTACGTCGTGGTGTCCATCCAGCCGAGTTCCGCCGACCCGATCACCTCACGCGACACCGAGAACGACACCGACCGGCGTCCGGGTGGGGCCACATTGGCGTCGGCGACGTTCGCGGCGCAGCACATCACGAGTTCGGGCCCTCGCGACCCGTCCTCCGATCGCTCGTTGCTGAGGTACGAATGGCCGACGCTCCGCAACGCACGCTCGGGTTCGGGGACGTTGGTGAGCGCACGCCAACGTGCCCGTCGGGCTGGTGCGGTGCTCGGAGCGATGAGAATCGGCCCCTCCTCGTAGGGCACTTCGCCGATCTCGTCGGGTGCGGTGCGCCCGATCGTGTAGGCCTCGCTGAGACGCCGTTTGTAGAACGGGAAGAGCGACCACGAGTGGGCATCGATCGTGGCCAGCAAGGCCAACGCGACCGAGCGCCGTGATCCATCGGCTCAGGTCGGAGGCAAGGAAGTCGGGGAGCGTTTCGAGGTTCATGCCGATGCCGAACCCGAGCATCTCGCCGGTCGGTCCGTTCGCGGCAGCGAATTCGAGTTGATCGAGGAACACGAGGGCGCCGAGCAGCGGCAGCACCACACCCACTGCGAACTTGACGATCAGGGGCAGATGAGCGCGACCCTGCTCGACGGCGAACTCGCTGAATGCCTTGATCGCCGCGGCGAGCACTCCGGTGATCCCGACGAGGGCGAGAAGACCATCGAGGCCGGTGGCCCCGTCGCTGCTCGGCGTGCCGTCGCCGAAACGCAGCAGGTCGGCCAGAAACGGCGGGACCTCCTGGATGCACCACGGCAGCACCACGAACACGCCGAGCCACACCGCACCGGTTGCCGCGCACAGCACGGCGCCTCGTTCGAGCGTCGCTCGGACGTTGGGTCGGAACGGGCGCCACAGCAGGCGCGCCAGGTAGAGCATGAATCCGAGCAGGAGCAGCGCCAAGCCGGTGAGCCACTGGCCGAAGTTGAACTGATCGGCTCACGCCCTGTCAGACCCGATGTGTGCGAGATCGTTGGCGCAGCGGACTCGCGGAACGAGCCGGCAATGGCTGCAGCCTGCTCGTCGGCGTCGCCGCGGGGGTCGTCTGGAACACTCGGCTGTCGAGTTCGAACTCGGCATCGGTACTCACGAAGACGGAGGGTCCCTCCGCATTGGCCGACGGTGCGGGCGGACCGGCGCCGCAGTCGGGGATGATGGCATCGGCGGGCGCCACGGTGGTGGGTTCGCCGACCACGCCCAGCGTCGGCTGCTCGACGACGGTTGCCTCGCCGCGCTCGACGCGCACCACGCCAGGACCGGTGGTGATGAGACCCACCTGCACCGTGTCGCTGTCGTGGCTGGTCGTCGTCGCCCACGACCGCAACGTCGCACACGAGTACTCGGGCTCGAACGAGTACAGCGAGTACGGAGGGTCGGCAAGCGGCTTCTCCTCCACGAACTGCACGTTGGGCCGATCGGTGAGGGTCGGTTGGGCCCGAGTTTCCAGGATCGGGGTACGGGCCTGCAGTTCCGGATGCACGGCGGCACTCGAGATCACCCACCCCAGAGGGCGGGTGACGGCGAACATGAGCAGCCAGATCAGCAGCCAGCCGAAGAGGATGCCGGCCACGAGTCGCAGGGCTCCGGCCAGGAGCACGAGCGAGCTGGCCACGAGATGCGACGAGTGGAGGCGCGCCCAGCGCTCCTCCGGCGAACGTGGCGCGTACACCGGCCTGGGCTGCTCACCGTCGTCGATCCGTCGGCCGTCCTCCTCGCGTTCGGACCGGTGGTCGGTTCGGTGGTGTCGGCCTGCTGCTGGGCCACCGCCCAACTGGCTGCCATGTAGCCGCCGCCGGACACTGCGGTGACGTAACGGGCACGTGGAAGTACGCCGCGCTCGTCGAGGACCTGCAACGCTCCGAGGCTGAAGGTGGCCGATCGGACACCGCCTCCCGAGCAGCTGATGCCGATCTTGCCGGCGGCCGGCGCCCACTCCTCGGGAACCCCGGTCGGCAGCGGCATCGGGCGACGCGTCGGAGGTGGTGAAAGCCGGTGGCGACCCAGGTCGCGGCCATCGACACCAGCACGACGATGGCGAGGCCCAGCAGGGCGAACTTGGTGCCGGCAGCAAAGGACGCAAGCGCCCAGGGCGAGTCGGCCACGGTGGTGACCGGGAAGGATGGGTCGGGGAACTCGCTGCGCAGCGCGTCGAGGCCGGCACGCAGATTCGCGTTCTCGACCACGTCGAACAGTGCAGCTCCCAGCACGGCAAGCACCGCGAGGCCACCTGCGATCGACCACCGTTGCCACATGCCCGCACTGCGTCGAGCGTTGTCGGACGCCGCCCTCCGGGCCGCGCGACGCGGAGAGCAACGAGCAACACCAGCGGCACGATCAATCCGACGGTGTAGACGACGATGAGCAGACGATCGGCGTCGAGCTGGTCGCCGATCGCGTCGAACAGGGCGTCGGCCGTGTCGCCATCGCCGGCGGCGATCACGCGGGCAGCGGTGTCGGCATTGCCGGCGAATTCCAACTGCAGGATGTCGACGTCGGTGCTGGCCGGCCACGTCGCCGCGAGCACCACGGCGATGACGGCCCCAACGAACAGGGCGAGCACGAGCCTCCCGAACAGCTCACGGGTGTGTTGCCGCTCATCGATCTCGGGGATGCCATCAGCCACACCCACTGCGTGCGTCGCTTCGTCGTCGTTCATGATTCCCCCTTCTGCGGATCGGTCAACCGATCCGTGTGGCCCCACCCGGCCGTGTGCCATCTTCGCCCCCCACGTGCGTTCATGCAAGCAACCCGCACGGCGGTTGCAGCGGATGGCCGGTACACGACCACGGCGACCAGCGCCGCTTCGGTGTGCATCTCCGTACAGTCGTGGTGGATGACCCTGGTGCCGCTCGCTCTGTTGTCGGCGCTGTCGTTCTTCTACTTCGGAGCTGCATGCCTGTGGCAAGCCCGCCTCCGAGACGAATACGAGCGCTACGGGATTCCTCAGCTGCCGCGTTCCCATCGGCGTGCTGGAGTTGCTCGGCGCCAGCGGGGTGCTGATCGGGCTGGTCGTTGCGCCGTTGGGTGCGGCGGCGGCGTTGGGGTTGTGCACGCTGATGGTGTCGGGGGTTGTGGTGAGGGTGCGCCTCCACGACCCTGTGCAGCGAATGCTGCCGGCGGCGAGCCTCGCGGTGCTGAACGCGGCGCTCGTGTACCTGTTCCTCCGTCGGTGACCGGGCGCCGATCGGTGGCCGAGCGTCAGTCGGCGGCTGGACCCCGGTCCGTGGCGACGACCGCTGCAATGGCCGACAGGGTGAGCACGGTCATCGCCGGCGTCGCCCGCTTGATCGGGTCGTGCACCTTGACGTGCATGCCAATGGCGCCCAGCATGAACAACGCCAGACCGATGGCGGCCGGGCGGGCCACCTTCGGCACGAACAGTCCAACGAGCAGGGTGATCGCCAGGCTCACCTTGGCGGCGCCAACGGCGTACATCGCAACAGGCGGCAGCCCGTATTCAGCGAACTCTTCGCGCACGTTGGTGGCATCACCGCCGCGATACCCGGTGTCCTTGTTGAACCGACGGAACCACACGTTCAGGATCCACAGTGCAGCGACGGTTTGGGAAATTCGACCGATGATCTTCATGGAGCCACCTTCAGAGAGCGGCCCAACGGCCGAGACGGAGACACCACCGTGCCTGAACTGCAGCCATTTCGCACAATCCGACGTGCAATTGGGGGTGTCCTGACCGTCGACGCTCGGTGGTCAGCACCGAACGTCGACGGTCATGGGACGCATGAGGCTCAGGCCGGCAGACGTGACGCAGCCGCGGCGGTGATCTCGTCGATCGTTTCGACGGAGGCGGGGTCGCCGGTTGCTTCGAAGGTGAGTGTCGAGAGTGAGCGGCCGGAGCGGACGACGACGATGTCGACATTGACCGGAGCGGTGGCGCCCTGTGCCGTGACCGGCACGGTCACGCGGATGGCCTGCGTGGCGTCGCCGGCAGAGCCGACGGCGAGGCGGGTCGCGGTGATCTCGCCGATTTCGGCGCCGTCAGCGGTGGTCGTGCCGTTCAATGCGGCGACACCCAACGTCGTGTAGGCCGCAGCCACGCACTCGGGGACCGACGGTGTGGTCAGCTGGGCCACGACGCCACGAGCATCACGCTCGGTGGCCTGGACACCAACGGCCTGGGTGACCACGAGTGTGCCATCGGGGCTCGTGAAGGCCGCCGGGGTTGCCGTCGCGTCGGGCGAGGTGAGGCTGTCGACGCCGACGCACTCGGCGACGAGCCCGTCGATGTCGGCGCTGTCGGCGGCGGCAGCGTCGGTCCAGCCGTCGGGAAGGTCGGCAACGGTCAGCACCGCGGCCTGTGCGGCCTCGGTGTCGGCGGCAACATCCTGTGCTTCGACGGTGGTGGTTTCGGTCGTTGTTTCGGTGGTGGTTTCGGTCGTCGTTTCGGACGGTGTGTCGGAGGTTGTTTCGGTCACGGCGGTGGTGCTGTCGGTGCTGGCGGCATCGTCGTCGGAGCCGCAGGCGGCGAACAGCAGGGTGGCGGCGAGCGCGACAGAAATCACGCGGGGCGAGGCAGACATGGAGGATTCCTTTGGTTGGGGGATTCGTGAACGTACCGGGATGTGGTGGGTCCCGGCCACGATGGTGCCAGACGGCGACGGCCCGGCGAAATCCTCGGCGTGGGGTACGGTCGCAACGGCAGACGTTGTTGGTCTGGCACGGCGAAGGGAGCCATGGTGAGCGCGGCGATCGAGATGAACGACGTCGTCAAGACGTTCGGAGCAACGAGGGCGCTCGACGGACTGCACCTCGACGTGCGCGTCGGTGACGTGCACGGTTTCGTCGGGCCCAACGGCGCGGGCAAATCGGTGACGATCCGCACCTTGCTCGGGTTGCTGCGTCACGACAGCGGTACGGCGCTGTTCTCGGCGGTGACCCATGGGTGGACGCCGTCGAGCTGCATCGCCG
>CAVQST010000011.1:0-249205 GCA_963716075.1 Ilumatobacteraceae bacterium | reverse complement strand
GAAGTAAATAAGGTATCCATCAGATATATTGCTCGTGATTAAGACGAAGCTCTCAAAGCTCAGCTGATCAAAAGAAATGCAAGTGGTCAAAGAAGATATAAAAAAGAAAGAAGAGAAATTAAAAGAAACCATGGAGGAGTGGGGAAGAAGTTAATGCTTTCAGTATCTTCAAATATCCCGACATGTCTGTGCCACAAAGGTCAACAGATGAAAAAATCAAGAGATTCGTACTTGGGGAGAGAAAGCCTAAGTCCAATTTTACTCCCAAAAAATGCAGTAGAGCTCATGACTCTAGGGACACACGACTGATCTGAACTCAAGTGCTCAAAGTAGTGACCTTTTAGAGGATACTTTTTAAAAAATGATGGTGCGCGTTTGCATGGTCTCTGATGCATTATGTAGAAGATCGTTTTATGAATCGTGAAGGATTCACTCCTATGGTAGTGCCTTCTCTTGTGCGTCGTGAGCCATTTCTGGGTACTGGATATTTACCACAGAGTGAAGAAGACTTATATAAGACCGAGATTTGATTATTTGGCCGGTACAGCCGAGGTGGCAACTATGGGCTATTATATGGGTGAGATAATAGATAAAAAAGATTTCCCAATAAAATTCTTCTCATCTTCTCCATGTTTCGTCGCGAAGCAGGCAGTCATGGTAAAGATACAAAAGAAATATTTGAAATTTCATGAATTTACAAAATACGAACAAGTATTATTCTGTGAAGCGAACGGGTCAAGAGTCAGTCCGTCTTCATGAAGAGATAACTAAAAATGCCGAAGAAGTTGTTGCGAGAACTGATCTGCCTTATCATGTAGTTATAAACTGTGGAGGCAGGTTTAGGTCAAGTAAAAAAATCGATATAGAAGTCTGGATGCCTAGTGATGAGAAATACAGAGAGACGCACTGATCTTCGTATTTTCATGATTTTCGAACCAGAAGACTTAATATTCGATATAAAGACGATAATGGGAAATTACAATTCGCTCATTCTTTAAATAATACAGCCTTAGCTATGCCTCGAATAATCTGTCAAATAGTAGAGAATAATCAACAAAGAAGGGAGATGATCGAACGGCCCGTGGCGTCTCGGCGACGTGCTCTCCAGATGTGGATCACGCCTGACTCGAAGTCGAGGTCCGGCCACGACAGGCCCGCCGCCTCGCCGGGTCGGAGACCGAGGAAGAGCATGGTCGTCCACATGGCTTCGAGGGGCGTACCCGATGCGGCGGCGAGCAGCGACTGTGCCTGGTCGAGCGTGAGCGAGCGGCCCTCCTTCGCTGGTCGAGACGACGCCGGCAGTTCGACGACCGAGGCGATGTTCCGAAACACGATCTCGCGTCGTACCGCCCAGTTCAGAACCTGCGACAAGGTGCCGCGCACCTTCTCCAGCGACGCACGCGACAGACCGGCATCGGCGCGTGCCGTCAACGCCGATTCGACTCGCTCGGGCGTCAGCGTTCGGACGCGCGTGCTGCCGAGTTCCGCCCGCAGGATCCCCAGCGCCCAGCGGTGTCGCATGAGCGTCGAGCCGGAGATGTCGCGGCCGGCGAGCACCTTGGAATCCCACTCCGTGAGCAGCGCGCCGAGGGTCAGGTTCCCGTCGGCGATCGGCCTACCGTCGTCGATCGAGCGGAGCAGGTGGCGGAGCTCCTTCTTCGCGGCGGCCTCGGTCTTTGCGGTAACGCGACGCTTGCGACCGTCGATGACGACCTGGGCGATCCACCGCTCGACGGGTCCGTCCTTGCGGTCGACCATCACGCGGTAGACGGATCCTTCGCCGTTTCCTCGATGCTGGTTCGGCACGATGTCTCCTTCGCGCAGTGGGCAACGCAGTGGGCAACGGCAGCGTACATCGGCGGACGAACTCGAATGTCGATTTGCCGAAAGTAGCTGCTAGCTGGACATATGCGGACGTCGGCGGACGTCCACGGACGTCGCTGGACTCCCTTACAAGGAAGATGTCGGGGGTTCGAGTCCCTCTGCGCCCACCGATCTACTCAAGCCACTCGACGCGATCCGATCGCGCTCGAACACTCAGTCGACGAGGGACTCGTAGATCGCCATCGTCCGCCTGGCAGCGACGTCCCAGCCGAAGTCGGCGACCGCCCGTCGACGCCCCGCGACGCCCATCGCCCTCGCCCGATCGGGGTCGCGGACAACGTCGTTGACCGCGTCCGCGAGCCCGGCCTCGAAGGCTTTCGGGTCGGTGGCGTCGTAGTGCACGAGGCGGCCTGTGTCCCCGTCGACAACGACGTCGGGGATCCCACCGACGTCGCTCGCGACGACCGCTGTCTCGCACGCCATCGCCTCGAGGTTCACGATGCCGAGCGGTTCGTAGATCGACGGGCAGACGAACACGGTGCCGTGCGTGAGCACCTGGCGCACCTGCTCCCGCGGCAGCATCTCCGACACGAGGTGGACGCCGTCGCGTTCGGCGCGCAGGGTGGCGACGAGGTCGTCGGTCTCGGCGGCGAGCTCAGGTGTGTCGGCTGCGCCTGCCAGCAGCACGAGCTGCACCGACTCGTCGAAGCCGAGCGCCGCACGCAGCAGGTGGGGAACGCCCTTTTGGCGCGTGATGCGGCCGACGAAGACGGCCGACGGCCGCTCAGGGTCGACGCCCAACCGCTCGAGGACGTCCGTGTCGGGATCGGGCCGGTAGAAGTCGGTGTCGATCCCGTTGTGGACGACGTGCACCTTGGCCTCATCCAGTGTCGGATAGGCCGACAGGACATCGCGCTTGGATCCGTGGCTCACGGCGATCACCGCGTCGGCGCCCTCGTAGGCGGTGCGTTCGGCCCACGATGACACCCGGTAACCACCGCCGAGTTGCTCGGCCTTCCACGGCCGGTGGGGCTCGAGCGAGTGCGAGGTCACGACGTGGGGAATGCCGTGGAGCAGCTTCGACCAGTGGCCGCCCATGTTGGCGTACCACGTGTGGGAGTGGACGATGTCGCACCCTGCGGTCTGATCGGCCATCGCCAGATCTGCTGCCAGCGTTCGCAGCGCGGGGTTGGCATCAACGAGCAACGGGTCGTGTTCCGAGTGGGCGGTGGCGCCCGGGCGGGGGTCGCCCATGCAGTGCACGTCGACGTCGGCGAGCTGCACCAGCTCACGGACGAGGAAGTCGACGTGGACGCCGGCGCCGCCGTAGACGTCGGGCGGATACTCGCGGGTCAGGATCCCGATGCGCATCCATGGAGAGTACCGGCCGCGTCGTTCCGCAGGTTCACCGCCGCGCGCGCTTCACATGGCTGAGCTCGACGCCGAGGGTGTTCCGCGCCCGAACTTCGTTGCACCCTCCACCGGTGAAGCTCGACCCGCCACGTTCATCGGCGTTGGCGTGTGCCCGCCGTCGTCAGGGGCGAGTGGTCCTTCGAGCCGAGTCTGGCCCGACCATCCCGTTCGAGGATCTGGCCTCGGTCGGACCTGACCGACGAGTGCTGCAACCGCTCAGGCCCGGGCGCGGCGGACGCGTATGGGGCCCTTGCACGAGGAGGGGTCCACGACTCGACCACCCTGGGTGATCTCCACGGCGCCGGCAGCGACGAGGCGCCGCGCCGCCGACCGCGCTGGTTCCATCAGCGCCTTCCACCCGTCGGGGTCGACCGATCGGGCCGCCTCGCTGGGGCAGATGGTGGCCGTTCGGCCACGCCCATCGAGCAGGGCCAGGATCGCTGTTTCCAGGGACCGGTCGACCGGGCGCACCTTCCGCCGCCGACAACGATCAGAGCAGTAGCGCACCTCGTCCCAGCTGGCCGACCACGCAGCCCGCCACTGCATCGTGCGCCCGCACGAGGCGCAGACCTTCGGCGGTGGCGTCACGCCGTCACGATACTCGGCGCCTGAATCACCATGAGGTGCACGTCCGTGAACACCCGTTGCCGGGCAGCCGGGGTCGCCGGTCATCGGGGTGGCGTCTCGAAGGCTGATCGTCCGTCGACGAGGCAGTGGCCCGACCGGCGTTGTTCACCTGCCGGGGCGAGGGATGACGGCGATGGGACGCTCCGAATATCGGGCGATGTAGCCGGCCACACTGCCGAGCAGCACCCCGTGCACCACGCCGAGTCCTCTGGTTCCGGTGACCAGCAGCGATGCGCCGGCACTTTTGGCGGCTTGATCGAGCACGGTCCGAGCGTCGCCTGCTTCGACGCGCATCTCGACGTCGATGCCACGCTGCCTGATGGGTTCGCACCACCGCTCGAGTGCCTCGCCGGCGGCGTTGCGTTCGGTGCTGTTGGCGCCGATGCTCGGCGCATGCACCGCAACGATGCTTGACCCGATGGCCGCAGCGAGTTCGGTCGCCCAGCGCAACGCATGCGCTGCGCCGTCGGAGCCGTCGAGCCCGATGACAATCGGTCCGTCGTCCGCGTCATGGTTCTCGCGCAGGACCACGACCGGACACGGACTGTGCTCGACGCACTGCTGCGACACCGACCCGAGCAGCAGTCCAGCGAAACCGCCCAGACCACGAGCGCCGATCACGAGCATGTCAGTGCCGGCCCGGCGAGCGAACCCAAGGAGGACGTGTGCGGCAGGGCCTCGCCCGGCCTCGACCTGGACGCCGGTGCCAGGGTCGAGTTCGTCACGAACCAGCGTCCGCAGTTCGTCGCAGGTTCACGCGTCCATCTGGTCGGGCCCGAGCAGCTCGAAGGGTCCGGCCGGCGTGGCGGCACTGGCGGGATACTGCCAGGCCGCTACTGCCCGGAGGCCCGTGCCTGTGGCAGCAGCTACACGTTCGGCCCAACGCAGGGCTGCACGTGATCCCGCAGAGCCGTCGACACCGACAATGATCTCACCCATCTCCGTCTCCTCTGTTGGTCGTGAACGGCTTCGTGTTGCAGAACAGTCAGCTGTCGGTCTGTTGGTCACCGTGTGTCGGTCGAGTGACCAGAACCGGACATGGGGCATGACGAACCACTTCGGTCGCCACGCTGCCCATCGTGAGCCGTGCGAGTCCGCTGCGGCTGGTGGATGTCATTGCGATCAATCCTGCCGGAAGCTGCTCGGCGAACCAGGTGATCGAACTGCTTGGCGCGCCGTTGAGGACCTTGGTTCCAGCTGGAGCGGTCGAGGTGCCGAGTCGGGTTGCCAGGACGTCGAGCCTCGTCTGCGCAGCCTCGACCTCCCGGTTGGGGTGTGGGACGTGTGCCGGCTCGGGGTTCTCGTCGGGGCCGACCACTTCGACCAGCCACGGCTCGAGCTTCAGCCGATCGCACCAGGTGATGGCAGTGGGGATGATGCTGTCGGATGCTGCGGAGCCGTCCGAGCACGCCAGCAGCCGGCCTCGTTCGTCGGGCAGGAGCACGGTCCGGCAGTTTGGACCGATGAGGACGATCGGCTGTGTCGACTCTCGGACCACGGCCGCAGCAACACTGCCCAGTAGTGCGGCTCGGAGGCCGCCCCTGCCGTGCGTGGCCATGCAGATCAGACCGTCCGGCTGGGCCACAGCGGTGGCGAGGATGACCGCTGCCGGGTCGTCGCTGTCGACGATCCGCACCTCGACGTCGACCGCCTCGGTGAACAGCGAGGCCCGGTCATCGAGCTGACGTTGTGCGTTCTCGACATCGTCGATGGCGCAATGCAGCAGCAGCACCCGTGCCTGATCGAGGCGAGCCGCCATCGAAACCGCTGGCCGTATCGCCCGCTCGGCGAAGACCGACCCGTCGAGTGGGACCACGATCGTGGTCACGACGCCGTCCACCCTCGGGTCGATCCGACTCCAGTACGCCGAGAACGACCGGGCCAAGCATGCATGACATTTAGGATCGAGGGTGGAGCGCCCACCTTCCAGAGGACAACGTCCCTGCAGCCGGCGCGCTCGAGTTGTGGCGGTCGCAATTGCCGCGATCGCCGTCGGCTTGGCCGTGATGCGACGCAAACAGCGCAGCGGCTCAGAGCTTTGGCGCCACGACGTAGTTCGCTCCGCCGGTCGCCAGGAACTCGTCGCTCCACGACGTGCCGTAGGTGTCCTGCACCTCCTGGGCCTTGTCGGAATCGGCGCCCTCGGGGGTGGATTCGAGCGTCCATGCCTGGCGCTTGTAGGTCCAGTTCTCGGGGAAGAGGGCGTGTGCCTGCTTCCACCAGCGCACAGCGGCCTCATGGTCGCTGTGCCGCTCGGCATGCACGCCCAGGTCGAAGCACGCGGCCGCCCGGCTGTGATCGGCAGATCGAGGCTGCGAACGGGCAATCACCTCCTCGGGGGAGAGCGCGAAGCGGCTGTCGGCTCCGTGATGGGCCCAGTCGACGATCGCGTCGCGATAGGCCGCCCCGGTGTCGGGGAACTGTCGCATCTCGCGAAGCACGTTCTGCAGACGTTCGGGCATCTCGTCGTTGATCTCGAGCGCGGCGTATGGGCTGGGCTTGATCGATGCCGACTCCGCTGGCCGCACGAGCGTGCCTGCCTCGTCGATCCACACTGCCATCGGCACATTCGAGATGCCGAACAACTCGTCGATGCGGTGCTCGCTGTCGATGAGCGACGGATGCGTCGGCGATGCCCGCTCGATCCACGTCCGCGCCTTCTCCGGATCGAGGTCGAGGGCGACGGTGACGATCGTGAGACCGAGCGATTCGAGTTCTTCGTGGAGTGCCTGCCACACGGGCAGGTCAGCCGAACAGCCTCACCACGATGCCCAGGCCACCAGCAGGACCTTGCGACCGTGCATTGCGGACAGGTTGAACGGATTGCCGTCGAGGTCCGGGAGTTGCAGGTCGGGCGCCACTGCTGTGGTGAGCGCCTGTCCGCCGCTCTCCGGACCGAGCGCCCACACGCCAGCGTCGTCGTCGGCCACCAATGCCATTCCGAGCCGTTCGGCCACGTTGGCCAGGTCGAGCTTGCCGCCAGGACCGATCGCTCCAGGTGCGGGGACGCACGCGTCGCCCTTGCACATCCCCTCGGGTTTGGCCGCCCAACCGGTGGCCTGCTCGAAGTCGTCAGCGGTGAGATCGAGGGTGGTCAACAACATCGTGCGAGTGTCACACCTTCGCAGCGCCATGGCCGTACCGGAGGAAACTCGGGCGGGGGTTGCCCAGATCACCTAGTGTCACTGCACGCGTCGTGTCAGTGCACGCGTCACACGGGGGGTGGAGATGGACAAGGTACTGATCGTCGGGAACCGGTCGTTGGGTGGCAGCGAGCTGCGCGCCCAGATCGAACGGTGTGTCGCCGCGGGGAGCATCGAGATGTATCTCGTCGTGCCGGTACCGAGCCCGGTGGCGGCAGCAGTGGCCGTCGGGTCTACTGCGCCGGACATGTCCCCCACGCTGAGTCGCGATGTCGAAGAGGATCGACGCCTCGCCCAGGAGCAGCTTGCTTTCGGCATCGAATGGCTCGCGTCGCTCGGGGTATCAGCGACGGGGGAGTTGTCGATGGACGCCGACACGCCAGCGGCGGTTGAACGCCTTGTCGGTGCCCACGGTGTCGGCGAGGTCATCGTGTCCACGCTGCCTCGCAAGGTGTCGCGCTGGCTGCGCCAGGACCTCCCCTGCAGGATCGGGCGCAAGGTGTCCGTGCCGGTCACCGTTGTCTCGATCGACACCTGACCCACCTGCGAACGGCCACCCCGATCTACGCCGTCTACGTCCCGGCGCGCCATCTGCGCCCGATGTGTATCGGAATCCGGGACACATACGGCGCAGATCGGGCGGGAGATGGCGAACCGTGAAATGTCGGGTTGGTGAGTGTGTCACTCTGGGACCATGAGACTCGAGATCACGCAGCGGGCTGACCTCGCGGTGCGGGCGCTGGTTGCGCTGCAAGCGTCGCCGGGACGCATGAAGAGCAGCGACCTCGCCGACGAACTCGGCACCACGGCGGGCTTCGTCCCCCAGGTGATGGGGCCGCTTGTTCGGGCCGGGTGGGTGCAGTCGGTGCCGGGGCCCACCGGTGGCTACGAGCCTCGGTGCGACCTCGGCGTGCTCAGCGTGCTCGAGGTCGTGGAGACCATCGACGGCCCCACTGACACCGGCCGGTGTGTGGTGGCCGAGCGGCTCTGCGACGCCGTCGAACCCTGTGCGTTGCACGTGGCCTGGGTGCGGGCACGCGGCGAGCTGCGTTCATCGCTCGACGCCCTCGCCCTGGCCGACCTGGCGATTCGCTGACGTCCCAGCACGCCATCTGCGCCGGATGCGTCCCGGAAACCGGGACGCATGCCGCACAGATCCCGGCGGGGAGGCGGTGTTGGGTCAGCGGCTGATGGTGTATGCGTCGACGATCGGCGCGAGTTCGTCGGGGCTGGCGCCGTGCATGATCACGGCGTCGGCACCGAGGTCGAACTGGCCGCGCACCGCAGCGGCGCACTGTGCGGCGGTGCCGGTGGCGGACGGGGCCAACCATTCGTCGGGGATCAGCGTGGCGATGTGTTCGAGCTGGTCGGTGGTGGCGCTCACGTCGATCGCTCCACGGAAACTCGACACCATCTCGTCGGCTCGAAACGCGGTGAGTACCGCTGGATCCCAGCGATTCGTCTCCACCATCAGGTCGCCGTATGCCTGGAGATAGGTGGCGAGACGGCCGACGGTCTTCTTCAACCGTGTCGCCTCCGGGAGATGGTCGCCGATCGTGGCGAAGCACGACCAAACGGTGACGTCGTCGGGGTTGCGCCCCGCTCGTTCAGCCGCCTGCTTCACGGTGCTGACGCAGCGCTGCAGCGTCTCGTCGGTGAAGAACGTGTGCAGGATCACATGATCGAATGCTCGCCCACCGAGTTCCAGCGAATTCGGACCGAACGCCACGAGGCCGAGGGGGATGTCCTCGTCGAAGGTGGGGTCGAGACGTAGCACCGGATACGAGCCCATGGGGCCGTCGTGACCGACGATCGTGTCGCCGTGCCAGAGCCGACGCATCACGGTGGCGAAGTCCTCCATCTGTGCGGTGGTGATCCGCGGCAGCCCGTACGCGTCGAACAGCGGAGCGATTCCGCGCCCGATGCCGAGCACGAACCGGCCCCGAGTGAGGCGATGCATCGTGGTGGCATATGAACCGGTCACGATCGGATGGCGGGTGTTGTGGTTGGTGGCACCGGTGATGATCGTCATGTTGGTGGTGGCCACCGCCGCAGCACCCGACAGCGTGACGGCTTCCTTGACGTTGAAGCGTTCGCTGATGAAAACGGCGCCGAGACCCAACTCCTCGGCGCGACGACACTCGTCGACCAGTTCCAGCGGGTCCTGGGCGCCGCCGGCCAGTGTGTAGAACCCGAGCTCAGGAAACCGTGGAGGGTTCACCACGGCGTGCTCAGGCCGCCACGGTCGGCGTCGAAACCAGGAGCGGCACCGGTGTCTTCTCGCGGATGAACACCGCAGCTCGGATGAGTGCATCGGTCGCCTCGGGCATGTATCCGGCCAGGATCGGATACACGTGCCACAAGCCGTCGCGCAGGTCGAGGCGAACATCGACTCCGGCGGCCTCGTAGCGCTCGGCGAGGCGCGTCGAGTCCGACAGCAGGATCTCGTCCATGCCGGTCTGGATCAGCGTGGGCGGGTAGCCGATCGGGTCGGCGAACAACGGCGACACGCCGGGGTCGTCCAGTGGGGTTTCACCGGCGTAGGTGCGAGCGGCATCGATCAACCCCTCGCCGTCGAACATCGGGTCGTAGGGGGCTCGGGTGATCACCGACTCGCCCGATGCCGTCAGATCCGTCCACGGCGACAGCACGTACACCGCGCCGGGCATCGGGTGGCCGGCCGCCTTGAGCGCTCCAAGCGTGGCGAGAGTGGCACCACCGCCGGCGGAGTCGCCGGCAATCGTGACGAGCGCTGGATCGACGTCAGCGATGATTGCCAGGTAGGCGGCGACGCAGTCGTCGACGGCGGCGGGGTAGACGTGCTCGGGAGCGAGTCGGTAGTCGATCACGGTGACGGTCGCCGCGGCTCGTTTCGCGAGGCGAGCGCACATGGCGATGTGGCTCTTGGGTGAGCCCACCACGTAGCCGCCGCCGTGGATGTAGAGGATGTGTCGCTCTGGCCTGACCGCTGTTGGCGTGGCGACGATCGCGGGGATCCCTCCCACGAGCGTGTCGACGTACTCGACCTTGCGGGGCCGCGGGATTCGGTCGAGTCGGTCCATCGCTGCGCGTCGGTCCTCGATCGGCACGTCGTCGCTCACGCTGAAGTTGCTGATCCGCTTGCGGATGAACCTTGCTCGTCGACTCAGTGCCATCGCCAGAGGGTAGATCGCCTGCGCCATCGACGGCACAGTGGCACTCAGCCCGAGTTGCGCAGACCGGTGGCGATGGCGTTGATCGAGAGTTGGATTCCTCGCTCGACGACCTCGTCGTGGTCGCCGTCACGGAAGCGCCGGAGCAGGTCGACCTGCATGACGTGCAACGGATCGAGATACGGGTACCGGTTCTGCAGGCTGCGCTCCAGCAAGGGGTTGTCGGCGAGCGGTGACGCCGAGCCGGTGATGCGACGGTGCCAGGCGAGCGTGCGGGCGTGCTCGTCGGCGATCGCACCGAAGATGTCGTGACGCATTGCCTCGTCCTCGACGAGGACGTCGGCGTATCGCCGAGCGATGTCGATGTCGGACTTCGCGAGCACCATGCCCATGTTGTCGATCGCCGCGCGGAAGAACGGCCACTCGCGGTACATCGAGCCGAGCAGGTCGAGGCGGCGTTCGGCATCTGCGGTGTCGACGAACCGTTCCACCGCAGTACCGACGCCGAACCATGCGGGGATCATCAGGCGACACTGGGTCCAGCCGAACACCCACGGGATCGCCCGCAGGTCTTCGATCGCATTCGAGGCCGTGCGAGATGCCGGCCGGCTGCCGACATTGAGCTTGGCGATCTCGTCGGTGGGTGTGATCGAACGGAAGAACGTGACGAACCGCTCGTCGCCGTACACCAATGCCCGGTACGCATCGAAGGCGTTCGACGACAACTCGCCCATCGCCGTTGCCCACTCAGCGCCGAAGGCGGGGCCCGACTGGTGGCGATGCAGCAGGGTGGCTTCGAGCGTGGCTGACAGCAGCGTCTCCAGGTTGCGGCGCGCCATGGCCTGGTTCGAGTACTTGGCGGCCACGATCTCGCCCTGCTCGGTGAGGCGGATCGCACCATCGACCGAGCCGGCCGGCAACGCCAGGATCGCTTGAAATGCAGGCCCGCCGCCGCGGCCGACAGTACCGCCGCGGCCGTGGAAGAAGCGGAGTTTCACCCCGGCGTCCAGCGCAACCTCGGTCAATGCCGTCTGTGCTGACGAGAGGCTCCACTGAGAACAGAGGTAGCCGCCGTCCTTGTTCGAGTCGGAGTACCCGACCATCACCTCCTGGCGGTTGCCGCGCGACTGCACGATCTCGCCGTAGACACCGTGGCCCAGCATCGAGGTGAGCACGTCGGCACAGCGCTGCAGGTCATCGATCGTTTCGAACAACGGCACGATGTCGAGCATCGACGAGGCTCCCGCCCCGTCGAGGTCGACGGTGGCCAGCCCAACCTCCTTGAGCAGCACCGCTACTTCGAGCACGTCGCTCACGTCGTGGGCCATCGAGATGACGTAGTGGGGGATGATTCGTCGTCCGACTCGATGGACGGCATCGGCGGCCGCTTCGAGGATCGCGAGTTCGGACTCGGTGCGTTCGCTGAGTTCTGCACTTGGGTGACGCAGCAAGCGAGGTGTCCGAAGCTCGCCGGTGAGCACCTCGACGCGCTCGCTCTCGCTGAGTGAGAGGTAGTCGGGGCAGACCGCAGCCTGAGCGAACAGGTCGGCGAGCACCGTTTCGTGCACGGCGGAGTTCTGGCGGAGGTCCAGCCCACACAGGTGCGCTCCGAAGATGGCCACGCTGCGTCGTACCGGCTCGACCAGGGCGTCGGCGATCGACCCGGCGCCGTGACTGCGCAACGATGCCGTCACCTGATCGAGATCGTCGAGGAGCTCGGACAGATCGGTGTATGCCGCTCGCTCGTCGGTGGGTACTGGACCAGGCACCGCGATGTCGGGGTCGAGCACTCGTCGGGCGAACGCGTGGAGGCGTGCGTGCATCCCGCGAAGTGCCCGGCGGTAGGGCTCGTCGGCCCGGAACGGCGAGTCATCGCCCGATGCGGACGCCAACGCTGCAACCGCCGCGGTGGGAGTGACGAGCCGATCGGTCATCGAGAGGCGACGCGACAGGCCGTAGAGGGCCTGCAGGTGGTGCGAGAGCGCGGTCTCGGTCTGGCGGCTGGTGGCGTATTTCACCACGTCGGCGGTCACGAACGGATTGCCGTCGCGGTCACCGCCGATCCACGACCCCATGGTGATGGTGGTGGCGGTGTCGACGGTGCGGGGCGCGGACATCGGCGTGTCCGACTCGGGTTGTTCGACGCGGCGGGCCAGGTCGAGCGTGAGCGCCGGGATCACCTCGAACAAGCTCGTGTCGTAGTAGCGGATTGCCTCGTTGATCTCGTCGCGCACACGAAGTTTCGACAGTCGCAGCAGTGCGGTCTGCCACAGCAGCAGCACGCAGACCGACAACTCCTGTTCGATCTGGGCGGCGCGGCGAGCATCACCACGGCGCACGTCGAGATCGTCGAGCAGGTGGCTGAGCTGCTCGAGCACCTCGAGGATGGTCTTGCGACGTACCTCGGTGGGGTGAGCGGTGATCACCGGGCTCACCTGCAGGGCATCGACGGCGTGGGCGACCTCGTCGCGGCTCACACCGGCGCGCTGCAGCCGATCGAGCACGGCATCGAGGCTTCCAGGTCGCGGCGCATCGTTGGAACCGACGACCTGCGAGGTCTCAGCTCGAGCGGAACCAGCGCCGGGCGCTGCACCCGCATCGCTGAGTCGACGACGCCGTTCGAGATGGACGTCCTCGGCGGCGTTGGCCAACAACGAGAGCCAGTCGAGCGCGCGCAGGACCAGGATCTGCTCGTCGATCGGGTGCTGAGCAAGTGCCTTGCGGATCTCCTCGACCCCGCTGGCGCCGGAGCGCCGTGCGTCGACGGCCAGTTGGCGAACTTTCTCGACGAGGTCGTACACGGCGTCACCCTCCGTGCTCCTGATCGCATCGCCGAGCAGGCGACCCAGCAGCCGGATGTCGTCGCCGACGGCGTCGTTCGGGATGGCGGCGGAGAACTCCGCGGTGCTCGCAATGTCGGACATCATCTCAGTCAAGCCCAGGTGGCAGGCCGACGAAACCCGAACCGGTCGCTTCTCCCGGGCCAGACTGACGACATGCGTGTCGTGTTCGCCACCGCCGAGCTGGCACCTGTGGCCACCGTTGGTGGGCTGGCAGCTGCCGCCGCTGGCCTCGTCGGCGAATTGCGGCGCCTCGGCGTCGAGGTGGACCTGGTGATGCCGGACTACGGCGGCGTGACACTCCACGATGAAACCGTGACCCGGTTGGTCGTACCCGACTGGGTCGGAGCAGCCACGGTGCGCACCGGTGAGCACGACGTCGCCGGTCGGCTGCATCTGATATCGGTGCCAGGAATGGCCCGCCCCCATCCGTATCTTCGCCACGACGGCGAGGGGTGGCCGGACAACAGCAAGCGTTTCTTCCGGTTCGCGCGAGCGGTCGCGGCGTTCGTCGAGCACGACCCACCCGACCTACTCCACCTGAACGATTGGCACACCGGCACCGTGCTTGCAGCGATCGCCGATCCTCCGCCCACGGTGATGTCGATCCACAATCTTGCCTACCAGGGCCTCGCAGCAGCGTCGTGGCTGGAGCTGATCGGGCCACGAGCGGCGCACTACGAGTGGTGGGGCGGCACCAACGCGCTGTCGGGTGCACTCGCCCTGGCCGACCGGATCGTGGCGGTGTCGCCGCACCACGCCACAGAGATCGTCACCGTCGACGGCGGTTTCGGTCTCGACGGACCATTGCGCAACCGAGGTGCCGATCTGGTCGGAATTCTGAACGGCATCGACACCGACCTGTGGGACCCGTCGAACGACGAGCTGATCGCATTGCCGTTCGACGCGTCCACGCTCGACCGGCGCAGTGCCAACCGCTCGGCGCTGATCGACCGGTTCGGGTGGCCCGACGACGGCACGTTGCTGGCCACGGTGGTGACCCGGCTCACGCACCAGAAGGGCATCGACCTGTTGGTGCCGCTCGTGCCGTTGCTCGGGCAGATCCCGCTGCGATTGGCCGTGCTCGGCTCGGGCGACGCATCACTCGCAGGGCAGCTCCACCAACTCGCGGGTGCTCACCCCGAGCAGTTCGCGTTCGTCGACGGCTACGACGAGGCCCTGTCGCACCTGATGTTCGCGGGAGCCGACCTCTACGTGATGCCGAGTCGGTTCGAGCCGTGCGGACTCACACAAATGCAGGCAATGCGGTACGGCGCAGTGCCGGTCGTGACCGCCGTCGGCGGCCTCGTCGACACCGTCACCGACCTCGACCTGCATCGCGCCGGCACCGGAGTCGTCGCCGGTCGAACCACACCGCAGGATCTGTTGGCTGCACTGTTCCGGGCCGAACGTCGCCTTCGTGCCGCGTCGCGACGCCAGGCGGTGCAGAAGCGGATCATGTCGATCGACTGGTCGTGGAGCGCTCCCGCCAGGGACTACCTGTCGGTGTACCGAGAACTCATCGAGAGCTCGCGTTGAACGTTGGGTGAACGCGATCGGTCAGGCTGTGGAACACCCGCCGGTGGGGCCTGAACTTGCGATGCTGGGCGGGTGGTCGATGCGCCCGGCGTGTACGGTGAACACTGATGGCCGTTGAACCGAAAGTGCTCGTGATCGTGCTGGCGGGAGGGGAGGGGAAGCGCCTTGCACCGCTCACCAACGACCGAGCAAAGCCTGCGGTGCCGTTCGCCGGCACCTATCGCCTGATCGACTTCGCACTGTCGAACTTCGCCAACGCCGGGTACCTCAAGATCGTGGTCCTCACGCAGTACAAGAGCCACAGCCTCGATCGGCACATCTCGCAGACCTGGCGGTTCTCGGCGATGCTCGACAACTACGTGACGCCGGTTCCTGCCCAGATGCGCCGCGGGCCCTACTGGTTCCAGGGTTCAGCCGATGCGATCTATCAGAACCTCAACCTGATCGCCGACGAGTCCCCCGACATCGTGTGCGTCTTCGGTGCAGACCACATCTACCGGATGGATCCGCGTCAGATGGTGAACGAGCATCGCGAGAGCGGAGCAGGTGTCACGGTGGCGGCCATCCCGGTGCCCAAGCACGAGGCGACCGAGTTCGGGGTGATCGAGGTCGACGAGGACGGCAAGATCATCGCCTTTCACGAGAAGGTCGCCGACCCGCCGACGATGCCGGGCAACGACCAGATGTGCCTGGCGAGCATGGGCAACTATGTGTTCGACACTCAGACCTTGATCGACGTCGTGACCCCGCGCGAGAACCAGTACACCGACCTCGGCAGCCATGTGATCCCGGCGCTCACGGCCGACGGCGTTGCCCGCGTCTACGACTTCTCGAAGAACATCGTGCCCGGCCAGGACGATCGTGAGAAGGGATATTGGCGCGACGTCGGCACGCTCGATTCGTTCTTCCACGCCAACATGGACCTGATCGCTCCGGTCCCGATCTTCAACCTCTACAACGAACACTGGCCGGTGTTCACCTCACGCCGTGCCTTGCCGCCCGCCAAGGTGTCGCGCGGCTACGGCGGCGAGCCGTCGTTCGTCGACGGCAGCCTGCTGTGTCAGGGCTCGATCGTGTCCGGCTCGCACGTCGAGCGTTCGATCGTCGGTCCGGGCGCGTTCATCGATCACGACGCGCACGTCACCGACTCGATCATCTTCCCGGACGTTCGCATCGGCCCAGGGGTGCGTCTGCACCGGTGCATCGTCGACAAGAACGTCATCGTGCCGGCGTGGACGCGCGTCGGTCTCGAACTCGACGCCGACCGCGAGCGCTTCACCGTCAGCGACGAAGGCATCGTGGTGATCGAGAAGGGCCGCAACCTCGCCCAAGGCTGACGTAACGTTTGGTGTCTGACACCAATCGTTACGGTTCGAAGAGTTCGGCGGGGGTGAGGTCGCGTGGGCCGGCGAAGGGGAGCGGCGTCTCGCTTGCGTTGCGGCCGGCCGACCAGTGTGCAGCACAGATCACGTCGAGCACTTGACGACCCAGCCGCGAGGTGGCGGGCAAGGGACGGCCCGTGCGGATGTTGGCCCAGCATCGCTGCAGCTGTGACGCATAGCCGTAGTCGTGCACCAAGGAGGGGCCGCCCGCACCGCCCGCGCCGACGACGACAACCGGTGCGCCGTTGTGTTCCAACGTTGGCGTGGGATAGAGGTCGGCTCGCAGCACCGCCGACGCACTCGACGCTTGGAGGTCCCAGTCGGGGCTGGCGTCGGGTTGCCATCGGGCGCTGACGGTTGCGACGAGTCCCGACTCGAAGCGGAGCTTGATCGTGCCGTGTTCGTGACGGGTGCCTGCGTCGAGGATCACGGCGCTCAGTGACACCGGTCGGCCAGCGCCCGCCGTGGACGCGGTGCGCAGTGCCAAGCCCACGGGATGGACGCCAACGTCGAACAGCGCTCCACCACCCCACAACGAGTCGACACCGTCGCTGGGTCGCCAGGTCGGCGGAGCCTGGGTGGCGCGTGCCGACAGGTGGGTCAGTGCACCGATGCCGCCCACGCGCGACAGCAGTGCGTCGACGACGGGTGAGGCCACCAGGTGCTCGGAGTAGAGCACGCGCTGCCCGAGGCGTGTTTCGGCATCGATGATCTGGTCGGCACCCGCCAGCGTGCAGGCGAAGGGCGCTTCGACCACCACCTGGTATCCGGCTTGCAGGAGGTCGACCGCGGCGTCGGGGTGCGCGGCGGGTGGCGTGGCCACGATCGCGATGTCGCCGAGGTGGCTGCTGACGACGTCGTCGAACGTCACGGCCGCAGCCCCGAGCGACGATGCGAGCGCAGCAGCGCGTTCAGGTTGGCGCGACGCCACCGCCGTGACCCGCCAGCCGAGCGATCGACAGGCGGCTGCGTGGACGCCGGCCACCATCCCGGCACCCCACAGCACCACGTCCGGTCGCCGCTGCACGTCGATCCGCTACTTCCCGGCCAACTCGGCGACGACCGGCGCGAATTCCTCGATGTTCTCGCCGCCCACGATGATGTAGCTGAAGCCGAAGCGTTCGCGGCGCTCCAACAGGTCTTCCACGATCTTGGCCGGGCTGCCGATCAAGGCGAACGGTGACGCTGCGATCATCTCGTCCTCGACAGCGATCATCTGGGCGGTGGCTGCCAGTCGGGCGGCCCGGTCGTCGGTGACGCTCACGAAGAAGGTGCGGATGTTCATCTCGATGTGGTCGATTCGGTCACCTGCGGCCTCGGCGACGATGGCCACCTTGTCGACCACGGCCTGCTCGGTCATCGTCGCGATCGCCTCGGCGCCAATCACGCCGGCGTCGAGCGTCCCGTTGACGCCGACGATGTCAGCGTGCTGAGCAGCAATGGTGAGCACGCGCTTGCCGCCGCCACCGATCAGCACGGGAGGGCACGGTGACTGCACCGGCTTGGGGAATCCGTCGTAGCCGGCGATGGAGTAGTGCTCACCGTCGAAGTCGAAGGGCCCGGAACCCATCGAGCCTCGGATCACCGCCAGACCCTCGACGAAACGATCGATGCGCACGCCGGCCCGGTCGTAGGCGATGCCGAGTTGCTCGTAGTCGGAGATCATCCATCCGGCTCCCAGACCGATCTCGACTCGACCGTCGGAGAGCAGGTCCATGGTGGCCAGTTCCTTGGCCAGGATTGCCGGATGTTTGTAGTCGTTGTCGAACACGAGCGCCCCGGCGCGCAGCGTGGAGGTCGCATCGAGCACTGCCTGCAGTGCTGGCATCGGTGCGAGCTGACCCGTGAAATGGTCGGGCATCGTGGCCACTGCGTAGCCGAGCGACTCCATCCTCCGAGCGGATTCGGCCCAGGCCGCACCGGAGTCGCTGTTCGACAGCTGTACACCGAATCGGAACGGCTTGATCGGGAACGTGCGCGCGGTGTCGGCCATCGGCGAAACGGTAGCCCGGTGGGCCGACGTCGCTGCCACCGCTGGGGCCACTATCGTTCTTCGCACTGTGCGTTTCATCGGATTTTTCCCGAGATTGTTGCTGGTCGTCGCCGCCGGAGCGTTGCTGATCACCGCCACCGTGGTCGGTGTCGCTCCGCGCGTCTGGTCGACCGCCAACGCTCACGAGGAATTGCCGGTGGAGCTACCGGAGTTCGAGGCTCTGGCACAGCGCACGTACGTGTACGACGCGAACGGCAACGAGATCGCGCTCTACGAGCTCGAGAACTCACAGCCGATCGAGTTCGACGACATCCCCCAGTCGGTCATCGACGCCTTCTTGGTGGTGGAGGACAAGGAGTTCTTCAGCCACGACGGCATCAACGTACGCAGCCTGGTGCGAGCAACACTGTCGAACTTCGCGTCGGATGCGCCCCAGCAGGGAGCGTCCACCATCACCATGCAGGTGGCCAAGAACGATTTCCTCGCAGGGCTCGAACGCGACGGTCGATACAAGCTGCTGCAGATCCACTACGCGCGCATGCTCGAGAACAAGCTGCCCAAGGAAGAGATTCTCGCTCGATACCTCAACACGGTGTTCTTCGGCAACAACGCCTACGGCATCCAGGCCGCCGCCGAGACCTACTTCGGCAAGTCGGCCAACGATCTCACGTTCATCGAGTCGGCGTTCCTCGCCGGGCTGGTGCGCTCGCCGTCGGGATTCGACCCGATCAACGAACCGGAACGCAGCCGGGCACGATGGATTCAGGTCGTCGACCGTTTGGAGAGCGAGGAAGTCCTCACCGCGGCAGCAGGCCGAGCAGGTGCTCGCCGAGTTCGTGCTGCCGGTGCGGGTCAAGTCGTTGCCCGAACGGACCTTCGCTCGCACCTACTACACCGAGGCGCTGCGGGACTACCTGCTCAACAAGTCCGACATTCTCGGCGAGACCTACCAGGAGCGCTACAACCAGCTGTTCCGCGGCGGATTGCGCATCCACACCACGCTCGACTCCAATCTCCAAGCGCTGGCCGAACAGGCACGCAACCAGTTGCCCGACACGCCGTCACGCTTGGTCAACAACTTCGACGCGTCGATCGTGTCGCTCGACTCCACCACCGGCGCCATCAGGGTGATGGTCGGTGGACGCGGGTTCGTCCCCAACGAGCGCGAAGTGAACATGGCGCTGTCGCCGCGCCAGACCGGCTCGAGCGTGAAGATGTTCATCCTCGCCGCAGCGGTCCAGGCCGGCGCCCAGCAGAACGACCTGCTCGACGGCCCGCGGCAGTGCACCCTGCCGAACCCTGGCAACGAAGCGGAACCGTTCGAGGTCGGCGACACCGGCGACAGCACCGGCATCGGCCTCGCCACGTTGCAGGAACACACGACGAAGTCGATCAACTGTGCCTTCGCCCGGCTCAGCCAGATCGTCGGGCTCAACCGGGTGGTCGACACGATCTACCGCATGAGTGAGTCGCCGTACCTGTACCGCGATCAGCCGCGTGAGGAGCGCCGGCCGATCGAGCCGTTCGCCAGCCTCACGACGGGTGCCAACGAGATGTCGCCGCTCGACATGGCGCAGGTGTCCAGGCGCTCGCCAACGAAGGTCTGCACCACGATCCGTACTACGTCGAGTTCGTCGACGGCCCCGACGGCGAGCGCATCTACACCCACCTCGACCCGGGTTCTCAGGTGCTCGATCGAGATGCGGCACTCCAGCACCGTCGAGATCCTGAAAGGCCCGATCTACGGCGGCGGCACCGGGCGGCGGGCCGGGTTCGTCGATCGACGCCCGGCGTTCGGCAAGACCGGCACCCAGCAGTTCAACACCAACGCCTGGTTCGTCGGCGGCACCAAGCAGCTGTCGACGGCGGTGTGGGTGGGCGATCCGAATGCCTACACCGAGATGCGCAGTGTTCCCGAGTTCGTTGCCGCCGGCTACGGCAGCAACGTGCAGGGCGGCCACTTTCCCGCGGTGATCTGGAACACGTTCATGGAACCGGCCCACACTTCGGACTGCCGATACTCGACTGGGAAGTTGATTCCGCCGAGCGCGCCCGAATGCACGACTCTTCCTGCCGGGCAACGAGTGCGAATCCCGCAGTGGTCGGCACGCAGGTGGTCGGTACCCAGATCGTGCCGCAGGGGTTTGCTCGCCCCGCCGCCCCCGTGGAGCCGACGGTGCCGCCGACCAACCCCCCCGAGGAAGAGGCGCCGCCCGCCGAGACGGCACCCCCGGTGCACGGTCACGATCACCGCGCCGATCATCCAGTCGGTCGAGGTGGGCACCACGATCCCGCCCGACAATCTCGATCCGCTCGCGCCATTGCCGTCGCTGCCCATCACCGCAGTGCTCGGGCCTTGCTGACCGCACGAGGCGTGCCACACTGGGCGCGATGACTGACTCCGACGCCGTGGCCCGGAGTGCTCCACCTCCCGCAGACGGAGGCGGTGCCGCCGACCACGATTGCCGAGATCCTGCTGGCATTGCAGGCGGTCGACACCCAGGCCGACCAGCTGGGTCACCATCGGAAGAACTCGGACGTTCTTGCCGACTTCGTCGATGCCACCGCCACCACGCGGGCATGGGAACTCGAGCGTGATGCGATGCGACGCCGCATCGACGAACTCGGCGCCGCCATCGAACAGGCCGAACATCGCGGCGCCGAGCTGCAGACGCATCGCGAACGCCTCGAGAGGTCAGATGAAAACGGTGATCGCCCCGCGCGAAGCCGAGGCGTTGATGCGCGAATTGGCCACCATCGCCGAGCAGGTCGACGAGCTCGACCTGCAGGAACTCGCTGCGCTCGAAGAGCAGTCTGCTGTCGACGATCAGCTGGCCGCCCATCTGCGGACCGAGGAGCAGCAGCGAAATCGGTTGCGCCTGGCCGACGACGCGCTCGCCGCCGAGGTGGCTGACATCGAGCGCGAGCTCGCAGGGTTGGCCGAGCGACGTGTCGAGCTGCGCAGCGCGCTCGCCGACAGCCTGCTCGCCACCTACGATCGCAAGCGCCAAGCACTCGGCGTTGCCGTGGCGCCCCTCGTCGGACGTCAGTGCCAGGGGTGCCACCTCGAACTGTCGGCCGCCGAGATCGACACCGTCAAGGACGAGGCGGCTGCCACCGGGGTGACCGATTGCCCCGATTGCGGTCGCCTGCTGATCGTCTGAACACTGCCGTGGCCGTAGCCTGCCACGGTGTTCTTCTGGTTCATCGGTACCGCAATCATCTCGGTTGGCATGGTGTTTCGTGACCCTCGGTTCGACTATCGATTGCTGATCGTCGGCGCGGTGCTCCCGATGGGCGATGCGCTGTTCGGAGGAGCGCGGGCGCTGCACAGCATCACGGTGAGCGTTGCGCTCCTGGCCGTGCTGATGATCGCGACCGCCGGGCGCAAGCCGATCCGCAAGATGCTGCTCGGCCTGCCGATCGGCATGATCCTGCACCTGGTGTTCGATGGCGCGTGGGGGAACACCGAGGTGTTCTGGTGGCCGCTGTTCGGCGTGTCGTTCGATGACGCGGCACTCCCGCTCGTCGAACGAGGGTGGTGGAATCTGCCGCTCGAGGCAATCGGCGTGTTCCTGTGCGTCTGGCTGTGGCGTCACAATGACCTCGGCAGCGCCGAGCGTCGAACGGAGTTCCTGCACAACGGTCGCCTCGACGCGGTCCCCGAACGTTTCGGCTGACCCGTCGACGATCCGCGTCTGGAGCCTCTCGCCGGAGCAGAACGGCCCGCCTGTGCGACACTGCACGAGTGTTGATTCTCCTGCGCCATGGCCGCACCCCCGCCAACGCGGCTGGCCTGCTCCAGGGTCGCCTCGATCAGGACCTCGACGACGTCGGGCGCCGTCAGGCCGCTGCTGCTGTCGACTTCATCCGCGGTCGATTCACGGTGGACGCCGTGGTGTCGAGCCCGTTGCGGCGAGCAGTGCAGACCGCCGAACTGTTCGGCCTGCCGATCGAACTCGACGAGCGTTGGCTGGAGCTGTCGTACGGCGAGTACGAGGGTGCGCCGCACACCGAGGTGCCGTCCGAGGTGTGGGACCGCTGGCGGGGCGACCCGACGTTCACCCCGACCGGCGGTGAGTCGCTGGCGGCGCTGGCGGTGCGTGTACGCGAGGCGTGCGACGAGCTCGTCGCACGTGCCACGGACCGCAACGTGGTGGTCGTGAGTCACGTGTCGCCGGTGAAGTCAGCAGTGGCCTGGGCGTTGGGGGTCGACGACATCTCGTTTCAATGCCACCTCGATCAGGCTGCGGTGTGCCGGATCGGCTTCCGCCCGACCGGCCGCATTCTGCACAGCTTCAACGAGACCGTTGCGGAGGTGTTCGATCGCTGATGCGGACGCTGTCGCACATGGCATCGATCCACACGCCGGTGGGCGGTGAGCACGTGGTGCTCACCGCCCACTGCGGTGACGTCGGTCGGCTCAGCCGTTGGGGCTGGGGTACTGCGGAGGCTCTTCGCCGGCGGGTGCCACCTCGTAGAGCGTGATGGCGCCGTCGGGATCGAACAGCTTCTCCTCGGTCGGCCATTCGCCGGGGAGGTAGCGGGTGCCACCGTCGACGAACGTCCACATGCCGGTGCCGTCCTTGCGGATCTCGTCGGGTCCGGTCGCGGCCGGATCCCACCAGATCAAGGTGGCGTCATCGACGCCGTTGAAGTCGGTTTCGGGCCAGAAGCCCTTGTCGCCGTAGGTGAGCAGCGGTTGGCTGATCGCCGGCGTGGTGCCGGCGGCAGCGAACAGCGAATCGCGCCACGACTCCGGGGTGAGGTTCGGCCCGGCGGTCTGCACGGTGGCGAAGAACAACGTGAAGTTGGGCATCAACAGCCCGATCGTGTCCTTGGCCGGAGGCTCCGCTCCACCCATGTACCACTCGTAGAGGGCGTAGAAGCCCGCATCCTCTGGCGTGATCGGCGCCGCTCCGTGCGTGACACCGAAGGCGTTGGCCCACTGCTCCTGGTCGTAGGTGCGACCGAACGCAGTGAGGTCGGACAACGCAGGCGCCACGATCACCCATTCCGGGAAGTACTCCTGCAGCGTTGCCTCACGCGTGAACTCACGTGGTGCCACCCCGTCGGCGGCCAACACCACCGTGCTCACGCCCGACGCCTTCAGTTTCGCGATGGCCTGCGAGGCCTGCGATTGCAGGGTGCCGGGATCGAGCACGTAGGGGAGCACTTCGGCCATCTCCACGCCTTCGTCGGCGAGGCCGTCGACGAACTCTGTGGCGATCGTTTCCGATTCGGGACTCGACGAGATGTAGACGTGACCGAAGTTGCGCGGTGCCTCCGCGAAACGGGGTCGCCGGCGTGCTCGGCGTTCTTGCCGGCGAGCTGTTTGACGATGAACTCGCTGGCGTGCTCTCGGCTCTGTCGAGCACTGATGCCGAGGCCCCACACGTAGGGGTCTCGTTCGGCGTACCACTCGGCCGGCTGGCCAGGAGTACATCCGATGCACATCACCTCGCGAGCTGCGAGTTCGTCAGCGAAGGCACTGGTGAGTGCGGGCCCGCCGAGTACGACGAAGGGCTCGAAGTCCTCCACGATGCGCACGGCGTCGGCACGAGCGGTCACCTCGTCGTTGGCGAGGCCCGGGCTCACGTAGACCTCCAGGTCGATGTCGCGGCCGTAGAGCTCATAGAAGTCGTCGAACATGCCGAGCATGTCGCGGGCGGTCTGTTCGCTCTGGGCGTTGGTGTCCTGCACGCTGACCGCGTCGGAGAGGTAGTCGATGATGGGATCATCGTCGGGTCCCTGGTAGAGCACGACCTTGATCGAGTCGCCGGTGACGCCACGAGACGTGTCGCCACCGTTGTCTCCCTCGAACGGTGCGTAGCACTCCGGAGCGAAGAACCATTGGATGGCGAGGTTGCCCGTTGCGGTGTCGCATCGGTCGTCCCACGCGACCTCGATGCCCTGCTCGGTGGCCTGGCTGAACGACAGCGGATAGACCACCTCGCCGCCGCCCTCGGGCTCGGTGCCTTCGGGCTCCGATCCTGCGTTGTCGCCGGTGGTGGCCTCGGGGGCCTCCGTGCCCGAGGGTTCGGTGACCGCCGTGGTCGTGTTCGCTGCGGCGTCGTCACCGTCGTCGTCTCCCCCCGAGACGAGGACGATGCCGGCGACCGCTGCGACAACGAGCACGATCGCTCCGATCGGCCCCCACTTCTTCACGCTGCTCGACGAGGAACCCCCGCCGTCTGCCTGTGCTGGTTGCATGATCTACTCCGTTCCCCCTGATCGGGTGATCGCGGCACCGTTGGTGCCGAGGTATGACTCGATGACGTCGGGATGGGCCAGGACGTCGGCCGGCGGCCCGGTCGCGATGACCAGGCCCTGATCGAGGGCGAGCAACCGATCGGACACCTCGGACACGAACGGGATGTCGTGTTCGACGATGACCAGACTCGCCCCCATTTCGTCGCGGAGGCGCCGGATGACCGGTGCCAACGCTTCGACTTCGCGCTGAGCGATCCCAGATGTGGGTTCGTCGAGCAGGATCACCGCTGGCCGGTGCGCCACCAGGCAGGCCAGGTCGACGACGCGTCTGGTGCCGGTGGACAGCTCTCGGACGAACGAGTTGCGATAGTCGCCGAGGCCCATCAGCTCGATGAGTTCGTCGACGCGCAGGGCCACCTGATGCTCGGAATCGATCACCATCGGGAGATGCAGAGCAGCGGAGACAACGGCACGGCTGCCCACGAACCGTTCCTGAGCGATCGCGAGGGTCTCGGCCACGGTGAGTTCGGGGAAGAGCCGGGCATCCTGGAACGATCGTCCGAGCCCGAGCGCTGCTCTCGCCGACGAGCTCATCGAGGTGACGTTGCGGCCATTGAGCGTGATGTGGCCGACATCGAGGGGCGTGAAGCCGGAGATCAGGTCGAACACGGTGGTCTTGCCGGCACCGTTGGGGCCGATCACCCCCACGATCTCGTTCGGCCACACGTCGAACGATGTTCCGTCGACCGCTCGGATGCCACCGAAGGTGACCGCCAGTTCGCTGACCGACAGCACCGGTGTGGCCGTGCGGTCGATGATCGCCCGAGCGACCTGTCCGTTCGGGTTGACCACGAGCTGATCGTCGTCGCGCTCGTGGTCGGAGTCGGGGGCACTGGGCTGAGCGGCCGACAGGAACACCGAGCGGAGCAGGTCGGGGCGTTCGAGGAGTTCCTGGGTGGGGCCGTCGAACATGATCGTGCCGCGTTCCATGAAGTAGGCCCGCTCGGCAACGGTCAACGCGACGTTGACGCTCTGCTCGACGAGGACGATGGTGACCCCGTCGGCAGCCATACGTCGGATGATCGGCAGCAATTGGCCGACCACCACCGGTGCCAGCCCGAGCGAGAGTTCGTCGATCAACAGCACCTTCGGGCGCATCACGAAGCTCATGGCCAGCGCCAGCATCTGCTGTTGGCCGCCGGACATGTTCGCTGCGGGGGTCTCGATGCGGTCGGCGAGTACCGGGAACATCTCGAGCACTTCGGCAATGGCGGCCTCGACGCCGGCGCTGTCGCGTCGGTTGGTCCAGCCGGCCAGGTCGAGGTTCTCGCGCACGGTCAGCGAACCGAAGACGCCTTGTCCGCCGGGCATCTGCACGATCCCGAGGGCGGCGATCTCGTTGGGCGGCGCGTGGGTGATGTCACGGCCGTCGAGCACGATGGCACCGCGATCGGCCTCGACGATCCCGCTGATCGACTTGAGCAGTGTGGACTTTCCCGCGCCGTTGGTGCCGAGCAGGGCGACCACCTCACCCTCGTCGAGGCGGAGATCGATGCCGTGGAGGACGGTACGGTTCTCGTAGCCGGCCTCGACACCCTTGAGCAACAGCAGGCTCGTGCGGCCCTGGCGTCGGTCGTAGAGCACTTCGGAGCGCGCAGCCGCCGACTGCCACACCTGGGCGATGTCGTCGTCGATCACGTCGGCCACGCCACGCAGGAGCAGGCTGCCGATGATGAACATGGGGATCATCACGAGCATCCCGATCTCGATGCTCCAATTGTCGGCAACCCAGCCGATGACGGGCAGCACGAACAGCCCAGGGATCACCCAGAGCGAGCCGATGGCGAACCCTGTGGCCCGGGCCCTGGGAGGGATGGCGAGCGACAACGCGGCGAGCACGCCGGGGCCGATGATCGCCAGCGACGCCGAGATCACACAGTTCAGTGCCACCGCGACGTACACGTTCGGGGCGAATGCGAAGCCGGCCGTGGCCAACGACGTGATCATCGCAACGGTGGCGACGAACCTGATCAGACCCTTGACATTGCCGACGTAGCGCCGGGTGGCGATGCGTGCGCCGATCACGAGGCCGACGAGCGCGAACGGCTCGGAGACCGCGGCGGCGACGCCGCGGGCGCGCTCGTCGAGGCCGAACTTCTGGTCGTACAGCAACGAGGCGAGCGTGACGAAACCGATCAGTGACGTGGCGAGGAACGGCAAGCTCCACCAGATGCGTTGCAGGGCCTTCACCTTGTGGGCGGTGCGCCAACTCTCGGCGAACGACGGCGACTCCTCCTCGGTGTCGATGACGTCTTGGCTGGCGCCAGTGGCCTGACGTTCCCAGCGACCGCGGATCGGTTCCTTCATGCGCAGCGCGAGGAGCGCGAAGATCACCGTGGGGATGACGAACACCAGGAAGGGCACGCGCCAGTCGAAGTAGTACGCCAGCATGCCGGCGGTCAGCGGGCCGATGAACGCGCCGACGGCGTTGGCCGCGCGATGGAAGCTGTAGACGCGGGCGCGGCTCTCGATCGGGTAGTAGTCGGCGATCAGCGAATTGTGTGTGGGGTCGATCACCGCCTTGCCGAGCGACGATCCGGATCGGGCGATCGTGAGCATGATCAGGCCAGTGGCCAGGCCGGTCATGCCGGAGAACAACGCCCAGGCAAGGGCGCCGACCACCACGATGGGGATCCGTTTCGACCGGTCGGCGTACTGGGCGATCGGTACCTGGAGCGCCAGGGCAGCGACCGACGACAGTGCCACGATCGACAGCGCCGTGGAGATGTTGATGTTGAACGAGTCGCGGATCTCCGGGAGCAGGATGCCGAAGGCGGTGCGGTCGAGTTCGTCGACGGCGTTGAGACCGAACAGGACGAGCAGCGGGAAGGCAGCTTCGCCGCCACACAGGTCGGTCATCCACTGCTTTGGATGGCGCACGCCGTACGCGAACCGCACCATGATGGGCGCCGTCTGGTCGGGGGCGGTCATGGTGCGCTCCGTTCGGGCGGCGATGTGACGTGGAGGTCGGGGGAGTGCTGGACATCGCCGCTCGGCTGATGTTCGTCGTCGTCTTGGCGTGCGTTGCCCGGTGAGTTCCCGTTGCCCGGGGCTGGGGGAACCGACGTGGATGGCTCCGTGCGGCCGCCGCGCTCGATGACGACGGAGACGTACCAGTCACGGATCTTGATCACGAGGCTGGCGAGTCCGCCGGGAATGATCAGCAGCACGACGAGCACGCCGAGCGCCGACGACAGCAGGCGCCACTCGGGTGCGGTGATGAACCACTCGCTGCCGCGCAGGAACACCGCCCCGAGCACCCCGCCGAACAACGACCCGAGACCACCGACCACGGCAGCGGTGAACACGTCGAGGCTGGCAGCGGCGGTGTAGCTGCTCAGGTCGAAACTCTGACTGAGCTGCACGAACAGCCCGCCGGCGATTCCTGCGACGAACCCGGAGATGGTGAACGCGGTCAGCTTCACCGGCACCGGAGACACCGAGAAGGCCTGCGCGGCGAGCTCGTTCTCGCGCATCGCCACGATCGCTCGACCCGTGCGACTGTGGCGGATCCCGCGTAGGCCGAGGTACACCAACGCCAACACCACCAACGTGTACACGTAGAACTGCGTGGGGCTGGACACGTCGATGCGGCCAAACAGGGGGAGGCGCTCGACCCGCTCCTGCGGAATCCAGTCGAAGAACTGCGGGTTCAACAGCCACGAGTTGACCGCAAGTGCGAACACGAGGGTGGTGACGGCGAGATAGAGCCCGCGCAACCTGAGTGCCGGCAGTCCCACCACCAGCGCCGCGAACGCGCCGGCCACGCCGCCGAACAGGAGCGACAACGACATGTCGATGTTCCACGTGATGGTGACCTTCGCGCTCACCGCCGCGCCGATCGCCACGAAGGCCATCTGGCCGAGCGAGATCTGGCCGGCCCAACCCGACAGCACCACCAGCGAGAGCCCGATCACGGCAAAGACGCCAACGGCGGTGGCCTTGATGATCTGGTCGGTGCGCAGCATCAACGGGATCAGCGTCAGCCCGACCAGCACCAGTGCGGTTGTGGTCCAACGCATCAGGCGCACGAGCGGCAGGCGCGAAACCCAACGCGGGAGCGGCCGAACCTCGTCGGCGAGGCGCCAGGCAGCGGCTTCGTCGCGGTCGGCTCGGCCATATTGTCGACGTTGCAACAGCAACGCCACGAGCACGGCGACACCGACGATCGGGGTCACGAGAAGCGGGCTGCTGGCGTTCCAGGCCACGCCGTACTCGAGGACACCGAGGGCGACCGCTGCGGTCGCGACGGTCGGCAGGTTCTTCAGGCGGCCGATGACGAGCGCAGCCAACGCAAGTACCAGGGTGGACAGGCTGAGCGCCGAACCGAGCGGGATACCGAGGATGCCGGCGCGCAGGAACAGCGCAAGAAACGACAGACCAGCGGCGATGGCCCACACGAGCGTGGACAGCCACGCCACCGGAATACCGAGCATCAGTGCCCGCTCGCTTCGCTCGGCGGAGCCGCGGATGGCGGTACCGAGGCGAGTGGTGCCGAGGAACAGAGCGACACCGACCATCGCCAGTGGTGCCACGATCAGCGCAATCAGGTCGTTGGCCGAGAGGATGAAGGTGCCGATCGTGAGCTTCCACTCGAACGGGTCGGGGATGCGTTGGGAGGCCGCATTGCGATCCCACATGCGCGGTACCAGCAGCGCCAGCACCGCCAGCAACTGCGTGATGCCGATCGTGGCAACCGTGAGCACGAGGCGTGAGGCCTTCGCGAAGCGCCGGACGAAGGCCAACTCCACGATCGCTCCGAGGGCGACGGCAGCGACGAGACCCACACCGAACCCGAACAGATACGGCAGCCCGGAGAACACGATCAGTCCCACCGCCAACGACGTGGGCACGAACCCGAGGTCGGCTTGGGCGAAGTTGATCACTCGGTTGGCGCGGTACACCAGCGCCATGCCCATGGCGAGCAGCGCGATCAGCAGGCCGAGCACCACGCCGCGGATCCAGGCGCCGGCGGGCATGCCGAAGAACACCAACTGGACGGCGACCAGGCCGAACGCCGGCAGGAGCTGCCCGGCGGCTCGTTGCAGTTGCGCGGCCCCCCGGCCCGTGATTGACATCCCCATGTCCGAGCGGAACTTATCGACACCGGCCCGCGTCGGACGTGTCGGACGTGTCGGAGAGCGGTGGAACCTCTGCGTGTATGGTTCGCCTCATGGGAGGCGTACTCCGATGTCACACATCGCTCACGAGGATCGGGTAACACAGTCGGCCGACACGGTCGAGTCCGCTCCGCTGATGCGTGACGCAACACCAGGCCCCTCGCCAAGCTCCGGGGTGCAGCGAGAGTTGGTCCGGGAAGGCAGCGCTCAACCATTGCCGCAGCTCAGGCATCGACCCGACGACATCACTCGGGTACGGCGAGCTCCGTTGCAGTCCCCGCCTCGGCCGTCCATCACGGCCGAACCAGCGGCTCCGCGAATCCGGCGGTCGTCGTTGCCCGCTCCGATCGAGACTCCCGTGCCGCTGGTCGCACGCATTCAACCGATGTCGCAACCGGCCGTCATTCGTCGCGACCTGTTGGGGTCGATGAAGTCGGCGGGTCGAGGCGTCAAGTCAGCGGCGAAGGCCACCGGAAAGTTCGTGGGGCAAACCGCCTCGACGGTCAAGAACGCTGCGGTCGGTCTGGCAACTGCCATCCATCGCTCCGACTTCAACGACTTGAACGCCACGCAGTACCTCGTCTCGCCCGGCGGCAAGGTCGAGGCGATCAATCGCCGCGTCGAGGAAGATGGCACGGTGGTGTACTACCGGACGGGCTCGGTCACGGTGGGAGATGGCGATCGGCCCACGATCGTCGACTACGACCAGCCGATCGCGATGCCCGACGGTTGGCTCCCGACGGTCACCCACATCAACGGCATGATGGTCAGACCGAACAGCGGGATCGGGAGCGCCATCAGGCTGCAGCAGGCGCTCGAAGAAGCTCCAGGGGCGGCCCTGCTCACCACCGAAGTGCCCAGTGTGCTCTACACCTACAGCGCCCATCGTGGCTTCGTCACGGACCTGGCCGAGTGCGTCTGGGGCAAGCTGTACCAGGACGACGATGCCACCGATCGCCAGACCCAGATCATGATCGATGCCGTCAAGAACCAGCATCGCACCACCGTGTCGGCCCACAGCCGCGGCACGATCAAGACCGACAACGCCGTGCGCAACGCTCATGCGCAGATCAGTTCCGATTTCCTCGAGACGGCATTGGCCGACCCAGCGGTGGCCACGCTCGCACGAGATGCGGCGCTCATGGCACAGAACGACGAAATGGGTCTGTCGGCTGCGATGTTGGAGCCGGTCTATCTGCGTCTGTTCGCCCGTGAGCGGGCCGACCGGATGGCGACGGACGAACTCGACAAGTTCGTCCAACTCATCTACGCCGGCAATGCGGTCCAGTTCCCCTCGGCGTCGATGAACCTGAACCTCGTGGTCGCGGGGTCCGATCCGGTCACCATCGGTGTGGGCAAGTACTTCGGGTTCGCGAAGGGCAGCAAGACCAAGATGACCGACGTCGCTGGTGGCCATGGCTTCAACGCCAACTATGCCGGCACGGTTGGCGAGCTGATCATTGCCGATCTCGTGGCGCAGCAGCAATGACCGACCCGACGACACCACCGCCTGGAAGCGACCTCGGCGACGCTCTGAACGATGCGTTGCGTGCCGTGAGCAGCAACGCGGAGCAGCCCCTGCAGCTGGATCGAGGCGAATGCGACATCATCGTGCCGATGCCACCAGGACTCGTCGATGATCTCGACGAACTGGTGATCACGGTGCGTTTGAGCGCTGACATCGTGTCGTTCATCTCGCCGCTCGCAACGTTGCAGGAGCCGGAGGTTCCCGCCGACGCCGCGACGGCGCTCCTGCGCCGACAGTTCTTCGCCCTGCAGACCGATGGTGTCGGATTTGCGCTGGCCGATCGAGAGGATGTGCTCGTCGCCCAGTATCACTGGATCCCGATCGAGCTGACCTCCGAGGCATTCGCCACGATCTTCAGTCGGTTCGTTTCGGCAACGCTCAGCATGCGCGACGAGATCGTGCGGATGGCGTCCCTGGGCGCCCCGTTCGAGATGCTCTGACTTCACGGCCTGTCGGGCGCGGGCCTGGTCGCGGGTGGTGCGCAATGGTGAGGTGGCCTGTAAGCGGGATTCTGTGAGCGAACTCAACGAGTGAGTGCGCCCGGTGACCATCCATCTGTGCGGCCTACCCGAGGGTGTCCGACACACCTTTCGAGTGTGGCGAACGAACGGGCCGTTCATGTCCTCTGCTCGGCCTTGCTCCGGGTGGGGTTTACCGAGCCGACGACGTCGCCGTCGTCGCTGGTGCGCTCTTACCGCACCGTTTCACCCTCACCTGTGATCGGCCCGCCGTAACGGGCCGGTCCATCGGCGGTCTGCTCTCTGTTGCACTTGTCCGTCAGATCGCCCCGACCTGGCTCTCGCCAGCACCCTGCCCTGTGGAGTCCCGACTTTCCTCGACGGAGCAGCACGCACCGCCGCGGTCACCCGGCCACCTCACCATTGCGAACCGCAGTGTAACGATTGGTGTCAGACACCAAACGTTACGTCAGCAGGTGGGTTCGAGTTCGTTGTAGATGAACGAGTTGAGCGATGGGGTCTGAATGATGAACGTCTGACGCACGCCCAGATCGTTCGGTGCGCCGGCGACGAGTTCGAACTGACCTGTGGTACCGAAGCGAGCGAAGATCGCGAACTTGTACGGCACACCGTCGGGAGCCACTTCCGGTTCGCCGAGTCCGTCGAGCAGGGGGCTCACGTAGCCTGGCGCGCCGCGTGCGGTCGACATGATCCATGCGGAGTGGCGGGCTTCCAGGGTGGATGCGGCCATCGTGGCGGAGGAGGCAGCAGCGTCTTCGAGTTGTACGGCGAGCGTCTGATGCGTCGCCGACGCGACGTTCTCCAACATGAACGCGGTGTTCACGATGTCGCGTACCGGGTCGTCGCTGGCGACCGCCGCTGCCAGCAGCGGCTCGATGGTGCGCTCCATGTACCACGGGTTCGTGCAGTTCCATGCCACGCCATCGAGCGACTCGGTGAGCTCGCCCATCTGATCGGCAACCATCTGATGATCTTCGATCAGGCGTTCCACGAGGGGTACGAGTGAGCTGTCGAGCAGGCCGCTGTCGAGCACCGCGGAGTACACCGCGATCGCGGTGTACTCGAGCGATGATGCGGTGCGGAGGAGGACGGCGTCGTCGACCTGGTAGTCGGGCGGATCGGTGACGGGCGGGGCGTAGCCCACGCGGCCGGGAGCATTGTCGCCCGTGCGATCGGTGCCGCAGGCTGCAGCAACGGCTGCCAGGGAGAGGCTGAGGCCGCCGAGTTTCAAGGCGTCGCGCCGGCCGTAGCGGGACGCAGCGCTGGAAGTGATGTCGCGGTTCATGACGATGTGCCCCCGGTGAGTGTCGAGGGGTTCGGCGACTGGCTCGAACACGTCGTCGAGGTTGGCTTGCGGGTCGAGCGAGATTGAGGAGCACCGTGGCCATGCGGGCTTCGACCGGAATGACTGCGGCGGTGAGCGTGCGGGCATCGACCGACACGTAGTCGGCGCAGCAGGGACGAGTGGGTGGCGACTAAAGTGTTCTCGAGCGTGATCGCAACCTCGGTAAACTGCGTCGGCGTCGTCGGTGGCGAATGCCGCTCGGAACTGCCGGAACACGTCCTCGTTCATCGAGTCGGCGGAGAACCCGGCGATCCCGGCGATCTCGTCGGCGTAGGTGACGTGGTTCTCGGCGAACACCGCTGCCAGTTCGCCTGCGACGTCGGAGAGCCCGGCGTCGCAAGGGATTCCTCGTACAGGGCGCTCGCGGCGAGTTCGAAGCCCATCGCCTGCTTGGCAGCAGTGCCTTGTCGGCGTCGGTGGGGCTCGTCGGAGGAGCAGCGCTGGCGGGACGGGCGATCGTGACGAGCGGCAGCGCTGGCGATGCCGGCTGCGCTCGAGAACGCCGATGAGGCTGCGCCGGGACGTGGCCGGTGCAGCGGAATCGAGATCCACGGGGGAGGGTCCTTTCGAGGTCATGCGTACAACAGCCTTCCCGCTGGGAGGGCGTTCGAGCAATTCTAGGGCGACGGGGTCCGTCATCGGGTGATCGCTCAGAACTCCAACGCTGACAGATCGCTGTGCCAGTTGCCGGCATCGGTCGAGTGCCTCCGACCAACGCGAACGAAGCGACCGTGCGTCGACGGGTTGCGCGGTTCGACCACACGGGCCGGTCTCCACAGATCGTCGAGGTCGTCGATGCTGGCGAACACGCCCGACGCCGAGTCCGGCCATGAAGGCCGCGCCGATCGTGGTCGAGTCGGTCACCGGTGAGACCTCGATCGGGCAGTTGGCTGCGTCGGCGAGGGCCTGGGTGAATGTGGGGTTCGCGCTCATGCCACCATCGACCCGCACCGTGTGGATGTCGACCCCGCTGTCGGTGCGGGCCGCGTCGATCAGATCGGCGCCGCGATGGGCGACGCCTTCGAGCACCGCTCGCACCACGTGTGGTCGGCCGGTCCCCCGGGTGATGCCGAGCAGCGTGCCTCGAGCGCCGTAGTCCCACTTGGGTGTGCCCAACCCCAGCAGCGCCGGCACGTACACCACACCATCGGTGTCGTCGCACATGGCGGCCACCTCGTGGCTCTCGGCACTCGTGGAGATCACCCCGAGGTCGTCGCGCAACCAATCGACGTTCGTACCCGCCGACAGCATGATCGCCTCGACGCCCCACGTGATCTCGCCCATCCTGCGACCACAGCGGCAGCGGGTACGTGCCCGCCTGCGTTGCGGTGTGCCCCGCCGGGGTGGCGCTGTCGGTACACAGATCGAGCATGCCGCCCGTGCCGAAGGTGATCTTGGCGCGGCCTGGTCGCACGCAGCTCTGTCCCACGAGCGAGGCTTGCTGATCGCCGAGCATCGCTGCGATGGAGGGGCGACCCAGGCAATGCCGTTGCCGCGCCGAACACACCGACCGAGTCGACCACGGTGGGCAACACGGCCTGGTCGACGCCGAAAGCATCACAGATCGGTGCGTTCCAGGCGAAACCGTCGACCAAGCGGAGCCCATTGGTGGTGGCTGAGGCGTTGGTCTGGTCGCTGACGTGCAGCGAACCCTCGCTCAGCGTCCACGCAATCCAGCTGTCGATGGTGCCGACGCAGAGGTCCCGGCCCGTCGAGTCCCGGCGTGTTGGCGAGAATCCATCCGGCCTTGGTGGACGACTGGTTGGGGGCGATCGACCAGCCGTGCTCCAGCTTCGCCATGATGCACTCGCCGACCGTGCGCAGGTCCTGCCAGCCGAGACCGGGAGCCGACTGGTTGGCCCGTGACGCGGTCCCACACGAGGGTGCTGGCGCGCTGATTGGTGATACCCACCGCCGCGATCGGCTCGCCGCTTCGGGCGATCACGGCACGAGCAGCTTCGAGCAGCGAGGTGGCCATCGCAGCTCCATCGAATTCGACCAGCCCTGGTGCCGGCGAGATCGGGGGGCACGCCCGGTACTCCATTGCCTGCACCGTCGAGCGAGTCATCGACGAGCGCAGCACGCAGGCCGGTGGTGCCGACATCGATCACCAGCATGAGGGTCATCGCTGGCCTCGCTGGCTCGAGGGGACGAAACCCCTGGATTGGAGTTGGCTGCCGAGCATGCCGCCGAAGACTCCTGCGAGCAGCACCAACGAGAGCGTGAAGAACACGCCGAACCAGCTGATGCTCTCGCCGCGCACCAGCGCGATGACGACGAACACGCACTGGGCCCCGACATAGGCGATCGTGGTCGACGCCACGCCATGCGACATTGGCGTGCCGCGTCGCTGTACCCAGGCAGCGCAGCCGCCTCCCAGCACGAAGCCGAACATCGCGCCGAAGAAGAAGAACGCGTTCAGACCGGTCGAATCGGAGTCGACGAGTGCTGCCAACACCGTGAGTGGCACGGCGAGCAGTAGACAGACGCCGATACCGGCACGGATTGCCTCGCCATCCCACCGACTGGTCGACGGCACACGCGTGCTCATGTGATCGCTCATGGCCACGCCACGGCTCCGAACGGGCTGGGAAAGCCCAACTTGCCAGGATTCAAGATGCCGTTCGGGTCGAGCACCGACTTGAGGGCGATCAACACCGTCGTGCCCCGTCCCGAGTGCCTCGGCCATGAAGCGACCGCGGTTGAGTCCGACGCCGTGATGATGCGAGAGATTGCCGCCGCCCGTCGAGCACCGCGCGCTGGCCGGCATCCCACATCGCCACATAGGTCGACTCGATCTCGTCGGGCGGTGGGGTGGCGGCGAAGGTGAAGTAGAGGCAGGCGCCGTCGGGATAGCTGTGTGACAGGTGGCAGGTCGCGGCTCGGGCGTGGGGCACGGCCATCAGTGCCGATCGGACGTCGTCGAACAGCGCATCGAGCCTGGACCACGGCGCGGCGATCTCCATCGTGTCGACCACGAAGCCCTTGCGGGTGAGGCCCTGCAGGGCCGAGGTGTCGTTGCGATGGGACATCCACGCCTCGACGAGCGACACATCAGCAGCTGAACCGCCAACGTGCTCGCAACTCGTGTCGATGATCGACATCGTTGCGTCGACCAACTCGGGATGTCCCTCGTCGAGCACGAGGAGTACGCAGTTCTCGCCGTCGCCACCTTGACCGCGTTGGGATTCGGCAGCGTCGTAGAGGCGCAGCACTGCTGGCGTGGCCCCGGCTTGCAGAATCTGGCGGCACGCTTCGACACCGTCGGCGAACGAACGGAACGACCAGGCCGATCGGCGTTCGTGGGCGGGTGTGCGATGTGTTCGCAGCCAGACTCGCGTGATCACACCGAGCGTCCCCTCCGAACCCACCAACAACTGCGTGAGGTCGGGGCCTGCCGCTGCGGCTGGAGCCCCACCAGTACGGACCACCGAGCCGTCGGCCAACACCGCTTCGAGACCCACCACCATGTCTTCGATCTTGCCGTAGCGAGTCGAATACTGGCCGGCACCCCGGGCCGCCACCCAGCCGCCCACGGTGGCCAGATCGAAGCTCTGGGGAAAGTGCCCGACCGAGGCACCGTGGTGGTCGCGAAGGTGATCCTCGAGGTCGGGACCGAAGGTGCCGGGAAGCACCTCGACGACGCCGGAGAGGTCGTCGACGTGCACGACTCCAGCAAGCGCCGTCGTGTCGAGCACGACGCCGCCGAACACCGCGGCGGCGGCACCGCAGACACCGCTGCGCCCGCCGGCGACCGTGAGTGGCACGTGGGCCTCGTTGCAGACCTGCACGACGCTGACCACCTCGGCCGTCGAGGTGGGTCGCACGACCGCGCCGGCAAGCTGCGGTACCTGCCCGCGCAGCGCCCAGTGGAGTGCGAGCGGCCACCAGTCACGGCTCGCCTCCGCTACCGGGTCGGCATCGGCGTGGTCGCGCATGTCGTCGACGACCGTCTCTGCCGAGGTGATCGTCTCGCAGATCCCCTCGAGCTGGGCAATCACGTCGGGCGAGACCTCGACGGCGTTCCCGCCGAGACGTGCGGAGCGACCGAGCAGCTCAATCGGTGGCGTTGGCGACGTCGGCATGAGCGACTCCTGCGTTCTCTTCGTCATGACAGCGCCGGCGGTAGTCGTCGAGCTGTCGTTCGGTTTCGTGTGTCGTCCAACCCAGTTCGTCGGCGATCAGGTCGGCCACGCTGGCGGCAGCGCCGAGCGTTGCGGGGCGATCGAACAGGTGGGCTCGAGTGCGACGCGTGAGCACGTCGTCGAGCGTGGTCGCCATCTCGTGACGCACGGCGTACAGCGCCTCGGCTCGCAGGTACGGCTGTCCCGGGCACGAGCGGTTCGGCCAGATCCGGCCGAAAGGCGATCATCGTCCTGATCTCGTCGGCCATCGTTCCGAATCGATGTGCGAGATGGTGGTCGGTGGTGCCGGCGTCGGGTTGGCCCGATTTCGCTCCCTTTGGCGGGGTGCCGATCAGCGCCAGGCGGCGCGTCCGCGAACGGTGGACCCGGCGTGGGGTGTCGAGTCGTCGTGCAACGAGGTCGACGGTGTCCTCGGCCATCTCGCGGTAGGTGGTCAGCTTCCCGCCGTTCACTCTGACGACCCCGGCCGGGCTCACCGCCACCTGGTGCTGACGTGAGAGGTCGGCGGTCTTTGCGCTCGCCTTGTCAGGCGTTGCGCTCTTCACGAGTGGTCGCAGACCCGCCCAGACGCCGGTGATGTCCTCGCGCGTGATGGTCTCGGTGAGTGCTTCGTTCAGTGCGGTCAGTACGTAGTCGATGTCGTCGCTCGTGCACTGAGGATCGTCGAGCGGACCGTGGTAGTCGGTGTCGGTGGTGCCCACGTACACGTGTTCGAACGTGCCGTCGGGACGTTCACCCCACGGGACCAGGAACAGACTCCGGCGATCGCTGCGTACCGGGATGATCACGGCAATGTCGACGCGGACCTTCTCCCATGGCACCGTGATGTGCACCCCCTTGGCCGGCCGGATCGAGTCGGGGTGGGCCGATTCGTCGAACTGTCGTACCTCGTCGGCCCACACGCCCGCCGCGTTCACGACGCACCGAGCGGACACGTGGAACGGTTGGTCATCGTCGGCAGTGGAGTTGGTGCTGCGCGTGCCAGCGTCGACAACGACGCCGTTGGCTTGCCCTCGCTCGTCGACGGTGACATCGACCACGGCGCAGCGAGTGACCACCACGGCGCCGTGGGCAGCGGCAGTGCGGGCCACGGTGAGCGCAAGTCGGGCGTCATCCGCAGCAGCGTCGTAATACAGGTAGCCAGCGCTCAGCTTGTCGAGGTGGGCGGTCGGAAAATGTGCCGCGGCTTGTTCGGCCGACACCCGCCGGTGCAGCTTGCCGATGCGCCATCCGCCCGTGAGGTCGTACATCCACATCGCCGAGCCGAGCGCCTTCGCGACCTTCTTCGACACGACGCTGTCCTTGGTGAGGATGGGAATCATGAAGGGGAGCACCTCGACGAGGTGCGGGGCGTTGCGCATCAGGCGCCGCCGTTCCCGGAGCGCCTGGTAGACGAGGCGCACGTCGCCGTTCTGCAGGTAGCGCAGACCGCCGTGGATCATCTTGGAGCTCTTCGACGAGGTGCCACTTGCGATGTCGTCGCGTTCGACGAGTGCAGTGCGCAGGCCACGAGCCGCGGCGTCGAGTGCGACACCGACCCCGGTGATGCCTCCGCCGATCACCAGCACGTCGAACGGTGCATCGGTCGTGCCGGCACGGAGCGCGTCGAGCATCGGCGCTCGCTCGAAGGGGATCGCAGCGGTCGGCATCGCCCGGATGTTAGGACACCACCCGTTTGCGTGACGTTTTCGGTGGACATGCCCACCCAAAACGTCACGCAAACGGGTGACGTCGCTGCTCGGGAAAGGGACCAAGGTCCCGATCGACGCGTCGAGGTGCCCGCACCGATTTCTGTAGCGTCGTCAGTGCAGTGACGGCCTGCCCCGACCGCTGCGATCACGCCTTCCGGCGCGAGCACAGCGCAGCGGGCACCGCCGAGTTCACACCGCGAGTAGCCCCCCGACAAACCCCCGATGAACAAGCAACAAGGAGCACCGATCATGGCTGACCTCAACGGCACCAAGACCCACGAGAACCTCAAAGAAGCGTTCGCTGGCGAGAGCCAGGCGAACCGGCGGTACCTCTGGTTCGCCCAGAAGGCCGACATCGAGGGCTACCCGGACTCGGCGGCTCTGTTCCGCTCGGTTGCCGAGGGCGAAACCGGCCATGCACACGGTCACCTCGAATACCTCGCCGAAGTCGGCGACCCCGCATCGGGCGAGCCGATCGGCGACACCGAGGAGAACTTCAAGGCCTCGATTGCCGGCGAAACCTACGAGTACACCCAGATGTACCCCGGCTTCGCCAAGACCGCCCGTGATGAAGGCTTCGACGAGATCGCCGACTGGTTCGAGACGCTGGCGCGCGCCGAGAAGAGCCACGCCGGCCGGTTCACCCAGGGCCTCGAGTCCATCAGCTGACACATCGCCTGCTGTTCGGCGGAGGTGCAGCGCTGTGCTGCGCCTCCGCCAACTCGAAGGTCCCCGCCGAGCGCGCGTTGCGTGTTCGGTCCGTTCCCAGCAACCAGCGGAAGAATCCTGCAGATGACGACCACCTACGACCCGAAGGATCCCGTCTATTTCGACGAGGCCGACGTCCGCGACGAACTGACCCGGGTCTACGACCTGTGTCATGGGTGTCGACTGTGCTTCAAGTTCTGCACCTCGTTCCCCACGTTGTTCGAGATGATCGATCAGCACGACGACCAGGATGCAGGCCGCCTGACGCCTGCCCAGCAGGACAAGGTCGTCGACGAGTGCTTCCAGTGCAAACTCTGCTACGTCAACTGCCCGTACATCCCCGAGCTGCACGAGTGGAACCTCGACTTCCCGCGCCTGATGCTGCGCGCCGACGCGATGCAACACGCAACCGGCATCACGTCGACGCGCTCCAAGGTGACCACCCAGGTGATGGGACGCACCGACCTGCTCGGCACCCTCGCCACCACAACGGGCCCACTCGCGAACAAGATCGTCACGGCTGAGGCGGGCTCGGCGATTCGCAACGTCGTGGCGAAAGCAACGGGCATCTCGTCGGTACGTCTGTTGCCGCCGTACGCCAAGCAGCGGTTCTCCACCTGGTTCAAGAAGCGCGCCAAGATCAAACTCACCCGACGTCAGGGGAAGGTCACGGTGTTTCCCACCTGTCTCGTCGAGTACCAGGAGACCGACATCGGCAAGGATCTGGTCAAGGTCTATGAGCGCAACGGCATCGAGTGCGCCAACACCGCAGCTGGTTGCTGTGGTGCACCGTGGTTGCACTCGGGCAACGTCGAGGAGTTCACCAAGGTCGCCGAGAAGAACGTCAAGACGCTCGCCGCTGAAGTCCGCTCGGGCACCGATGTGGTCGTGCCGCAGCCCACCTGCAGCTACATCATCAAGAAGGACTACCTCGATTACGTCGTCGACCCGGATCGCCGCGCCGACGCCGAACTGGTGGCCGAACACACCTACGACGCAGCTGAGTATCTGATGAAGATCCACAAGGCCGACGACACGGTGCTCGACACCGACTTCACCGGTGATGTCGTCGAGTCGATCACCTATCACACGCCATGTCACCTCCGTGCCCAGAACATCGGCTTCAAGAGCCGTGATCTGATGAAGCTCACCGGGGCCAAGGTCAAGCTGGTGCAGCAGTGTTCGGGTATCGACGGCATGTGGGGGTTCCGCGCCGGGAATGAAGACATCTCGGTGCCGATCGCGAAGAAGCTCGGTGCCCAGATCGACAAGGCCGGAGGTGACATCGTGGCCGGCGACTGCCACTTGGCCAACACCGCCATCGTCGAACAGACCGGTCGCACGCCGCAGCACCCGCTGCAAGTGATGGCACGTGCATACGGCATCGCCGAAGAAGCCTGAACGCACGCGAACGCCCACCACCGAAGCGCCCCGTCCGCCGCACAACTCTGCAATTGAACGACCAGGAGCATCCATGGCACACCCGCCCAGCACCCGCAAACTCACGCTGTCCGACATCGCCGACGTACGTGCCTACGAGCGCGAGCGTGAAGCGTTCCGAGCACAGGTGATGCAGACCAAGCGCCGCCGCCGTCTGTCCTTCGGGACGATCATCACCCTGATGTTCGAAAACCGTGACACGATGCGCTTGCAGATCCAGGAGATGACCCGAGTCGAGAAGCTGACCACCGACGATGACATTCAGGTGGAGCTCGACACGTACAACCCGATGATTCCCGAACCGGGCCAACTCACTGCGACGGTCTTTCTCGAGCTCACCAGTGACGACCAGATGCGCGAGTGGTTGCCGAAGCTCGTGGGGATCGAGCGATCGTTCGCCATCGTGCTTCCCAACGGTGATCGAGTGCGATCGATCACCGAAGAGGCCCACGCAGGCCAACTGACCCGTGAAACGGTCACGGCGGCGGTTCACTACATCCGCTTCGAGTTCACCCCGACGCAGGTCGACTCGTTCGCCGAAGGTGGGGTGCGTGTGGAGATCGAGCACCCGGACTACCTCGAAGTGGTCGAGCTCTCCGACGCGACGAGTGCCGAACTGCTCACCGATCTGCGTCCCTGAGGCGAGCCGGTCTGAAATTGCCCCTGGCGCTACTGGCCGATCGGTTCTAAGTTTGTGCCCTTCGAGGGGCAATCGATGGGGAGTTTGACCGGACGTGTCGGTACAAGAGTTGAAATGGTGGGACCTGGGAGCATGCCGCGGGCTGGCAGCTGAGGTCTTCTATCCCGATGACGACGACGGTGCTGAGGCAGCCAAGGCGGTCTGTGCCGGCTGTTCGGTTCAGGGACCGTGCCTCGACTACGCGCTCGCAGTGCGCGAAAAGGTGGGCGTCTGGGGCGGGGCCACCGAACGAGATCGTCGTCGCATCCTCCGCCAGCGTCGTCGCAGCGCCTGAGATCTGAGGGTCACGGTCTACGATCGGGCCCGATGTCGAGCACCGATCCCACGCACAACTGGTCATGGACGCTGTCGGAGCTGCTCGCGGGACGCGACCTCGATGCCGACGCCGCCCGATCGGCAATGACCGCAATCCTGTGCGGTGATGCCACCGCAGCGCAGATCGCTGCGTATCTGGTTGCCCTGCGTGCCAAAGGTGAACACGTCGACGAACTTGACGGGATGCTCGAGGGCGCGCTCCACGAGGCGACCTTCGTTCCGCTCACCGATGATGAGCGGGCCAGTTGTGTCGACATCGTCGGCACGGGCGGTGATGGGTCGCACTCGATCAACGTGTCGACGATGGCGGCGTTCGTCATCGCCGGCGCCGGAGTTCCCGTGTGCAAGCACGGCAACCGCTCGGCGTCGTCCAAGTGCGGCAGCGCCGACCTGCTCGAACTGCTGGGTGTGGTGATCGAACTGCACGCCGACGGTGTGGCGGCCTGCGTGCGTGAGGCTGGCATCGGGTTCTGCTTTGCGCCGGTGTTCCATCCGGCCTTCCGTTTCGCTGGACCGCCGCGTCGTGAGATCGGTGTGCCGACAGCGTTCAACCTGCTCGGTCCCATGGCCAACCCTGGAAGGGTTCGTCGGCAGGTCATCGGTGTTGCCGATCCGCGTTTCGCCGAACCGATGGCGCTCGCACTGCAACGTCAGGGGCTCTCCGATGCCTGGGTGGTGCACGGTGACGGCCTCGACGAGTTGACCACCACTGGCCGTTCGAGCGTGTTGGCGCTCGCCAATGACTCACTCGAACGGTTCGTCGTCGATCCTGCGGACTACGGCCTGGCGCCGGCCACCTCCGACGACTTGCGAGGTGGCGAACCGGCCGAGAACGCACTGGCGATCCGCCGAGTGCTCGCCGGCGAGCTCGGCGCGCACCGCGACATCGTGGTACTCAACGCTGCGGCCGGTCTCGTGGTCGGTGGCAGTGCTCCAGGACTCGCCGAGGGCATCGAGCTCGCGGCGGGCGCCATCGATGATGGCCGCGCCCAAGCGCGGCTCGACGCGCTGATCCGGGTGTCGCAGGCCCACGCTGCATGACGCGATCGGTCGCAGTGCGGGCGCCAGCGTCGTCGGCGAACCTCGGCGCCGGATTCGACGTGCTCGCCATGGCGCTGGACATGGAGTTGTGGCTCGGTGTCGGTGACGCCCCCGACGGTGCGCAGGCGGTCGATGCCGGACACCCGTCGTCGAAGGCGTTTCGTGCGGCGTCACGTCACGTTGGTCTCGATCCCGGGACAATCTCCGAGCGGGCGCTCTGGGTGCGGTCGGCGATCCCGATGGCACGAGGACTGGGATTCAGCGGTGCCGCACGGGTGGCTGGCGCAGCGCTTGCCGTCGCGGTGGCGGCGACAGATCGGGGCATCGACCCGGCCACCGAAGTCGTCGAGCGACGCATGGGGATCGTCGAGCACGCAGCGCTGCTGGAAGGCCACGGCGACAACGCCGCGGCGTCCACCTTCGGTGGCGTCGTCGCGTGGGTGGGCGATCGTGCACTGGCGCTGCGGGTGGGGCCCGTCCTGTCGGCCTCCACGCTGGTGGTCTGGATCCCCAGCGCCGCAACGACATCGACCGATCGATCGCGCTCGGGTTTGAACCCCGAGATCAGGCGCCAGGACGCAGTGCACAACCTCGGCCGGTGTGCTCAGTTCGTGCTCGCTGTCGAACACGACGACCCATCACTGCTCGCTGGGGCGACCGACGATCGCATCCATCAAGAGCGTCGTCTGGCGATGGTGCCCGACGCCAGTGAGGCGCTCGATGCCGGTGTTCGCGGCAGGGGCGTGGTGCGGGTGGTTGTCCGGCAGTGGGCCCACGGTGGCGTTGTTGTGTGACTCGAGCCAGGTGGCTGCCGTGGTGGCGGCGCTCCCGCCGACGGGCCACACCAAGTCGCTGCGCATCGCGGCCGACGGCGTACGGCTGGCTTGAGCTCCCGACGCGGTCTCAAGCCGCTTGCGTGTCGTGCGTGAGGAGCTCGGGAAGGCGATCAGCAACCGGAAATGTCCACACTCCTGAGCACCGCACACTCAGGCGCTCGGCTCGCTTGTCGCAGAAGCGGGCGAGGCAGAGGGCTTCGTCGATCTGCTCGCGCGCCAGGACACCGCCGATCCACGCGTCGGGAGGTGGGATCGGCAATGCCCGTCCGGCGACACCTGTGCGGGTGGCATCGAGGAGCCGCCCGCGGTCGATGATCCATGTCGAGTCATCGTGGCTGACCTCGACCCGGCCGGCCGCGAGCAGCGCATCGACCATCAGGTGGCGTCGAACTGCGCCGAGCAGGGCGCTGAGTCGGTCACGTGTGGCCGCCGCCTCCTCGAAGCGCTGTTCGGCGGCCAGCGCCATCATGCGGCTGCGCAGCCGGTCGACCACGGCGTGGGGCCTCCCACCCAATGCCGCCGCCGCAGCATCGACGGCGCGCGCGTAGGCCGCTGGGTCAGCGGTGCCCGAGCACGGGCACAACGCCACCCCGAGCTGTGCGGCGCTGCACACCGCAGCGCCATCGGCCGGGGTGTAGTTGCGGCCCATGCGCACGGTGCATCGGCGCAGCGGAACCGCCGTCTGGATGGCCTCGACGACCAGGTTCGCCATGGTGCGTGACGGCAGCGGACCCAGGTGAAGTCCCTTCGGCGATGGGTTCTTCACCACCGACAGGCGCGGCCAGGCGCTGTCGACATCGAGCTTGACGTAGCAGTACTTGTCGGCACGGGTTCCGGCGCGGTTGTAGCGGGGGAGCAGGCGGCTGATCAGGCGACTCTCGATCACCTCGGCGGTGAGCGCATCGGGAAGGTCGAGGTGCGTGACCGACTGCGTTTCGCGCAGCATCGGACCGATCTTGCGGCGATCATCGCTGCCGAAGTACGAGCGCACCCGCTGGCGCAGGTTGGTTGCCTTGCCGACGTACAGGATCTCGTTGCGTTGGCCGGTGAACATGTAGACACCGGGCGAGCGCGGCAGGTCGGCGGTCATCTTGAGCTTGGCGGCCTGGGGGTGCCCGGCGAGCTTGGAGAGCATCACGAGGTCATCGAGACCCAGCACGCCGAGTCCGGCGGCACGTTCGATCAACAGATGGAGCAGGTCGGCGGTGGCGAGCGCGTCATCGAGCGCCCGATGACTCGGTTGGTGCTCGAGGCGGAACCGGGAGGCGAGCGTGCCGAGTTTGCAGTTGGGCACCTCGTCGCGTACGAGTCGGCGGGCGAGCGCCACCGTGTCGATCACGGTGCCTGCCAGCGGCGCACGGTCGGCCCGGATGCATGCCGCACGGAGGAATCCGACGTCGAATCCCACGTTGTGGCCGACGATCACCGCGTCGCCCACGAACTCGATCAACGACGACAGCACCGACTCGATGCGCGGGGCCGCCGCAACCAGCACATCGGACAGGCCGGTGAGCACCGTGATCTGCGGCGGGATGGCACGTCCGGGATTCACCAAGGTCTGGAAGGTGCCGATGATTTCGCCGCCGCGCACCTTCACCGCACCGACCTCGGTGATCATGTCGTCGTTGCGGTTGCCCCCGGTGGTCTCGAGGTCGATCACGCAGAACGTGACGTCGTGCAGCGGAGTGCCCAATTCGTCGAACGAACGCTGGCGCGGCATCTCGTCAATCGAACGTGTTTGCACGTACGACATCACAGCACGAACATCTGTACCCCGTCAAGACCGTATCATCGTGAAGTACTCTGCTCCCGTGTCCCATCCGCTCACGATCGAGCCTCGCCATCTGCGCAGCGCCATCGAGTACTCGGTGATGATGGGCGCCGAGTTCCACAAGCGCAAGCAGTCGATCGCCGTTCCCCGGGAAGTCCGGGCAATGGCGAGCAAGGCGCGGATTCCGACCGGGGCGCTCGGGCGGCTCGCTCGTGTCATCGACGCCGACGAGCAGTTCCGCACCACCATCGCTGTTGGCGTGCTCCCCGAACTGGTCGACCCGATCGGCACCCTGTGGTTGCAGCGGCCCGAGGGGTGGGAGGGACGCGTCATGGAACTGGCGGCTGAACTCGACGCTGCCGCCGCGGACTCCGATCTGCGGGCGTCGGTGCGCCGTGAAGAGAAGCGCCGTCTGGCCGCCGAACAGACCGCCGTGCGCCTGCGTGCCGATCTCCACGACCGCGACGCAACGGTCGCGTCGTTGCGTCGTGAGATCGACGTGCTGCGTTCCGAGGTGGCCAAAGCCGATGACGAGGTCGCGGCGGTGCGCTCGGAGCTTGTCGACGTGCGCAATGAGGCTCGCCACGCCCGCGACCGCGAGGCGGCGGCGCAGGCCAAGCTCGGGCGTGTGGCCGGCACGATCGACCAGCGGGACCAACCCGCCGCACCGCCGACGATGGGGCCCGTCGACGAGCCAGCGGCGTCGGGCCCCCAGGTCGACGTGGCCGAGGTGGCCGATGTGGCACGCGAGGTACGCCAGCTGGGGGATCGCCTCGACGCGCTGCTCACCGCTGCGGCGCCGCAGCCGTCGGAGCATCTCGGGTCGCCGGAACGTGCGGGGCGGCGCACACCGGCGAGGCTGCCCGGCGGGGTCATTGCATCGTCAGGTGCAGCAGCGGAGTTCCTGCTGCGTTCCGATGCCGTGGTGTTGGTCGACGGCTACAACGTCGCCAAGCTCGCCTGGCCGAATCGTTCGCTCGAAGCGCAACGCACTCACCTGCTCGATGCCGTGGAGAATCTGGCCCGGCGGTTCGGCACCGACATCACGGTGGTGTTCGACGGCTCAGCGGTGGTCGGGGCACACGCCACCCGTCGTCGACTTGTCAGGGTGGTGTATTCGCCGGCCGGGGTGATCGCAGACGACGTCATCCGCGACGAGGTGCGGCGTCTACCGACCACTCGCAACGTCGTCGTGGTCACCAACGACGCCGAGATCGTCGCCGACGTGAAGGCGCTCGGCGCCAACGTGGTGCCCAGCAACGCACTCATCGCGGTGGCCTGACGGCTGGCGAGCAGATCGCTGCACCAACCAACTCGAACAACTCTGACACACCCCTTCGTCATGATGGGATCCATGGAGAACTTCGACCTCTCGATCGAGTGCGGCACCTGTGTCGCCACCGGCACGACGGCATGCGCCGACTGCATCGTCACCCACCTGTTGGCGAACGACGACGGCCCGATCGGCCTCGTCACGGTGCCCGTGGCGGCCCCGGTTTCGTCGGCCGATCGTGCGGTTGCGTTGTTTGCCCAGGCCGGGCTGCTCGACAACCCCGTGGTGTTCGTGGACGTGGAGGAGTTCCATCGCGGTGCTGCCGTCTCGCTCGGCGTGTGATGTCGCCGTACCCTGGTCGGCGTGCGCCGCCCCGACCCGTTGCCGTCGATCGACGAGATACGGGCCGAACTGGCCGAGGACGGGATCACGCACATCGGAGTGACCACCGCCGAGGTGCTCGCCGAGGCCCGCGCTGCGTTGTTCGAGCGCCGCGCCGCCGGTCTCCATGCGGACATGGGTTTCACGTACCGCGACCCCGAACGTTCCACCGACCCGCTGCGCGCCGTCGTCGGCGCTCGCTCGGTGATCGTTGCAGCCAAGCCGTATCTGACCGAGCACGAGCCGCCTGAGCCGGCCGGCGAAGCGGGGCCACATGCTCGGGTAGGTCGTTATGCGTGGGTCGATCACTACGCGCCATTGCGTGCGTCGCTGCGAGCGATGTCTCGTCGAATCCGTCGCGCCGACCATCGCGCCGTTGCATTCGCTGACGACAACTCGATCGTCGACCGCGCCGTTGCCCACCGCGCAGGGTTGGGCTGGTACGGCAAGAACGCCAACCTGTTGCTCCCGGGGGCGGGAAGCTGGTTCGTGCTCGGTTCGATTGTCACCACCGCTGACTACGACCCCACACCGGGGCCCGCTGCAGACGGGTGCGGCACGTGCACACGCTGCATCGACGACTGCCCGACCGGGGCGATCATCGCGCCGGGCGTGATCGATGCCAACCGCTGCATCAGCTGGATCCTTCAGCGGCCTGGGTCGATCCCTGATGCGTATCGGTCGGTCATCGGCGACCGGATCTACGGCTGCGACGACTGCCAGGACGCATGTCCGATCTCGGTGCGCCTCGGACCGCGCAACACCGTCGAGCTCGACCTCGACGCCGACGCGTGGGTCGACGCGCTCGAACTTCTCGACGCCACCGACGATTGGATCGACCAGCGCTACGGGCACTGGTACGTCAGCAATCGCGACTTCCGCTGGGTGCGCCGCAACGCCCTCGTGGTCATCGGCAACGTCGGCGACCCGAGCGATGCACGTGTTCGTACCGCGATCGCGCACTACCGTGCGCACATCGACCCGATCCTGTCCGAACACGCCACCTGGGCCGCCGAGCAACTTCGCCGACGCGAGCAGGCTGGCGTCAGTCCATGAAGCACCTCCTGGTCACCAACGACTTCCCGCCCAAGATCGGCGGTATTCAGTCGCTGCTGTGGGAATGGTGGCGTCGGCTTCCACCGGAGTCGTTCGCCGTGCTCACCAGTCCGTACGAGGGGACCGCGGAGTTCGATGCCGGCGAGCCGTATCGGATCGAACGCACCCGCGAGCCGGTCCTGCTCCCGCACCCGTGGATGGTCAAGCAGGTCAACGACCTCGCCGCCGACTTCGGTGCCGACTTCGTGGTGCTCGATCCCGCCGTACCACTCGGACTCATCGGTCCGTCGCTCGATCTGCCGTACCACCTCGTGCTGCACGGCGCCGAAGTCACCGTGCCTGGCCGGCTCCCCGGATTGAAGCAGACGCTCGCGTACACCTTGCATCGCGCCGACGGCATCATTGCTGCCGGCGGCTACCCGGCCGCCGAGGCGGTGCATGCCGCTGGCCGTGATCTGCCGATCACCATCGTGCCCTGCGGTGTCGATCCCGAGAAGTTCCGTCCTCTCACGACAGCCGAGCGCCTTGCGGCCCGGTCGCACTTTGGGTTCGACGCCGATGCCGAGGTGGTCGTCAGCATCTCGCGCCTGGTGCCGCGCAAGGGGTTCGACACCGCAATCCGGGCGGCCGCTCGGCTCGGCCGGGTCCGCCCGAGGTTCCGGTTGGTGATCGCCGGCGGTGGCCGCGACGACGCCCGCCTGCGCCGCCTCGCCGCCGAACTCGATGCCCCCGTGACCTTCTTGGGTCGCATTCCGAACGCTGACCTTCCTCGGCTCTATGGATGCGCCGACGTGTTTGCGATGCTGTGCCGCAACCGATGGGGTGGGCTCGAGCAGGAGGGTTTCGGCATCGTCTTCGTCGAGGCGGCCTCGTGCGGTGTGCCACAGGTGGCTGGCGATTCCGGAGGAGCGGCGGAGGCGGTTGCTCACGGCGAAACCGGCTTGGTCATCGACGATCCGGAAGACACCCAAGCAGTCGTCGATGCGCTGGCATCGCTCCTCGACGACGACGAACTGCGATCCCGGATGGGTGAGCGGTCGCGCCAACGGGTGCTCGACGAGTTCGCCTACGACGTGCTCGCCCGCCGTCTCGGCGACACCCTGCACGTCGACAGCCACTGACGCCCGCACCCTCGCCCCATCCCGCCCGGCCCGCCCAACCGTCCAGCTGCACTGCACTGCCGTTTGCGTTGCGTTTTCGGTGACCCGGGTCACCGAAAACGCAACGCAAACGGGGTGGGTCGCTGGCAGACTCGCAGTGTGACCCGTGAAGGCGACGTGATCGTGCTGGCCGACGTGATCGGAACGGTGGCATTCACGATCACCGCAGTGTCGGCAGCCGTCGTGTTCTCGACCGCAGCACAGTGGGTGGGAGCGATCACGGCGATGTCGCTGTTCGCCGTTGGCGTGTTTGCATTCCTGTGGTCGTTCTGGAATGCCGTGCAGCGCAGCAGAACCGAGCAGATCGGTGTGCTGCAGATGTACCTGTTGCTCGGCGAGCCCACCCCGTCGCGCGTGCGCCGGATCATGGCCTCGATGCTCGTCGTGCAAGTCGTGGTGGCGATGGCCACAGCGCTGGCACGCTCGGAGGCCGAAGACGGAACACCGGGAACCTCGCTGGCGGTCGGCATCCTGGTGCCGATGTTCGGGCTCGGTCTCAACGGACTCTGGTGCGCGTTCCACGGCGTCTTCCCGCCACGCATCGAGATCGGGCACGACGGCGCAAGGCCCGAACCCGTCCTGGAGAGCCGCCTGGAGAGCGGCCAGCACACCGGCCACGACGGGGGCTCGGACCGATCTGGTACCTATGGCGTCACTTCCGACCCCGCCATCGACCAGAATGAAGACCATGGCTGAGACCGCGACCGAGATCATCACCATCGAGGCTCCGCACGAACGGGTCTGGCAGATCGCCATCGACCTCGAGAGCTATCCGATGTGGGCCCACGACATCAAGGACGTGCACGTGCGCGCGACCGACGATCATGGTCGGCCGCTCGAGGTGGAGTTCCGGGCATCAGCGCTCGGCAGAAGCACCCACTACACCTTGAAGTACGACTACACGAACGCTCCCCACGCGATGGGTTGGACGATGTTGAGCGGCGACATCCAGCGATCGATCGATGGCGTCTGGCGTTTCGACCCCGACGGTGAAAGCCGCACCAACGTGCGATACGACCTCGAGATCGACCTGGCGATCCCGTTGCCGGGTTTCGTGAAGCGCCGCGCGGAAGTTCGGATCCTCAACACCGTCCGCGAACTCAAAGCCCGCGCCGAGGCGTGAGCGCACGCCTGCGGGCATGGCGATGGCGGTGAGGCGCGTCGGCATCGACGTCGGCGGGACCAAGGCACAGGCGGTGGTGCTCGACGTACACGGCCAGGTCATCGATGCCGCGCAGCGCCCGACGCCTCGAGGTGGCGACAGTCTGGAAACCCTGGTCGGGGTGCTGCTCGAGCTCGCGGAGGCGGTTGGTCACGACGGCAGCGTCGGCGTTGGTGTCCCGGGGCTGGTGACGCGTCGTGGCGTGCTGCGCGCCGCCCCGAACCTCGACGGCGTCGCCGATTTCGAGATCCGAGCGCTCCTGACAGAACGCCTCGGATCACCGGTGTTCGTCGACAACGACGCCACCTGCGCCACTGTGGCCGAATGGCGCCTCGGCGCCGGGGCGGGCAGTGACGACATGATGCTCGTGACGCTCGGCACCGGTATCGGTGGAGGCATCGTGGCGAACGGGTCGCTGCAGCGCGGGGTGAACGGCTTCGCCGGCGAGTTCGGCCACATGGTGGTCGATCCCTCAGGTCCGCCATGTCCGTGCGGCAGGCGCGGCTGTTGGGAGCGGTACGCATCCGGGTCGGGGCTGGCGATGCTCGCTCGTGATGCTGCTGCAGGCCATCGGCTCCACGACGTGGTGCGACAAGCCGGTGGTGATGCTCAGGCGGTTCGAGGCGAGCACGTGCAGGCAGCGGCCCGCAACGGAGACCCGGAAGCGTTGGCCGTGATCGATGAATTCGCCCGATGGGTGGCACTTGGATTGTCGAACCTCACCAACGCGTTCGACCCCGAGATGTTCGTACTCGGCGGTGGGTTGGCTGCGGGCGCGGACCTGTATCTCGACCCGATCACCCGCTGGTTCGGCGAACTGCTCTATCAGCCGGAGCTCCGCCAGAACCCGAGGATCGAGTTCGCGCAATTCGGGCCGCTTGCCGGTGCCGTCGGTGCGGCGCTGCTTCCCGAACTCAGTGCGGGACGTAGTTGGCGCGAGCCTGATTGATCTCGCGCCAGGCAGCGGCTCGGTCGCCCATGCCCTCGCTCGAGGAGTGCTTGTCGGGCTCCAAGGCCTTGTAGACGTTGAAGAAGTGCTCGATCTCCTCCACCAGTTGGTGTGGGAGGCCGGAGAGTTCGTTGACGTTCTCGTAGCGCGGCTCGCGAGGCGGCACACAGATCAACTTGGCGTCCTCACCGGCCTCGTCGTGCATGTACAGCACGCCGATCGGTCGGCATTCGACGATGACACCCGGATAGACCGGGTCTTCGAGGAGCACGAGCGCGTCGAGCGGATCGCCGTCGCCGGCCAACGTGTCGGGCAGAAACCCGTAGTCGGCGGGATAGGTCGTCGCCGTGAAGAGTCGGCGGTCGAGGTAGACCTTGCCGTCCTCGTGGTCGATCTCGTACTTGTTGCGGCTTCCACGGGGGATCTCGATGACCACGTGGATGCAATCGGGAGCTGGTGTCTTGGGCATCACTGCCAGCATCGCACGTCGAGGCCAGATACCCTCGCAACGATGGAGTTCCGGCGCATCGAAAATCTTCCACCGTACGTCTTTTCGATCATCAACGGGTTGAAGATCGAGGCACGTCGTGCCGGGAACGACGTCGTCGATCTCGGCTTCGGCAACCCGGACATCCCATCGCCTCAGATTGCGGTCGACAAGCTCACCGAAGCTGCCCACAATCCGAAGAACCATCGCTACTCGCTCAGCCGCGGCTTGCCCAAGCTGCGCGAAGCGATTGCCGGGTACTACAAGAACAAGTGGGACGTCGACCTCGATCCCGAACTCGAGATCACCAATACGATCGGGTCGAAGGAGGGTTTCAGCCACCTGATGTGGGTGCTGCTCGACCGAGGTGACGCGGCGATCGTTCCGAGTCCGAGCTACCCGATCCACATCTACGGACCGTTGTTCGCCGGTGCCGACCTGCGCCAGGTTCCGATGAGGTTCCTGGCCGATCCCGACCAGCGTGAGCACTTCGCCGACGACTTCATGGACAGCCTGCAGACAGCGTGGGACATCGGCTGGCCCAAGCCTCGCGTGCTCGTGATCTCGTTCCCGCACAACCCCACCGGGGCCACCGTCGACCTGGCGTTCATGCAGCGCGTGGTCGACTTCTGTCGCGAGCACGAAATGATCGTGGTGCACGACTTCGCGTACGCCGACATCGGTTTCGACGGTCACCAGCCACCCAGCATCCTGCAGGCCGAGGGCGCCAAGGACTGCGCTGTCGAGCTGTACTCGATGACCAAGAGCTTCTCGATGGCGGGTTGGCGGAGCGCGTTCCTGCTCGGCAACGCCGAGGTCGTCCAAGCGCTGGTCAAGCTGAAGAGCTACCTCGACTACGGCATGTTCCAACCGGTCCAGATCGCCGCGACGGTCACCATGAACGAGGCACCGGAGTTCCCCGATCAGGTCCGGGCGATCTACGAGTCGCGCTGCGACGCGCTGATCGAGGGTCTGGAGCGAATCGGGTGGAACATCCCCAAGCCGGGCGGCTCGATGTTCGTGTGGGCGCCGATACCGGAACCGTACGCCGAGATGGACTCGGTGGAGTTCTGCTCGCTGCTGGTGCGCGACGCCGATGTGGCGCTGTCGCCGGGCGTGGGTTTCGGCCCGGGCGGCGAAGGTTTTGCACGATTCGCGTTGATCGAGAACGAGAAGCGCATCCAGCAGGCGGTCCGCAACCTCAAGCGCGGCCTGCCGAAACTCGGCTGATCACCGCTCGGTCGGCGCGCTGCACGCCGATCAGGCGACGAGGCGAACGTTGCCGGCACCGGCAACGAGTTCGCCGATCACCCACGTTGGCTCATCGATCTGGCGCTGCACGGCCTCGACATCGGCTGGTGCACACACGATCACCATGCCGACGCCCATGTTGAGGGTGCGGTAGAGCTCCTCGGTGGACATCGTCGGGGTGAGTTCGCGCACCAGCCGGAACAGCGGCGAGACCGGCCACGAGCCGAGTCGAACGATCGCATCGACGTCGTCGGGGAGTACCCGGGGCAGGTTCTCCGGCAGGCCGCCGCCGGTGATGTGAGCGAGCGCCTTGACGCTGCCGCCGGCCAGTGCAGGGCCGAGTACATCGAGATACGACCGGTGCGGCTCGAGCAGCGTCTCGCCGAGTGGCCGATCGAAGCCGTTGGGCACGACGTCCATCGGGATCCAGTCGAACACCTTGCGCAGCAACGAGTAACCGTTGGTGTGCGGGCCGCTCGACCCGACGCCGATGAGCACGTCCCCGGCGGTCACATCGGGGCGGGGGAGCAGTTCGCTGCGCTCGGCGACGCCGATCAACGTCCCGGCGATGTCGAACGCTCCGGGTTGGTACACGCCGGGCATCTCGGCGGTTTCCCCACCGAGCAGCGCACATCCTGCTGCTCGGCACGCGTCGGCCATTCCACCGACCACCTCGGCAACCATGTCGGCGTCGAGCACGCTCGCCGCGATGTAGTCGAGGAAGAACAGCGGCCGCGCCGACTGCACGAGCACGTCATCGATGCAGTGGTTCACGATGTCCATGCCGACGCCACGGACCATGCCGAGTCGAGCAGCGAGCTCGACCTTGGTACCGACGCCGTCGGTGGAGGCAACCAACACGGGGTCGCGGAGTTCGGTGATCGCCGTGGCGGAGAAGACACCGCCGAACGAGCCGACCCCCTTGAGGACCCCGTTGTCGTGCGTGGCCTCGACCGAGGCCTTCATCTCCGCCACGGCCCGGCTGCCTTCATCGATGTCGACGCCGGCTGCGGCGTACGACGTGAGTTCGGCGCCGATCGCGCGCCAGCCGATGTCGCGGCGCACCTGCATGCCGTCGAAGTGAATCCGGTTGATGTGGTCGTAGGCGGCCGCGCGTGCCTCGGCGAGGTCGAAGCCGACGCCGGTGATGGCGAGGACGCGCCCGCCCGCGACCCGGCCGGAGATCGTGCCGGAGATGTCGGCCGTCGCCTCGACGGCGGCGTCGAAGCGCAGCGTGGTGGTGCCATCGGGCCCGATTGCGCCGCTGGCCATGTCGTCGGTGATCACGGCGCCGAGCATCGGGTCTCCGGGGTATCCGGGCGCGGCAGCAACCACGGTGAGCGTGGCTTGCGACCGCACGACGAGCGCCATCTCGTCGAGCGACCCGCGGGTGGCAGCGAGCGCGAGCTCGGCGAGGTCGCTTTCGAGCAGTGGCAGCACCGCCTGCGCCTCGGGGTCGCCGAAGCGCACGTTGTACTCGATGAGGCGAGGGCCGTCAGCGGTGAGCATCAGCCCGGCAAACACGACACCGACGTACGGCGTTCCCTGGGCGGCGAAGTGATCGAGGATCGGCTGCACGAAGTCGTCGGCCAGTTCGGCGCCGCTGTACGGAACCGGCGCGGGCGCGTAGGCGCCCATGCCGCCGGTGTTGGGACCGGTGTCGCCCTCGCCGAGGCGTTTGTGGTCCTGGGCCAACGGGAGCGCAACGGCGCGGGTGCCGTCGCAGAGAGTGAGCAGTGAACATTCGGGCCCGGTCAGTCGTTCCTCGAGGAGAAATGGTCCGGCAGCAGCGGCGGCCGAGATCGCTGCCAGCGTGGCGCTGTCGCTGTCGGGAACCGTGACGCCCTTGCCGCCGGCGAGGCCATCGAGCTTGACCACCACGGGTCGGCCGAGCTGTTGCCACCAGGCGGTGGCAGCCTCGGTGGCGCCTGCGCCGTCGAAACGAGCGAACGCCGGCCCGGGGATGCCGAGTGACGTCGCCAACTCGCGGGCATACGACTTGGAGGCTTCGAGCTGCGCGAGTTCTGCGGTCGGTCCGAAGCAGGCAAGCCCTCGTCGAGCGCATTCATCGGCGATGCCGTCGACCAGCACCGCCTCGGGGCCGGGGAGCACCAAGTCGGTGTCGTCGCCGGAGGCGTCCCCGAGCGTCGACTCGATTCTGACGTCGTGGCCGTGATGACGGCATGCCCATGCAAGCGCCTGCTCGCGACCGCCGGCGCCGACGACGAGGACGCGCATCAGGCGAGGACGCCTTCGAAGGACAGCTTGGCTTGGGCTTCGCCGACGTTGATCGGGTACTTCCCGGTGAAACAGCCGTTGCAGTAGCCGTCGTCATCGCCTGCCTCGCGGTCGGCAATGGCGAGCATCATCCCGTCGAGCGACAAGAAGGCGAGACTGTCGGCTCCGATGTGCTCGCGCATCTCCTCCACCGTCATGCGTGCCGCGATCAGGTCGCCGTCGTGGCCCATGTCGACACCGAAATGGCAGGCGTGGGTGATGGGCGGGCAGGTGATCCTCACGTGGACCTCGGTGGCTCCGGCATCACGCACGAGCTTCACGAGCGGACCGGCGGTGGTGCCGCGCACGAGTGAATCGTCGATCATCACCACGCGCTTGCCGGCGAGGTTCTCGGCGAGCGTGTTGAACTTCAGCGCGACGCCGCGCTCTCGGATGTCCTGGGTGGGTTCGATGAAGGTCCGGCCGATGTAGCGGTTCTTGATGAGGCCGTCGTTGAACGGCAGTCCGCTCTCGTTCGAGTACCCGATCGCCGCCGGAATCGAGGAGTCGGGCACCGGGATCACGACGTCGGCGTCTGCGGGAGCCTCGATGGCGAGTCGATGTCCGAGCCGTTGACGGACGTGGTGCACGTTGCGGTCGTCCCAGACCGAGTCGGGTCGGGAGAAGTAGACGAACTCGAACGTGCAGTGGGCGCTGCGGGGCTGTGGCGCCAGTACTTGATTGCGATGCAACTCGGCGCCTCGCAGCGTGACCATCTCACCCGGCTGCACTTCGTCGATGTCCACGCATCCGAGTGTGGACAGTGCGCATGTCTCCGAGGCCACGGCGTGGCCGCCGTGCGGCAGCCGCCCGACCGACAGGGGGCGGAAACCCCACGGGTCGCGGACGGCGATCACGCGGTCTGCGGCGAGCAACACCAGTGAGAACGCGCCCTTCCATGCCGGCAGGGTTCGTTCGATCCGCTCCTCCCAGGTCTGGCCACCTGCGGCGGCGAGCATCAACGTCATCACCTCGGAGTCACTGGTGGCGGTGAGACCGAACCCGCGGCTCAGCAGTTCGTCGCGCAGTGTCGGAGCGTTGACCAGGTTGCCGTTGTGCGCCAAGGCCAGCGGTCCGTGCATGGTCTCGACCAGAAACGGCTGGATGTTGCGTTCGGCATTCGAGCCGGTGGTCGAATACCGGGTGTGCCCGATCGCGTGGTAGCCAGTGAGTGGGGCGAGGGTTTCAGGATTGAACACGTTCGCGACGAGGCCCGCTTCCTTGTGCACGCGAGCCCGCTGACCGTCGCTGACCGCAATACCGGCGGCCTCTTGGCCACGGTGCTGCAGCGCGAACAGGCCGAAGAATGCGAGTTGCGCCACGCCTTCGCCGTGTGGCGTCGACACGGCCAGCACGCCGCACTCGTCCTTGGGCGTGTCGTCATCGTGGCCAGACACGTCGACGGTCATCGTGGACGGGGGTGCAAGCGAGGGGGATGCCCATGTCAGTCGAGGTCCAGTTCCGCCAGTGCGGCGTTGATTCGTTCGGGTACAGGGTAGGCGCCGCGAATGAAGGGCGTGCCCGACAGGCGTTCGAAGGCGTCGACGTAGCGGGCTGATGTGGCTGCCCACACCTCGGCCCATTCGGGGCCGGTGAGGTCGGGGACGGGGCCGGCGCCGCTGTAGCCGGAATCGGCCAACGCACGGCGCACGACTTCCTTGTCGAGGCTCTCGGGTTCGTCGTTGTTGGCCAGACGCTCGTCGTAGCTGGCAGCGACCCACCATCGTGACGAGTCGGGAGTGAGCACCTCGTCGATCAGCAGGAGTTCGCCGTCGGCCGAAACGCCGAACTCGAACTTCGTGTCGGCGAGAATCAGGCCGGCCTGATGTCCCCGGTCGGTGCCGCGTCTGGAACAGTTCGAGTGCAGCTGCCTCGACGTGGCGCCACAGATCGGCATCGACATGGCCGCCGGCGACCACCTCGGCACTGGACAGTGGCTCATCGTGGCCGCCGTCTGCGGCCTTGGTGGTGGGTGTGACGATCGGCTCCGGGAGTGGTGTGTTCTTTGTCAATCCATCGTCGAAGTGATGCCCGTAGATGTTGCGTTCGCCAGAGGCGTATCGGGTCCACAGCGCGGTGTCGGTGACACCGGTGATGTATCCGCGCACGACGACCTCCACCGACAACGGGGTGGCGGATCGGGCAATCAGCACGTTCGGGTCGGGCGTGGAGAGCGCATGGTTGGCAACGATGTCGGTGGTGTGCTGGAACCACCACCACGAGAGCTGGTTGAGCACCTGGCCCTTGAACGGCACCCCAGCGATGATGCGGTCGAACGCCGACAGACGATCGGTGGTGACGAAGAGACGTCGGTCGTCGGAGAGGGCGTACGACACGCGAACCTTGCCGATGCGGCGATCGCGGAGCGCCAACTTCGAGCTCGGTGAACGGCTGGGGGAGCGGCGAATCGGCAGTGGTCACGGCGCCTCAGAGTTGCTTTGCGTAGCTGACGCCGTTGTCGAACAGCCGGAGCCCGAGGTGCTGGTTGCCGCCACCACCTCGAGCGTGGCGCGGATGCTGGCGACGCACGATGTGATTTTCCGGGTGCGGCATCAGTCCCAGGACCACACCGGATGGGTCGCAGACGCCAGCGATGTCGGCCACGGATCCGTTGGGATTCGTGCTGCGATAGCGCAGCGCCACCTGGCCGTCGGCGGCGAGGCGGTCAGGATCGGGATGCACGTAGCGACCCTCGCCGTGAGCGATCGGGCAATGAATCGTGTCGGTGATGCCAGCGGTCCAGATCGAGCTGCTGTCCGGCACGGGGTCGAGGACCACCCACCGGCAGTCGAAGCGTCCCTGGGCGTTGTGGCCGAGGGCCCCGGGGAGCAAGCCGGCGGCGGTGAGCACCTGGAAGCCGTTGCAGATGCCGATCAAGGGCCGCTGAGCTGCCACGAACTCGTGCAATGCGTCGCCCACGCCGAGTGCCAGGTCGAGCGCGAGCATGCGGCCAGCGCCGAGCGAATCGGCGTAGCTGAAGCCTCCGGCGACCACGGCGAGCCGGGCTGCGTCGAGCAGGCCGGGATCGGCGACGAGTTCGTCGGCCAGCACGATGCGAGCATCTGCACCTGCCAGCTCGAGCGCCTGAGCAACGTCGCCGTCGCGATTGGTGCCTGGCCCGGCGATGACGAGTGCGGGAACACGGCTCATTGATCGCCTCCGGTGTTGAAGGCCGTGGCGAGATCGGACACGGGAATCGGTTCGACTCCGGGCAACGAGAGCTGTCCGTCGTTGGTGACGTCGCCGAGCAGGGTCGCCGCCCGACCCATGAGCTTGACGAACGCATCCACGCGTTGCGGTGGCACCTCGACCAGGAGACGTCCGGCTGATTCGCTGAACAGGCCGGTGACCAGGTCGTCGTGGCCGAGCTGGTCGATGCGTGCACCCAACCGACCGGCGATGCACATCTCGGCGAGCGCCACAGCGACACCGCCTTCGCTGACGTCGTGGCAGGCCGTGACCAGCCCGGCACGGATCGCCGCGTGGAGATGGCGGTAGTTCTCCGGTGCGTCGGGATCTGGCGCAGGTGCGACGCCGAGTGACCGAGGTGCACCCTGGACGAGGTCGAGGTGAGAGCCGGCGAACTCGGTTTCGGTCTGCCCGATCAGCAGCAACGCCATGCCCGCCTCGGTGAGGTCGGGCGTGACCGTGAGGTCCACGTCGGGCACGTGGGCGATCGCGGTGATCACCAGTGTCGGCGGCACGGCGTGGCGCTGTCCGTCGGTGCCGATGTACTCGTTGTTCAGCGAGTCCTTGCCCGACACGAATGGGGCGTTGTACATGCGAGCGGCGCCACAGCAGCCCTCGACGGCGGCGACCAGTTCGCCCATCGTGGAGGGCCGGCGGGGGTCACCCCACGAGAAGTTGTCGAGCAACGCAACCCGGTCGGGGTCGGCGCCGACGGCGACCACGTTGCGGATGGCCTCGTCGACCACGGCGTAGGCCATGGCCTCGGGGTCGTGGAGCCCATACCAGGGGTTGACGCCGATGCCGATGGCGATCCCTGCGGTGGCGGTCGGCTCGGCGAGCACGACACCGTCGGCGGGGCCATCGCCGGCAGCGCCGACGAGCGGACGCACCACGGTGGAGCCGAGGATCTCGTGGTCGTAGCGATGGATGATGCCGGCCTTCGAGGCGATGTTCGGGTGGGCGAGCAGTGCGAGCAACGTACTGGCCGGATCGGCAACGGTGCGTCCGGTTCGGTCGTGACGCTCGGGGTCGGGAAGCTCCGCCGGCATGCGTCGCTGTGGGCGTCCATCGTGGAGGAACGCCGTGTCGATGTCGGCGACCACCTCGCCGTGGTGGCGCACGACGAGTCGACCGTCGCCGGTGAAGGTGCCCACATCGGCGAGTTGCACGCCAACACGCTCGCAGCGGGCGCGGAGCGCATCGAGACTGGTGGACGCCACGGCGACCACCATGCGTTCCTGGGCCTCCGACAGCCACACCTCCCAGGCCTCCAGCCCGGGATACTTGCGAGGGACGAGGTCGAGTTCGATGTCGGCGCCCACACCCTCGGCCATCTCGCCGATCGCGGAGGACAACCCGCCAGCACCACAGTCGGTGATGGCGGAGTAGAGATCTTCTGCGCCGATCAGCGCATCGATCAGGAGCTTCTCCACGATCGGGTCGCCGATCTGCACGCTGGCCCCCGCCACTTCGCCGGTGGTGGCGTCCATCGTGGCCGACGAGAACGTGGCGCCGCGGATGCCATCGCGGCCGGTCGAACCGCCGAGCACCACCACGCGGTCGCCGGGGAACGGCCCATCGTGGAGTGCTCGAGTCGGGGCAGTGCCGATGCACCCGGCGAACACCAGCGGGTTCGTTGTGTACGCCGGGTCGTAGAGGACGGCCCCCGCCACGGTGGGCAGGCCGATCTTGTTGCCGTAGTCGGCGACGCCGTCGATCACGCCGTCACGGATACGTCGAGGGTGCAGTGCCCCTTCGGGCAGGTCGGCCAGCGGCAGGTCGGCGGGGCCGAAACACAAGATGTCGGTGACGGCGATCGGACGGTGGGCGATACCGAGCACGTCGCGGATCACACCGCCGACGCCGGTGTTGGCACCGCCGAAGGGTTCCACTGCTGACGGATGGTTGTGCGTCTCGGCCTTGAGCGCAATCGTGGTGCCCGGGGTGAACTCGATCACTCCTGCATTGCCGACGAATGCCGACCGCACGAATTCGGCATCGATCGACTCGGTGCATGCCCGCAGCTGGGCCATCAACGGCGTGATGGTGGTCGGCCCGTCGGGGCCTCCGGTCGTGTCGACGATTGCCCGGAACGTCTTGTGTGCGCAGTGCTCGCTCCAGGTCTGGGCGAGCGTCTCGATCTCGACGTCGGTGATGTCGCGTCCGAGGCGTTCGTACTCGTCGCGGATCACTCGGAGTTCCTCGAGGTCGAGATACAACGCCCGCTCGGCGTTGAGCGCTGTGAGACCTGTGTCGTCGAGCCCCCGGATCGTGATCATCTCCGGTGGCGCCACCGGGCCGTCGGCGTCGATCATGGGCGGGTCGATGAGGCCGTGACCCCACCGCTCGATCACTGCGTTGGCGACCACACGGCGCACGACCTCGTCGGCCACCTCGGCGTCGACGCCTGCGTCGAACTCGATGCGTCGAGCCGTGGCGGCGTGCGACAACTCGATGTGGAGTTGGCTGGCGGCATGGCGTACGGCGTCAGCGGCGGTGTCGGTGACACCGGGCAGCAGGGTGACCTCGACGCCATCACCGGCCGGCGCGTCCCAGCTGGCGTGTTGCAACAAGGGGTCGGCGAGCACGGTCGCAAGTTGCTCACGGGACGATGGCGACAGTTCGCCGATCACATGCACCACGTCGGCGACGCGTACCTCGCCGGGCAACTCGATACCGAGGTGCGCGGCTGCGGCTTGCGATCGACGCGCCGCGGGGGTCGGGATCGATGGAGCGGATCGTCAAACGAGAGCGGTCGGCCACTGCGCCGACCCTACGGACCGCGCCGCCGCTGCTCTGGTTGTTTGTACAAAATGTTTCACGGTGCGGATGGCCACTCCTACGATCGGCCCGTGGAACGCGTCCGGGGTGCTGGCAGCAGGGGGCCTGACGCTCTGGGCGAGTCGTGGTTGGTGGTCGGTGCGGGTTCGGCGGGATGCGTCGTGGCGGCCCGGTTGTCGGAGGACGCCGACCGGTCGGTCACCTTGCTGGAAGCCGGTCCCGACTTCGCGCGCCGACGACCTCGACGGCGCGCTGGGCGGTGCCGACTTCCTTGCCGCGCTCGATGTGCCGGGTCGCACCTTCCGCGACCTGCGAGCGACCCGCACCTCGGGTTCCGACCCCACGCTGTACCGCCGGGGGAGGGGGATCGGCGGTTCGTCCGCGGTGAACGCCATGGTGGCATTGCGCGGCGACCCTGGCCTGTACGCCGGGTGGGGATGGGACGACACCGAGGCGGCGTGGGCCGCCATGCAACTCACCGTCGAGGAAGTGTCGGAATCCGACCTGGGGTCGGTGGATCGGGCGCTGCTGCTGGCCGCGCCCGACGCCGAACGGGCGCGGCTCACCCGTCACGTGGGCCGGCGGGTCACGTCGGCCGAGGCATCGCTGTGGCCGGCACTCGGGCGGACGAACCTCGAAGTACGCGCCGACTGCCCGGTTGAGCGAGTCGTGTTCGATGGCCGGCGTGCGGTCGGTGTTCGTCTCGTCGATGGGAGCACGTACGAAGCCGACAACATCGTGCTCAGCGCTGGTGCGATCCACACGCCGACGGTCCTGCTGCGATCGAACGTGGACACTCACGGCGTGGGGGAGGGGTTGCAGGACCATCCGTCGGCGCCGCTCACCCTTGCGATGCGTGCGGACGCTGCCGCCGAACCCGGATCGTTGGTGGTCGGTTCGTTGCTGTGGCGCGACCCGGTGCAGTTCCTGCCGATGAACCATCTCGGTGTCGATGCGCCCGGTTACGGGTTGCTGATGGCAGCGTTGATGCGCCCTCGCAGTCGATCCGGGACGGTGAAGCTGGCGGAGGACGCGCTCGCCGAGCCGGTCGTGGACTTCGCGCTGCTGGAGCATCCTGCTGACGTCGCGGAGCTGTGTGTCGGCGTGCGAACGGCTCTCGATCTGCTCGACACGACGGCATTCCGCGAGATCGTCGACGAGATCTACCTCGACGAATTCGGCACCACGGGTGCTGCGCTCCGTGACGACGGCGTGCTCGACCGGTGGGTTCGTCACGCCGTCGGCGACTACGTGCACGCTGCGAGCAGTTGTGCGATGGGCCGGGTGGTCGACGAGCGTGGCGCCGTCTTCGGGTACGACGGGCTCTACGTGTGTGATGCGTCGGTGTTCCCGTCGATCCCGGACGTGAACACCCACTTGCCGACCACGATGTTGGCGGAGCGTCTGACGGCCCGGTGGCGCAGCGATCCTCGGAGACGGTGATCACCGTCGCGAGGGGTCGTGCCACAATGAGCCGATGGTCGCCTCCGAGTTCGTACACCCACGGCCTGCATCAACTCGACGATGGGTGCTTCGCCTATCTGCAGCCCGATGGGGGCTGGGGCTGGAGCAACGCGGGCCTGATCGTGGGCGATGGTCAATCGTTGCTCGTCGACACGCTGTTCGATCTGGATCTCACCGCGACGATGCTCGATGCCATGGCGCCGGCGGTGGCGAATGCGCCGGTCGACACCGTGGTCAACACGCACGCCAACGGCGACCACTGCTACGGCAACGCCGAGGTCACACGGCGGCGTCCCGAGGTCGACATCGTCGCCTCGTCGGCCACTGCTCAGGAGATGCCCGAGGTGCCGCCGGCGATGCTCGCGGCACTGAATCAGGCGCCCGGCGAGGTCGGTGAGCTGTTTCGCTCGTTCTTCGGCGAGTTCAACTTCGACGGGATCGAACTGGTGCCGCCGACGCGCACGTTCGACGGTCGTCTCGACCTCGACGTCGGCGGTCGACGCGTGGAGTTGATCGAGGTCGGCCCTGCCCACACCGCTGGTGACACGATCGTGTACGTCCCCGACGCACGCACTGTGTACACGGGCGACATCTTGTTCATCGGTGGCACCCCGATCGTGTGGGCTGGACCACTGTCGAACTGGGTGGCGGCCTGCGACCTGATGCTCGGCCTCGAACTCGACACGGTCGTCCCGGGTCATGGGCCACTGACCGATGCCGCTGGCATCGTGGCCGTGCGTGACTACCTGTCGTTCGTCGATGAGCAAGCAACGGCGCGTCACGACGCAGGCATGGACGCCTTCGATGCGGCACGAGACATCGGCCGAGCGCTCGGGCTCGACGAGCGTTTCGGCGAGTGGGGCGAGTTCGGTCGCATCGCCGTGAACGTCGAGACCGTGTACCGAACGCTCGATCCCAGCCACCAGACCCCCGACGTCGTGGAGCAGTTCCGTCGGATGGCCGAACTCGAACACGCGTGAGTGCCTCCGCCGCGGTCGACATCGCCGTGATCGGCGACGGTCCGGCCGGCAGTGCGCTGGCGGCGGCCTGCCGACGGCGCGATCTCGAGGTGGTGCTGCTGGGTGACGACGCCGACTGGACGCCCACCTACAGCACCTGGGTCGACGAACTCCCCACCCGAGCAGCGGGTGGTCTGATCGACGTCGACACCCTGCTGTCGGTGCGCAGCGACGAGGTGTGGGCGCACGGCGTGCGCTCGCATCGTCTCGACCGGACCTACGCCACGTTCGACAACGCAAAGCTCCGCGACGCGTTGCGTGGTGATGTCGCCCATCGGCGCGAGCGTGTTGCTCACGTGACGACCGGTGCCGGCGAGGCGCACCGTGTGGAGTTCGAAGGTGGGGCCGCGCTGCGCGCTCGCGTGGTCATCGATGCGACCGGGTCGCCGCCGCGGTTCGCTCAGCAGGCCGACGATGCGCGCGAGCCGGCGTGGCAGACCGCGTTCGGCGTCGTGCTCGCCGAACCGCCCTCCGGCGACCTCGGCCGGGCGACCTTCATGGACTTCCGCGCGGTCTGTGGCCCAGATGGCGGTGTGGTCGGCCCGGCAGGCGTGACGACGTTCTGCTATTCGCTCCCGATGGCCGATGGGTGGCTCGTGGAGGAAACGGTGCTCGCCGCGCGCCCGCTCGTCGAACCGAACGACTTGCTGCCGCGATTGGCGGCCCGTCTCGGCTGTGACCCCGAGGCACTGCTCGCCGAGGCAGTACGCATCGAGCGCGTTCGGATTCCGCTCGGTGGGTCGCTCCCTGACCTGTCCTCACCGGTGGTCGCGTTCGGTGCTGCGGCCGGGTACGTGCACGCCGCCACCGGGTTCTCGGTGGCGGCCTCGATTCGCGCCGCGCCGCGTGTGGCGGCTGCGATCGGCCGCTTCCTGGGCGCCGGGTCGGGCGCGGTGGACTCGCAAACGGTTGCAGAAGCAGTGTGGCCCCGATCGTTGCGGCGAACGCGAGTGCTGCACGACTATGGCCTCGGGGTGCTGCTCGATCTCGACGACGACGAGGTACGGGCGTTCTTCGATGCGTTCTTCGAGTTGTCGGCCGACGACTGGACGGCATACCTCCGCGTCGACACGCCGCCCGAGCAGATCAGCGCGGTGATGGCTCGTCTGTTCGCGTCGTCGAGCCGGCGGATCCAGCGGCGACTTGCGGGTCGGAATCCGCTGGCGCTGGCGCGCCTGCTCCGCCCGTGATGGCGTCGACAGCAACGTCGTCTGCGGTTGTGGTCGCTGCAGCCTCACGCCGGCGGGTGCGGATCGAGCGACGAACTGCGAGCACCCAGCCGATCAGGACGCACGTCGCGAAGATGAACCACTGTGCGGCATACGACAGGTGCGGGCCTTCGTTGAGCACGGGCGCGGGCAGTGGTGTGGGGTCGGCGGGCCCGAGTGCCGGTCGAGCGTCGATCAGGTCGACGTACACCGGAGCGAGCGGGGCGGGCAACTGTTGAGCGAGATCGGCGAGATCGATGCGTCGCACCTCGGTGACCGGTGCTGAGCGGTCGGCCGAGTCGGTGAGTTCACCGCGCTGGCGGTCCTGGGGCACGCGCACCCTCGCGAGGAGTTCGATCGTGCCCGTCGGCGGTGGCTCAGCGGTGAACGCGAGCGGTACGAAACCCCGATTGACCAGCACAGTGGTTCCCTCGTCGCTCACGAGGGGGGAGAGGACGTTGTCGCCTGGGATGCCGTCCTGCGAACGGTTGAACCACAGAATCTGATCGGTCAGGTAGGTGCCGGTCACGAGCACCTGGCGCCATTCGAGTTCGTCGGGGGCGGCCGTGCCTGACCCGCCCGCCTGGGCGAGCAGTTCGTCGAGTGGCACCGGTGGCTGATCGATCCGTTCGGTGACCACGTCGTTGAACTCGCGGCGGGCATCGAGCCGGTCGAGTTGCCAGAGGCCGAGCCAGATCATCAACGCGATCGATCCGAACACCAGGAGGTGGAACGCAATCCACTTCGGGCGGAGCAGAAACCCGTACATCTCGGGCACGACGGTAGCGGCGGCCGAGCACTACCGTGCCGCGGCATGCATGCTGACGACATCACGACGGACTGGCTTTCCTCGGTGCTCGGTGGTGACGTGGGACCGATCTCGAAACAACGAATCGGTGACGGCCACATCGGGGTCAACGTGCGCATCGCAATGCCCGATGCCGAGGCCGAACTCCCGAGGTCGGTGGTGGTGAAACTCCCTGCCACTGACGAGACCAGCCTGACCACCGCCGCGATGCTGCGCCACTACGAACGCGAGACGCGCTTCTACACCGAGTTGGCGGCCACGGTCGACATGCGGACACCGGCGTGCTTCCATGGCGACTGGACCCCGGCGACGAACGCCTTCGTACTGGTCCTCGAAGACATGGCACCCGCAACGCAGGGCGATCAGCTCACTGGCTGCAGCATCGAGCAGGCGCGCGACGCAGTGCGTGAACTCGCCAAACTTCATGGTCCTCGCTGGGACGACCCGACGCTGTACGACATCGACTGGATCGAACACGACCCCATCCCGGACGCTGGCGCTGCCGGCGATGCGGCAGCCGACGCGGGGAACGGCCTGGCGATGATGTGGCAGATGTTCTTTCCGGGTTTCATCGCCACGTATCGGTCGCATCTCAGCACCGACGAGTTCGAGTTGGCCGAGCACTTCGGCGAGCGGATCGCCGCGTGGAGGGGAGGGCGCTCGGGCCCGCGCTCGATCACCCATGGCGACTACCGGCTCGACAACATGTTGTTCTCGGCAACCGCGGACCGGCCGCCGGTGACCGTGGTCGACTGGCAGACGCCGGCGCACGGGAGTCCGCTGACCGACCTGTCGTACTTCATCGGCGCTGGACTGCTCCCTCCTGAACGTCGAGTCCACGAGCGCGAACTCGTCGACGCATATCTCGAAGCGCTGTCGGAGTACGGCATCTCGCTCGACGACGCCTGGGTGTGGGAGCAGTATCGGCGTGACGCATTCGCGGGGCTGGTGGTTGCTGCGATGGCGTCGCAGATCGTCACGCTCAACGACCGCAGCGAGGCGATGTTCGGCGCGATGGCACAGCGGCACTTGCGTCAGGCGCTCGATCTCGATGCGCTCAGCTTGATCTGACACGCGATCGCGTGGCAAACGAGCGCTGACCGACATCTCTGTCGGGCGTAGAGTCCCTGCAGTTCGGCGACGGGTCGAACACTGCAGCGGTGCGGAGATTTCGATGTCGTGTGACGAGCGTCGCAAGGGTGTGCGTTCGCGGGGGCTCGTGATCGTCGGCTGCGATCATTGCGATGAGCGTGATGGTCGGCGTCGCTCCCCAGCAGCCGGTGAGTGCTGCCCCAGCGCCGGTCTACGGCCAGTTCTGCCGCGACGGGGCTACCGATCCGCAGTGTGTCGACCAGCGACAAGGTGGTGTCGTTCACGTTCGACGACGGACCGTGGCCGACGAACACCGCTGCGGTGATGAGTACGTTCGAGCGCTACGGATGGCGAGCGAACTTCTTCATGGTGGGTTCCAACGTCAACCGATACCCCGACATCGCTCGGTCGGTGGTGCGCCGCGGCCACGGTGTGGCCGCCCACTCCGTCACGCACCGGTACGGCAGCTACACCATCGCCTCCGAAGTGGCCCGCTCACGCGACATCATTGCGTCGGTCACCGGCGTTCGCACCTCGTTCTTCCGCGCTCCCGGGCTCACGATGGGCGCCAGCATCGATCGGGCGGTGGCCAACGCAGGCATGTGCAACGTGTCCACCGCGACCGACCTGGGCGACTGGAAGTCGCCGCGGGCATCCGCGTGGACCCTGTGCGACCGGGTCAGGCGGTCGTTGCGGCCCGGCGCGATCTTCCTGCTGCACGATGGTGGATCGCATCGTCAGACCGTCGACGCGATCTCCTGCATGCTCGACACCGTTCGCCGCAACGGCTATCAGGTCGTCGACCTCGGTGCCCTGCTGTCGCGTCGATACACCGCTGCGCCTCCGGCTCGCACTGCGGCGCCAGCACCAGTGGCGACTGCCCCGAGTTGCTCCACGTCGTCCTACGGGCAGCGCGGGCAGTGCGGTTGCTGCAGCGCAGCGCGGCCATCATGAACGCACGCATCTACCTGCGCGGTGGAGCTGACGGGGTTTACGGGAGCGCCACGCGTGACGCGCAGTTCGGCAGTTTCAGACCGCCCGTCGGTCTCCCGGTGATCGGGCGCCGTCGATCAGAGCGACCGCCACCGCGCTCGGCATCTGTGCCCCGGCTTCGAGCAGCGGGTCGGCGGTCACGCTCGTCGCCACGCCGGCCCGACGCTGGACGACCGTTCGTGCGGGCCAGCGCGGCTCGACGGTGGCTGTCGATGCAGCGCGCGATCATCGAACAGTGGGATCTACCTGCTCGGTGGTGCCGACGGCATCTTCGGTCGCTACAGCGAAGCTGGCGCTCAGGAAGTACCAGTCGGCAACGCGCGTGCCGGTGACCGGTGCGCTCGATCAGGCAACCGGCGATCAAGATGGGCCTGTTCACCCACCGGTTCCCCGCACCTGGCGACCTCGGGGGCCAGCGCGTCCACCACCACGGTCAAGACCCCAACGACGACCCGGCCGACCACGACCAGCGCACCGACGACGACGTCGACCACCACGACGTCGACCACGTCGACCACCACGACGTCGACCACGTCGACCACCACGACCACCACGACGTCGACCACCCCTCCGACCACGACCTCCAGCAGCGCGCCGGGACCGCTGGCGATCGAGACGAGCGACCTGCTGTGGTTCGACGCCGATGGACTGCCCTGCTCGCGGTGACGACGAACTCGGTGCCGGCAACGTCGCCGTGCGACTCGTCGACATCGTCAACGGCACCGTCCAGGAACGCCAGACCGGGCCCGACGGCCGATTCGCGTTTCGGCGAGATCGTCCCTGGCAGCTATCGCCTCGAGGTCGTGCTTCCCGATGGACGCAGCTTGAGCCGCGGCCCTGGTGCCGACGCCTGCGGTGTTCACGGTGGTCCCAGTGCTCGATCGATCGGCCGGACGTCCAGGAGCGGGTCGGCACCGTCGACGTTCATCGTCACCGCAGCCGACCCGTGCGCTCGGGCCTCGATCTGGCGCTGATCGTCGCTCTCCGTAGCGTCAGCGTCATGATCGCCGATCGGTCGATGGTCACGGCGTTCGGCTGATCGCTCGTCCGTCGTCGTCGTCGGTGTGCGTGTCTCGATGGCGTGTCGCGGCACTGATCCACCGACCTCCGACTCGAGCACGTCCCGATTCGACCATCGGGTTCGACGCCGGTCGGGACGGTCGACGTCGCCAGCAGCCGACCTCGCCGCCGACACTGCCGCCGCCCGAGGCTGTCGACGATCTGGTTCCTGGCCTGCCGACCGTCCGACAGCGTGGGCGTGCCGGCCGACTGGTTCATGCTCGACCTCGACCCAGCGCTCGTCGGCGATCCAACCTTCGACGGCGATCTCGACCCGTTCCAGGGGGTGATCGAGTGTCCGATCGGTTCGCTTCGAAGCCTCGACGCGCCCATGGCTCTCACGTCGATTCAGCGTCTCGGAGACCTTCCTCGACAACGGTGTCCTGTCGATCGAGGTGATCGTCCACCTGGACGATGCCGCAGGCCATGCCGACCGCCTCGAGGCCGCACAGGGGTGCACGTCGACGAGTGACGAGACCGAGCTGACATGGTGGTCGTCGAGCGTCGACGGTGGCCACCGGCGCATCGATCCCGACAAGTGTGCTCCTGGTCGATGCCGAGCCGAGTGATCGGACGCCCTTTCCGTACACGATCGTGGCCGCCTGGCTGCAGCGCGGCTCCTTCTCGGTGACGTCGGTCGTGAGTGGCCAACCGCCGGACGAGGGTTGGGAGGCGATCGCCGAGCGCACGGCGGTCGACGCGTTGATGGCGCTCGAAGCTGGTTAGCGTCGTCGCCATGGAGCTGCCGGACTTCCACATTCCTCACGCAGAGAAGATCGAGTGGATGATCGAGACCAACGGCTGGGCGCTGGAGCCGGTCGCCGCCGACACGGCCAACGACCCGCCGACGCCGAGTTATGCCTACTCCATTGGATTGCCCGATGCTGTCGGCTTTGCCGACGTGGCAGTGTTCGGGCTGACGCCCGTTGCCGCGAACGGATTGGTGACCCTGGTGGCCGACGCGTGTCGGGGAGGCACCGAGATCCCGCTCGGCGTGGAACTGGTGGGGCTGCTCGACAACGAGCTGCGATGCATGTTCGCCCCGATCGACCTCGATGTGTGGGGGCCGTACTTCACCACCGCCATCTCCTGGTTTCGAGGAGAAGCGTTTCCCATGGTCCAGCTGCTGTACCCCGATCGCAACGGGTTCCTGCCCTACGAGACCGGCTATGAACAGCGCATGGCACTCGCACAGCCGGTCATTGGCACGATCGGCTGATGTCGTCGATGACCTCGCCGCCGCCACTGCCTGCCACCGGCGCGTGGCGGCCCGGCGACGAACCCGGCCACCGGCAGTTCTTCACCTTCGCCACCAACCGTCGATTTGCGCTCGACTGCGGCGTTGCGCTCTCCGACGTGGTGTTGGCCTACGAAACGTGGGGCCGGCTCGACGCCGATGGATCGAATGCGATCCTGCTGTGTCATGCCTGGACCGGCGACAGCCACGCAGCCGGCCCGGCAGGTCGTGGGCACCCGACGCCGGGCTGGTGGGACGACACCGTCGGCCCCGGCAAGCCCATCGACACCGACAAGTACTTCGTCGTGTGCGTCAACGTGCTCGGTGGATGCCAGGGGTCCACGGGTCCCGCCTCGCCACACCCCGTGGACGGTGCGCCGTACGGGTCGCGCTTCCCGGTGGTGACGATTCGCGACATGGTGCGCGCCCAGGCACAGCTGGCCCATGCCCTGGGCGTCGATCGGTGGCTGGCGGTGATCGGCGGTTCGATGGGTGGGATGCAGGCGCTCGAATGGGCGGTGATGTACCCCCGTCGTGTCGGATCGCTGATCGCCGTGGCAACGTGCATGCAGGCAACTGCTCAGCAGATCGCCTGGGGAGCGATCGGTCGTCGAGCGATCCGGCTCGATCGACGATGGAGAGGGGGCGACTACTACGACGCCGAGCCCGGCGACGGACCCGCCGAAGGGTTGGAGATCGCCCGGATGGTGGCTCAGGTCACGTTCCGCAGCGACAACGTCTTCACCGACCGATTCGGTCGGGAACTGGCCGACAAGACCGCTACCGGCGACACGCTCGGGATGTGGCAACGCTTCGAGGTCGAGCGCTACCTCGAATACCACGGGGTCAAGCTGGCGCGACGATTCGACACCAACAGCTACCTTGCGATCGGCAAGGCAATGGATCTGCACGATGTGGCACGCGGGCGTGGCTCGCTCGAGCGGGCGATGGCTCGAGTGGTGTCGCCGACGATGGCAGTCGGGATCTGGAGCGACATGCTCTACCCGGCCTATCAGCAGCGTCAGATCCACGAGGCGCTGACGGCCAACGGCGTGCCCAGCGAGTACGTCGAGATCGACTCGCCGCACGGCCACGATGCGTTCCTGATCAACAGCGATCAGCTCGCCGGGCCCCTCGATCGATTCCTCGCCAACGCGTCGACGGCCACCCGTTGACGTGCTGATCGGCGGTTGAACGTGCCCGAGGGGCTCGAAGCCGAGATCTGGCGCCGGGCATGCGAGCCACTCGTTGCGCGGACCATCGTGGACGTCGTCGTTGACCCCCGCGTGGCGCCGGAGGATCTCCGAGCCGTCGTGGTCGGCGCGGAGATCACCGCACTTCGTCGTCGGGGCAAGGTGGTGCTGATCGACACCGATCGGGCCACGATCGGGCTGCACTTCGGTATGACCGGCCGCCTCGTCGTGGACGGCAGCGCCGCGATCGAACGATTGACGTACGCCTCGGGCCGCGACGCGGACGAATGGGACCGGTTGCGACTGTTCACGGAACCTGCTGCCGGTGGTGCAGCGCCTGCGCTCCGTTTCAACGACCCCCGACGCCTCGGTCGCGTGTCGCTCGACCCGATGCTCGACCATCTCGGTGTGGATTTCGCGGTGGTGACACCGCGACGGCTTCGCGCTCGACTGGGCACCCGTCGCACGGCGATCAAGTCGGCGCTGCTCGACCAGACGGTGGTTGCCGGCCTCGGGAACCTCTGCGCCGACGAAGTGCTGTGGTGGTCGGCGATCGATCCGCACCGCCCGACGGACTCGTTGGCCGACGATGACGTCGAACGTCTTGCCGCGGCGATACGTCGCCGCCTCCCGGTGATGCTGCGTCAGGGCGGAAGCACCACCGGGGTGCTCGATCCGGTCGTGCGTGCCCAGTGTCCACCTTGCGCACGCGATGGTGCGCCGCTGCGCCGCTCCACCATCGGCGGGCGGACCGCGGTGTGGTGCCCCGCGCATCAGCGATGATTCGTTGCGATGGTGCTCCGAGCTGGCACAATCGGGGTGCTGTGTCTCGTCTCCTCCCAGGGTCAACGTTGCCAACGGTGACGTCCGCGATGTCGGCCCCCGCTGCCATCGTCGCCGCAGGCGATCCGGCCTCGAGCCGTCTGGTGTACGCCATGGTCGTCGGACTCCTGGTCATCGGAGCGTCGCTCGTGGTGCTCGGCGTCTGGCTGGTGCGCCAGACCCGTCGAGATCTCGACTTGCTGGCACCGCTGGAGATGATGGGTGAGGCCGACTGGGCCAAGCAGGATCCGGCGACGCAGACGCGGATGCTCGAGGCGCTGCGCCCCATCGACGCCAAGCCGTTGCGCCATGCCGCTTCGCGGCCGCAGTTCGACGTGGCGTTCGATGAGGCGCCAGAAGTCACCTCCTTGTCCGACCTGGGACCTGGCATCGACGACAGCGCCCGCGGACGAACTGCCGACGGTTCGACGCGCAGCGGTACCGATCCCACGCCGATCTGGTTCGACCCATCGGCGATCTGGCCCGAACGACCCACAGATCGCTGAGTGGCCACCCCACCGGTCGACCGGATTGTCACGGTCGGGCAGATTGTCCCGGTCGAACGGTGTCCGTTCCGCTTGGAGCAGTGCTAGAGTTTCGCTCCCACGCGGACGTGGCTCAGTTGGTAGAGCGCAACCTTGCCAAGGTTGAGGTCGCCGGTTCGATCCCGGTCGTCCGCTCAGTTGAAGGCCCTGGTCAACATCGGCTCTGCCGGTAGCGACCAGGGCCTTTGTGGTTCCTAAGCTCCGGCGATGTCCCCCGCACTCCCGGCACCCGGTTCGCAGGCATGGCTCGATCAGGTGGTCGAAGACGTGGTCGACCCCGACGCCGCGATCATCGACCCGCACCATCACCTGTGGCCCGACGGCGGCGCAATGGTGTACGGCCTCGCCGACCTCGAAGCCGACCTGGCATCGGGGCATCGGGTGGTCGACACGGTCTTCGTCGAGTGCGGTGCGGCCTACGACCGATCTGGCACCGAGGCCCTGGCGAGCGTCGGTGAGACGGCGTTCGTCACTGCAGAGGCCGAACGGTCGCAGCGCCAGGTGATGGGCGGCATCGTCAGCCACACCGACCTTCGTGCGCACAACGATCTCGACGAGGCACTCGATGCCCATGCCGCTGCGGCCAACGGTCGGTTCCGCGGCGTCCGTCACGCCGGCTCGCATGCGCTGCACCCCGAGGTGCTGATGATCCCCGGTGGCGCCCCAGCCGGTCTCTACGCCGATGATGCCTTTCGTCGAGGTGTCGCTCGCCTGGGGGAGCGGGGCTTGAGTTTCGACACGTGGCACTACCACTACCAGAACCAGGACTTCGTGTCGTTGGCGCGCGAGGTGCCCGGCACCACGCTGGTGCTCGACCACTTCGGTACCCCGCTCGGCGTCGGCCCGTATGCCACGCAGCGCGAGGAGATCTTCGAGCGTTGGAAGGACGACATCGCAGACATCGCTCGCTGCGAGAATGTCGTGGCCAAGATCGGCGGGCTGGCCATGCCCGACAACGGGTTCGGCTGGCACACCGCGGGCCTGCCGCCGACATCCGACGAGTTCCTGGCGCAGCAACGCCGGTACTACGTGCACACGATCGAACAATTCGGCCCCGATCGGTGCATGTTCGAATCGAACTTTCCGGTCGACCGGCTCTCGCTGTCGTATCGCACCGTGTGGAACGCCTTCAAGAAGTTGATCGCCGACTTCTCTGCCGACGAGCGCGACGCGATGCTCCGCGGTACCGCAGCGCGGGTCTACCGCCTCGACGCCTGAGGCACGGCTTGGTGCCGTTGGCTCAGGCGCCCGGTGCTGGGGTCATCGCAGCCAGTACCTCAGCAACGATCTGCGACCTCGGCGGCATGCCGGGAACATGCTCGGCCGGCGTCGGGTCGAGACCTTCCTCGATGTCTCGCCACCGAGCAATCGCCAAGTCGAGGAACTCGCGTTGCGGAAAGACCCAGTATCGATCCTCGGTGACGGCGCTGAGCACCATGTCGGCAACGGCCGACGGTTGCAGTCCCTCGGCGAGCGCTCGTTGGAGATACTTCGCGCGCGACCTCGCTGCCGGCGTCGCGTTCGGGGAGCTCCCCGAGTTCATCGGGCCAGTTGCGTTCGGATTCGCCGATGCCCGTGCTGACCCAGCCCGGACACAGACAGCTCACACCGACCGGAAGCTCACCGGCGCGCAGCGACAGGTAGAGGGCCTCGCTCATTCCCACCACCGCGTGTTTGCTCGCGTCGTAGGGAGCAGCGGTCATGCCGGGGAACACACCGGCGATCGACGCCGTGTTGACGATGTGTCCGCCTCCCGACATCACGATGTGAGGCAGGAACGCACGCACGCCGTGGACGACGCCCCAGAAATTGACGCCCATCACCCATTCCCAGGTCTCGAGGGGCCCGATCCACGGGTCTCCTGCCCCTCCGACACCCGCGTTGTTGCAGAGGACGTGGACTGCGCCGAAGCGTTCCAGCGTTGCCGCTGCGAGTGCATCGACCTGTTCGACCTTGCTGACGTCGGTGACCACCGTGAGCACGTCGACACCGTGAGCGCCGACTTGCGCTGCCGAAGCGTTGAGAGCTTCCTGCTGAATGTCGGCGAGTACCACCGAGCACCCGGCAGCGGCGAACGCGTTCGCCAACGCCAGCCCGATCCCGCTCGCCGCGCCGGTGACCACCGCAACGTTGCCCTTTTCCAGATGCATCTGGACCCCTCTCGTCGTTGCGGGCGACCGTACCAGTCGGCACAGAACGGGCGTCGACCGAGCCGACGCCCGAGTGATGCCGTAGGCTCCATGCGACCATGGGAAAGGACCGCCGATGACCGAGAACTCCGTATTGACCCACCGCAATGTCGGAGTCCTTTCCGTCGAAGCAGTCGACGCTCCTGAGATCGTCACCTCGGCGTGGATCGACGACCAACTCGTCGAAACCTACGAACGCACCGGGCTCAAGCCCGGAACGCTGTCGGATCTCGCCGGCATCGACGAACGTCGGTGGTGGCCAGAAGGGGTCACCTTCGACCAGGCCGCGGCGATGGCGGGCCGGGCGGCGCTCGATGCAGCAGGCATCGACCCCCAGCGAGTCGGCATGTTGATCTCGACCTCGGTGTGCAAGCACCACCTCGAGCCGTCGGTCGCCTGTGCTGTGCATCACCAACTGCAACTGGCCCCGAGTTGTCTCAACTTCGACGTCGGCAATGCGTGCCTCGGGTTCATCAACGGCATGCAGATCGCCGCTGCGGCGATCGACGCCGGATCGATCGACTACGCCTTGATCGTCGACGGCGAAGGCAGTCGCTACACCCAGCAGACCACCATCGAGCGTTTGCAGCAGCCGACCACCGAAGCCGCTGACGTGTTTGCAGAATTCGCGTCGCTCACCCTCGGCTCGGTCGGCGCAGCAGCGGTGCTGTGTCGCCTCGACGAGCATCCCGAGGCGCACCGACTCGTCGGCGGCGTCGCTCGTTCGGCAACCCAGCACAACGAGCTCTGCGTCGGCGACCTCGATCGGATGACCACCGACACCCACGGTCTCCTCGTGGCCGGCCTCGACCTCGCCGAGGCGGCATGGAAGCACTCGGGGCACGATTTCGACTGGGAGGTGGGCATGGACTGGTACATCATCCATCAGGTCAGCCAGGTCCACACGCGCCTCATCACCGAGCGCCTCGGCATCGACCCTGAGCGGGCGCCCTTGACATTCCCGAAGTTCGGCAACTGCGGACCTGCGGCGATTCCGCTCACCTTGGCCAAGTCGGCTGACCGCATCGAGCCGGGCCAGCGTGTGCTGTGCATGGGCATCGGGTCGGGGCTCAACACGAGCTTCACTGAAATCGTCTGGTGACCGCGACCAACGCTGCACCGACGGTGCCCGACGCTGCGACGTGGCGTCGATGGGACATCGATCCGGCCTGGTCGCGGCTCGTCGATGTGCCCAGCCACGAGGGCGGGAGCCACAGGTGGCACCTGCTCGACACCGGCGAGCCCGAAACCGTTGCACCCGCGGACACGCCGACGCCGGTGGTGCTGTGTGTGCACGGCAACCCCACGTGGGGGTATGCGTGGGCGAGTTTCCTGCGACAACTCCGCGCAACGTGCCGGGTGATCGCCATCGACCAACTCGGAATGGGCTACAGCGATCGCACGGAGATGCGCCGATACGTGGATCGTGTCCGTGACCTCGACGACCTGATCGTGTCGCTGCGGCTTCCTGCGGGGACGCCACTCGTGCTCGCGGCCCACGATTGGGGTGGTGCCGTCGCCATGGGTTGGGCGGTGCAGGATCCGCACCAGGTGGCCGGGATGATCCTGTGCAACACCGGCATCGCCGTGCCCGAGGGTCGCTCCGCCCCAGGGGTGATTCGCCTCGCTGCATCTGCGCCGCTGCTGGATCTGGTCTGCCGTGGCACCGCCACCTTCGTCGAGGGCACCGTGCGGCTGTCCGGGCGGCGCATCACCAAGATCGATCGGGAAGCGTTCCGCGCCCCGTATCGCACCGCTCCGGCCCGCGCGGCCATCGCCGATTTCGTTGCCGACATCCCGCTGCGGCCCGGGCACCCTTCGGAGTCTGCGCTCGGGGAGGTGGCTGAGCGACTGTCGGCGATCGATGCGCCGGTGTTGCTCGCGTGGGGCGCCCGTGATCCGGTGTTCAACGACGATTTCGCCGCCGACCTCGCGGCGAGATTCCCGAACACGACCACCCATCGGTTTCCCGGCGCCAACCACCTGGTGATGGCGGAGGCCGACGTCGCAAGTGTGGCGGCGACCTGGCTCGACGATCTCCTCGGTGGTCGATTGGTGTCGGAGGGCACTTCGACCACAGCGGCCGGTGTGACGGACCCGGCGCCTCCGCTCTGGGCCGCGGTCAGCGAGCGTCGTCGCGACGTTGCCGAGGCGTTCGTCGACCTGGCCACCGACGACTCCGTCACGTTCGCGGAGTTTGCCCGTCGGGTCGACTCGGTGGCTGCCGACCTGCATCGTCGGGGCCTCCAGCCGGGCGATCACGTCGCCATGCTCACCCCACCGGGCGTCGACCTCGTGACGGCTGTCTACGGCGTCTGGCGCGCCGGCGGCGTCACCGTGATCGCTGATCGCGGCTTGGGACTCGATGGGCTGGGACGAGCGGTCCGCTCGACGCGTCCGGCATGGGTGATCGGTCCACGGTCCGCGTTGGCAGCGGCAGCTGCGCTGCGGTGGGCGCCCCGAGCGCGCCGCATCGATGTCACCAAGCTGGTGTGCGCCCTGCCGGGAGATCTCCCACCCGAGCCGAGCGCCGACGATCCCGCTGCGGTGTTGTTCACCTCCGGAGCCACCGGGCCGGCCAAGGGCGTTCGGTACCTGCATCGCCAACTCGCCGCTCAGCGCGACGCGTTGGCAACCACGTATGGCATCGGTCGTGACGATCGACTGGTGGCGGCATTCGCGCCGTTTGCTCTGTATGGACCGGCACTCGGCATCACCAGTGCGTTGCCCGATGTCGATGTCACCAAGCCGGGCGAGCTCAGCGCCGATGCACTCGAGGCCGCATGTCTGCGCATCTCTGCCACCCTGGCGTTCGCATCGCCTGCCGCGCTGGCCAATGTCGTCGCGACCGCCGAGCCCGCCGATCAGCGCCCCGGGCTCTCGGCGCTCCGAATGGTGCTCTCGGCCGGTGCGCCCGTTCCATCGGAAACACTTCGGGCGATGGCGGCGCTCTGCCCCGAGGCAGTGCTACGAACGCCCTACGGCATGACCGAAGCATTGCCGGTTGCCGACATCGACCTCGACGCCATCGAGCAGGCCGAACTCGACGAGCCGTCGGGTGGTGTCTGTGTCGGTCGCCCGGTCGACGGCGCGCAGCTCCGCATCGTCGAATTCGGTTTCGACGCCGACGAACTCCCCGAGCCACTCGCCGATGGGGCAACCGGTGAGATCCTGGTGCGCGCCCCGTGGGTGTCTGCCGGATACCTGGGGCTGTGGGCCGTCGAGCGAGCTGCTCGTCCTGGATCGCTCGGCGAGTGGCACCGGTCGGGGGATGTCGGACACCTCGACGCCGTCGGCCGGTTGTGGGTGGAGGGACGTGCGGTCCACGTCATCGACGCGCCATCGGGACTGATCACATCGGTGCCGGTCGAACGTGTCGTCGAGCGAACCCTCGGTGTTCGTCGCTGTGCCGCAGTTGGGGTGGGACCACTGGGGAGCCAACAGCTGGTCGTCGTGATCGAGGACCCCGCCTCGGTCGACGGCCCCGCCGACGGTGAGCGTGCCACTGCGGTTCGTCACTCGCTGTCGGAGCCCGTCGCAGCGGTGCTCGTGGCACGGCGCCTTCCGGTCGACATTCGTCACAACGCCAAGATCGATCGTGGCGCCGTGGCGGCGTGGGCGAGCAACATCCTCGCTGGGCGCCGCCCGAAGAAACTCGCATGAAGGTACTGGTCACCGGCGGGTCGAGTCTGATCGGCCAGGGCGTGCTGTCGTCGCTGGTCGCCCGCGGGGACACGGTCGCCTCGCTGCAGCGCACACGTGCTGCCGACCTCGACCAACTCGGTGTCGAGCAGATTCTGGGCGACGTTCGCGATCCTGATGCGGTCACCACCGCCGCGGGGGGCTGCGACGCCGTCGTCCATCTCGCCGCCAAAGTCGGCGTGATCGGTGACTGGGAGGCGTATCGCTCGATCAACGTCGACGGCACAGCCAACGTGTTCGATGCAGCGCGGCATCACGGCATCGGCCGCGTGGTCCACGTCTCGTCGCCGTCGGTTGCCCACGGCGGCGAACCGATCATCGGGGGAGTGGCGGACGCGCCGGTGCTGGGGCGGCGTCATGGGTGGTATGCCGAATCGAAGGCGATGGCGGAGATCGATGCGCTGAGCCGGGCGAGCGACGACCTCGGGGTGGTTGCAGTGCGTCCGCATCTCGTCTGGGGCCCTGGCGACACGCAACTCGTCGGGCGCATCGTCGAGCGGGCAGCCGCTGGCCGGCTCGCCCTCGTGGGTGGTGGCCGTGCGCTGGTCGACACGACGTACATCGACAATGCCGTCGACGCGCTGGTTGCAGCTCTCGACGCAGTCGAACCCGGAGCGCACTGTTCCGGGCACGCCTACGTGGTGTCGAACGGTGAGCCGCGAATGATCCGAGAACTGGTCGAGGGCATCTGCCGGGCCGCGAACGTGGCCGTTGCCCCGCGTGACGTGTCGCTCCCGGTCGGCCGTGCGGTAGGCGCAGTCGTCGAGCGGGCGTGGCCGTGGCTTCGCCGTGAGGACGAGCCGCCGCTGACCCAGTTCCTCGCCGAACAACTGGGCACCGCACACTGGTTCGATCCACGCCCAGCCCAGCACGATTTCGACTGGGTTCCCCGAGTGTCGATCGACCAGGGACTGGCCCTCCTCGCGCAGTGGTACGCCGCTTCGTCGTGGCCAATGCCGGACATTCGCTGACGCGACCTGGAACCGCGCTGCACTGCCAGGCGTCTCCGCCGCTATCCTCAGCTACTCAACTGGCGACGTGGCCGAGTGGTTTAGGCAACGGCCTGCAAAGCCGTGTACATGAGTTCGATTCTCATCGTCGCCTCCAACCCCTGAGCAGGTGTCATTCCTGCTCAGGGGTTCTCTTCGTTTCAGCCACGGTTCGCCGCTGTTGCCCGCTGAAACCCGTGATTTGCCCCCGATACGCGGCCGCCCACCCCCACCACGCCCCCATTTTCGAGGGGCACGGAGGTCGCTGTGAGCCATAGAGAGAACCGGGGAGCGCGCTGTCGCGCCCGATTCACTGATCCGACAGGCGCCAAACACTCCCGCACGTTTCTGCGGGAGCTCGATGCCGAGATGCTGCGGGGCTCGTGGGTCGATCGCCGACGCGTTCAGGACTACCACTCACGTTGACTGGCCGATGGCCGCAATCGTTGGAGTACCTCTGAGGTCGTTGGTCGGTCCGTCCAGTATCCGCGCGATCGGCGCTCTGCGCCGCGGTTGATTTCCTCGCGCCATCGCACGCGGGCTTCATCCGGGTCGTCCGCTACGCCTTCGTCGAGGCTGTCGAGCGGCTCGGCAGCGAACTCGGCACGTTGTAGGAGCGGCAGTCGCAGTGCTTCACGAAGCAGTGCTTGCGCGTCGGCTGCCATGCGTCGGTGCGTGAGAGCAGCGCCCGACCCCGAGTCGATGGAGCAACCCAGCCTGCGGTAATGATCGACCCCTCATGTCCGTTTCGAGCGTCGACCAGATCGTGGCGACGACGGCATCGGCCAGTTGAGGAACCCGAGACTCCGCATCTGCTTCGATCCGCGCGATCTTGCGCTCTGCGTCGTCTTGCACGGCGGTGATCTCGCCGTCGCCCCGTTCCTTGTCGTGTTGAACCGCCTCGCCGCGAGCAACCGCGATCCGATCGGGCAGCTGCGCCTCGACGAGCTGAACTCGTCGCTCGCCGTCGCGTCGGAGACGGTCTGCCTCGGCGCGGCCCGCAGCAACCACTCGATCGGCCTCGGCTTCGAACTCTCGCAACGTCGTGCTGACCGCCGCAATCTCGTGTTCTCGCAACTCGTGCCGCCGCTGTTGTTCCCCCTCGGTCGGGGCACCGGGTGTCCCCGCGGGCCGGAGCCGTTCGAGCAGTTCACTCAGTTGGAGCATGAGACAGGGATCTTTCTTCCACTGTGATCGTGCTCCTCTCCGAGTTCGGCGGCCAGGGACTTGGTCGGCTCGGTCGGTCAGCCCGGACTCGACGACGCCGAGACGATTGCATCGTGTGCGCGTTGCTGTCGCCGATCGGTACGCGGCCTTGGGGCAACTGGGGGACATAGTCCTCTGGCTCCGTTCGGCTCGGAGTCGCATCGTTGATGGAGATCACCGTTTCGATGGAGGGACATCTCATGACCGACACATCCGTGGCCGCAGGTTCTCGCTACATCCGGTTCTTCTCCGAACTCGGTATCGACGATGTTCCGCTCGTCGGCGGCAAGAACGCATCGCTGGGCGAGATGTACCGTGAGCTGACCGAGCGGGGGGTGCGCATCCCGAACGGGTTCGCAATCACCGCCCCCGCATATCGATACGCCGTCGACGCAGCCGGCGTGGTCGATGAACTGCACACATTGCTCGATCCGTTGGATCTTTCGGATGTCACCGACCTCCAGACGAGAGCGGCGGCAGCGCGCGACCTCGTCTACCAGGCTGGTCTCCCCGAGGACCTACGGAAGCAGATACTGGAGGGGTATGCACGGCTCAAGGCCGAGTACGGCGACGACGTCACGCTGGCGGTGAGATCGTCCGCAACTGCTGAGGATCTTCCAGAGGCGAGTTTCGCCGGGGCACACGAGAGCTTCCTGAACGTCAGCGGCGACGACGCACTCCTCGAATCGGTGCGCCGCTGTTACGCAAGCCTGTTCACCGACCGCGGCATGCACTACCGCACCGAGCACGGTTTCGGCCAGTTCGACGTCGCCCAGTCGGTCGGCGTGATGAAGATGGTCCGTTCAGACCTTGCAAGCAGTGGAGTGATCTTCACGCTCGACACCGAGTCAGGGTTTCGTGACGTCGTCTATGTCACCGGTGCCTACGGTCTCGGCGAGAACGTCGTCCAGGGTGCGGTGGATCCCGACGAGTTCTACGTCTTCAAGCCGACCTTGCGAGCCGGCCACGACACCGTGTTGCGCCGCACGCTCGGAGCGAAAGCCCTCCGCATGGTGTACGGCGAGGCCGGTTCGGGTCGGGCCACGGTGAACGAGCAGGTGCGCTCCGCCGACGCCGGCCGCTTCTGCCTCACCGACAACGAGGTGATCACCCTCGCCAAGTCGGCCGTGATCATCGAAGAGCACTACTCCGCCAAGGCGGGGCACTCGCGGCCAATGGATCTCGAATGGGCCAAGGACGGCATCGACGGCGAGCTGTACCTCGTGCAGGCCCGCCCCGAGACCGTTGCATCGCAGCATGCGATCAACGAACTGGAGATCTACCACCTCGACCGTGAGGGGACGACGCTCGTGACGGGTCACTCGGTCGGCTCCCGCGTCGCCACCGGACCGGTCAGGGTGGTCACGACAGTCGAAGAACTCCGGGGTGTCCAACCCGGTGACGTGCTCGTCGCCGAAACCACCAACCCGGACTGGGAACCGGTGCTGAAAGGCTCGGCGGCCGTGGTGACGAATCGTGGCGGCCGGACGTGCCACGCCGCCATCGTGGCCCGCGAGGTCGGCATTCCCGCGGTGGTCGGTACGGGAGATGCCACAGCGACGCTGCACGACGGTGATCTGGTGACCGTGTCGTGTGCCCAGGGCGATGTCGGCGTCGTGCTGGAGGGTGCGGTCCCATTCACCATCGAACGCACCGACGTCGGAGACATTGCACGGCCGCGGACGAAGATCCAGATCAACATCGGAAACCCTGACCTCGCATTCAAGACTGCCGCGCTCCCAAACGATGGTGTGGGACTCGCTCGGATGGAGTTCATCATTGCGGATCACATTCGCGCCCACCCGATGGCGCTGCTTCACCCCGAGCGGGTCGAGGACGATGGCGAGCGGCGGGCCATCGAAGCTCTCGTTGCAAACTACGACAGCGCCTCGGACTTCTTCGTGCAGCGATTGGCGGAGGGGATCGGAACGATCGGCGCCGCGTTCTACCCCAAGCAGGTTGTCGTTCGCCTGTCCGACTTCAAGACCAACGAATACGCCTCGCTGTTGGGTGGCAGGTGGTTCGAGCCGACCGAGGCCAACCCGATGCTCGGCTTCCGCGGCGCCGCACGGTACGCGCACCCGGCGTACCGGGAGGGGTTCGCCATGGAGTGTGCGGCTGTGAAACGAGCCAGGAACGACATGGGCCTCACGAACATCGTCCCGATGGTTCCGTTCTGTCGACGGGTCGACGAGGCACGAACCGTGATCGAGGAAATGGCTCGCAACGGCTTGAGGCGCGGCGAGAACGACCTCGAGATCTTCGTCATGTGTGAGATCCCGAACAACGTGATGTCCCTCGACGCTTTCGCCGAGTACTTCGATGGGTTCTCGATCGGGTCGAACGACCTGACGCAGCTTGCGCTCGGTGTCGACCGCGATTCGGAGATGGTTGCCTTCGACTACGACGAAAGCGAGCCGGGGGTGATGGAACTCTTCCGCCTCGCAATCGAGGGATGTCGTCGCACGCAGCGCCACTCGGGATTCTGTGGGCAGGCGCCGTCCGACAAGCCCGAGATCGCAAAGTTCCTCGTCGAACACGGCATCGACGCAATCAGTCTGAACCCTGATGCCGTCATCGAGACCACGCTCAACATCCTCGAACTCGAATCGAACCTTGGACGTACGTAGCCACACCAACACCGCTGCCGCCTGAGGACCTGCGCCGCGGTGGTCGTGCTCGAGGCGCCAGTGGCACTCCGTCGGCCGGTCAGTCGGAAGCATCGGGCTCGGCGACCGTCGGAGGCCCGATTCTGTCCGTGGTGTCCTGCCTCAGCGTCAGGTTCTGGGTGGTCGAGGCGATCGGGATTCCTTCCATGCTGAGCCGGTCGAGCACTCGTCGGGTCAGTTCGTCCTTGACCGAACGGGCTCTGCGAACCGGGACCACGAAGCGGGCGGCGAGCTCGAGATAGTCGTCGGTGGCCTTGATGAACACACGGGATTCGACCTCGGTGCGTGCGAGGGGATACCGCTGGATCATGCGGGCGATGGCCTGTTCGGCCTCGGCTGATGACGAAATGCGCTGGGCTTCCTCGGTCATGATGCGCTCGGCGCCGTGCCAGTCGTCGCGGTAGTCGATCGGGATCATGACCTCTTCCCAGATGAACTCGAATGACGCGCTGTAGTTGAAGACCGGATCGGCAAACGTTGCCGTGTTGGCGATCGAGACGATGCGACCCGTGTACTGGCGGCCTCGAACCCAGGTGTCGTCGTCCAGACCGGAGCCGATCTCCATGATCTTGGTCCGCACGGGTGAGATGTCGATCACGTCGCCTTGCACGCCGCCCACGTCCACGCGGTCGCCCACCCGAAAGATCGAGCCGGACTGGATGTTGAACCAGCCGGCGAGCGAGCCGATCAGATCCTGGAGCCCGATTGCGATCCCGGCAGCCATCAGCCCGAGCACCAACCCGAGCTGTCCAGCGAAGGGCCGCCACAGGATGCCCAGACCGATCAACGTCACCGCGACGACCACGTAGTGAACGATCTTTCGGGCGTAGTACTTGCGATAGCGGTCGTCGACACGCCTCGACCAGATCCGCCCGACGACCGTGCCGACCACGATCGCGATCGCAACGATGACGACGGTCGTGACGAGCTTGCCTTCCATCGAATTGTTGTCGGAGATCAGGTCCCACACGATCGGCACCTGCTCGCTCTCATCTCGTCTGCTCGGAACCGTGCGGGGGATCCACGCAGTCAAGTCAAGATGACCGCTCCGCGAAGGGCCAGAGAACGAAGTCCTGACGCAGGGTGTCGGCGGGGCCGACTGTCTGGACCGCGCCTGCGGCTGAGCTCACTGATGGAATGGATTCAGGTGAGTCTGGTCTTCGTGCTGATGATGCGGGTGGTCATCAGCATCGTCGGTGCGGCGACCACGCCACCACCCCCGAGACCGCAAGCCGAGGCCCCAGGCTGAGCGCAGCCGACAAACAACAGCGCAACAGCTACCTGCGAGAGTTCATCCCTGCCATTTCACTCTTCGCCATTTTGCATACGGTCGTCGAAATCACCGTCGGCGCCGACACCCCCGGTGCGCGCTTGTGGGTCCTGCTCCCGGTGCTGCCGATGATCGGCATTGCTGTTGCCCGCTGCCGTGCAGTGCAGCAAGCCGACGAGTCGGCAGTGTCGGTGCGGCCGAGACCTTTGCCGGGTGGCTGGTGTTCGGTGTCGGGATGACGACCTGGGGCGTGGCGCTGCTGGTTCGGGGCCGTTGATGGACAACCGGCGGAGAGAACGTCGGGCGGTCAACGCGCTCGAAAAGGGCAGGTACGCCCCCAGCCTTCCGTCAGGCCCGGGTCTTCTCCACCACGATCGAAGACGTGTTCAACCCCGACGAGACGCCACGCTTTGGCCCACCGTCACACGAGAAAACCCGGGCTTGACTCTGGGCCGAGAAACAACCTGGACGATCTCGAGCAGATGGACGTCGAACACCGGAACGGAACTCGATCGGCGTGCACGGTGATGAACGCCGACGAGACCAAGGCGCTTGGCTGCGTCCATCTCCCGCCCAACGACCCGATCGTCAACGGTCACGTTTCCGGCGGGCGACGACCACCACCGCGGCGATGAGGCAGAGCGAGCCGCCGCCGATCAGCACGGCAAGGAACACCGTGTTGGTGTCGTCTGAGTCATCGACGCCGGACGACACATTCTCGACGGGTTCGACGGGTTCATCGGTGGGGGTCGTGGGCGCCGTGGCCGGACCACCGCTCGCATCGATCGACGTCGACGGCGGAGTCGACGTCGTCGTGGTGAGCGTCGTTGCTCCCCGTTCTGCGAGCACGGCAGCCAGTCGGTCGAACGCCGGTTTCGGCTGATCGTCGGCGTCCAGCCAGAGCGCCCCACCGAAGACACCACCGGACTCGAACGGAATCGGTGAGAAGCGGTCGCTGATGCCCCAGGTGACGAACGTGTCGCAGGCTGGTGCATCGGCGCAGGCCGCAAGTGCGTCGGCGTACACCACTGCCTGAAAGGCCAGACTCTCTGGGTTCTCGATTTCGGTCGAGGGCAGCGGTACGTCGAACTCGGTCACCGCCCACACGAGTCCGAGTTCCTCGACCCAGTCGGAGAACGCGGCGAAGTCGAGTGGGTCCGGCGAGTAGAGATGCGACTGAAATCCGATGCCGTCGATCGGAACGCCCTCGGCGACGAGCGTGGCGACCCGATCGCGCACACCAACGCACTTCGCCACGTCATTGCACGTCGAGCGTTCGGCGGTTGCGCCGGGTACCAGCGCGACGCCGGACGCGACGGCATCTTGTGTGACGGCGAAGTCGTCGTAGAAGTCGTCGTAGAACAATGAGGCATCGGGATCGGCAGCACGGGCCGCGTCGAACGCGATTCGAATGTGGTCGTCGCCGATCACCTGTTGCCAGATGGTCGGCCGCAGTGACCCGTCGGGCATGACGGCGTCGCCCACCACGTCCCATTGCGTGATCACGCCCGGGTTTCGATCGCGGTAGCGCTCGACGACGGTGGTGATGTGGTCGCGGAGCACCTGCCCGAGACTGTCGGCATCCCAACTGCCGGTCGCGACCCAGTCGGGTACGCCCGGTCCAATCAGTTCGTGGCCGCGCATGGTCATGTCGTTCTCGGCGGCGAAGTCGACGATGGCATCGGCGTTGGTGAAGTCGAACACGCCCGGTTCGGGCTGCACCGATGCCATCGAGAGTTCGCCGCGCGGTCGACACCATGTTGACCTGTGCTGCGAGCAGATCCCGGTGGTCGGCGTCGTCGAGCGAGATGGCGTCGACTGCCGCGCCGAACGACATGCCGGCTGCATCGGCCAGCGGCCGCAACGTCACCGGTTGGGCCCCGACGACTCCGACCGCAGGTGCAGCGAGGCCGAGCATCGCGAGCACAGGAAGGGCGTAGCGGCTGATCATGAGAACCTCGCAACGGTAGTTTGCGTGACCAGGGCAGAGCAGTCATGCGCCGAGTAGCCTCGGCCGCAGGACTCACCACCAGATGACAGCGCCCAGTTCCTCCACGACCATTGTCGTTCCCGGCACCCATGTGATGACGGCCATTGTCGGGCCACGTGATCATCACCTCCGCCAGATCGAGCAACGGTTCCCCACGGTGCGCATCAGTGTGCGCGGCAACGAGGTCAGGGTGTCGGGCGATGAGTCCGCCGAGGTGGCAACGGTGTCGAGCCTGTTCGAGGAACTGTCGACATTGCTGCAGTCCGGGCAGCAGCTCGACGATGTCACGCTCGACCGGGTGATGACCATGGTTGGATCCAGCGAACGGCCGAGCGAGATCCTCACCCACCAGGTGTTGCGCGGCGCCAAGGGTCGCCAGGTCAAACCGAAGACGGCTGGCCAGAAGCGCTACATCGACACGATCGCCGACAACGTGATCACCTTCGGCCTCGGGCCCGCCGGCACGGGCAAGTCGTGGTTGGCAGTGGCGATGGCGGTGAAGGCGCTGCAGGCCAAAGAGGTGCAGCGGATCATTCTGACGCGGCCGGCTGTCGAAGCCGGAGAGCGACTCGGGTTTCTCCCGGGCGACCTGATGGCCAAGATCGATCCGTACCTGCGTCCGCTCTACGACGCCCTCTACGACATGCTCGACCCCGACGCCGTGCAACGCCTGCTGGAGCGTCAAGTGATCGAGGTGGCGCCGCTCGCGTTCATGCGGGGCCGCACGCTCAACAACAGTTTCATCATCCTCGACGAGGCCCAGAACGCCACGCCCGAACAGATGAAGATGTTCCTCACTCGTATCGGGTTCGGCTCGCGCGTGGTGGTCACGGGTGACACCACCCAGGTCGACGTCCCCACCGGCAAGAGCGGCCTCGCCGGGTTGGAGCAGACGCTGACCGGGATCGAAGGGTTGGCCTTCGTCAAGCTGTCCGGTGCCGATGTGGTTCGCCACAAGATCGTTGCTGACATCGTGGCCGCCTACGAGCAGCGCGACGCCCGCACGAACGAGGGGTGACGGTGCTCGCTGGTGATGGCGCTCCCACCGTCGTCGCCGCCGACGAGCGCGACTCGGGCGACCGTGCCGAACTGCCCGTCGATGTCGAACGTTGGCAGCGGCTGGCGTTGGACGTGCTGGTCGACCACGACCTCGATGGTGAACTGACCCTCACGTTCATCGGGGTCGACGACATCGCCGAACTCAACGCCGAGCATCTCGGCAAGGTCGGTCCCACCGACGTGCTCTCCTTTCCGCTCGACGACGAGCCGGTCGACGGGATCCCGATGCTGCTTGGCGACGTGGTGATCAGTCCGTGGGTGGCCAACCAGCAGTGCGCCGAGCACGCAGGCACGTTCGACGACGAGCTCGCACTGCTCGTGGTGCACGGGGTGCTCCACGTGCTCGGTCACGATCACGCCGAGCCCGACGAGACCAGGGTGATGCGCACGAGCGAGCTCGACCTGCTCGAGCGGTTCCATTGGCACGGGGCTGCCCCTGCCGGATTCCGCCAGCATCACGGTGACACCGGTACTGGTACTGGCACCGGCATCGAGGATGGAGCGCACCGATGACCTGGCCGACCGGCCCGCCTCCGATGCCGCCCGCAGGGTGGTACCACGACCCCGAGCAGGCCATGACGTGGCGCTGGTGGGACGGTGCGACCTGGACCGACCATCGCGCGCCGGTGTGGACGCCGCCGCCTCGTGACCCGACCACGTTCTCGAGTTGGTTCGAGCGGTCCTTCGACGTCGTGAAGGTTGCGGTGCGCCGCGTCGGGCTGATCGTGGCCGGGGTGTGGGTCGCGTGGGCATCTGCCAGCGTTGCGCTCATCGTGGTCGTGTACACGAGTGGCCGCGGACGAGAGTTGCGCCAGCTCATCGACGACGGCTCGACCATGGTCGGATCGACCACGGTGGGGTGGTCCGACGCAGAGGCGGATCGGGCGTGGGAACTGTTCCAGGAGATCTTCTGGTCGTCGCTCGTGTGGGGCATCCTGCTGTCGATCGCCCTCGTCGTCGTGTCGGTGTGGACCTACGCACTCGTGGCTCAGGTCGCTGTTGCCGCGGTCGACGACCCCGACGACAACGCCGATGCGGCGGCCCCGCCGGCGGAGCGCCTTGGAACGATCGCTCGTGTTGCGCTGAGGCGTTCGGCCGCGGTGCTCGCGACGTCGCTGCTGCTGGGTCTGATCATGAGCGGGGCCCTCGTGGTGGCGGCGTTACCCGTGATGCTCGTGTTGATCCTCGACGGGAGTGGTGCGGCGATCGGACTCACGGTGTTCTTCTGTGTGTGCGCTGCGCTCGTGTTGTTGTCGTGGTTGTGGGGACGGCTTGCGTTGTCGACGGTGATCGCCGCTGTCGGTGGCCATGGACTCGGCCTGCGGCGCAGTTGGGACCTCACGAACGGTCACTTCTGGTACGTCGTGGGCAGGCTCCTGGTGGCGGGATTCGTCGCCGGCGCCGCGTCGAGCGCGGTGAACTTCTCCGGCAACATCGTGGGCATGCTCGGACTGGTCGTCGGTGTCATCTTCTTCGTCCTGCTCACCGCCGTGTCCTCAGCGATCACCACGATCGTCTCGGTGTGTGCGCAGGTGGTGATCGTCGACCAGGTCGCCCGGCTCGACGAACCAGCCGCGGCGACCTGACGCCGCCCTGATCCTGGCTCCCCGAGCCCGGTTCCCCGAGCCCGGGTCTGCGGGGGCCCACCGGTTCGTCGCCGTTGGCTGGGCACGCGTAGGTTCATCGCCCATGGAGATCTCACTCGATGGCAAGGTCGCGCTGGTCACCGGCGCCTCGAAGGGAATCGGCAAGGCGATCGCCGCCTCGCTGGCAGCATCTGGGGCCAAGGTGATGATCAACAGCCGCAAACAGGACCAGCTCGAAGCGGCTCGGGCCGAGATGGACGGCGAGGTCGAGATCTTCGCGGCGAACGCCGGCGATGCCGATGCCGGCGAACGGGCCGTGAGCGCCACGATCGAGCGCTTCGGTGGTCTCGACATCCTCGTCAACAACGCAGCAACCAATCCGTACTACGGGCCACTGCTCGACGTTGACAAAGGCCGCTATGACAAGACGTTTCAGGTCAATCTCGAAGCGCCGGTGTGGTGGAGCAAAGCGGCGTGGGAGCAGGCCTTCAAGGACAAGCCGGGCACGATCATCAACATCGCATCGGTTGGGGGCCTGCGCACCGATGGAGGCGGCCTGGGCATCTACAACCTGACCAAGGCAGCGCTGATCCACATGACCCGCCAGCTCGCCGCCGAACTCGGGCCCACCCGGGTGGTCGGCATTGCTCCCGGGCTCGTCCAGACGGATTTCGCAGCGTTCCTGGTCGACAACTTCGGAGACCAGTTGGCCGCTCGGATGCCGCTCGAACGCCTCGGCGACCCCCAGGACATCGCCAACCTGGCCACCTTCCTCGCGAGCGACCTCGCCAGCTGGATCACCGGCGAGACCTACGTGATCGACGGTGGGGCCGGCGTGGCTGCTGGCTGACGACGAGCTGAGTGCCGAGCTGCGACGCCGACACCCTGGGCCCGATGCGTCAGGTGGCGTGGCGGCGGGGTTTGCCGAGTGCCGTGCGGGGGAGTGACGTCGCGAGCGTGAGGCGCTTCGGTGCCATGAATGCAGCGTGTCGGGCCTTCACATGTGCGCGCAGCTCGTCGAGCGTTGGCGGGTCGGCGACCGGAACCACCACCGCCTCGACGATCTGGCCCCACTCGGGATCGTCGGCGCCGCGCACCATCACGTCGGCAACGCCTGGGTGGTCGGCAAGGGCAGCTTCAACCGCCTCGGGCCAGACGTTTTCGCCACCGGTGATGATCAGGTCCCCCCGTCTGCCCTGAACGTGCAGACGTCCGTCCGGACCCCACTCGCCGAGATCGCCGGTCGACAACCAGCCGTCGGCATCGATCGGCGTGGAGCCGTCGCGGTACGTGCGCAGCAGCATCGGGCCTCGGAGGCGGATTTCACCGTCGTCGGCGAGGTCGACCTCGACACCGTCGAGCGGCACACCGTCGTACACCACGCCGCTGCCGGTCTCGGTCATGCCGTAGGTGGTGACACAGTTGCCCGGGCGTTCGGCCGGCGGACGACTTCCTCCCAGCACGATCACCCGGAACTGCGTCGGGTCGATGCGGGTGACTGCCGTGGCGACGAGCGACACCAGTGATGCGTCGGTGCGTGCGACGGCCTCGGCGTCGAAGCCGGGGAGCACGGTGAGTGCCGTGCCGGTGATGAGTGCTCGGGTCACCACCGACAAACCACCCACATGCGCCAACGGGAGGCATGCGAGCCAATGGTCGGAAGTGCTGACGCCCAGTCGTGCGCTGGTGGCGCGCGCCGATGCCGCGATGGCATCGTGAGTGAGCACCACGCCTTTCGGGGTGCCGGTGGAGCCGCTCGTGGCCATCACCAGCGCATCACCCGGCTCGACCGGTTCGCCGACACGCATTGCACGGCACATCGACCGTTTTGCCGATGCGGGGAGTCGCTGATCGACCGGAAATGCCGCGTCGCCAGCGCCCCAGATGCGCTGCAGTTCCTCGACGAACGCCGGCCCACCTGCGAGGTCGACTGCCACGAGTCGGGGCGAGTTCACCACGCCGTCACCACGTCGTCGCCACGCGGTCGGCACCGGCGCACTTCACGCGGTGATGGGGTCGATCGGTGTGATCCGGCCGACGAGCGCCTCGATCTCGCCGGCAACGGTGAGGCAGAGTCGGTCGCTGAAACGGTCGCCGAGGACCTGGACACCGACGGGGAGTCCGTCGACGACGCCGGCGGGGGTGACCGCCGCAGGGGTGCCGAGCAGATTCGACGGGATCACCGGGCGGATCGTGTTGCGCATCATCTCGATACCTGTGCCCGGGACGAGGTCGGCGCCGTGAGCGAAGGCTCGCTGCGCCCACGTCGGTGAGAGCATCACGGGGAACTCCTGGTGGAACTCGGACCACGCACGCATGAGCGCATATCGCTCGATGTGCATGAGTTGTGCGTCGGGCACCTTGGTGGGCTCGGCGTCCTCGTCGAACATGTCGAGCAACGTCACCGCGTCGGCGCCGAGCACCATCGACAGCAGATCCTTCTGCGCCCGGATGTCGTCGATCATCAGCATGTTCCACAGATCGAGTGTTCGTTCGTAGCCGGGTGGTGTGGCTTCGACCACGTCGTGCCCGGCGTCGGACAACCGGTCGGCCACGCCACGAATCGCGCCGGCGATCCCGGCGTCGGTGTCGCCTCCTGGTGGATCGGCCAGCACCGCGATGCGCAGTCGTTGCCCGGCGGCGACGTCGGGAAGTTCGGCGCTCATGCTGCGCGGATCGCGCCAGTGCCGTCCGGCCAGGATGTCGAGACCGGCGCGGACGTCGGCAACCTGCCGAGCCATCGGCCCCTCGACCACCATCAACTGCGACGACAGACCGAGATCTTCGGGCGGCACCGACGTGGCCATCGGAATCACCCCGACAGTCGGCTTCAGCGATGAAATTCCGCAGCAGTGCGCAGGATTTCGCAGCGATCCGCCGATGTCATTGCCCAAGCCGATCGGGCTCATGCCGGACGCGATCGCCGATGCTTCCCCGCCGCTGGACCCGCCAGCCGTGACACCGGGGTCCCACGGATTGCGGGTGAGGCCGTGGAGTTGCGAGTCGGTGTGCACGCGCAACCCGAAGTCGGGAAGATTCGTGCGCATGAACGGGATCGCACCGGCGGCCCGCATCCGCTCGACGGTCGGAGCATCGCTGGCGGCCACGGCCTCGGCGAGCGCAGCGACACCCTGTGTGGTCGGGGTGCCGACGACGTCGATGTTCTCCTTCACGCTGCAGGGCACACCGTGGAGCGGCCCGAGGCGCTCCCCGGCGGCAACTGCTGCGTCGGCGGCATCGGCCGCCGCGGCTGCCTCGTCGGCAAGCACGCGTACGACGGCGTTCAGGGAACCGTTGCACGCTGCCACCCGCGCGAGATGCGCCTCGAGAACGTCCCGGCTCGACACCTCACGGTTCCGAATCTTTTCGGCCAATTCCAGGGCTCCCAGTTGCCACAGCTCACTCATGGCCCCATCATGGCGCACACATGAACCGTTGGATCACCGGAGCGCGGCCCCGGACTCTGCCTGCTGCCGTGGTGCCTGTTGCGATCGGCGCGGCTGCGGCCGTCGGCGAGAGCCCCGACGGCATCGTGTGGTGGCGGGTGGTCGCCGCGCTGGTGGTCAGTCTGGCGTTGCAGGTCGGGGTGAACTACGCCAACGACTACAGCGACGGCGTGCGCGGCACCGATGATGTACGCGTCGGCCCGACCCGGTTGGTGGCGAGTGGCCTCGCAGCGCCCGACGCGGTCAAGCGGGCGGCGATGGTGGCCTTCGGGGTCGCCGCAGTCGCGGGCCTCGCGATCGCCCTCGCCACCTCGCTGTGGCTGCTCGTCGTCGGCGCGCTGGCGATCGCTGCAGGTTGGTTCTACACGGGCGGGCCCAAGCCGTATGGCTACCTCGGCCTGGGGGAGTTGTTCGTGTTCGTGTTCTTCGGGCTGGTCGCAACCGCCGGGACCACCTACGCCGCAATCGCCGAGATCACTGCGCTGTCGATCGTGGTGGGGTGTGCCGCCGGGGCACTGGCATGTGCCTTGCTGGTCATCAACAACCTGCGCGACATCCCCACCGATCGTGAAGTCGGCAAACGCACGCTGGCGGTGCGCCTCGGAGACCAACGAACGCGTTGGCTGTACGCCGGCTTGATCGCGCTCACCTTCGTGCTGTCGGTCGTCGCTGCGGCTGGTTGGCGGCCTCCTGTGCTCGTTGCACTCGTGGCGATTCCGCTCGCCGTGGCGCCCATCCGCTCGGTGCTGACCGGCGCGCAGCGTGCCGCACTGATCCCGGTGCTCGGCAACACCGGTCGGCTGCAACTGGCCTGGGGTCTGCTCGCTGCGATCGGGCTGGCCGTCGGAGCTTGAGCGGCCGCGCTCGCGTCCGCTGGCGTACGTCGCACGTAACACGATGGTCACGCGGAGGTGATCGGGCGCCGCGGGTCGCGCCGGTACCGTTCGTCGGCGTGATCACCATCGTCGTGCGGGTCTGGATGCCCGATCGCCCGGGAGCGCTCGGACAGGTGGCGAGCCGCGTTGGGGCCGTTCGTGGCGATGTGCTGGCGATCGAGGTCCTCGAGCAGGGTGGTGGCCGGGCGATCGACGAACTCACCGTGTCGTTGCCGAACTCTGAACTGCTCACGCTGCTCACCGCCGAGATCGGGGCCGTCGACGGCGTGTCGGTGGAGAGCATCCGCGTGGTCGACCCGGACCGCGCCGACCCGAGCTTGTCGGCACTGGCGGTGGCAGCTGCCATCGCAGAGAGTCCGGTCGACGATCGTCTCGACGTGATGGCCCGCGGCATCGAGCGGTTCTCCGAAACCGAGTGGGTGGTGGTGCGGCGTCAGGCCGAGCCGTTGCTGCAGATCGGCTGTCCACCGGATGCGGCATGGTTGTCGGCCTTCCTGGCTGGCAGCGAGCACCTCGATGGGCGCGACGACGCAGCTCCCAGCGACTTGTTCTGGGGGCACCTCGAGCGCTCGCGTCTCACGGTGGCAGCAGGCCGCAGCGACCACCCGATCCACGAGCGCGAACGCGTGCGCTTCTCGCTGCTGCTCCGGCTCGCTGACGCTCTACTCGTGTGAGACCCAGTCACGCGAGCGTTCGACTGCCCGCAACCACTGGGTGTGCAGGGCATCGGCAACCGTGCGGTCGGCGGCTGGCGTGAACTCGGCGTCGAGTGCCCACTGCTGGCCGACCTCGTCGACCGAAGCCCAGACGCCTTCGGCGAGCCCGGCGAGGAAGGCAGCCCCCAACGCCGTGGTCTCCTGATCGAGCGGTCGCTGCACTGCCACGCCGAGTTGGTCGGCCTGGAACTGGCACAGCAGGTCCATCACCGATGCGCCGCCATCGACGCGCAGTTCCAGCACGCCGACACCGCTGGCTGTGCACATTGCATCGACGACATCTCGGGTCTGATACGCCATCGACTCGACGACGGCACGGGTGATCTCGCCGCGGCCTGTGCCCCGGGTGATGCCCACGATGGTTCCGCGAGCGTAGGGATCCCACCAGGGTGACCCGAGCCCGGCGAACGCCGGTACGACGAACACGCCTCCGGTGTCGTCCACCGAACTGGCGAGCACCTCGGTCTCCGATGCCGAATCGATGATCTCCAAGCCGTCACGCAACCATTGGATCGCTGCACCCGTCACGAAGATCGACCCTTCGAGGGCGTAGTGCGTGGTGCCGTCGGAGAGGGTCCATGCCACGGTGGTGAGCATCCCGTCGGTGGGGGACGGGCATGTTTCGCCCACGTTGAGCAACACGAACGACCCGGTGCCGTAGGTGTTCTTGGCCATGCCTGGCTTCACGCAGGCCTGACCGAAGAGCGCGGCCTGTTGATCGCCGGCGATGCCACTGATCGGGATGCCCGCAGGGACGTCGTTGGCCGGGTTCGTGGTGGCGATTCGTCCACTCGACGGCACGATCTCCGCGAGTGCTGCAATCGGCACGCCGAGCAGATCGCAGAGCTCCGGGTCCCACTGCCGGGTTCGGATGTCGCACAGCATCGTGCGGCTTGCATTGCTCACATCGGTGACGAAGCGCTCGCCGTCCGTGAGTTTCCAGACCAGCCACGAGTCGATGGTGCCGATGGCGAGATCACCGTCGACGGGGATGTCGCGGTTGGCGAGCAGCCAGGCTGCCTTCGTGCCCGAGAAGTACGGGTCGAGCACCAGGCCGGTGCGCTCACGGATCATCGTGAGGTGGCCGGCCGCCGCAAGCTCGTCGCATCGATCGGCAGTCCGCCGGTCCTGCCAGACGATGGCGTGACCGTACGGTTTGCCGGTGGATCGATTCCAGGCCAGCACGGTCTCGCGCTGGTTGGTGATGCCGATCGCTGCGACGTTGGCCGCGCCAACAGCGTCGACCACCTCGCGCAAGGTGTCGGCAGCGGCCTCCCAGATCTCGTCAGCGTCGTGCTCGACCCAGCCGGGGGCGGGGAAGTGCTGGGTGAATTCGCGATAGGCCGCCACGGTCGGGCGCTGGTCGACGTACACCGCACGGCTGCGCACTCCGGTGGTGCCGGCATCCAGGGCGATCACACAGCGGTTGTCGGTCATCGCTTCCTCCGGTTGGTGCTCTTGGGGCGGTTGCCTCCACCGGCGGTGCGGCTGGTCGGCGCAGCACGGGGGCGAGGTCCCGCACCATCGGCTGCGCCGTCGCCATCACCCGAGGTCGTCGAACGCTGATCCGGCGCGTCCTTGCCGAGGGAGCGGAAGTCCTTCAAGCGCGTTCGGTTGTAGCCGAATTTGGCCATGATGGCGCCGAAGCCGAGGTAGAGCGGCCCGCTGATGAGCACACCGGCGATCGCTCCGAGCACGTTGTCCCCACGGAAGAACACGACGAAGACTGCCGACATGATCGCTGCATAGATCAACCACTCTCGAATGAGTCGTTGCCACGGAACCGGTCTGCTGTTGTCCCAACCCATGCCGAAGTGCTACCAGTGAGGGCCCGTGTTCGCCAACACCACGCCGGGGGTGCCGGCCCGGTGACCGGTCGGCGAGCTCATCGGCGCGTCGACGGGATCGCGGGGAAGGGCGGCTGTGTCGACTCCACGAGGCCGGGATAGTCGTACACCGTCAGTGGTCGATCGGTGAGTTCGCCGTTGCCGAGCGGCCACACCTGTGGTTCGCCGTCGACGCGCAACTGGACGTCGGTGACGCCGTCGATGTCGGTGGCGGTGGCAACGATCTGGCCAACGGCGAGACGTAGGCCGTCCGGTGTGAGCTCGTCGAAGACGTCATTGACGTCGATGGTCAGCAACGAACCGGTCGGGCGAGCCCCGTTGAGTCTGATGTCGGCCGGGATCGCTGTGTCGAGTTGGCTGGCGCGTTCTTCGGCGTTGGGCCCGGAGAACAGCGATCCGAGTACGGCAGCTGGCGAGGTCGGCACGCCGCGCTGCACCGATCGGAGTCGCTGCGGCGAGTCGGCATCGGTCGGAGCGAGCAGGTAGATGCGGTTGGTTCCGGCTGCCTCATCGCCGGTGGCTGGTTCGCCGAAGACATCGGCACGGTCGGCCGGGAGGTCGTTGGGTGCAGCATCGGGTTGGATCGAGCAGCTGGCGAGCACCGAGGCGACCATCAGGAGCAGCATCGTCATGCGGTTCATTCGTCGAGCTCCACAGCCATCAACTCGATCACGAAACGGGCACCGGATTCGCCGTCGAGACGATCCTCGACCCACACTCGGCCGCCGTGCATCCGGACGTGTTCGTCGACGAGCGACAAACCGAGTCCTGCACCCTCGCTGCCGGTGCGCCGCCCCGCCCCGCCGCCGCGAGCGAACCGTTCGAAGACGAGGTCGCGCTCTTCCACGGGGACCCCGGGGCCTCGGTCCTCGACGACGATCACGATGTGTGACATCGGTTCGCCGACGGGGTTGACCACGTTGATCGACACTTCGGGTTCGCCGCCGCCGTACGCCCGTGCATTGTCGATCAGGTTCGCGATCACCCGGGCCAGTCGACGACGGTCACCGCGGATCAGTGCCACTTCCGCCCGCTCGTCCACGTGGACGGGCGTGGTGGGCAGTGAGCTCACCGCAACGGCGCGGCGCACGAACTCCGCGGCCAGGAGTTCCTCCATGTGCAACCGGATGGCGCCCGCGTCGAATCGGGAGATCTCGAGGAGATCCTCGACGAGGCCCTGGAATCGCACGACGTCGCTGGCCAGCAGGTCGAGCGCCGAGCGAGACCGCTCGGGGAGGTCGTCACGGCGCGCCTGCATGACCTCGACCGATGCCGACAGGGTCATCAGCGGTGATCGCAGCTCGTGGCTCACGTCGGAGGCGAAGCGGGCGTCTCGTTCGACCCGCAGCTGCAACGCTTCGGCCATGTCGTTGAACGACTCGGTGAGCACGCGGAGATCGGGGTCGTCGGTGGTTTCGAGCCGGGTGTCGAGGCGGCCGCCGGCGATTGCCGAGGCAGCTTGTGCTGCGGTGCCGACCGGGCGTACGGCGCGCCGTGCGGCGAAGATTCCGAGCAGGGCGCCGAGGCCGGTGGTGATCGCAGCGGCCAGCAGCAGCGACAACCGGACGCTCGAGAGCGACGAATCGGCCTCGTCGAGGCTGAACGCCTGGAAATAGGCGCCGATGCCGGGGATGTCCCAACCCACGACCACGCTGAGTTCGTCACCGATCTGCACGATCTGGCTCGCCGAGTTGCCGTCATCGATGACACGTTGCGCGAGCGGTGGGGGGACATCGGTGTCGCGGAACGTCGCGCCGCCGCCGCTCCAGGACTGGGCGTACCAGATCAGGTAGTCCGTCACACCGATGCGCACGAGCGACGCGCGCGCTGCCTCGGCGTCGGCGGGCAAGGACCGCAGGTCCCGCTCGACGCCTTGCGCGTTGCGCTGCGAGGTGTTGATCGCGGTGTCGACCCGCTCGCGTACGACGTTGGAGCGGGTGAGCCCGTAGGTGGTGGTGGCGAGGAACACCGACAGCAACAGCGAGCCGAGTGTGAAGATCAACAGGATTCGTCGCCGCAGACCGAGCGTCGCAGGGCGGAAGCGATTGACCAGGCGACGAAACCAGCCGCCCTCGCTCACGTCTGGAGCCGGTACCCGAGGCCGCGCACCGTGACGACGTGGCGGGGGTTCGCCGGGTCGATCTCGACCTTCGTGCGCAGCCGCCGAACGTGGACGTCGACGAGGCGGCCATCACCGAAGTAGTCGTATCCCCACACCTTGTCGAGCAGCACCTCGCGACTCAACACCTTGCCGGGGCTCTCGGCGAGTTCGCACAGCAGCCGGAACTCGGTCTTGGTCAGGTGTACCTCGTCGCCGTTGCGCAACACCTTGCCCTCGTCAGGGATCAGCTCGAGATCGCCGAAGCTCAGACGAGCATGCCCGGGCAGGCCGGGACGGATCCGACGCAGCAACGCACGGATGCGCGCCGACAGCTCCTTGGGGGCGAAGGGTTTGGTGAGGTAGTCGTCAGCGCCGGCTTCGAGGCCGGCGACCACGTCGTGGGTGTCGTTGCGGGCGGTCACCATCACGACGGGGACGTCGCTGGTGCGTCGCAGCGTGCGGCACAGTTCGAATCCGTCGATGCCCGGCAGCATGATGTCGATCAGCACGACGTCGGGATTGCACCGGGCGAACTTCTCGATCGCTTCCTCGCCGCTCTCGGCTTCGTCGACGATCCAACCCTCGTCCTCGAGTGCGAGTTTCACCGCAGATCGGATGCGTTCGTCGTCTTCCACGGCGAGGATGCGTGTGCCCACATGACCATGATGGCGCATCCGGACCGGTTCCGGCGACCATCGCGCCAGGTATTCCGCTCGATCGCTCAGACGTCGAGGGTGTGGTCGATCCGAGCAATCGCCTCGATCAGGCTCCGGTGGACGCCGGGAGCGCAGGCAACCACACCGTGTTGGTCAGCCGTGGCACCGTGGAGATCGGAGGTCGTCGCGCCTGCCTCGGCGGCGATGAGCACGCCCGCTGCGAAGTCCCACGAGTTGAGATGCTCTTCGAAATACGCGTCGAGTCGGCCGCAGGCCACCATGCACAGATCGAGCGCTGCTGAGCCGTATCGACGCAGGTCGCGCACCTCGAGCAGCAACGAAGCGAGGCGAGCCGCCTGGCGACCGCGCACCGCCGGCGAGTAGTTGAAGCCAGAGCCGACGAGCGCCATGGCGAGGTCGACGGCGCTCGAACAGTGGATCGCCTCACCATTTCGTGTTGCGCCGGCGCCGCGAGCGGCTGCGAACAGCTCGTCGGTGACGGGGGCGTACACCGCGCCGGCGAGTGGGCCGTCAGCGTCGACGACCGCAACGGACGTGCACCACATCGGGAGGTCGTAGACGAAGTTCACGGTGCCGTCGATCGGGTCCACATGCCACGAGAACGGCGACGAACCGGCGTGGGACGCACCCTCCTCGCCGATGATCGAATCGTCGGGTCGCTGTTCTCGCAAGCTCTCGACGATCAGCCGCTCGGCCGCCCGGTCATGTTCGGTCACGGGGTCGGTGGGTGTGGACTTGGTGTCGTGAGCGACCGGTTGACCGACACCGAGTTGGCGACGGCCGGCCAACGCGGCGCGTCCGGCGCGTCGGGCCACGTCGGCGGCGAGGTCGCGCAGCGCTGCAGGCGATGTGTCTGCGGTCATCGGGGAGCGTGACCGGCGGCTGTGCGGTCCTCGATCTCGCGCCATTCGCCGACGGCGCGCATCACGAGTACCGCCACCACGGCCATCCCTCCAGCGGCGATGGTCGCTCCGATGAGCAGTCCGATCCCCTTGGCGAGACCGCAGTCGCCTTCGCACTGCAGGGCGGCGAGCGAGTAACCAATGATGCCGCCGGCGAGCCCGCTGAGCAGGATCGCAACGAATGCCCCGAGGCGAATGCCGACCGACGGCAGCGCTGACAATGCTCGTTCGGGGTCGGCCACCGGCGTCGCATCCATGACGCGCGAGCGTACTGGGCCACACTGGGGACGTGACCGGAGCGCCCCAGATCGCCCGCCAGATCCTGCACGTCGACATGAACGCGTTCTTCGTGTCGGTCGAGTTGCGGCGCCGACCCGACCTGGTGGGACAGCCGGTCGTGGTCGGAGGCACCGGAAATCGCGGCGTGGTGGCTGCAGCCTCGTACGAGGCCCGTCGTTTCGGTGTGCATTCGGCGTTGCCGTCGGCGATCGCCAAACGGCGATGTCCCCACGCCGTCTTCCTGCCCGGCGACCATGGCTTGTACAACGAGGTGAGCGCCGAGGTACGTGAGATCCTCGATCGTTTCACGCCGCTCGTCGAACCGCTGTCGTTGGACGAAGCGTTCCTCGACGTGACCGGCTCGATTCGCCTGTTCGGTGCCGCCCCCGACATCGCGTCCAGCATCCGTCGGGCCGTCCACGACGAACTCGATCTCGAGTGCTCGGTGGGCGTGGCGGGCAACAAGTTCCTCGCCAAGCTGGCCTCCGTCGAGGCCAAACCGCGTGCCACGCCCGCAGGCATCGAACCGGGGATCGGGGTGATGGTGGTGGAGCAGGGTCGCGAACGTGCCTTCCTCGACCCATTGCCGGTGCAGCGCCTGTGGGGCGTGGGGCCGGCCACGCTCGCCAAGCTGCAGCGCATCGGCATCCACCGGGTCGCGGATTTCGCTGCGGTCGACCCGGCGGTGCTGCTCAGCGCACTGGGCCCGGGTCAGGGCCGCCACCTGCTCACGCTCGCACGGGGCGACGACGATCGTCCGGTCGAGCCCGATCGCGAGGCCAAGTCGATCAGCCACGAGGAAACGTATGCATCGAACCTGACCGAGCCGGGGGAGCTGCGGACGCACCTCGTGCGACTGGCCGATGCGGTGGCGTCGCGTCTCCGACGCAGCGGCGTCGGTGCCAGGACGTTCATCCTGAAGGTTCGTTTCGACGACGGTTTCCACACGATCACCCGCTCCACCACGAGTGCAGAAGCGGTCGATCAGGCCGCAACGATGGTGGAGCTGCTGCAACCGATCCTCGACACGATCGATCCGTCGCCCGGCGTGCGCCTGCTGGGGGTCGCTGGATCGAATCTCGGCCCGGTGCATCAGCAACTCACGCTCGACGACCTGGCAGGTGGCGCGACGCGCCACGGCGCGAAGGAGGCTGCGCTCGACGCAATTCGGGAGCGCTACGGCGCTCAGTCGATCGGGCCGGCCAGTGCTGTCACGGCGGGCCGGATCCGCAACGTCGAACGCGGCGGGCAGCAGTGGGGTCCAGATCGTCCAGAAGAAAGGTCGTCACCGCGTTGAGGATCGGTCGTGAACGTGCGATGATTGCGTCCGTGCCTCTCTCCGAGGAAGAACAGCGCATTCTGCGCCAGATCGAGCAAGAGCTCGAACAGGACCCCACGTTCTCGCAACGTGGGTACCGCGTGTCGCGCCGCCGCTCGATCACGTTGGCAGTCGGCTTGGTGATCGGTTTCGTGATCACCATCGGCGGCCTCCTGGTCAACTTCTTCGTGGCCTTCGCCGGTTTCGTGTTGGTGTTGGTGATGGCGATCATGCTCGAATCGGAGCTCCGCTTGCTCGGGCGTGAACGACTCGGTCAGTTGCCGATCTCGGCCTGGCTCAGCGGACGGCGACCCGACGTCGACGACGACGCCACCCGCTGAGGCGCCGCACGCCGATCCGGCCGGCGCCGCTGCGACGTCAGTTCAGCGCCACGTGGTGAAGTATCGACGAAGTCGTTGGTTCCAGCCGAGCGACTCCGACACCGTGCGGTCGACCTGTTTGGCCCAGTTGCGACAGTCCCCGGCAGTCGTCGCCCCGTAGACGCCCACCTCGTCGTAGCCGGCGGTGCCCTCGGCGCGATACATGGCATCGGTCACGGCGTCGGCGAGCGATGCCATCGGTCGTGCCACGAGCGGAACTTGGATGGCGGTTCGTGATGCCACCTCGGTCGGTGTGTCGGATGCGCGTACCAGCACGCCGGCCAACTGGAGCGCACCGGTGGCTCGCGCCCAGGCGGCGGCGAGTTGTTGGTCGACCGATGGCGATGCCACCCGAGGTCGCAACGAGCGCACGAGTGCGGGCGCAGCAGCGGCGAGCGCGAGGAAACCGAGGATCACCAGCAAGGGCCAGGGCGCCGACGAGTTGTTCGAGGGCGCCGTAGCGGCAGGGTCGGCATCTGCACCGGTCGGATCGGCGAACTCCTCGGGAAGGTTCAGTTCGGGCTGATCTGGCGTCGGGCCGCCGGCGATCGTCGTCGGTGGCGCCACGTTGGGGTCGGAGTCGATCGAGTCGGAGCCCGACAGGTCCTGCTCAGGGGAAAGGCCGGTGTACGCCTCGGCGTTCGGGGCGCCTCGGCCGGGCGTTGGTTCGAACGCGACCCAACCGATGCCGTCGAACCAGACTTCGGGCCACGCGTGGGCGTTGCGTCCGAGCACCGACCAGACACCGTTGGACACCGAGGTGCCGGAGGTGAATCCCACCGCGACCCGACTGGGGACACCGAGCGTGCGCATCATCGCGGCGTAGGTGCCCGCGAACTGTTCGCAATAGCCGATGCGCTCACGCAGGAAGGTCTCGATCGCGGAGCCGTCGTGACCGGGCTGCACCTCGAGGCTGTAGGTGAACTCGTTCTGAAACCATGTCTGCAGCGCGCGCGCCGCTTCGTACGGGGTGCCGCTCCCCGCGGTGATCTGGCGTGCGGTGTCAGCCACGACGTCCGGGAGGTCGTCGGGGACCTCGGTATAGATCTCGTCTCCCGGGTCGTCGGAGGTTGCGGCCGCGAGGATGTCGGCGTCGAGTCGCGGAGCGGCCGACACGATGTCGATCAGGTCGCCGTCTTCGAGGTCGCCGTCGACGGTGACCAACGTCGCGGTCTCGGCCACCCAGCGGAGGTCGTCGGGGCCCGAGGCCTGGAACGGGTCGGGAGCGGCCGGCACGAGCGAGCCGGCGAGCGCCCCGATCGCAATGCGCTGCCGGTTCTCGACCGTTCCATCGGCGGGGTCGATCGAGGAGTTGTCGAACGGGCGCAGTTCCCGTTCGGGAAGCCGCCACTGCGTGCCATCGAATTCGGGAAGTGTTGCCGAGCGCCAGTACGACTCGACGTCGGCGGTGACGCTGAACAGCACATCGGTCGACCGATTGGTGAGGCGTGAGCGGATGTCGACGAGCGGGCTCACGAATTCGGTGAGGCCACCTCCGCCTCGCCCGGTGGTGTCGAAGAGCGCTTCGGCGTCGGCGCCGGGGAGGCGTGGCCCGACAAACCCAGCGGTGAGGGCAACAACCACCCCGACCGACACCATCGTCGGAGTGCTTCTCCACGAGAGCCTGCGCATGCCGACGTCGAGGCCACCTGCGTGGTACGCCCTGAGCACCGCCGTGGTGATCACCGCAATGGCCACCAACAGCACGACCAGCGCAATCTGGGCACGGCTGTTGCCGAGTGCGCCGACGAAGACGAACAGCACACCTCCGGGAACGAGTGCTTCCGCTCGGGCATCGGCCCGAAAGGCAAACACATCGGCGAGCAGCACTGCAGCGGCCACGCCGACCGCCGCGAGCACATCCCACCCACCGCCGTAGACCACGGGTGCAATGGCGGTGCTGAAGGCGTCGCGAACATCGGTGAGTTGCAGCTCCAACAGCGCCCAGGTGTCGCTCGTCGGGAGCCACCAGGAGAAGGTGTCGAAGCTGAAGAGCGCCAGCAGTGTCCACGCAAGCACCACCGCCGTGGCCGGCACCGCCAACCAGGCGGTGAGCCCGAGGCGTCGTAGCAGCAGGCTTGACCCGTGCCCGGCAACCACGATCGCCGCCATGGCGCTCATGAAGTGCCACCCGCTGAACACCCGAGCGAAGCCTGCGGCGACCGACAGCGAGAACAGCGCGAGCGCGCACGATGCAATCAGGTCGCTTGCCAGCGACGGCGCTGTCGGAGGAGACTCGCTGGTCATCGTGTCACCGCGGCGCACCTGCGCTCCTGCCGACCAGCGTCTGCCAGGCGGCGACGAACTCGACGTCGCTGCTCGCCGGCACCGAGAGGTGTGCGCCGGTCGCATCGTCGGTGGTGACGAGCACACGGGTGATCGTCGGGCTCGACACCGCTTGGGCGGCGTGCCAGACCGCAGCGTCGCGTGAGCCGGTCACCACCACGAGCAGCACGAGACCATCGACCATGTCGGCATCGAACGGAGCCAGCGCGGTGGGCTGGCTCGGGGTGATCCGAGCGAGCACGCGAAGCGTGTTCGCGACCACCTCGGGCCCGCGAAGGTCGATGCCGCCTGCGGTGACGAAGCGGGTGTTCAACCCGCTGTGCATGGAACTGTGCACGATGCTGGCCGCAGCGGTGACGCCACGCTCGAAATTGGGACTGCTGCCGTGGGCCGTCGGACTCGGATCGAACACCACCGTGCACTGATGCAGGCCTTCGACGGTGTGCTCCTTGACCATGAGGGCATCGGTGCGAGCCGATGCCCTCCAATGGATACTGCGCGGTTCGTCGCCGACGGCGTACTCCCGCAGCCCATGGAAGTCGCCTGGTCCGAGTCGGCGTGATGACTCCAGGAGTGCCTCGCCGAGGGAACCGCGACCCAACTCGGGCATGTCGAGCAGTTCGGCTCTCGGCGCGACCACGATCTCGTCGGTGTCGGCAATCGTGCTCGTCGAACGGGCGATACCGAGCACGTCGGACGTGACCGCACGAAGCGGTCCCAACGAGATGACTCCGCGAGTCGAGGTCGGCACCTGATACCCCGACGTCGAGGAGGTGTGCACGGGGAGTGATGCCACCGGGAGCCGAGCGATGTGGTCGTCGGCATTGGAGCGGCGTACCGCCTCCTCGAGCACGAAGGGGGCGCTCCTCATGGTGCCAACGTGGCGTATCGCAATGTCGACCCGACCGGTGTCGCCGGCCACCAACAGCGACGGGTGGATCCAACGCATTGCCTCGATGCGTGGGTGTCGCAACCACACTGCCGCCACGCCGACGACCACGCATGCCACGCAGGCCGTACCGATCACGAACAGTTCGAGAATCCCGAACACGCGACCGACGACCACAGCGATGACTCCCGCGAGCACGACCGCGATTCCCTGACGGGTCACCGTCACGCGGGTGGGGCCGAGGCGGAGGTCAGTCACGACGGCACGGCGTGATCAACGCGGCACCGGGACCGCAACGGCGTCGAGGACTTCGCTGATCGCGTCAGCCGATGACAGTTGTGATCCGTGGTCGGAGCGCACCACCACACGATGGCTCAGGGTCGACAGTGCGACCGCCTTCACGTCGTCGGGCGTTGCGTAGTTGCGCCCGCGTGCCGCGGCGTGTGCGCGTGCGGCAGCCGCGAGCTGCAGCGTTGCGCGAGGCGACAATCCGAGTTCGATTCCAGGGTGCTGCCGGCTGGCGGCGGCGAGGTCGACGAGATACGACTTCAGGGCCTTCGCCACGTGCACCCTGCGGACCGCGGCGATCATCGCCCGGATCTCCTCGATGGACACCACGGGTCGAAGCGCGCGGATCGCATCGGCGGAACCCTGGTCGTCGAGCATCTGCATCTCGGCGTCGCGCCCGGGGTACCCGATCGAGATCCGCAGCAGGAACCGGTCGAGTTGGCTCTCAGGCAGGCGGTAGGTGCCTTCCTGGTCGACCGGGTTCTGCGTCGCGATCACCATGAACGGCGGATCGAGCAATCGGCTGCGGCCGTCGGCGGTGATCTGTCGTTCCTCCATTGCTTCGAGCAGCGCCGACTGTGTCTTCGGGGAGGCGCGGTTGATCTCGTCGGCGAGCACGATGTTCGCGAACAGGGGGCCAGGTTCGAACACGAAGGTTTCGGTCGACCGCTGATAGATGCTCACCCCGACCAGATCCGTCGGCAGCAGATCGGGGGTGAACTGGATGCGTTTCCAGCTGCAGTCGATCGATGCGGCGAGCGCCTTGGCGAGCGACGTCTTGCCGACCCCGGGGACGTCCTCGACGAGCAGGTGCCCCTCGGCGAGCAGACACATCACCGCCAGCTCGATCGTGTCACGCTTGCCGTGCAACACCTGCGCGACATTGGCGGTGATCGCATCGAAGAGGTCGGCGAAGCCGCGCGCCGGTGGGGCCCCGTCGGGTCTGGCGGCGAATTCGGCGTCGTCGGCGATCTCGGTGGTCACTGCCGGAAGGGTAGACGCACCTCGGGGCGAGTGGCACTCGGGGACAACGGTGAACGCGCGAGATAGGTTCGGCCTTCGTGGTCGAGACGGGAACGTGCGTGCTGGCAGTCGTGGTCGATCCTGGACGCTTGGCCGCCGGGATCGTCGACACCGCAACAGGGGACACGATCGTTCGTGACCGGATCAGCACCCCGAATCGTGAGGTGTGGAGATCACTCGAGCACCTGGTGCGCCGCGTGCTCGCCGCACGTCCCGACGACGTCGCTCCACCGTTGTCGGTTGCCGTGAGCTGCGCTGGCCCGATCGACTCGACGGCAGGGTCGGTGACTCCCGAATTGCTCCCGGCCTGGGCGGGTTTCGCGCTGCGCGAACACCTGGAGGAACTCACTGGACTTCCGGTGCTGCTCGACACGATTGCCGGCGCGGCTGGCAGCCGGCGAGCGGCGGTACGGCGACCATGGCTCGACGGCGAGTTTCTTCACGCTCGTGCTCGACCGGTCAGTCGAATCGGCGTGCGTGATCGACGGCAGACGCCTCAGGGGCGCCCACGGCAATGCAGGGGCGCTGGCCCACATCACCGTCGATCCCGGCGGGCAGCGCTGTGCGTGCGGTTCGTCGGGGTGTCTCAGTGCGCTCGCGTCGGCGTCAGCACTCGAGGCCGAGATGAACCGGTCGTTGCGACGGGCCACGCCGTCCATCATCGAACGCACCGGCATCATGATCGGCCGAGCGATCGCATCGGCGGCGGCCGTGTTCGACGTCTCCACCTTCGTGGTCTCGGGCTCCGTGATCGACGCCCTCGGTGACCCGATGCTCGAGACGCTTCGACGTGAGGTGGGGGACCGGTCGAGACTCGGACATCTGGATGGCCTTCGGGTGCTCGAGGCGTCGGGCTTCGTCCAACCTCTGTCCGCTGCAGCAGCCTTGGCGCTCGACAGTGGTTCGCGGTGACGCTGGGCGAGTAGCCTGGTGTCATGCAACCGACGTATTCCGCTGACGCCGAGGCCTATCGCGAGAAGGTCCAGGCGTTCCTCGCCGAGAAGCTGCCATCGAACTGGAAGGGCATGGGGGCGCTCGAGGGTGATGCGTTGACCGAGTTCGTCACCGAATGGCGCAAGACGCTCTACGAAGCCAATTACCTGGCGCCCGGTTGGCCGACAGAGTACGGCGGTGCCGGACTCAGCGCGACCGAGCAGGTCATCCTGGCCGAGGAATTCGCCCGCGCGGGCGTGGTCACCGGTGGCCCGAACGACGTGTTCGGCATCCAGATGCTGGGCAACACGTTGCTGATGTGGGGCACCGAGGAGCAGAAGCAGCACTACCTGCCGCGGATCCTGTCGGGCGAAGACACCTGGTGCCAGGGCTACTCCGAGCCCGATGCCGGCTCCGATCTCGGCAACGTCGGCTTGCGAGCCGAACTCGATGGCGACGAGTGGGTGCTCAACGGCCAGAAGATCTGGACGTCCGCAGGACATCTCGCCGATCACATCTTCACCCTCGCCCGCACCGACCCCGACAGCCCCAAGCACAAGGGCATCTCGTTCCTGTTGGTGCCGATGGACCAGCCGGGCATCGAGGTGCGCCCGATCAAGATGATCTCCGGCGACAGCGAGTTCAACGAGGTGTTCTACACCGATGCGCGGTGCCCGAAGGGCGATGTGGTGGGCGGGGTCAACAACGGGTGGGGCGTGGCGATGTCGTTGCTCGGATTCGAGCGCGGTGAAGCCGCAGCGACCGGCCCGATCCGGTACCAGTCCGAACTCGACCGCCTGTTCGAGCTCGCTCGCGAGAAGGGCGTGGCCGACGATCCGATCATCCGCCAGCGGCTCGCCTGGTGCTACTCCAAGGTCCAGATCATGAAGTTCCTCGGCCAGCGCACGCTCACGCAGTTCCTGGCGGGGCACCATCCGGGCCCCGACGGCGCGATCTCCAAGCTCTATTGGAGCGAGTACCACCTGAAGGTGACCGAGCTCGCCGTCGACATCCTCGGCGCCGACGCCATGTACTTCCAGGGTCGCCCGCCGTCGTCGGCGTTCCAGACCGACGACCCGGGAGCAGCCAACTCGTCGGCGTCGTGGGTGGGCACGTTCCTGAACGCCCGTGCCGGCACGATCTACGCTGGATCGTCGCAGATCCAACGCAACATCATCGGTGAGATGATTCTGGGTCTGCCCAAGGAGCCCCGTCCCCAGTGAGTGAGGCGCCGTGAGGGTGTCGTTGGTGCTGGCATGATCGCCGTCACGCGCGCCGTTGCTGCGCATCCGTCGTTGTGGCCGACAGCGGTTCGACAGGCCGCTCGACTCGTGCCTCGCCACTGGTGGCGGCGGCGTCCGTTCCTGCCCGTGCCGTCGCGGTCGTACCTCGAATTTCGTCTTGTCACGCAGTACGGCGACAACTCGCATCGACCGGAGCCCGACGATGTGCTGAACTACCTGCGGTGGTGCCGCAGCTGGGAACGAGTCGACGCCTGAGTCCGGGCATGGAGCAGGTGTGATGTCGGGCGCCCTCGTCCTCAACGCCAGTTTCGAGCCGTTGAGCATCGTGTCGAGCCAACGCGCCACCTGCCTGGTGATCGCGGACAAGGCCGACGTGCTCGAAGACGACGGTCGGGTCATTCGTTCCGAACGGCTCGCGCTGCCGAGCCCCTCGGTGATCCGGCTTCGCTACATGGTCAAGGTGCCGTACGTGCGTCGAGCGGCGTTGTCGCGCCGAGCGATCTTCGTGCGCGACGATTACCAGTGCCAGTACTGCGGCGGGCACGCCGACTCGATCGACCACGTCGTGCCGCGGTCGAAGGGTGGCCCACACAGCTGGGAGAACGTCGCTGCGGCATGCCGACCCTGCAATCTGGGCAAGCGTGACCGAACCCCGGATGAGGCCGGAATGCGGCTCGCTCGGCCCTGTCGCGCTCCTCGAGCAACCGCTTGGGTGGTGGTGTCGGTCAACGGGATCCCCGACACATGGCGGCAGTACCTGGCGCTTGCGTCGTGATGCGCTGCGGCACGCCGTGATCTCGCCGGACTCGTACCGGCTCGACCGGTCGTCCGATTCGGTCGAGGCGTTTCACTCCCGAGAGGTGCCGGCTCCGGCGTCGGCCGAGCTGTGGTGGCACGAGATCGAGGCTGCGGCGCTGGTGCTCGGCTCGACGCAGGACGATTCGATCGTGGATCGCCAGGCGTGTCGGAGCGCCGGGGTCGACGTGGTGAGGCGGCGAAGCGGTGGGGGAGCGGTGTTGCTCACTCCGGGCGAGGTGACCTGGCTCGACGTGATCGTGCCGGCTGGTGGACGTGGCTGGTCGCCCGACGTGCATCGTCCAATGGTGTGGCTCGGCCAGCATCTCGCTGCCGTGATCGATGAGCTCGTCGGTTCCGATCGACGCGTGCAGGTGCACACCGGGGCACTTGCCAGCACCGAATGGTCGTCGCAGGTCTGCTTCGACGGCCTCGGTGCCGGCGAAGTGCTGCTCGATGGCCGCAAACTCGTGGGCATGAGCCAGCGACGGACCCGTCATGCCGCTCGCCTGCAGTGCTGCTGGTACTCGTCGTACGACGCCGAGGCCCTCGTGTCACTGCTGGACCCGATGGCGCGTCCGCAGGCCATCGACCTGGCGCCGGTCGCCACCGTGCCACGTGCGCTGGCCGAGCTGATCCCCGCAGCGCTGCTCGACCGGCTTCGCTGACCGCCGCGGCAGGTGGCGTTCGGGCTCGATGGGGCTCGACAACCCCAGACGACAGCTCAGCTCAGGCGATCGAGATCTCGCAGGGCGTAGCTCCATGGCCAACGCAGCTGGCTCGATGTCGTCGAGGTACCCGCGCAGGTGACGGGAGCGGTCCTGCCAGCCTCCCACTGCTTCGTCGAACGACGGGTCGGCGGCGGAATCGACCCCCGGCCAGTCGAGGACATGCGGCCGTCCTGGCTGCGTGTCCCTGGTGCTGCGGCGGGTCGGGGTGGGCGCTGCGGGGCTGTGGTGGGGCCCGATGGGGGCTTGAGGGAGAGGAATGGGGAATTGTGGTTGACTTTGGGGGCAAATGGGGGAACAATGGGGATCGCTGGGGAGAACTCCCGCGTTCTCAGCACGGCAGGCATGACGCGGGAGACCGAGGCAGGAAGTACGAGGGACGCGGCGCGTGTTTGTCGGGGTCTACGAGCGTCAGCTCGACGAACGGGGACGAGTGGCTCTGCCCTCGGCGTACCGGAGCGTGCTCGGTGACCAGTGCTACCTGTTCTTCGGCGACGACGGATGCGTCAGTATCCGCAGCGTCGAATCATTCGAGGCAGAAGCTGCCGACACGGTGGCCAAGGCCAAGCGCGGGGAGATCTCACGTGACCGTCAACGTGCGTTTGCCGCCTCGGCCAGCCAGGCCACGATCGACAAGCAGGGTCGCGTCACCCTCGACGCTCGGCTGCGTGACCACGCCGGCTTGGCGCCGCAGGCCGCCGTTGCCGTGCTCGGCAACATCGATCAGATCGAACTCTGGGATCCGCAGGCATTCCGACGCAGCGAGAACGCCGGCCAGCACGAGATCGCTGGTGGTGGGCAATGACCTCCGACCCTGAGCAGTTCGATCACCGCCCGGTGATGGTCGAGGAGATCACGGAGATCTTTGCCTCCGTGCCGGCTGGCACCATCGTCGACGCCACCCTCGGCGGTGGGGGTCACACCGCCTCGTTGCTCGAGTCGCGAGGCGACCTCGACGTCCTCGGCATCGACCAGGATCCGGATGCGCTCGAGGCGTCGCTCGACCGACTCGCTGACCATCGCGATCGAGTCCGCACGAGCCGATGTCGGTTCGATCAGCTCGATGAGGCCCTCGCCGCCAACGACATCCGAGAGATCAGTGGCGCACTGTTCGACCTGGGCGTGTCGTCACCACAACTCGACCGCGGTGACCGAGGATTCTCGTACCGACATGACGGGCCACTCGACATGCGCATGGACACCGACCAGAGCTGGTCGGCCGATGATGTCGTCAACGGCTACCGCGAAGACGAACTCGCCCGAATCATCAAGCAGTACGGCGACGAGCGGTTCGCTCGGCGTATCGCTCGGGCCATCTGCTCCGCCCGGCCGATTCAGACCACCACCGAGTTGGCCGCCATCGTCACCGCTGCGATCCCGGCTGCAGCCCGCCGCACGGGCGGTCACCCTGCCAAGCGCACGTTTCAGGCGCTGCGCATCGAGGTGAACGACGAGTTGGCCGCATTGCCAGGTGCGCTCGACCAGGCGATCACTGCGACTCGTCCCGGCGGGCGCATCGCCGTGCTGTCGTACCACTCGGGCGAGGACCGCATCGTGAAAGAACGATTCGCCACTGCTGCAGGTGCGTGCGAATGCCCCGATGACCTGCCATGCGTGTGCGGTGCGATCCAGACGGTTCGCCTGGTGCGAGGCATACCGAAGCGTCCGAGTGAGAACGAGCGATCCACGAATCGTCGGGCGTCGTCCGCGCTGCTGCGCGTCGTCGAACGGATCGAAGCGACACCCAAGAGCGAGAGGACCGGATTCTGATGGCGGCTCTGCCACTGTTGCGCGACCTCAACGAGCGCAACCAGACACGTCGATCGCAGACGGCGAATCGTGCACAACCGGCGCTGGCACTCGTGCAACGGCGTCGGCGACTGCCCGCGTTGCTCGCAGGGTTGGCCTGGTCGATCGTCTTCGTCGGCCTGCTCGGCACTGCGGTGTTCCACACCCAACTCGCTGGACGTCAGTTGCAGCTCGACCGACTCGACCGTGAACTGGCCGTTCAGCGCGAGCGTTTCGATGATCTTCGCTATCAGCGAGCCGAGCTGCGTTCGCCGGTACGACTTGCCGCGGCCGGTACCGAACTCGGCATGTCGCGCGGCAGTGTGACGACTTTCGTGGCCGTGACGCCGGACGCGCTCGCCCGACAGCTCGCCGCCGCCGGCCCACTCGCCGGGGACGCCATACAGATCGTGGTCAAGCCCGACCCGCTCGATCAGTTCCGCGCCGTCAAGAGCGTGTCCGGGACCCAACCATGAAGCCCACCGCCACCCGCTCCCACCGCTCGGAGCCCGGGGCCCGCTCGCACTCGGCAGCGCCGCCTTCGGGGCCGTCGAAGCGCTCGAAGGCTCCGGGTGCACCAGCATCATCCGTCCCGTCGGCGGGCGGTGCGCACGGCCGGCGCGCAACGCCGCAAGCTCGCCACACTGCGCCAGCGCAGCGAACACGCTCGAACCGCACGGCGACCTCGCCTCGCGGTCACCGTGGCCCCCGTTGGCGTCAGGTGCCCCGCAATCGATACCTCGCTCCGTTGGTGCGTTCGGCCGGGCCGAATCAGGCGGCGACGCCGAAGGCGAAACGAGTCAAGGCAACGCCACCACGCGAGAAGTCGGCGCGCTTTCGAGCAGGGTCGCCGCGGCGCCGCTTGATCGCAGCGTTGGTGATGATTGCGATCGTGCTCGCAGCGATCGTGGTGCGCGTTGCGTTCCTGCAGACCACCGAGGCCGACACGCTCCGATCGGCCGCGGCTGACCAGTGGACACGCACGGTCACGCTGCCCGGCCAGCGTGGCGCCGTGTTCGACCGTCATGGCGCGGAGTTGGCGATGTCGGTGCCCGCCGCCACGATCTCGATCAACCCGAAGCTGATCGACAACGGCCCTGCGGTGGTCCAACTGCTCGACGACATGCTCGACCTGTCCGACGAGAAGGTCGCCGAACTCACCGCGGAGATCGCGGCGAAGGACAGCGGGTTCGTGTTCGTTGCCCGCCAGACGGATGCAGGCGTCGGTGACCAGATCGCGGAGCTGCGGCTGGCCGGCGTGAACGTCGATCGTGAGAGCCGACGGGAGATGCCAGGAGGCGACACGGGTCGAAGCGTGGTGGGCCGCACCAACATCGACGGCGTCGGTATCTCCGGGCTCGAATTGCAGTTCGAGGACATGCTGACGGGCACCGATGGCGTGATGCGCCGAGAGGTGGCGCCCGCAGGCCGATCGATTCCTGGCTCGGAGACGATCATCGATGCTCCGGTCGCCGGTGACGACCTCGTGCTCACGCTCGATCGTTCGATCCAGTTCTCCACCGAGCAGGTGCTGCTGGAGAAGGTCAGCGAGATCGGCGCCCGCGGTGCGACGGCCATTGCCATGGACACCGACACCGGTGAGATCTATTCGATGGCTTCGGTGCGTCGCGACGACGAGACCGGGGAGTACGGGGTCACCTCGGGAAACTACGCCGCCGTCGATTCCTACGAGCCGGGCTCGGTGGCCAAGGTGATCACCATCGCCAGCGCGCTCAGCGAAGGCCTGGTCACCCCTGAAACCCCGTATGTGGTGCCATGGCGTCAGGAGTTCTACGGCGTGATGCTGAGCGACTCGCATCAGCACGGCACCGATTCGATGAGCGTGGCGCAGATCCTCGCGCAGTCGTCGAACATCGGCACGGTGTACGTGCAGCAGGAGATGGGCTACAGCCTGCATCGCGACTACATGGCGGCGTTCGGTCTGGGCGCGAAGTCGGCGCTCGACTTCCCGGGCGAGTCGCCCGGCATCTTGAAAGAGGCCGAGGATCTCCAGGGTTCCGAGCGCGTGACGGTGTCATATGGTCAGGGTGTTGCGAGCACCTCGGTGCAACTCGTTGCCGCCGTCAACGTGATCGCCAACGGTGGTACCTATGTGGCGCCGAAACTGGTGCAGTCGACGGTCGGGGCCGATGGCACGATCACCGACACCGCTCCCTCGATCACACGTCGCGTCATCAGCGAAGAGGCCGCCGCACAGACCACCGAGATGATGCGCACTGTCGTGTGTCGAGGAACGGCAAAGCGCGCCCAGGTCGACGGCCTGCCGATCGCCGGCAAGACCGGTACGGCCTTCAAAGCGGCCGACAACGGCACGTACTTCGATGAGAACGGCAATCGCGTCTACTACGCCAGCTTCGTTGGATTCTTCCCTGCCGACGACCCACAGGTGACCGTGCTGGTGTCGGTCGACGAGCCGCCCGCCGGTACCGGCGACCGTTTCGGTGGCACGGCGTCGGCGCCGGTGTTCGCCGAACTCGCACCAACGCTGATCCACGAGCTGGGCATCCGGCCAACACCGGGAGAGGAAGCGTGCCCCGATGCCTGATGCCCCTGCGCCTGACGATGGCCTGACGAGGCTCGACGAACTGATGCAGGCCGGCATTGGCATCCGCTCGGTGGCACACGACTCGCGTGTCGTGGAGCCCGGAGCGCTCTATGTCTGTTTGCGCGGTGAGGCCTTCGACGGTCACGACTTCGCGCCTGCGGCGGTCGAAGCCGGCGCTGTGGCACTGCTGGTCGACCACGAACTGGCTGATGTCGGCGCGGCAGCGCAGATCGTGGTGGACGACACCCGACGTCGCGTTGGACCGATCGCCGCGGCGGTGGTCGGCCATCCCAGTCGCGCGCTGCGCATGGTGGGCATCACCGGCACCAACGGCAAGACCACCACCGCAGCGATGCTCACCGCCATCTTCGAGGCCGCCGATCTGGCCTGCGGCGTGATCGGCACGCTGCATGGACCGCGCACGACGCCGGAGGCCCCTGACCTCCAGCAGACCTTGCGATCGTTCGTCGACGACGACCGCCGCGCGGCGGTGCTCGAGGTGTCGTCACATGCCCTGGCCTTGCATCGCGTGGACGGAACCGAGTTCGATGCAGTGGTGTTCACCAATCTCGGCCACGACCATCTCGACCTGCACGGATCACACGAGGCGTACTTTCGCGCCAAGGCGCGACTGTTCGATTCCGGCTTCGCTCCGCTCGGGGTGGTCAACGTCGACGACCGGTACGGTCGCCTGATCGCCGACGCTGCCGACGACGACTTCCGGGTCGTGCCCTATTCGTTGGACGCTCTCGTCGACGTCGAGGTCGGGCCCTCATCGCACCGCTATCGATGGCGCGATCAGCTCATCGACGTGCCGATCGGAGGTGACTTCAACGTGTCGAATTCGCTGGCAGCCATCACCACCGCCGTCGAACTCGGCATCGACCCCGAAGTTGCCGCCGCCGGACTCGCCCGTCTCTCGCCAGTACCCGGTCGTTTCGAGGCGATCGAGAGCGCGGCCGCGGCAGCGCGTGGCCTCACCATCGTCGTCGACTACGCACACACCCCCGATGGTCTCGCGAGTGTGCTCCAGTCAGCTCGCCAGCACGTGGGCAGTGGCGGGTCGCTCGTGGCGGTGTTCGGCTGTGGCGGTGACCGCGATCGCGACAAACGTCCCCAAATGGGTGCCGTCGCGGCGGCGGCCGCCGATCGGGTCATCGTGACCTCCGACAACCCCCGACACGAGGACCCCCAGGCGATCATCGACCAGATCGTGGGCGGGATCGATCGATCGGCCGCTGCGCACGTCGAGTCGATCATCGACCGCCGCGAGGCGATCCACCGCGCGATCGAAACGGCGCGCGCGGGCGACGTCGTCATCATCGCCGGCAAGGGTCACGAACAGACCCAGGAGTTCGCCGACCGGGTGATCGAGTTCGACGACCGCCGAATCGCCGTCGACTGCGTGGAGGCTGGGTCGTGATCGCGATCATGCTCGCAGGAGCCAGCGCCATGATCGTGTCGTTGTTCGGCACCCGCTGGCTGATGGTCTTCTTCCGCAAGCGCGGCCACGGTCAGCCGATTCTCGGCAAGGAGGACCACGGCCCCGAACATCACATGATCAAACAGGGCACTCCGACCATGGGCGGCATCGCCATCGTCGGTGCAGCGATCGTCGGCTGGCTCGTCGCCCACATCCGACCGGGGCTCGCCTTCTCGGACCAGACGATGATCGTCTGGGTCGGCGTGCTGCTGATGGCGCTGATGGGGTTCCTCGACGACTTCTTGAAAGTGCGACGCCGGCACAACCGGGGCATCTTCTGGAAGCAGAAGAACTACATCACCATGGCGATGAGCGTCGGCCTCGGCTGGCTCCTGGTGGTTGGCACCGGCATTTCCGAAACGATTTCTGTCACACGCGGCGACGTGGGCCTCGACGTCCCCACCGCCGTGTGGGTGCTGTGGGCAGGCATGATCATCTGGGCCACCACGAACGCCGTCAATGTCACCGACGGCCTCGACGGTCTCGCGGCCGGCTCTGCGCTCATGGGTTTCGGTGCATTCACGATCATCGCGTACTGGGCGTTCCGCAACCCCGACATCTACAGCACCGTCGTCAACCCGCTCGACATGGGTGTCTTCGCAGCGGCCTTCGCCGGCGGCTGCCTCGGGTTCCTCTGGTGGAACGCAGCGCCAGCGCGGATCTTCATGGGAGACGTGGGTGCGCTGGCCATCGGTGCAGCGCTGGCGTTCTTGGCGCTCACCCTCAACACGACGCTGCTTCTCGTGCTGATCTGCGCGATCAATGTGATGGAGGCAGGCTCGGTCGCCATCCAGATGGGCGTGTTCAAGGCCAGCGGTCGCCGCAAGCGGCTCTTTCGCATGTCACCGATTCATCACCACTTCGAACTGATCGGCTGGCCCGAGACCACGGTCACGATTCGGTTCTGGTTGATCTCGGCGATCTCGGTCGCCACCGCGCTCGCCATCTTCATTGCCGACTTCACCGACGTGGCCTCGAGACTCCCGTGAGCCGTGTTCTGGTCTACGGACTCGCGGTGGCTGGTGCGTCGACGGTTCGTGCCCTGCAACAGCACGGTCACGATGTGGTGATCGCCGATGACACCGTCACCGAGGAGCGCGCGACCCTGGCGACGGCATTGGGCGTGGATCTGATCGAACGTCCCGACGATCGGGCCCTCGAGCGCTTGGTCGCCACGTGTGAACTCGTGAGCCCGTCGCCAGGTGTCCCCGAGACGCACCCAGTCGTGCACGCCGCCCAGTCGGCGGGCGTCGAGTTGGTGTCGGAGATCGAACTGGCCTACCGCTGGGAACAACGTCGGGCAGGCGGGCCGCGCCCGATGCTGGCGATCACCGGCACCGACGGCAAGACGACCACCACGTTGCTGACGGTGGCGATGCTGCAGGCGGCGGGGTTGCGCACCATCGATGCCGGCAACACCTCGACCCCGCTGGTCGACGCCATCGCCATGGACCTCGACGCGTTCGTGGTCGAGGCGACGAGCTTCCGCCTTGCCTGGACGCCGTCGTTCCGAGCAGATGGGGCGGCCTGGTTGAACCTGGCGCCGGATCATCTCAACTGGCACCGGGACATGGCGAGCTACGAGGCCGCGAAAGCCCGGATCTGGGCCCATCAGCGCGCCGACGACGTCGCTGTTGGTTTCGTTGCCGATCCGGTGGTGATGCGTCGCCTGCGAGAGGCACCGGCGCGACACGTCACGTTCGGAACGCACGATGCCGATTACCGGATCGTCGACGGCGAACTCGTCGGACCCGATGGGACCATCTGTGCGCTGGACACGATGCGCCGGAGCCTGCCCCACGACATCACCAACGCGCTCGCTGCGTCGGCGCTGGTGCTGGAAAGCGGACTCGCCGGACGAGCAGCGATCTCGACGGCGCTGGCCACGTTCACCGGTCCAGCACACCGCCTCGAGCAGATTGGCTCGTGGCAGGGCGTGACATGGTTCAACGACTCGAAGGCCACCACGCCGCATGCCGCGCTCGCTGCGATCCGGTCGTTCGAACGAGTGATCCTGATCGCCGGCGGGTACGACAAGGGCGTCGATCTGACGACGATGGCGGCGCACTCCGGTGGTGTCACCGCGGTGCTGGCGATCGGTGCCACTGCTCCGGCGATCGCAGACGCATTTGCCGGGGTCGGCCGCGTCGAGATCGTTGCCGACCTCGACGCCGCTGTCGCACGCGCCGGTGCGCTCGCCGAGGCGGGCGACACGGTGTTGTTGTCGCCGGGCTGCGCCAGTTTCGACCAGTACAACGGCTTCGAGGAGCGCGGGGAGCACTTCCGCACGCTCGTCCAGGAACGCCACGAGCCCGGGGAGGCCCGATGACCAGCACCATCAGCGTCGAGGATCGCCGCCGTGCCACGCTCGAGCGGCTGCACGGAGGAGCCGCCCCCGAGCGCCGCGGCCGGCCATCAGCGCCAGCGCGCAGCACCAGGCGCCGAACCCAGCGCGCTGCGCGTCGTGAACGAGTGGCGGAGCCTGCCGAAGTGCTCAACCCGCCGCCGGGCACGTTCTACGCCATCGCTGCGGTCGTCGGCGTGCTGGTCACCCTCGGACTGGTGATGGTGCTGTCGGCATCTGCGGTGACCGAGGCGAATCTCGGTCACTCTCCGTACCGAGTGTTCGCCCGGCAGGCGGTGTGGGCCGGTTTGGGACTCGTCTCACTGCTCGCGATGGTCAAGATCTCCTATCGGCGGTGGCGGCGGCTGGTGCTTCCACTGGTGGCCCTCGCCGCTGTTGCGATGGCGCTGCCGTTCGCCCCGGGACTGGGAACGACGGTCAACGGTGCTCGCTCGTGGGTGCGTCTCGGACCGCTCAGTGTGCAGCCATCGGAGTTCGTCAAGATCGTGGTGGTGATCCTGGCCGCCGACCTGCTCACCAGGCGGCGCGAGGGCCACGGTTTCCAGCGCAACACCTACGGCCCGCTGATCGGGATCGCGGCGGTGGGCGCTGGACTCTGTCTCGCCCAGGGCGACCTCGGCTCCGCGGTGGTGTTGGGAGCGATCGTCTTCAGCGTGGCCTGGATTGCGGGTGTACCGCTGGTGCCGTTGTCGTTGATGGGTGCGTCGTCCATGGCCATCGGTGTGCTCTTCGTCGTGTCGAGCCAGCGGCGGCTCGACCGGTTCACCGCCTTCATGAACGTGTCGGGCGAGAAGGACCATCTGGCGTACCAGACGTACCAGGGCTTCTTGAGCATGGCGTCGGGCGGCCTGACCGGATCGGGCATCGGCGGCAGCAACGGAAAGCTCGGGTACCTGCCGTATGCGCAGAGTGACTTCATCTTTGCGGTGATCGCCGACGAACTCGGCTTCATCGGCACACTGGCCGTGGTGGGTGGCTTCGTGCTCCTCGTCGGCCTCGGTGTGCAGACTGCCATTGCCGCACCGGATCGGTTCGGCATGCTGCTCGCCGGCGGCATCGCAGCGTGGTTCGGCGTGCAGACCATCGTGAACATCGGCGGGGTGACCGGACTCATGCCGGTGACCGGGTTGACGCTTCCGTTCTTCTCCGCCGGTGGAAGCTCGTTGTTCGTGTCGATGACAGCAGCCGGCCTGCTCCTCAGCGTCGCTCGCCGCATCAACTCCCAATGACCTCGGGCGCTTCAGCCGAACGTGGTGGCGACGCCCCGACCTTCGCGGTGGTCACGGGAGGCGGCACCGCCGGGCATGTCCTGCCGGCGCTCGCGGTTGCCGACGCGCTGGTCGACGCCGGTCACGACCCCGAGACCATCGAGTACGTCGGAGCGCAACGGGGCATCGAAACGCAACTGTTGACGTCGACGCCGTACCACGCAACGTTTCTCGATGTGGTGGGCGCGCAACGGCGAATCACTCGTTCGAATCTGGGCTTCGTGCCCAAGATGTATCGGAGCCGCCGCCAAGCGATCCAGTTGCTGCGCACATGGCGTCCTCGGGTCGTGGTGTCGGTGGGCGGCTACGCCAGCATGCCGTCGGTGTTCGCCGCTCGCCGGCTCGGCATCCCGGTGGTGGTCGTGTCGTACGACCGCACCCCCGGCCGAGCGAGTCGTCTGGCGGCCCGCCACGCCGCAGCGTGCGCCGTCGCGTTCGAGAACTCCGCGTTGCCGCACGCGGAACTCACCGGGGCGCCGGTTCGCGGGGCCGTACTGGCTGTCGATCGTTCGCCCGACGCACGTGCAGCAGCACGTCAGGCGCTCGGCATTCCGGCCGATCGATTCCTGGTGGTGGTGATGGGAGGCTCGTTGGGCTCCGGGGTGCTCAACGACGCAATCGCGTCGTACGTGGCCGACCACGCCACTGACAGCACGCTCGCTGTTCGTCAGCTCGCCGGTGTTCGATTCGTCGACTCGATCGATCAGGTCAGCGGTCCGGACGGCTCGGGGGTGCTGCATCAGGTCGTTGCCTACGACCACGACATGAAGGCGTTGTACAACGCATGCGACCTCCTGATCGGGCGCGGCGGCGCGAGCACCGTGCACGAAGTCGCGGTCACGGGCACGCCGGCGATCCTCGTTCCGTGGGCGGCTTCAGCCGACGATCATCAGACCGACAACGTCACCTGGCTGTCGGAGGTGGGTGCTGCGGTGTTGCTCAGCGAGGACCGTCTCGGTGATCTCGGCAACCAGATCGATCGGCTGCGCGGCGATGCTGACGCACGTGCTGCGCTGAGCGCCGCCGCTCGACGCCGCGGCGAGATCCACCGATCTGGAGCGCTGGCCCGCCTGATCGACCGGGTCGCTCTAGCATCTGACCCATCGTGACGTCACCGGTTCCCCCCACAGCCAGCGCAGACCGGTTGCACCGAGGTGCGACCGAGGCGATCGCGCATCTCGCCGATCGGCCGGTGCCCCACCACCAGGCGCCCTCGGCCCCGCTGGAGTTGTCGGTCCCTCATCGCCTGCACGTCGTTGGCGTCGGTGGGCCTGGCATGAGCGCAGTGGCGATCGCGCTGGCCGAGATGGGCAACCTGGTGTCGGGCTCCGACCTCCTCGAGCATCCGGTGCTCGAACGCGTCCGGGCTGCACATGTCGAGGTGCACATCGGCCACGATCGCTCGCTGGTCCACCGCGTCGATGCGGTCACGGCGTCGTCGGCGATTCCCACACGCAACATCGAACTCGACGAGGCACGTTCGACCGGGGTCACCGTTCTGAGCCGAGCCGGCATGCTGGCGTCGATCTGCGCGCGTGCCAAGTCGTTGGCCGTCGCCGGCACCCATGGCAAGACCACCACCACCTCGATGCTGATGATGATCCTGGCGCACGCTGGGCTGCGACCGAGTTTCGTCGTCGGAGGCGACGTCACCGATGTGGGAACCGGAGCGCAGTGGACCAACGGCGACTGGCTCGTCGTGGAAGCCGACGAGAGCGACGGCACACACCTCGAACTGCCGCTGCACGGCACGATCCTCACCAACATCGAAGCCGACCATCTCGACCACTACGGCTCCTTCGAGGCCTACGTTGCCGGCTTCGACGACTACCTCGGCCAGATCGCCGGCCCCAAGGTGGTGTGTGGCGATGACCCGATCGCACGGGCCCTCGCGGAGCGTCACGGCGCGCTCACCTACGGGGTGGGATCGTCGTGCGATGTTCGTGCAGTCGACATCCGCGCCGAGCACGGATCGTTCAGGTTCGCGCTCGAACGCCAGTCTTCCACCGACGACACGGCCACGAGCATCGAACGCCTCGGCGTGATCGACCTGCCGCTGCGCGGCCTGCACAACGTGGCCAACGCGACGGGGGCAGCGGCGATGGCGCTGGAGATCGGCGTGCCGTTCGATCAGGTGGCCGAAGCGCTGGCCCGGTTCGGTGGTGTGGCACGACGCTTCGACGTCCGCGGCACCGATGGCGGTGCGACCTTCGTCGACGACTACGCCCACCTGCCGTCGGAGATTGCTGCGGTCATCGCAGGGGCGCGCCGACAGCGGCGACGACTGGCAGCGGGTGGTCGCGGTGTTCCAACCCAACCGCTACCACCGCATCGCGGAGATGTGGCAGGAATACGCCACCGCCTTCACCGGGGCCGATCTGGTGGTGCTCACCGACATCTATGCGTCGGGGACCGTCGCCGATCCCTGGGGTGACCGGCAAGCTCATCGTGAACGCCGTGACCGAAGCCGACCCTGATCGTCGGGTGGTGTGGCTGCCCGAGCGCGACGACGTGATCTGCGTTCCTCGCTGCTCACGTCGGGCCCGGTGACGTCTGCATCTCGATGGGTTGTGGCGACATCGCAACCCTGCCGACGGAGGTGATCGATGCCCGTCGACGCTGACCGCAGTGCCCACGAGGGCTCCGTCGAACATGCTGCGCCCAGCAACGCGATGGCTCCCGCGATCGACGGGCGGCGCGACGCTCGGTGACCTCGCTCAGCACGACGTGCCGATCGGGCCGATGACCACCTACCGAGTCGGAGGTGCCGCATCGCTCTTCGTCAGTGTGACTCGATCGAGCAGCTCTCGGTCGTCGCCGAGGCAGTGCACGGCAGTCCGGCCTTCCCCTGCTGGTCGCTCGGACGTGGTTCGAACATGTTGGTGGCCGACACCGGATTCGTGGGAATCGCCGTGAGCATGATCGACCTGGCCGCATCGATCGAGATCGACGAGTCGGCTCGCCCGGGTCGTTGCATCGGCTGCGGTGGCGTTGCCCGTCCTCGCTCGCAAGTCTGCAGCAGCCGGCCTCACCGGCTTCGAGTGGGCCGTCGGTGTTCCGGGCTCCGTCGGTGGCGCAGTGCGAATGAACGCCGGCGGACACGGGTCCGACATGGCGTCGTCGCTCGTGTCGATCGACTGCTTCGATGTGAGCACGAACGAGCGGGTCGAACTCGACGCCGCTGCGCTCGAGTTGGGGTTCCGCTCCGAGCGCGCTCGCGATGATCAACTGGTGCTTGCGGCGCAACTGCAGTTGGCCCCCGGTGATGCCGCAGCCTCGGGTCAGACCATCAAGGAGATCGTTGCCTGGCGGCGCGCCACACCAGCCCGGCGGCCAGAACGCCGGATCGGTCTTCGTCAATCCGGTGCCCGGCGAGGTCAGCGCAGGCGCGCTGATCGATGCAGCCGGGCTGCGCGGTCATCGGATCGGCACCGCAGTCGTGTCCGACAAGCACGCGAACTTCATCCAGGCCGACGAGGACGGTCGCGCCGACGACGTCAGGACGTTGATGTCGTTCGTGAGCGACCGGGTCGAGGAGTCGAGCGGTTTCCGGTTGCGCAGTGAGATTCGTCTGGTGGGCTTCCCCGAAGGCAACGGCTCCTGAGATGGCCTGGCGCAGAACGAGGTCATCGTCGCCGTCGACTGGATCGTCCGAGTCCGGCGACAAGTCCGTGGTCGACGCCGATCGATCGCCGAGCCACGGGGACCCACTGGTGCACAACCTGGTGGCCGACGACGTTGTCCTCGTGGAGTTGTCGAGGGTGTTCGCCGACGACCCGGTCTCCGCCGCCCCTGAGCAGGCCGACCAGCACGTCGACGGCGACGTAGGCGGCGCAGCCGGAGACGCCCGTGGTGCTGGCCCGGCCAACGCTCGAGCGGCGAGCGACGGCGTTGCCCGGAACACGATTGCGATCGGGAGCGACGATGACCTCCCCGACGTCGCCTACCTCGACGAGGAACTCCAACGAGACACGTCGAGCTCGGCGTCCGGTCTTCATCGACGACGACGGTAGCGGTGACGCTGTGCACCCACAGGAGGCGATTGGTTCGCGGGATCGAGCCGCGGATCCGCCAACGTCGAATCGGCGTCAAACGGGCCGAGAGTCGGCGACGACTCTGGTGGATCGGGCTCGGCGGTGCGGTGTTGTTGGTGGTCGTCGCGGTGCTTGCGCTACTGGGTTCGTCGTTGTTCGGTGTCAACGAGGTCACGGTGACCGGCAACGTGTACACCGACGCAGCGGCGCTCGAGGAGATCATCGACGACCTCGAGGGGACGCCGGTCCTGCGCGTCGACATCGCCGAGTTCGAAGAGCGCCTCGAAGCACTCGTCTGGGTCGACCGTGCACGGGTTCGCACCGACTTTCCGAACAGTGCCTCGGTCGAGATCACCGAACGCTCGCCTGTCGCTGCGATGGCGGGCGCCGACGGGTTGGCCCGAGTGGTCGACAGCGACGGCCGAGTGCTGTCGATCGTGGAGGGCCAGCCGGTCTCGCTCGTGTGGTTCGACGGAGTCGGCACGCTCGACGAGCAACCCGGCGAGTTCGCGTCGGTCGGGTACAGCTCGGCGGCGTCGCTCGTGACGAAGCTGACGCCCAACATACGCAGCCGCATCGACTACATCCTGGTCACGCCTGACGGTGCCGACCTCGTCCTGGTGCTCACCAGCGACAACGGTCCGATCGAAGTCCGCTTCGGTTCGGCGATCGGTGACAACGACCAGATCGAGAAGCTGGTGCGCCTCGAACGGACGCTCGCTGACAACGCTGATCGACCCGTTGCCGTCATCGACGTGTCGACCTCGGAAGTCACGGTACGCTGAGCGTCCGCATTTCCCCATGTCAGACCTGGCAAGATGGGGTCTGCCCTTTCGCTGAGCTGAAACGAACCCGCACATGAACTCAACCACTTGGAGGACCCGCTGATGGTCGGCGCGCCGCAGAACTATCTCGCTGTCATCAAGGTCATCGGAGTCGGTGGTGGGGGTGTCAACGCCGTCAACCGCATGATCGATGCCGGTCTCAAGGGCGTCGAGTTCATCGCCGTCAACACCGACGCCCAAGCGCTGCTGATGAGCGACGCCGATGTCAAGCTCGACATCGGCCGTGATCTCACCCGTGGGCTCGGCGCCGGCAGCGATCCCGAAGTGGGTCGTTCGGCAGCCGAAGCGCACCACGAGGAGATCGAGGAGATGGTGCGCGGTGCCGACATGGTGTTCATCACCGCTGGCGAGGGCGGCGGCACGGGCACCGGCTCAGCGCCCGTCATCGCCGAGATCGCACGCGAGGCCGGCGCGCTCACGATCGGTGTCGTGACCCGACCGTTCTCGTTCGAAGGTCGTCGTCGCGCCGTCCAGGCCGACAACGGTGTGCAGAAGCTCAAGGAGAAGGTCGACACGCTGATCGTCATCCCGAACGATCGGCTGCTCACCGTTGCCAACGACAAGACCAGTGTGCTCAACGCCTTCAAGATGGCCGACGAGGTCCTGTTGCAGGGTGTGTCGGGCATCACGGGACTCATCACCACGCCAGGCCTGATCAACACCGACTTCGCCGACGTCAAGATGGTGCTGTCGAACGCTGGATCAGCGCTGATGGGTATCGGCCAGGCGAGTGGCGACGATCGAGCGGTGTCGGCGGCCAAAGCAGCAATCTCCAGCCCGTTGCTCGAGTCGGCGATCGACGGAGCACGCGGGGTGTTGCTCAACATCACCGGTCCGTCGGGCATGGGACTCTTCGAGATGAATGCGGCAGCCGAGATCATTCACGGCGTGGCCCATCAGGACGCCAACATCATCTTCGGCACCGTCATCGACGACGAGATGGGCGACGAAGTTCGGATCACGGTGATCGCTGCGGGCTTCGATCGCATCGACGAAGCACCGTCGCCGCAGGGAGTCAACAGCGATGACGGTCCGCGGACCGCATCGACGCGTATCACCGAATTGTTCGGGACCGACGACGACGATGATCCGTTGGCTGATGTCGACGACGACGACGACTTCGACGTGCCCTCGTTCCTCAAATAGCGCGTCAGATCGACAAAGAGCGCGTCAGATCGACGAGGTCGCCATGAGTGGGCGGCCGTGACACACCTGGGAGACGACCGATCGGTGTTCGAATTGCTGCGACGCGACATCGAGGGACGCATGGTGATCGTCGGTGCCACCGAACGCATCGACGGCGACATGCACCCCGATGGCCCCCACGGAAATCTGCTGTGCCGCCGCCAGCATGCGCTGCTTCGTACGAGTTGGTCGATGCTCGACCAGCAGCACGGTGTCGAGGTGCACACCCTCGAGCGCGGTCGAGCGCGCCTCGTGGCCCGTTGCGGCCACCGCTGACGTGCTCATGGCCCCGGCCGGCGTGGACACCCCGATCGCGGTCTGGGCCGCTGATTGCGCACCGGTCGTTCTGCTGGGCCGACGACGGCACCCGCTCGGTGATCCACGCCGGGTGGCGAGGCCTCGAGGCCGGCGTGCTCGATGTGGCGGTCGGTGAGATCGGGGCGGTGTCGGCGGCCGTCCTCGGGACCGAGCATTCACCCGTGTTGCTACGCATTCGGCCGCGCCGACCTCGAAGCGGTCGCGACGTCGCTGGAGCTCGACGTCGACGCGGTCAGCGCGAGAACGTCGTGGGGGACCGGTGCGCTCGATGTGCCGGGCGTCGATCGCTGCGATCCTCGGTCGCCACGGCATCGGTCTGGACGTCGTGGGCCCGTGCACCGGGTGCGACGTGCGGTTCTACTCGCATCGGCGTCGCAACGAGCGCGAACGCCATGCGGTGGTCAGCTGGATCGAGGAGGCGTCGTGAGTGTTGCCGAACGGGTTGTCGAGATCCGGCGACGTATCGACGGCATCGAGCGCCCCTTCTCCCACCCGATTGCGCTCGTCGGGGTGACCAAGGGATTCGCTGGATGGGCCATCGACGAGGCCGTGGCGGCCGGATGTGATTCGATCGGGGAGAACTATGCCCAGGAGTTGCTCGACAAGCGCGAGGTGATCGAGCGCTTGCGACCCGACGTGCACTTCATCGGCCGTCTGCAGCGCAACAAGGTGCGTCATCTCGTCGATCTCGTCGACGTGTGGTGCAGTCTCGATCGTGCGTCGGTGATCGACGAGGTGGCCAAGCGTGCGCCGGGGGCCCGCGTCCTGGTGCAGGTCGACCCGACCGGCGACGAGGCCAAGGGAGGCTGCGGCCTCGATGAGGTGACGACGCTGGTCGAGCGAGCCCGTGAGCGGGGTCTCGAGGTCGAAGGCCTGATGGCGATCGGACCGACCGGAGCCCCAGCGGAGGCTGCCCGCACGGGATTTCGTGCGGTGCGGGCGCTGGTGGACCAACTCGACTTGAGCGTGTGTTCGATGGGGATGAGCGGCGACCTGGACATCGCGGTCCACGAGGGATCGACCGAGGTACGTCTCGGTACCGCACTCTTCGGCGAGCGCCCACCGCGGCGATGACGATTGGTGTCCGCCCTGTGCGGGCTGCGCTCGGCTAGCCTGCGCAGCTGCAGGAGGATTGCATGTCACTCTGGAAACGGACCATGGACTACCTGGGTCTCGGTCCCGACGACGCATACGACGATTACGACGGCTACGACGAGCCTGAGGCAGCACCTCGATCTCGCCGCGCCCCAGCAACCCGAGCAGCGCCCGTCGGGACCGTCCGAACGGCAGTCCGCAACGCGGCTGGGAGCCCGACGACGAGCCAACGGTGCGAGCCGTGTCGGCGCGGCCGAGCTTCCCGTCGCGAGACTTCGACGCTTCACCGGCACGTCGAGCTGCCAATGGACGCACGGACGATTCCGGAGTCCAGGTGCGTCCTGCGCCGGCGCCCACGCCGACACTTCGCACCGTGCCAGGAGGCTCGATGGAACCCCATACCGTCCGTCCCCGGAGGTTCGACCAGGCACAGGAACTCGCCGACAAGTTCAAAGACGGCCAGCCGGTCATCATGAACCTCGAAGGCACCGAGCGCGATGTCGCTCGACGGTTGATCGATTTCGCGAGCGGTATCTGCTACTCGCTCGACGGCTCGATGGAGAAGGTCGCGACGGGCGTGTACCTGCTCAAGCCCCCGACCCAGCGTCCCGCTCGATACGACGACTACGACGACTAGGCCACCGAACAACGTTTCGGCCACGACACAGGAGACAACCCATGGAGATGAGCCCGCAGCAGCGTCCGGAGCGCAGAGTTCAAGACCGCCCGCAAGGGTGCCGACCTCGACGAGGTCCAACGTTTCTTGAACGACGTCGCCGACGAACTCGAACGTGCCCAGAATCAGTCGACGGCCATGGAGGCTCGTGCGCGGGCCGCGGTTGCACGTCTGCAGGAGATGACCGAGGAGCCGAAGTCGGCGACTCCGTCGGCGCCAGCGACCGTCCCCGAGGTGTCCGTCGACGAGGCCGAGACGATCAGCCGAACGCTGCTGCTCGCACAGCGCACCGCCGACAGCACCGTGGCCGAAGCCCGTGGCGAGGCCGCGCCGGATCGTGCAGGCAGCCAACACCGAAGCGTCGACCACGCTCGATTCGGCTCGCGAGATGTCGGCGCAGCTGCTCGACGAAGCACGTACCGCGGCGCGGCAGGCGGGCGAAGCAGAGCGGATCACGGTGGCCAGCGAGGTCGAAGCGCTCAAGGCGCGTCGAGACTTCCTCGAGTCCGATGTCGAGCAACTCGAGATGTTCCTCGCCGAACAGCGCTCGCGGTTGCGCGAAGCAGCCACCTCGTTGGTCGACATCGTCGAACGGGTACCCGGCGGGCTCGGCGCAGTCCGTCGTCCGCTGTTGTCGGCGTCCGACGACGACGACAGCGCGGCGGCGACCACGACGAACCACCGGAATCGACTGCCAGCGCCACGCCGAGCCGACCGAGCTCCGGGACCTGGTGCATCGTTGCCGACAGCGCCGAGCTCACCGCATCGACACCGAGCCAGAGCCCACCGCGGTTGGGGCGTCTGCGTGGGGCGACCGCTGACGTCACGGACCTGCCGACACCCCGGCCATGCGGCGTCCGCTGAGGTGCGCCGAGCATGACGGTGATCCGAGCCTGCGCCACCACGGCGACGGCACGACGGACAACGCGACGACATCCTCTTCTCCTTCGACGACGACCGTCGCTGAAAGACCACCGCCCCGGCCGTCCGGCCGACCGCGTCGGTAGCATCGTGGCGTGGCCTACCCAGACGTCGACCCCCGGCCGAACTTCCCGCGCTCGAAGAGGACATTCTCGCGAGGTGGGCCAAGGACGACACGTTCCAGACGTCGATCGATCAACGTGAGGCGGGCGAACACGGCTCGAACGAATTCGTCTTCTACGACGGTCCGCCGTTCGCCAACGGGTTGCCTCACTATGGGCATCTGCTCACCGGGTACGTCAAGGATGCGATCCCGCGGTACCAGACGATGCGCGGCCGGCGTGTCGAGCGTCGATTCGGATGGGATTGTCACGGCCTGCCCGCCGAGGTGAAGGCCGAGCAGGAGCTCGGCATCTCGGGTCATCCCGAGATCACGGCATTCGGCATCGACCGATTCAACGATGCGTGCCGCACCAGCGTGCTGCAGTACACCGACGACTGGCGCGAGTACGTCACCCGCCAGGCGCGATGGGTCGATTTCGACAACGACTACAAGACCCTCGACCTGTCCTACATGGAGAGCGTCATGTGGGCGTTCAAGACGCTCTGGGACAAGGGCTTCATCTACGAAGGGTTCCGGGTCATCGCGTACTGCTGGCGTTGCGAGACGCCACTGAGCAACACCGAGACCCGGATGGACGACGTGTACCGCGACCGTCAGGACCCGGCGCTCACCGTTGGTTTCGAACTCGACACCGGCGAACGACTGCTCGCGTGGACCACCACGCCCTGGACGTTGCCGTCGAATCTTGCACTGGCGGTCGGCAACGACATCGACTACGTCGTGGTCGAGCTCGACGGAGTCCGGTACGTGATCGCCGACGCGCTGCTCGGCAACTATGCCGCCGAACTGGGCGACGCGACCACGGTGGCCACGCTGAAGGGCAGTGAGCTGGTGGGTCGCCGGTATCGGCCGTTGTTCGACTATTTCGCCGACACGCCCAACGCGTTCCAGGTGTTGGCTGCAGATTTCGTGTCGGTCGACGACGGCACCGGCATCGTGCATCTCGCACCGGGATTCGGTGAGGACGACCAGATCGTGGCCAACGCCGCTGGCATCCCCACCATCTGTCCGATGGACGAGCACGGTCAGTACACCGCCGAGGTCCGCGATTGGGTCGGCACCCACGTGTTCGATGCCAACCCGCTTGTGATCCGTGAGCTCAAGGAGCGCGGCGTGGTGGTTCGCCATGCCACCTACGATCACCCGTATCCGCATTGCTGGCGATGCGCCCAACCGCTGGTGTACCGGGCGATTTCGTCGTGGTTCGTGGAGGTCACGAAGTTCCGTGATCGCATGGTCGAGTTGAACCAGGAGATCACCTGGCAGCCGGCGCACATCAAGGAGGGCAGCTTCGGCAAGTGGATCGAGAACGCTCGCGATTGGTCGATCAGCCGAAATCGGTTCTGGGGGTCACCGATCCCGGTCTGGCAGTCGGACGACCCGACGTACCCACGCACCGACGTCTACGGCTCGATCGCCGAACTCGAAGCCGATTTCGGCGTGGCGGTGAACGATCTGCACCGCCCGGAGGTCGATCACCTCGTGCGGCCGAACCCGGACGATCCGAGCGGCCGTTCGATGATGCGACGAGTACCCGAGGTGCTCGACTGCTGGTTCGAGTCGGGCTCGATGCCATTCGCTCAAGTGCACTACCCGTTCGAGAACCAGGACTGGTTCGAACATCACTATCCGGGCGACTTCATCGTGGAGTACATCGGCCAGACGCGCGGGTGGTTCTACACGCTGCACGTGCTGGCGACCGCGCTGTTCGATCGGCCGGCGTTCAAGAACTGCGTCAGCCACGGCAACGTGCTGGGCGACGACGGACGCAAGATGTCCAAGAGCCTCAACAACTACCCCGACCCACGTGAGATGTTCGACACGCACGGTGCCGATGCGATGCGGTGGCACCTGCTGTCGTCGTCGATCCTTCGCGGCGGCGACGGGATGGTGACCGAGGAGGGCATTCGCGACACCGTCCGTCACGTCATGCTGCCGCTGTGGAACTCGTGGTACTTCCTCACGCTGTACGCCAATGCTGCAGGTCACCACGGCGTGGAGCGCACCGATTCCACCAACGTGCTCGATCGTTACATCCTGGCCAAGACCCGAGTGCTGGTCGACGACATGACCAGCACGCTCGATGCGTTCGACCTGTTCGGCGCCTGCAAGCTGGTCCGCGACCACCTCGACGTGCTCACCAACTGGTACGTGCGGCGGAGCCGGGATCGTTTCTGGGCCGGCGATCACGATGCCATCGACACCCTGCACACGGTGCTGTCGGTGCTCGCCAGGGTGGCGTCACCGCTGCTGCCGCTCGTGTCGGAGGAGATCCACAGTGGTCTGCACGGCATCGACAGACGCGTCGAGCGTGCATCTGACCGACTGGCCGAGCGTCGATGACCTGCCCGCAGCCGACGACCTGGTCGACACCATGGACCTCGTGCGCGACGTGTGTTCCGCCACGCTGTCGGTTCGCAAGGCCGCACCAGCGGCGTGTACGGCTCCCGCTGACCGCCATGACCGTGGCCACCGACGATGCCGAACGGCTTCGCCGACTTCGTCGACGTCATCGCCGACGAAGTGAATGTTCGCCATGTCGAGCTCACGAGTGACGTTGCCTCGGTGGCCAGCGAACGCCTGCAGCTCGTGCCGGCAAAGTTGGGCCCACGCCTCGGCAAGGACGTGCAGCAGGTCATCAGAGCGCACAAGGCCGGGGACTGGTCGGTCGAGGGCGAGCAGGTGGTGGTGGGCTCCGTGGTGTTGGAACCCGGCGAGTACACGCTCGAACTCGTTGCGTCCAGCGACAAGGCCAGTGCGCCGTTGACGAGTCACGCGGGAGTGATCGCACTCGATGTCGAGGTCACCGAGGAGCTCGAGATCGAGGGCCGGGCACGCGATCTCGTCCGCCTGGTGCAGCAGGCGCGACGAGAGGCAGATCTCGACGTCTCCGACCGCATCGAGCTCACGATCACTGCGAGCGAGCCGTGGATATCGGCCGTCAGCACGCACGAACGCTTGATCGCGCCGAGACGCTTGCGACGACGGTACTCACGGAACGTGTCGACGGCGGCGCCGATGTGGAGCCGCTGATCGTCGTGGTCGGCGCCGCGTCCGACGCCTGATCCGGTAGAGTCCGGCGCTCACACCGCCCCGGAGGAGCGCACATGGCCGCATCGAAGAAGTCCAGTTCCGCCAGCACGACCGCGGCAGCGAAGCCGCCGGTGAAGAAGGCGCCAGTGAAGAAAACTCCCGCCAAGAAGGCGCCGGCCAAGAAGGCGCCAGCGAAGAAGGCGCCGGCGAAGAAGGCGCCAGCGAAGAAGGCGCCGGCCAAGAAGGCGCCGGCGAAGAAGGCACCAGCGAAGAAGGCGCCAGCGAAGAAGGCGCCGGCGAAGAAGGCGCCAGCGAAGAAGGCGCCAGCGAAGAAGGCGCCAGCGAAGAAGGCGCCGGCGAAGAAGGCGCCAGCGAAGAAGGCGCCAGCGAAGAAGGCGCCAGCGAAGAAGACTCCCGCCAAGAAGGCGCCAGCCAAGAACCCCCCGACGAAGAAGGCACGAGCAACCAACCCCGTGGCGAACACGAACTCATCCAACACTCCCTCGACTCGGCCTGCAGCGGTGCCGCCCACCCCTCGCCCGCCGCGGCCGGCCAAGCCCAAAGCGGTGCCATCGCTGCTGTCCAATGCCACCTTCGATCGCGTCGACATTCCGGCGCCGCGTGGCCGCACCAAGGACGGCATTGCCTACACCAAGGACTTCGACGTGAAGTTCCTCAAGGCCCAGCGCGACGAGCTGCTCGCTCGCCGAGCAGCCGAACTCGCCCGAGCGACGCGGCTCGAAGACGAGGCCACCAGCATCATCGAAGACGGCGAGATGGGCGACGTCCAGTTCGACGACGAGGGCGGCGAGGGCGACACGATGGTGGTCCAGCGAGACCTCGACCGGGTGCTGTCGACGCAGGCACGTCAGACGATTCTCGACATCGATGCTGCCCTCGCTCGCATCGGCGAGGGCACGTACGGCTACTCCGAGGTGTCGGGAACACCGATCTCACGTGAGCGGCTCGAGGCACTGCCCGAGACCACCGTGCTGGCGGCTGAGAAGGTCAGCGGCGTCGGCCCGCGTTGAACATGCCCGCTGTCCGAGCGTGGCGCGCGCCTGTTGCAATTGCGTTGGTCGTTGTCCTGCTCGACCAACTCACGAAACACTGGGCCGTCACGTCGCTCGGCACCGATCGTGAGATCGAGTTGTTCTGGACCCTGCAGCTCAATCTCGCGTTCAACAACGGGATGGCATTCGGCCAAGGCCAAGGATTCGGACCGTTCATCGCGATCATTGCCACGTTGGTGATCGTCTATCTCCTGGTGACGTTGCGAACCGAATCGAGTCGGATGAGCACCTGGGGCATGGGGTTGCTGATCGGTGGTGCTGCCGGCAACCTCATCGACCGGCTGTTCCGCGGCGATGAGGGACTACTCCGCGGTGCCGTCGTCGACTTCATCGACTTCCAGTGGTTCCCGATCTTCAACATCGCCGATGCCGCGATCAACGTCGGCGCAGCCCTGCTCATTCTGAGCAGCATCCTGAGTGCGCGCGCCGCCCGGCATGAGACGTCGCCCGCAGGTGCAGAGCAGCCCGCCGACAACGGGGTGGCATCGTGATCACCGAGGCGGTTCCAGCGGCACTTGCCGGCGAGCGACTCGATCGAATCGTGGCGTTGATCGGTGACCTGAGTCGCGCCGAGGCAGCCGCCACGATTGGAGCAGGTGGTGTCCGGGTCGATGGCGCTCCGGCATCGTCGGGCAAGGTTCGCCTCGTGGAGGGGCAGACGGTCGAGGTCGACCCCGGAGCAGTTCCCCAGAAGCCGTTGCCATCAGCTGATGCCGGGGTCGAATTCGGTGTGGTCTACGAGGACGACTCGGTGATCGTTGTCGACAAGCCGGCCGGGCTGGTCGTGCATCCAGGAGCAGGAAACCTCGACGGAACCCTCGTGAGCGGCCTGCTCGCCCGGTACCCGGATCTCGAGGGTGTCGGCGAGGACCCGGTACGGCCTGGCATCGTCCATCGCCTCGACGCCGGGAGTTCCGGGTTGCTCGTGGTGGCACGGACCGACGCCGCAGCCGACCACCTCATCGCGCAGTTCGCCGATCACAGCGCCACGCGTCGATACGACGCGATGGTGTGGGGCGTGCCCGATGCGCCGCACGGGATCATCGACGCGCCGATCGGGCGCGATCGCGGCGATCCCTTGAAGATGGCGGTGGTCACGGGCGGGCGACCCGCCCGTACCGACTATCGCGTCATCGGCACGTACTCGACGCCAGCGCTGGTGTCGCGCTTGGAATGTCGGCTCGAGACCGGGCGAACGCACCAGATCCGAGTGCACCTGGGGTCGATCGGGCACCCGTTGGTCGGCGACCCGACGTACGGCCAGCGTCGAGCCAATCTCGGGCTCGATCGGCCGTTCCTCCACGCCGCGGAGTTGGCGTTCGACCACCCGGCCACCGGTGAGCGCGTCACGTTCACGAGCCCGTTGGCGGACGATCTCGAGCAGTGGCTCGAGGCCGCCGACGTCTGACGCCGCGCATCGGTCATCTCCGTCCCGACCGACGTCGCGCTACGGCCAGGGGGCGTCGCCGCGTGCGATCGCGGCGATGCCTGCGAGGGTGAACCCTTCGAGGTACACCCGCATGTGATCGCCCGCCTGGTTCCAGATTCCGAGGAGCACACACTGGCCCTCGTGGTCGCACGCTCCATCCTGGTGGGGCTGGCCGAAGTCGCCGAGTGTGATCGGACCATCGACCGCCGACACGATCTCCGACAGCTTGATGTCGGCGGCATCTTTCGCCAGCACGTAGCCGCCCCCGACGCCGCGTTTGGATTTGACCAAGCCGGCGCCTTTCAGAGCGAGGAGAATCTGCTCGAGGTACGGCTGGGGGAGCGCGGTACGTTCCGCGATGTCACGCACCGACGTGGGACCCCCAGTCTCGGTGTGGAGCGCGAGCGACAGCAGCGCCCGGCAGGCGTAGTCACCCCTCGTCGAAATGCGCACGCTGGCGACGATAGTCACTCACCAGACGTTGGCCAGCTTCGGTGGGCTCTGCTTGTCCTGCGACCCGCCGACGTGGTGGACTGCTGCGGTGACCTCGAGCGCCGCCCAGGGCGGGCCAATCATTCCCGACTATGCCGGCGCAAACGTGCGCGGCATCATCCCGGCCTTGCTCGGCCCATCGACGTGGTCGTCCGGGCTGCCGCCATGGATGCCTGAACCGGTCGCGTCCTCTGATGCCGTGGTACTCCTGGTGCTCGACGGGCTGGGTTGGGACCAGCTCCAGGAGCATCGTGCGCTCATGCCAACGGTGGCATCGATGGTCGGCGGGCCGATCCACACGGTCGCTCCAACGACCACGGCCACCGCGCTGACGTCGATCACCACCGGCCTGACCCCGGCTGAACATGGGCTGATCGGCTACCGCATCGTGCTCGGCGGCGAGATCATGAACGTGTTGCGCTGGTGTGTGGGCGATCAACCGGTACGGAGGTCGCATCCGCCACGCGACGTACAGCCGTTCGAACCATTCCTCGGTCACACCGTGCCGGTGGTGAGCATGGCCGAGCTGCAGACGTCGGCGTTCAGCGAAGCGCACCTGCGCGGGTGCGAACCGCTGGGCTGGCGGGCGGCATCGTCGATTGCCGTGCAAGCACGCGAGCAGATCGAGGCGGGCGAGAACTTCGTCTACTGCTACTACGGGGGCATCGACAAGATCGCGCGACGAGCGCGGGTTCGGGGCCTACTACGAGGCCGAGTTGCGCGCCGCCGACCGAATCGTCGCCGATGTGTTGGCAGCGTTGCCGTCCGGGACCACGCTGCTCGTGACCGCCGACCACGGACAGGTGCACGTCGCGGATCAGATCGTCACGCCGTCGAGCGACCTGCTCGCCGGCGTCACGATGCAATCGGGCGAGGGACGGTTCCGCTGGTTGCACACGCCCAAGGGAGCTGCCGAGGATGTGGCCGCCGTTGCCGTCGATGAGGTCGGTCATGTGGCCTGGGTGGTCACCAGAGCGCAGATGCTCGACGAGCAGTGGTTCGGGCCGGTCATGGCCCCCGCGATCCGTTCGCGGCTCGGCGATGTGGCCCTGGTGGCTCGTGAGGCAGTCAGCTTCCACGATGCAGCAGATTCGGGTCCGTTCGAGTTGATGTGTCGCCACGGGTCGCTGACCTCTGCAGAGGTCAACGTCCCACTGGTGGGAGCCCAGGCATGAGCGAGCCGAACCGCGCTGACGAGCACCACGTCACCATCGACAGAGAGGCACCCATGCCCGACACGCCCGAAGCGTTGCAGCCAGACGCCGTCACACCCGATGCAGCCGTCGTCGTCGAGCCCGAGGAGTCGGTGACGTCACCGGCCAAGGTGATGCGCATCGGCTCGATGGTGAAACAGTTGCTCGACGAGGTCAAGAGCGCACCGGTGGACGAAGCGTCGCGGGAACGGTTGGCGGAGATCTACGAACGGTCGGTCATCGAGGTGTCCGAGGCGTTGTCGCCCGACCTCCAAGAGGAGCTGCGATCGCTCGCGCTTCCGTTCGACGACGGTGAGATCCCCAGCGAAGCCGAGCTCCGTATTGCCAAGGCGCAGCTCGTCGGCTGGCTCGAGGGTCTGTTCCACGGCATCCAGGCAACGCTGATGGCGCAGCAGGTGGCGGCACAACGCCAACTCCAGGAGATGCGCCAACTGCCCGGTGGCGCTCCGATGCCGCAACCGGGACCTGCGGGCCCCGACCGGCCCGGAACCTACCTCTGAGATCCCGGTCGGCGGCCGCCGCGGCGTGCGTCGCGAGCGGCTATCGTCGCGAATCCCAACCGAGTAATTCGACCGTCTGAGATCCGTGCCAGATTCCTTCACCCACCTCCACGTCCACACCGAATTCTCGATGCTGGACGGGGCAGCGCGGCTGGACGAGTTGGTTGCGAAGGCGGTCCAGGACGGGATGCCCGCGATCGGGATGACCGACCACGGCAACATGTACGGCACGTTGGACTTCTACAAAGAGTGCAACAAGCAGGGGATCAAGCCGATCATCGGTACCGAGGCCTACATGGCCTACGACCATCGCAGTGAGCGGCCGACGCGACGTGGTCGCCTGGACGACTCCGGCGGCGACACCGAGGGCGGCAAGAAGCTCTACTACCACCTCACACTGCTCGCTGAGAACCAGGCCGGCTACAAGAACCTGATCCAGCTGTCGAGCCTGGCATTCATGGAGGGCTACTACTACAAGCCTCGGATGGACTGGGAGCTGCTGGAGAAGTACTCCGACGGGCTGATCGCAACGACGGGCTGCCTGGGTGGTCAGGTGCTCCAGGCGCTGCTCAACGGCGACGACCAGGGTGCGCTCGAGAAGGCGGCACGCCTGCAGGACATCTTCGGGCGCGACAACCTGTTCGTCGAGCTGCAGGACCACGGATTGCCGGCCCAGCTCGAGACGAATCCGAAGCTGATCGAGATCGCCAAGAAGATCGGCGCCCCGCTGCTCGCCACCAACGACAGCCACTACACGCACCAGGAGGACCACGAGTCGCATGATGCGCTCCTGTGTGTGCAGACCGGCGCACTGCTGTCCGACACGAAGCGATTCAAGTTCGAGGGCAGCGAGCACTACCTGAAATCGCCTGCCGAGATGCGGTACCTGTTCCGCGAGGTTCCTTCGGCGTGCGACAACACGCTGTGGATCGCCGAGCGGGCCGATCTCGAGATCGAATTCGGCAATCCTCTGCTCCCCGAGTTCCCCGTGCCCGACGGCTTTGCCAGCGACGCCGACTACCTGCGTCACCTGACCTATGAGGGCGCCCGCAAACGGTGGGGCGACAATCTGAGCGCCGAGGCCGAGGAACGCCTCGCCTACGAGCTCAAGACCATCAACGACATGGGATTCGCGTCGTACTTCCTGATCACCTGGGACCTGATCAAGCACGCCCGCGATTCGCGTATTCGTGTCGGGCCTGGTCGGGGTTCGGCCGCGGGGTGCGCGGTCGCGTACTGCCTGTGGATCACCGATCTCGACCCGATCAAGTACGACCTGCTGTTCGAGCGCTTCCTCAATCCGAGTCGGGTGTCGATGCCCGACATCGACATGGACTTCGACTCGCGATACCGCGACGAGATGATTCGCTACGCCGCCGAGCGGTACGGGCGCGACCATGTTGCCCAGATCATCACGTTCGGCACCATCAAGGCCCGCAACGCCGTGCGCGATGCTGCTCGGGTGCTGGGCTACCCGTACGGCGTCGGCGACAAGCTCGCCAAGGCGATGCCGCCGATGGTGATGGGGCGCGACACGCCGTTGAAGTACTGCTTCGAGCAGAGCCCCAAGTACGCCGACGGCTACAAGGCCGCGGCTGATCTGCGGGCGATGTACGACACCGACGCCGATCTGAAGAAGGTGATCGACGTCGCCAGGGGTCTCGAGGGCCTGAAGCGTTCTGACGGCATCCATGCCGCGGCCGTGGTGATCACCAAGGATCCAGTCACCGACTACGTCCCGATCCAGCGCAAGCCCGAGTCGGGACAGGATCCTGCTGATGCGCCAGTGGTGACCCAGTACGAAATGCACGGTGTGGAAGACCTCGGGCTGCTCAAGATGGACTTCCTGGGCTTGCGCAACCTCGACGTGATCACCGATGCCGAAGCGATGATCCAGGCCCAACGCGACCCATCGTTCGTGATCGAGGACATCTCACTCGAGGACCAGGCGACATTCGACCTGCTCTCGAAGGGGGAGACGGTCGGGGTGTTCCAGCTCGAGTCGCCGCCAATGCGTCAGTTGCTCAAGGCGATGGCTCCAAACAGCTTCGAGGACGTGTCGGCTGTGCTCGCGCTGTATCGGCCGGGGCCGATGAGCGTCAACATGCACTACGACTACGCCGATCGCAAGAACGAGCGCAAGCCGGTCGAGTACTTCCACGAAGACGCCAAGGAGGTGCTGGGTGACACCTACGGCCTGATGATCTATCAGGAGAGCGTGATGCGGGTCGCGCAGAAGTTCGCCGGGTACTCCCTTGCCGAGGCCGACAACCTTCGCAAAGCCATGGGCAAGAAGGTCCGTGAGGTCATGGCCGAAGCCCGAGACGGCTTCGAGTCCGGGGTCGTGCGCACCGGATACGAGCCCGCACTCGGCAAGGAACTGTTCGACATCATCGAGAAGTTCGCCGACTACGCCTTCAACAAGAGCCACACGTTCGGGTACGGCCTCGTCACCTATCAGACCGCCTACCTGAAGGCCCATTACCCAGTCGAGTACATCGCGTGTCTGCTCACCAGCGTCAAGAACAACCTCGACAAGGCAGCGATCTACCTCAGCGACTGTCGCTCGATGGGCATCAAGGTGCTGCCACCGGACGTGAACCGGTCGATGTCGAACTTCGGCGCGTTGGCGTCCAACGAACTGCCGCCAGGGGTCACCCTGGCCGTTGGCAGCCCCGGGGCCATCACATTCGGGCTGTCCGCAGTGCGAAATGTCGGCGAAGCGCTCGTGGAACTCCTGGTGGCCGAACGCGACGAGAACGGGCAGTTCGCCAGCTTCTACGACTTCGTCGAACGGGTGCCGGAACCCGTGCTCAACAAGCGCACGATCGAATCGCTGATCAAGGGCGGAGCGTTCGACAATCTCGGCCACACTCGTCGTGGACTCCTGACCGTGTTCGAGCACATCATCGACACCACCGTGAAGCGTCGGCGCGAGCGTGAGAAGGGGGTGATGAGCCTGTTCGGTGACTGGGGCGACGCCGACGATGACGCCTCGAGTGGCCCGGGAGACGGATTCGACGAGCGGACCGACATTCCCGACCTGACGTTCGACAAGACCGAGCAGCTCCGGTACGAGAAGGAAATGCTCGGGCTCTACGTGTCCGATCACCCGCTCTTCGGCGTGGAAGCTGCATTGAAGCGCAAGGTGGAGCAGTCGGTGCTCGACCTGCAGACGATGGAGGACGGCGCCAACGTCGTGGTCGGCGGGGTGATCACCAACCTGGCGCGCAAGTTCACCAAGAAGGGCGACCAGATGGCGGTCTTCCTCCTGGAAGACCTCGACGCCTCGATCGAGGTCACGATCTTTCCGCGGACGCTTGCCGAGCAGGGACACAAGCTCGAGGACGATCTCATCGTGGCCGTCAAGGGACGCCTCGACCGGCGCGACGAATCACGTTTCGGCCTGATCGGCCAGACCGTCACCGTCCTGTCGGGATTGAGCGACGGGCCCGCCGCTCCACTTCGGCTTCGATTGCCGTCGGCCGCACTCGACGAACTCAAGATCCAGCGACTCAAGCGCATTCTCCGCGAACACCCTGGTGACTCCGTGGTCATGGTCGACATCGGGCAGGGCAAAGTGCTGAAGTTGGCCGACGAGTTCCGGGTCGATCTCGACCGCTCGGTGGGGGAACTTCGCATGGCCTTCGGGCATGAGGCTGTGCTGCTGTAGAATAGGCAGAATGGCACTGGACGTTTCGACCAACGACGCAGCGGCCCTGACCGATTCCGACCTCGACGAACTTGCGTCGATGGAGGAAGCGTTCAGCGCTGGGCAGCTCTCCAAGGCGAAAGAGGACTGGGTCCTGATCACCACCGCCCGATTCGGCGATGCACTGCACGGGTTCACGTTCTCCACGCTCGAACGCATCGGCGGAACGCCGTGCGTGCTGATTGGACTGATGTCGGTGAAGCGGTCGTCGAAGCGCGACCAGGTGTTGCGTGGTCTCGTCGGCGAGGCCTACCACCGTGCCCTCATGGCATTCCCCGACGAAGACGTGGTGGTCGGTTGCCGATTCGTCAACGCCGATGGCCTCGAAGCGTTCAAGGACCTGCGCGAGCTCACCCCGTCGCCCGGCTCGAGCGCGGTGGGCGAGGAGCGGGCGTGGGGGAGGCGTCTCGCCAAGCGATTCGGCGTCGACGCCAAGTACGACGCGAAGTCGTTCATCGCAGCGACCGGCAGTGCTGACGGCTATCTCGACCACGAGTCGTCGAAGCCCGACAAGCTCGATGCCGATGTCATCGAGATGTTCAACGCCGTCCCGGTCAACAAGGGCGGCGCGATGATCGTGTACGGATGGACGATGGCCGAGGACCTGGTCAAGCTCGGCAAACGCTGAGCCCCGCATCTGGATCGGCGATGTCGTGACCGAATTCGCCGAGGTCGTCCGCTCCCGGCGGATGACGCGAGCGTTCGACGACCGCCCGCTCGAAACGGGAACCCTCGATCGTCTGGTTGATCTGGCCGCACGGGCGCCGAGCGCCGGCAAGACGCAGGGTTGGCATCTGGTGGTGCTCGAGGGCGAGCAGACATCACTGTTCTGGGACACGACGTTGCCGGCGGTGAAACGCGACTCGTTTCGGTGGAAGCACTTGCTGCACGCACCGGTGATCGCGCTGCCGCTTGCCGACTCGACTGCGTATGTCGATCGTTACGCCGAGCCTGACAAGGCCCAGACGGGCCTCGGTACCGGCACCGGTGCGTGGCCCGCGCCCTACTGGACCATCGATACGTCGATGGCGGTGATGACGCTGCTGCTGGCCGCCGAAGACGAGGGCCTCGGCGCGCTGTTCTTCGGCGTGTTCCGCAACGAGCGAGAGCTCCGAGCTCGGCTGGGCATCCCTGCGGGTCTGGAGCTGCTGGGGGCGATTGCGCTGGGACACCGAGCTCCGGATGCTGCGCCTGACGATGTGGCATCGGGTCCGGGGCGCAGCGCAGGTCGTGACCGACGCGGAGCTCGTCAGATCATCCACCAGGGCGGCTGGTAGCGACCGTCTGCTCACCGATCCTCGGGTCGGTGCCGGCCGGCGTCACCCCGACGCGCATCGGTGTCAGGTCTGTTCGGGTGGGTGCGTGGTGATCGTGCCACCCGAGATCGTCACCTTGCGCCCCGTCAGCGCCTCGGCAAACCCCTGCAGGGTGTCCTGGGGAGCGTCACAGGCATACTCGCGGCACACGTAGCCGAACCCCTCGGGCCGGTCCTTCCAGAGCGGCGAGTCGTAGGGCTCGCCCCACACGAGCACGGTGTCGGGTCGCCACACCGATTGCGCCAACCGGACGAGGTCGTTGCGCTCGCCGACGACGACCACCTCGGTCAGGCCGCGACGCCGGAGGTCGGTCGCGACCAACCCGTTGGAGTACTGCGCTGGATTCTTCCCGACGGCAGCGGCCAGCAGCTGGAGGATCCGGTCGGCGTGATTGGCGTAGCGCGACTCACCGGTGAGCGCGGCGAGTCGGAACAGCGCGATCGCTGCGGTGGAGTTCGCCGATGGGGTGGCCCCGTCGGTGAGGTCCTTCTGGCGCACCACGAGCGACTCGGCATCGTCGGCGGTGGTGTAGAGGCCTCCCTGTTCGGCGTCGAAAAACCAGTCGAGCATGGTGTCGGCTGTTCGTACCGCCTCGTTGATCCAACGAGCCTCTCCGGTCGCTTCGGCCAGGCGCGTGAATGCGTCGACCAGCGCGGCGTGGTCGGCGGCGAGGGCAGCGTGGCGGGCACGGGGGGTGCCGTCGGGGTGCCAGCTGCGCAACCAGCGGCCGTTGTCGTTTCGGAGTTCACGCAGCAGGAACTCGGCGTTGGCGATCGCCGCGTCGAGCCAGTCCCGGCGGCCGAACACTGCGGCCGCTTGGGTGAGCGACGAGAGGAACAATGCGTTCCACTCGGTGAGCACTTTGTCGTCGACCCCCGGACGCGGACGCCTGGCTCTCGCTGCTGCGAGGAGCGCTCGGGCACGGTCGAGCTCCGGGGAGCGTTGCAACTGGCCCCTCGCGGCGAGTCGATTGGGGATCGAACGACCGTCGAAGTTGCCGTCGGCGGTGATGGCGTACCAATCGATCAGGGCCTCGACGGTGACCGAGTCGATTGCCGGCTCAGCGGCGGACAGTGCGGTACGCACCTCGTCGGGCGTCCACGTGGAGTACCAGCCCTCGACCGTGTTGCCGGTGGGGTCCAGCGAGTCGGCATCTTGGGCGGAGAAGAACCCGCCGTCGGGATGGCGGAGCTCATCGAGGACGTATCCGATGGTCTCCTCGATCACCAAGCGCCAATCGGCGCGGCCGACCACGATGAGTCCCTTGAGGTAGACGCCGACCATCAGTGCCTGGTCGGTCAGCATCTTCTCGAAGTGCGGCACCAGCCATTCGCGGTCGGTCGAGTAGCGGGCGAACCCCCCGCCGATGTGGTCGTACATCCCGCCTGAGCACATCGCGTCGAGCGTCGTGGTGATGATGCGCTTCGGTCCCTCGCCCGCAGTGGTCATGTAGGCCCGAAGCATCAGCTCCAGATGCGACGTGTTGGGAAACTTCGGTGCCTTCCCGAAGCCACCCCACTCGGCGTCGAATGCTCGAGCGAGCTGCTGCAGACCAGCATTGAGTTGCTCGACACCCGGTGCGTTGTCCGCCGCCTGGAGCTGTGACGTGGTGCTGATCGCCGTGATGAGCGCCGCGGTGTTCTGCGCGATGTCGCCGGGCTTGGAGCGGTAGGCATCGTCGACCGCGTCGAGCAGCTTCACGAATGTGTCCTTGGGGTAGTAGGTACCGCCGTGGAACGGCTTGCCGTCCGGTGTCATGAACACCGTCATCGGCCAACCGCCACGTCCGGTGAGTGCCTGCACCGCGTCCATGTAGACCGCGTCGACATCGGGGCGTTCTTCACGGTCGACCTTGACATTGACGAACAATGCGTTCATCTTCTCGGCCACCTCGGCGTCCTCGAAGCACTCGTGTGCCATCACATGGCACCAGTGACACGCCGAATAGCCAACCGACAACAGCATCGGCACCTGGCGCTCGGTGGCGGCGGCGAACGCCTCGGGTCCCCACGGATACCAGTCGACGGGGTTGTTGCGGTGTTGACGCAGGTACGGCGAGGTCTCGTCGGCAAGGCGGTTCACGCCGTCGACGGTACCTGCGGGACCCGTCCGCCGCTCGGCGTCGGCGCCGTCAGGGCGTCACCGTGCGCGTGGTCTGGAGCGGCGCTCCAGCACGTACACGCGCGCTGGGGGTTCGTCGGGCGGTTGGCAGTCGTGGCGACGCTCGAAGCCGGCGCGTTCGAGCGCCGCGCACGAGGCGGCGTTGGTGCGAGCTGGAGCGGCCACGCACACAGCGGCCGCCGGGTGCCGATCGAGCGCGAAGTGAGCGAAGTCGCGCAGGACCCGCCCGGCGAGGCCGCGCCCGCGATGCGCTGCGCCGAGCAGGTAGTCGATCCCCACGGCATCGGCGACGCCAACAGCAGCATCGGTGGCCGAAAAGTCGTCGTGCAGGTAGCACTGCAGAAGACCGACCGGTTCGCCGCCGACCTCGCCGATCCACATCTCGGTCGCATCGCCGGTGCCGTCGATGCGGGGAAGATACTTCGCCGCGATCGAGTCGAGGTCAGCCGACTGGTTCCACCAGGTTGCGACCACCGGGTCGGCAAACCAGTCGGCCAGCAGCGAGAAGTCAGCGACGCCGAGCGCACGAAACGAGACGGCGAATGCGGGTTCCAACAACTCGATCCGGTTGCCGAACGGGTCGTCCACGTACACCCGGTCGTAGCCCTCCAGTGGCTCGTCATCGCTCACCGCCACACCAGCGTCACGGAGCCGGACCACCAGTCCAGCCAGGTCGTCGACCAGCAATGCCGGATGCGCTTTGCGGGCCGGGCGGAAGTCGGCGTCGACGCCCAGGTGAACCTTGAGGTCGCCTCGTTCGAACCAGCACCCGCCTCGCACGGCGAGGTGGGCCGGCTTGGGCACCTCGCTGATGCCGAGGAGGCCGTCGTAGAACGCGGCTGCATCTCGCTCGTGTCCCGCAGGCATCGCCAACTGGACATGATCGATCCGACGGATGCTCATCGGAGCCGAGTTTCACACAACGGCCTCGACATCTCGTGGGAGCGGGCGTGTGCGTGTCAGGCGCCAATGGCGTGGTAGCCGCCGTCGACGTGGATGATCTCGCCGGTGGTGGCGGGGAACCAGTCCGACAGCAAGGCAATGGCGGCCCGGGCGACCGGCTCGGAGTCGGTGACGTCCCAGCCGAGCGGGGCGCGGCCGTCCCAGGTGTCCTCGAACACCGCAAAGCCCGGAATCGACTTGGCCGCCATGGTCTTGATGGGCCCGGCTGCGACCAGATTCGAGCGGACGCCCTTCGGCCCGACCTCTTTCGCGAGGTAGCGATTGACGCTCTGGAGCGCGGACTTGGCAACGCCCATCCAGTTGTACGCAGGCCAGGCCTGCTGGTTGTCGAAGTCGAAACCGACGAACGACCCACCGGAGCCCATCAACGGGAGGAATGCATCGGCCAGCGCCTTGAGCGAATAGGCGGAGATGTGCATCGCAACGGCGACGTCCTCCCACTGCGCAGCGAGGAAGTCGTCACCGAGACAGATCTCGGGAGCGAAGGCGATCGAGTGCACGACGCCGTCGATGTGGCCCCACTTCTCGGCCAGTGCCTCACGCACCGCAACGCCCTGCGACGGCACGGTGACGTCGAGTTCGTACACCTCGATGCCGTCGCCGAGCTTTCGCGCCGTGCGCTGCGTGAGCTTCAACGCACGTCCAGCACCGGTGAGCACGATGTCGGCACCTTCTTGCTGTGCGAGGCGCGCCACGCCGTACGCCAACGAGGCGTCGGTGAGTACTCCGGTGATCACGATCTTCTTGCCGTCGAGCAGACCCATCTCCCGGACCGTAGATGATCGCGGGTGCGCGATCACGTCCCTTGGTGGTGAGCGGTTGCTGTGTGCCACGCTGTCGCCATGCGCATCGGCATTCTCGGCGGTACCGGCCCGGCCGGCAGTGGGCTCGCAGCCCGCCTGGCCAGCATCGGCTATCCCACAGTCATCGGTTCACGTTCGAAGTACCGGGCGATGGAGGTGTGCGACCAGCTCATCGCGAAGTGGCCGCACCTCGTGGACCTGCTCGAGGCCGGCGACAATGCCGACGCAGCGGATTGCGACTTGGTGGTCATCGCCACGCCGTGGGACTCTGCCGCTGGCACTGCGCAGGAGAACGAAGCCGCGCTCGCCGGCAAGATCGTGATCTCGATGGCCAACGCGCTCGTGAGGGTCAACAAGGAGTTCCAGCCGCTCGTGCCGCCTCGCGGCAGCGTGGCCGCCCACGTGCAAGCAGCCGTTCCGAAGTGTCGCATCGTGGCGGCGTTCCACCATCTTCCGGCTGCCGAACTGGGCCACATCGATCAGCCGATCGACTCCGATGTGCTGATCTGCGGCGACGACCCTGCTGCCGTCCAGGAAGTCAGCGAGATCGTTGCAAAGTTCCCAGGTTGTCGGCCGCTCGACGCTGGCGAGCTGTCGAATGCAACAGCGATCGAAGCGTTCACCGCGGTGCTGTTGCAACTCAATGTCCGCTACAAGACCAGGGTGGCGCCGAAGCTCACGGGAATCAAACGAGACCCGCGCGCTGTTGTCGCCGAGTGATGCAGCTCTACGACACCGCGCGACGCGCCATCGTGGCGTTCGAACCGAACGACCACGTGCTCATGTACACCTGCGGGATCACCCCGTACGACGCCACCCACCTCGGCCATGCGGCGACGTTCATCTCCTACGACGTGCTGCAGCGGCGATTGATCGACATGGGCCACACGGTGCGGTGCATTCGCAACGTCACCGATGTCGATGATCCGCTGTTCGCGAAGGCCCGAGAACTCGGTGTCCACTATCTCGACCTCGCCGCCGGTGAGGAGGCACGATTCGAGCGCGACATGGAAGCGCTCAATGCGCTCCCGGTTGCGGCCACGCCGCGGGCTTCGTCGGCGATCCCCGACATCCGCGGCTTCATCGGCATGGTGCTCGACCGCGGCTTTGCGTACGAGTCCGGTGGATCGGTGTACTTCGACGTGTCGAAGTTCGGATCGTTCGGATCGCTCAGCCATTACACCGACGACGAGATGCTCGCCCTGGCCAAGGAGCGCGGCGGCAACATCGACGACCCCAACAAGCGCTCGCCACTCGACTTCGTGCTGTGGCACCCGTCGGCCGCGGACGAACCGTCGTGGGACACGCTGTGGGGGCCGGGCCGGCCCGGTTGGCACATCGAATGCTCCGCGCTCGCGCTGCGCGAGCTCGGCACCACGATCGACCTGCACGGTGGGGGAGCGGATCTGATCTTCCCGCACCACGAGTGCGAGCGTGCTCAATCCGAGGCAGCAACGGGTGAGCAGTTCGTGAAGCACTGGATGCACACGTGCCTGATCCACAAAGACGGCGAGAAGATGTCGAAGAGTCTCGGCAATCTGGTCTTCGTCGACCAGCTCCGAGAAACCTGGGATCCTCGGGCGATCCGGCTTGCGATCATCGAGCACCACTACCGCATCGATTGGGAGTGGGACGAGGGGTTGATGCCCCGCAACGGCGCCCGCCTCGATGCGTGGAACGAACGCTCCGGGTCGAATCCGAGCCTCCTCGCCGAGGTCCGTGCGTGCCTCGACGACGACCTCGACACGCCGGGTGCGGTCGCAGCGATCGATGCAGCTGCTCGCATGGGCGCCGGCGTCGGCGAGGCCGCCGCATTGCTCGGAATCGACCTCGATTGAGCACATTTCTGCACGCTGTTGACACGAAGTTCACGGTTTGCCCTTCAAAAGTGCAATCGTGCGGTCTACTGTTCACCTCATGACGACAGCGCCGGGAGCAGGAGCGATGCAACGACGGGTCCGCCGTCTGGGTCGCCCCATCGCGTCTCGGCTCTGGAACATCGAGCTGTCCGGTTTCGAACGGCTCCCGGTCTCCGGCCCGGCCATCCTCTGTCCGAATCACATCAGCTTTCTCGATTCGGCATTCCTCATGCTCACGTTGCAGCGCAACATCTCCTTCGTGGGCAAGGCCGAGTACATGGACTCGTGGAAGACGAAGTACCTGTTCCCGGCCATGGGCATGATTCCCATCGATCGCTCGGGCGGCGACAAGAGCACCGCTGCCCTCGACGCTGCAGAGCAAGTCCTGCGACGCGGGGAGCTGTTCGGCATCTTCCCCGAAGGCACCCGGAGTCGCAACGGCAATCTGCACAAGGGACGCACGGGAGCGGCTCGGTTGGCGATGAAGCTCGACTGTCCGATCTTTCCCGTCGGTGTGATCGGTACCGACGAGATCCAGCCGCCCGACGCCAAGGCGCCCAAGTTGTTCAGCAGTTGCGAGATCAAGATCGGTCGGCCGATCAGACCAGCTCGGTATCTCGGCAGGGGCGCCGAGCACATCGCCTGGCGCTCGATGATCGACGAAGTGATGTACGAGATCCGTGAACTCACCGGCCAGACGTACGTCAACACCTATGCCGGTGCGACCGCCGAGACCGAACCCACGGTTGCTGCACGCGTCGCGTCGGTGAACGAGCCACCACCGCTGATGGTGGTCAATGGCAACGGACGTTCCGCAGTCGAGCACGAACTGTCGCTCGTCGCAGGCAACTGACGCCCTCGGCGCCACACCGAACGCGGCCCCTGGCGCAACCCACCCGTCAGACGCACCTGCGGCGTCGTATCCTGGCGGTCCCATGTCGAACATCACGGTCTCCCTCCCCGACGGCTCCGAACGCGAACTGGCCGACGGTGCCACCGCGCTCGACCTCGCCGCCGCCATCGGCTCCGGCCTCAAGAAGGCAGCAGTCGCAGCGGTCGTCGACGGTGCCGAGACCGACCTCACCGCACCGCTGCGTGATGGTGCCACGGTGTCGATCATCACCGCAGCCACGCCGGAGGGGCGCCATGTGCTGCGTCACTCGACCGCGCATGTGATGGCCCAAGCGGTCACCAGGTTGTTCCCGGGTGCCAAGTTCTCGATCGGCCCGGCCATCGAGAACGGGTTCTACTACGACTTCGAGCTGCCGAACGGGGCGACATTCAGCGACGACGACCTCGAGCGAATCGAGGCCGAGATGCGAACGATCGTCACGTCGAACCAGCCGTTCGTGCGCTCGGAGATGAGCATGGACGAGGCGAAGGAGCTCTTCGCGGATCAGCCCTACAAAGTGGAGATCATCGAGCGCGTCGAGTCGGCCGAAGCCGACAACGAGGACGCAGCCGAAGTCGGTGATGGCGGCATGATCAGCGCTTACCGGAACTCGGAGTCGTTCGTCGACATGTGTGTGGGACCGCACGTGCCGTCGACCGGCAAACTGGGCTTCTTCAAACTGCAGCGGGTCTCCGGTGCGTACTGGCGCGGCAACGAGAAGGGGCCGATGCTGCAGCGCATCTACGGCACCGCCTGGGAGTCGAAGCAAGCCCTGGCAGAGCATCTGCATCAGTTGGCCGAGGCGCTCAAGCGCGATCACCGCAAGCTGGCGACCGAACTCGATCTGTTGAGCTTTCCGAGCGAGCTCGGTGGCGGACTCGCGGTATGGCATCCAAAGGGCGCGATCGTTCGCAAGCTGATGGAGGACTACAGCCGCACCCGTCACGAGCGCGGTGGCTATGAGTTCGTCTACACGCCCCACCTCGCCAACGCGAAGCTCTTCGAGACCTCGGGGCACCTCCAGTGGTACGCCGATGGCATGTACCCGCCGATGGAGATGGACAACGGCACGTACTACATGAAGCCGATGAACTGCCCGATGCACTGCTTGATCTTCCGCAGTCGGCAACGCAGCTATCGCGAGCTCCCGCTTCGGCTGTTCGAACTCGGCAACGTGTACCGCTACGAGCGAGCCGGCACCTTGCACGGCCTGATGCGGATCCGCGGATTCACCCAGGACGACAGCCACATCTTCTGCACGAAGGAGCAGATGGCCGGCGAGGTGGCCAGCCTGCTGGACTTCGTGTTGTCGGTCCTGCGGGCCTTCGGGTTCGACGAGTTCACGTTCAATCTGTCCACGAAGGATCCCGACAAGTACATCGGCGACGACGACATCTGGGACGAAGCGACCCAGGCGTTGCGTGAGGCGCTCGATTCCCACGGTCTCGAGTACGCCGTCAAGGATGGCGATGCCGCGTTCTACGGCCCGAAGATCGACATCGACGTACGCGACGCGATCGGCCGGTCGTGGCAGCTGTCGACGATTCAGGCCGACTTTCAGTTGCCGGAGCGTTTCGATCTCGAGTACGTCGGCGCCGACAACGGCCGCCACCGACCGATCATGTTGCACCGAGCGCTCTTCGGGTCGATCGAACGGTTCTTCGGCGTCCTGATCGAGCACTATGCGGGTGCGTTCCCCACCTGGTTGGCGCCGACGCAGGTGCGGGTGCTGGCTGTTGCAGAAGCGCACGAGCCCTATGCCGCGAGTGTGGTGGAAGCGCTCACGGCCGCTGGTGCACGTGTCGACACCTCGGTGGCCGATGACGGGCTCGGCAAACGGATCCGCAACGCCAAGCTCGAGAAGATCCCGTATGTGCTGGTGGTCGGCGATGACGACGTCGCTGCTGGCACCGTTGGCGTGAACCCTCGTGGCGGAGAGGTCGAACGAGGCGTCGCCGTGACCGCGTTCGTCGAGCAGTTCCTCCGCGAGATTGCCGACGCCGAGTCGGCGGCGCTCGGAGGCTGACGTGCTGGAGCGCATCTGGTCGGGTTGGCGCTCCAGCTACGTCGCTTCGGCCCCGGTTCGGCGACACGGCGACGTACCAGACGGCGAGCCCGACGCGCCAAGCGTGTTCACCCGGCTGCTCACGTCGGGGGAGTCCGATGTCGACACCCACATCGTGCACCGCGGTGCGACCTGTTTCGCCGTGGTCAACCTGTTCCCGTACACGACGGGACACGTCCTCGTGGTGCCCTACCGGGAGGTTGCCGACCTCGACGGGTTGACGAGTTTGGAGACGGTCGACCTCTGGGCCACCGTGACCGAGGCGGTGCAGGTGGTGCGCGGCGCGTATGCACCCGACGGGATGAACGTCGGGCTCAACCTCGGACGCCCGGCGGGCGGGTCCGTGCCCAACCACCTCCATGTCCACGTGGTGCCACGGTGGACGGGCGACTCGAACTTCATGTCGGCGATCGCCAACACCCAGACGTTGCCCGAGGCGCTGGTCGACACCGCGGCAAAGCTCCGCGCCGCTTGGGCTGGCGTCAACGGCGACCGTCAGTAGCCTGGCAGCGATGACCGACGATCTGCGCGACGAACTCCCCGCCGACCTCGACCCGACCGGGTTCGTCGGTCCCTACCAGTTCCCCGACAACAGCCGTCGACGCTGGCCCGGGGTGCTGTACCTGGTGGTTGCTGCAGTGTGCGTGCTCGTGTACGTGGTCGCCAATGATGCCCCAGTGGTCAATGGCGGCTGGCTCGTCGCCGCCGCTGTGCTCACGGGTGTCGGCGTGTTCTCGATCACCAGCGGGTGGCGGATGCACGTGGACGAGACCGACGCCCTCGTCGCAGCGCAGCAGGCGCTGGGCTTTCCGATTGGACACGCATCCGCGCAGCAGGTGTGGCGAGGCATTCGTAGCCGGCCGACATGGCGCGTGTTGTGTTACTCGGCCGACGAGCCGCCGACGCAGCGCGGTCTGGTGCTCGTCGATGCCATCGACGGACGAGTCGTGGAACATCTGGCAGAGGCCAACCCTGAACCCGTCGTCGAGTCGCGATAGCGTCCACTCGATGTTCGACGGCAAGTTCCGCACCCCGGTCGACAAGGCCGTCAAGCCTGTCGGAGCGGCGCTGCGCAAGACCGGTCTCACCCCCGACCACCTCACGATCCTCGGGTTGCTTGTCGGTGTCGGGGCCGCCGTTGCCATCGGCTCGGGTCGTCTTCGTCTCGGCCTGCTGTTGGTGATTCTCGCCGCACTGCCCGACCTGCTCGACGGGGCGCTGGCGAAGGCATCCGACACCGCCAGCCAGCGCGGGGCATTCTTCGACTCCACGGTCGATCGGATCACCGACTCACTGTTGCTCGGCGGCATCGCGTGGTACTTCGCCGGCGAAGAATCGCCCTACATGACATTGCTGCCGTTCGCGGTCATGGCGGTGTCGAGCATCATCAGCTACCAGCGGGCCAAGGCCGAATCGCTCGGCATCGAGGCCAAGGGCGGGCTGATGGAGCGTGCCGAGCGGATCATCGCACTCTGCTTGGGGCTCCTCTTCCCCGTGCTGCTCATCCCGATCCTGTGGATCATGCTGGTGCTGACGTCGATCACCGCAATTCAGCGCTTCGTGAAGGTGTGGACCCAAGCCGCCGTTGCCCCGGTCACTGCTGCGAAGATCGAAATGCGGCGCTCGCGGCGACAGAGCCGGCGGGTTGCTCGAACCGAGCGTCGTCGTACCCGCGTGCCGCGTCGGCGAGCCTGACGCCTCGTGGCCGAGCGTCGCCGCTTTCCGGCTGTGCCGGGCGACATACTGGGTTCGCAGCGTCTCCTCGATGCGGCGACGACCTCGTCGTATCGTCTCGGTGCGCTCGTTGCCAGAGGCCTGCCGGCCCCGATCGCAGCCGGCCTCGTCACTCCTGCGGGCATCGGAGCGAACGTGGCCAGTCCGGAGCGTCGAGCGATGATCGCTCGTCACCTGCGCAGGGTCGACCCGACGTTGGAAGGGGTCGCGCTTCGTCGCGCCGTGCAGGAGGCCTTCGACTCCTATGCTCGGTACTGGCTGGAGAGTTTTCGACTTCCCAGCTTGTCGGTCGACGAGGTCGAACGTGGTTTCGACGTCGATGGCTTCGAACACATCACCGACGCCCTCGCTGCCGGAAAGGGAGCGATCATCCTGCTTGCACATCTCGGTGGGTGGGAGTGGGCAGGCCGGTGGATTGCCGACCGTGGCCACCCCATCACGGTGGTGGTGGAGAAGATCGAACCGCCCGAGCTGTTCGACTGGTTCGTCGACCTTCGATCGGCGCTCGGCATGCACGTCGTCGCGCTCGGCCCCGATGCCGGCAGCACGGTGGTACGCGCGCTGCGCGCCAATCATGTGGTCTGCTTGTTGGCCGACCGAGACCTGCACCGCAGCGGCCCCGAGGTCGAGTTCTTCGGCGAGCGCACCACGCTGCCAGGCGGCCCCGCCACCATGGCCTTGCGCACCGGCGCGCCGATTCTGCCGACTGCAGTGTATTTCAACCGACGGATCGACGGTCATGCAGCCGTGGTGCGTCCGCCCGTGGCGGTCGAACGCACCGACGCGTCGACTGCGCGATGACGTCGCACGCGTGACCCAGTTGGTTGCGTACGAGCTCGAGATCCTGATCCGGCGGGCACCCTCGCAGTGGCACCTGTTCCAACCCAACTGGCCGAGCGACCCTGGCTACGGGGACGATCGCTCGTGAGCGCCGAAGCGATGCTACGTGTGGGGATCGTGTGCCCGTACAGCCTCACGATTCCGGGAGGCGTGCAGGCCCAGGTGCTCGGGCTCGCACGAGAGCTTCGTCGTCGCGGGCACGAAGCCCGCGTGCTCGGCCCGTGCGACGGTCCACCACCGGAGAGCTTCGTCACGCCGATCGGGAACTCGTTGCCCCTGGCTGCCAACGGATCGATCGCCCCGCTCGCCCCCGACCCCTCGGCGGCACTGCGGACATTGCGGGTGTTGTCCGCCGAGCAGTTCGACGTGATCCACATCCATGAACCGCTCGCCCCTGGACCGACGTCGACGGCATTGATCGTGCACTCGGCGCCGACGGTGGCCACCTTCCACGCTGCGGGGACCTCCGCGAGTTACCGCTTGCTGCAGCCCGCACTCGCCCGACTGATCGATCGCATCGAGCGCAAGGTGGTGGTGTCCAAGGACGCCCTGGCACTCGTCCAGAGCCACCTCGGTGGCGACTACGACGTGCTCTTCAACGGCGTCGAGATCGACGCGATTCAGTCGGTCGAGCCCTGGAAGGCCCCGGACGGGGCCCCCGAAGAAGCGCCGAGACACCCGACGGTGTTCTTCTGCGGGCGCCATGAGGAGCGCAAGGGGCTGCGGGTGCTGATCGATGCGGTCCAGGGCTCCGATCTCCAGGTCGACGTGTGGGTTGCCGGGACTGGACCCGATACTGCTGCGCTGATGGCGAAGACGGCAGCGGACGAACGCTTCCACTGGCTCGGACGGGTCACCGACGAGGAGAAGTTCGCTCGGCTGCGTTCGGCCGACGTGTTCTGTGCGCCATCGCTGGGCGGCGAATCGTTCGGCGTGGTGCTGATCGAGGCGATGGCTGCCGGCACCATGGTGGTGGCGAGCGCGCTCGACGGCTACCGCAACGTTGCGACCTCGGGGGTCGATTCGACTGCTGGCGACGCCAGGTGATGCACCAGCACTCGCCGATGCGTTGTTCTCGGCAGTGAACGACCACGACCTGGCCGAACGGCTGCGCCGACGCGGGCTCAGCACGCGCCGAGGGCTTTGCCATGTCGACGCTCACCGATCGCTACCTGGAGATCTATCGAGCGATCTGCCCATCGCCGACTGGCTGACTCCGCAGCCGTAGACTCTGCATCAATGACTGCTCTCATCATCGTGGTCGTCCTCGCGGCGATCATCGTGGTTGCTCTGATCGTTGCCTACAACGGCCTGGTTCGCGCGCGCAACCAGGTGGAGAACGCGTGGTCGCAGATCGACGTCCAACTCAAGCGACGTCTCGACCTCGTCCCCAACCTCGTCGAAACCGTCAAGGGGTATGCCGCGCACGAGCGCGACACGCTCGAAGCGGTCGTTGCCGCCCGCAACAGCGCCCTCGGCGCAGCCGACACGCCAGCGGCCCAGGCCGAAGCCAGCAACATGCTGTCGGGAGCGCTGCGACAACTGTTCGCATTGAGTGAGGCCTATCCGGACCTGAAGGCCAACGAGAACTTCCTGGCGCTCCAGGAGGAGCTGACGGCCACCGAAGGTCGCGTCGCCTACGCCGCGCCAGTTCTACAACGACAGCGTGCTCACCTACGACAACAAGCTCGAATCGTTCCCCACGGTGGTCGTCGCACGGGCCTTCGGCTTCGAATCGAAGGAGTACTTCGAAGCCGAGGATCAGGCGCGCGTCGCCCCCAAGGTCGAGTTCTGATCCGCTTCTGATGTTCGAACTCATCCGATCGAACAAGCGCCGCAGCATGCTGCTCGTTGCGGGTTTCGTCGTCGTCGTCGCGCTCGTCGGCGCCGGTATCGGCGCGCTCGTCGGGAACGGCGTCTGGTTCACGCTCGTGGCGCTCGTGCTCAGCGGCATCGTGGCGTTCACGTCGTATTGGCGCGCCGACAGGATCGCGCTCGCCGTGAGCCGAGCGAAGCCGGCGCCGCCCGAGCAGTACCAACGTCTCCACAATCTCGTCGAAGGGCTCTGCATCGCCGGCGGGCTTCCCAAGCCCGGCGTCTATGTCATCGACGACCCGGCCCCGAACGCGTTCGCCACCGGGCGCAGCCCCAATCACGCCGCCATTGCGGTCACCACCGGGTTGCTCGACAAGATGAATCGGGTGGAGCTCGAGGGCGTGGTCGCCCACGAACTCAGCCACATCCGCAACTACGACATCCTGGTCTCGACGCTTGCCGTGGTGATGGTCGGCTCGATCGCCCTCATGGCCGACATGGCGATCCGGATGATGTGGTGGAACGGTGGGCGAGTTGCTCGCGCCGGTGATCGAAGCGACTCCAACAACCCGTTCGCCTACGTCGGCATCGTGCTGCTGGTGACGGCTCCGATCATCGCCAAGATCATGCAAGCCACCATCTCACGCAGCCGCGAGACCCTGGCCGATGTCAGCGCCATTCAGCTCACCCGGTACCCGCCGGGGCTCATCTCGGCACTCGAGAAACTCAAGGACGACACCACCGTGACGCACGCTGCGTCCACGGCGACGGCACACTTGTGGATCGAGCAGCCCATGAGTGGCGTCGGCGACGACGGCAAGCTGGGCGGCGTCCACCGCATGTTCGACACCCACCCTCCGCTCGATGAGCGCATTGCCCTGTTGAGAGAACTCTGATGAACCTGATTCGACCCATTGCCGGCCTTGCCGCTCTCGCCCTCGTCGCTGCTGCATGCAGTGGCGGCGGCGACACCGCCGACTCGACCATGCCGGCGGCCCCGACGACCAGCACGACGACCACGACGACCACCACCACCACCACGATTGCCGAGACCACCACGACGGTTGCCGTCGTGGTTCGTCAACCGCTCACCGGGCAGCCGGTGCCCAGCGAGGCCGACATCTTGCAGCGCGCAGCGTTGGTGGCCAAGATCGACAACAACCCTCGTGCGGTGCCCAACCACAGCGGCCTGGCGGTGGCCGACATCGTGTTCGAGGAGGTCGTCGAAGGACGCACCACTCGATTCGCGGCGGTGTTCCATTCACAGAGTTCTGATCCGATCGGCCCGATCCGGTCGGGACGTACGCAGGACATCAACCTGTTCTCGTCGTTCAACCAGCCGTTGTTCGTGTGGAGCGGTGGCAACCCGGGTGTGACGCAGGCGATCAACGACTCGCTCCTGATCAACATGGGCCCGAACACGGCCTCCGGGTACTTCCGCGGTCCTGGCAACGCCCCGCACAACCTGTACAACACCACCGACCGCATCTGGGAACAGACCCCGGAAGGTCAGCCCGGACCGCCGCCGCAACAACTCCGGTACCTCGAGGTCGATGACACCTTCGACGGCGAGCCCACAGCCGGCACCAAGGTACGTGTTGGTTCCGAGAACATCGAATGGACCTGGAACGCCGAACTCGCTCGGTTCGACCGCTCCCAGCGCGGCCAACCTCACAACGACAAGCTGTTCGGGCGCATCGGTGCCACCAACGTGATCGTGCTCGGGGTGCAGTACCTGCCGAGCCCGGCCGACCGCAACAGCCCCGAAGCCCAGACATTGGGGGAGGGCCCGGCCTACTTCTTCTCCGACGGCAAGTTCGTGCAGGGTTCCTGGAAGCGGGAGCTGGCGATCTTCCCGATCGAGTACTTCGACGCCGACGGTGAACCGGTCGCGTTCAACCCGGGCAACACGTGGATCGAGTTGGCCGACGTGGGCGACGTCGCGGCAGGCGCCGTGGAAGTGTTGCCAGCAGCACCACCCGCACCCTGATCTCGCCACAGCAGATCGACCGAGACGAAAGTACGCTCATCACATGACTCGCAGCACCGGAACGTTCCCCGTCAAGCGTGGCCTCGCCGAGATGATGAAGGGTGGCGTCATCATGGATGTCGTCACGCCTGAACAGGCCAAGGTCGCTGAGGATGCGGGAGCGGTGGCCGTGATGGCCCTCGAGCGAGTGCCCGCCGACATCCGTCGCGACGGTGGCGTGGCTCGCATGAGCGACCCCGACATGATCGACGGTATCCAGGCAGCGGTCTCGATTCCGGTGATGGCCAAGGCCCGGATCGGGCATTTCGTCGAGGCGCAGATCCTGCAGTCGCTCGGCGTCGACTTCATCGACGAGTCCGAGGTGCTCACCCCCGCTGACGAAACGCACCACATCGACAAGTACGCCTTCGACGTGCCGTTCGTGTGCGGCGCCACCAATCTCGGCGAGGCGCTGCGCCGGATCTCCGAAGGCGCCGCGATGATCCGCTCCAAGGGCGAGGCCGGAACGGGCAACGTCGTCGAAGCGGTCCGCCATCTCCGCAACATCATTGGTGACATGAAGAAGATCACCCAGGCCGACGACGCCGAGTTGTTCGAATGGGCCAAGCAGCTGCAAGCGCCCCTGCCACTCGTGCAGGAGATCGCGCAGACCGGCGTGCTGCCGGTGCCACTGTTCTGTGCTGGCGGTCTCGCCACCCCGGCTGACGCTGCGCTGGCGATGCAACTCGGTGCCGAAGCCGTCTTCGTGGGCTCGGGCATCTTCAAGTCGGAAGATCCTTCCCCCCGGGCCAAGGCAATCGTCGAGGCCACCACCCACTTCAACGATCCCGACATCCTCGCCAAGGTCAGCCGAGGGCTCGGCGCCCCGATGACCGGCATCGGCATGGACGAGATCAACCAGCGATATGCCGAACGGGGCTGGTGACCGAAGCTCCACGCAGGCGAGCCCGCGCGTTGGAGTGTTGGCGCTCCAGGGAGCCTTCGACATCCACCGCAGCCGGCTCCTCCAACTGGGAGTGGACGCGCCGCTGATCCGACGCCCCGGCGACCTCGACGGACTCGACGCGATCGTGCTCCCCGGAGGTGAGAGCACCACGATGTCACGGTTGCTCACCACGAGTGGCCTGTTCGACGAACTCAAGGGTCGTGTCGGCGACGGTCTCCGCGTGCTCGGCACCTGCGCAGGGATGATCCTGTGTGCCACGGATGTGCTCGACGGCCGCCCCGACCAACGCGGCTTCGACCTCATCGACCTCACGGTGCGCCGCAACGGCTACGGGCGCCAACTCGACAGCTTCGAATCCGACCTCGACATCGTCGGACTCGACCGCAGCTTCCATGCGGTCTTCATACGTGCGCCGCTCGTCGAACGGGTCGGCGCCGACGTCGAGGTCCTGGCTCGTCATGACGATGTACCTGTTCTGGTGCGCAACGAACGATGTACGGTGGCGGCGTTCCATCCTGAACTCACCAACGACACCCGGTTGCACCAACTGTTCCTCGACAGCCTCTGACGGCGCTACGGAGACCTCATGTCCGGCCATTCCAAATGGGCAACGATCAAACACAAGAAGGGCGCAGCCGACAAGGCTCGCGGCAAACTCTTCGCCAAACTCGCGCGCCAGATCGAGGTCTCGGCCAAGAGCGGTGGTGACGTCGACACGAACCCCACGTTGCGCACCGCGGTCCAGAAGGCCAAAGCAGCGCGAATGACCAACGACGCCATCGATCGTGCCGTGAAGCGCGGTACGGGTGACGATGACGGCGGCACCTACGAGAGCATCATGTACGAGGGCTATGCCCCCGGTGGTGTGGCGCTCATGATCGATGTGCTCACCGACAACCGCAACCGAACGGGTGCGGAGATCCGCAACATCTTCTCGAAGCTCGGCGGTTCGATGGCCGAACCCGGTGCTGTCGGCTGGCAGTTCCATCGTCGGGGTGTGATCCTCACCTCGGAAGGCGTCGAGGAAGACACCATCATGATGGTCGCCATCGAGGCGGGTGCCGACGACGTGATCGCCGACGGCGGGGGAGCATTCCGGGTGATGACCGACCCATCGGTGGTCTACGACGTGAAGGCCGCGATCGACGAGGCCGGTATCGAGGTGATCTCGGCCGACTCGCCGATGGTGGCCGACCTGCTCGTCCCGGTCACCGAAGCATCCGACGCCAAGTCGCTCATCCGCATCCTCGATGCCTTGGAGGACAACGACGACGTCCAAGACGTGTTCTCCAACTTCGACATGAGCGACGAGATGATGGAAGTGGCCGCCTCGTGAGCCTCGGTACCGGAGACATCGCTCCCGACTTCACGCTTGCCGGGACCGGAGGACGCGACTACTCGCTGTCGGAGTTCCGCGGCCACCCGGTGGTCCTCGTGTTCTATCCCGGTGACGACACCCCGGTGTGCACCAAACAACTCAACAGCTACAACGACGACCTCAGCCAGTTCAGCGACATGAACGCCCAGGTGATCGGCATCTCTGCGCAGGACGTCAGCAGCCATGAGACATTCTCCGGGAAACACGGCTTCGACTTCCCGTTGCTCGCAGACACCGACAAGCACGTTGCCGGCCTCTACGGAACCCTCGGTCCCATTGGTTTCCCGCGGCGCAGTGTGTTCATCCTCGACGGTGACGGTGTTGTCCGCTACGCGCACCGTGCGATCGCCGGCCTCACCTTTCGGCCGGTCAAGGAACTGATCGCAGAACTCGAGAAGATCACTCGCTGATCGGTTCGGTCGCACTAGTGTTCGTACCCGTGTACGCGAACAGTGCCTCCGTTCGATCCGGCTCAGCTGTGTGTCGAGTGCTCGGCATCGATCCAGGCCTCACGCGCTGTGGCTACGCGGTGGTCGACGGTCATGGTGCCCGGGCGGCCACGGCGATCTCGCTCGGCGTGATCACCACCCCGCGGACCGACCCGCTCCCGACTCGGCTGGCGTCCCTGCGAACCGAGTTCACCGAGTTGATCCGTGAGTTCCGGCCCGACGTGGTGGCCGTCGAGCAGGTCTTCTTCCAGGTCAACGTGCGTACGGCGATGAGTGTGGGCCAAGCGAGCGGCTTGGCCCTCGCCGAAGCCGCGCTCGCCGGTTGCGAGGTGCTGCAGTACACCCCGAATCAGGTCAAGGATGCCGTGGCCGGTTGGGGTGGGGCCGACAAGTTGCAGGTGCAGAAGATGGTGCAGGCGCGCTTGGGGCTGAGTGCCTTGCCGAAGCCGGCCGACGCTGCGGATGCGGCCGCCCTGGCGTTGTGTCATCTGGCCATGTCGCCCCTGCTCGGTCGCCGTGGCGACAGTCGCCGGGCCGCAGTCGTGGCTGCAGCCGAGGGGAGGCCGTCGTGATCGGATCGCTGCGGGGATCGGTGCTGGAACGCAACGCGGATGCCACCGTGTTGCTGGAGGTGGCCGGCGTTGGCTATCTGGTCACGGTGTCGAACCGTGTGATCGGCGAACTCGAGCCGGGCACGCCGGTGTTCCTGTACATCCATCACCACATCCGCGAAGAGGCCCAGACGCTGTACGGCTTCAGCTCCCGCGACGAGCGCGCCACGTTCCAGGCACTGATCTCCACGCACGGCATCGGCCCTGCGCTCGCGGTGGCGATCTTGGCCACGCACCCGCCGGCAGCGCTGTTCGACGTCGTGTCCAACAACGACGCAGCCGCGCTCACCCTGGTGCCCGGCATCGGCAAGAAGACCGCCGAGCGCCTGATCATCGAACTTCGCGACCGGCTCTCGGTTCCGATCCTCGACAGCGGCCCCGGCACCTCGGTGTCGGCAGTCGCCGATGTGCGAGATGCGCTCGCCAGTCTCGGCTACGGCACCGACGAGATACGCGAGGTCCTGCGCGAGCTGCCAGCCGGTGCGGACTCGGCGGCGCTGCTGCGCGACGCCTTGAAGATGCTCGGGGCGCGCCGTGCGTGACGAGTTCCTCGACCCGGGCATCGGCGGCGCCGACGACGAGGTCGTGAGCGCCGAGATCGAACTCGAAGCGGGGTTGCGGCCGCGAGCCCTCGACGAGTTCATCGGCCAGCGCGAGTTGAAGGAGCACCTTCGTATCGTGCTCGAAGCGGCGCGGCATGCGTGAGCAACCCGTGGACCATCTGTTGTTCGCCGGGCCGCCCGGGCTCGGCAAGACCACGCTGGCGGGCATCGTTGCCACGGAGATGGGCGTGCACCTGCACGTCACGTCGGGCCCAGCGCTCGAGCGTGCGGGCGACCTCGCGGCGATCCTCACCAAGCTCGAAGACGGCGACGTCTTGTTCATCGACGAGATCCACCGCTTGTCGCGGGCGGTGGAGGAGATCCTGTATCCGGCAATGGAGGACTTCCAGCTCGACATCGTGGTGGGCAAGGGGCCCGCCGCATCGAGTATTCGCCTCACGATGCCCCCGTTCACGCTCGTCGGCGCCACCACCCGCACCGGCATGATCACCGGTCCGTTGCGCGACCGTTTCGGGCTCGTCGCCAGGCTCGACTACTACGAGGACGAAGAACTCCAAGCGATCGTCGAGCGCGCCGCCGGCATTCTCGATGTGCGTCTCGATCGTGCTGGTGCCTGGGAGATCGCACGTCGATCCCGCGGGACCCCGCGCATTGCCAATCGCCTGCTCCGACGGGTGCGCGACTTCGCCGAAGTCCGCCACGACGGGGCGATCGATGCCGCCATCGCTCGCGAGGGTCTGGCACTGTTCGGCGTCGACGACCGAGGCCTCGACAAGGTCGACCGGGCAATCCTCAGCGCCCTGTGCACGCAGTTCAACGGCGGACCGGTCGGCTTGTCGACCGTCGCGATCAGCGTCGGCGAGCAGCCCGAAACCGTCGAGGACGTCTACGAGCCGTTCCTGATCACGCAGGGCATGATCGCCCGCACGCCGCGCGGCAGGGTGGTGCTCGACGCGGCGTACATCCATCTCGGACTCACGCCACCTCGCCGGTCCGCAGGTGGCTCGCTGTTCGACTGATCGGGCAGGGTTGCCGAGCGCTTGCGTCGTGTCGGGCCCAGGGTTGCACTCGTAGTCTGCCGTGGTGCAGATTGCCGACTTCGACTACGAGTTGCCCGATGATCGGATCGCTCAGACGCCGATCGAGCCGCGCGACACCGCGAAGCTCCTGGTCGACCGTGGCAGTGCGTCGCCAGAGCATCGCAGCGTCGCCGACCTTCCGACGCTGTTGCAGCCCGGTGACCTGCTCGTGCTCAACGAGACCCGTGTGATCCCCGCACGGCTGCGCCTGCGACGTCGCAGTGGCGGGGCGGCCGAAGTGCTGCTGCTCGAGCCCAGCCGCCCCGACCGGCGGGTCTGGGAGGCGCTGGTGCGACCCGGCGGAAAGCTGGCCGTCGGAGAGATCCTGTTCGCCGACGATGTCGAACTCGTGCAGATGGGGGAGCGGACGCCCGCTGGCGACACCTTCTGGGTGGAGCTGGTCGGTGACGACGATCCGGTGGTGCTGCTCGACCGCCACGGGGAGATGCCGCTGCCGCCATACATCGTGCAACGTCTCGACGACCCTGAGCGCTACCAGACGGTGTTCGCACGCGAGCCGGGCTCGGCGGCGGCACCCACCGCCGGGTTGCACTTCACGCCGCAACTCTTCGAGCGCCTGGCCGAACAGGGAATCACGACGGCGACGGTCGAACTGGTCGTGGGGCTCGACACCTTCCAGCCGATCAGCACCGAGAACCCGCTCGATCATCCCATGCACACCGAGCGCTACCGAGTACCTCCCGAGACCGCCGCGGCCTGTGCTGCAGCCGAACGTGTCGTGGCCGTCGGGACCACAGCGGTGCGCGCCCTCGAATCGGCGGCCCGCTCGGGCGAGGCGTCGGGACGAACCGACCTGTTCATCCACCGAGGCTTCGATTGGCAGGTGGTGGATCTCATGATGACGAACTTCCATCTCCCCAAGACCACCTTGCTGATGATGATCGATGCGTTCGTCGGAGCGCGTTGGAGAGCGTTGTACGACACGGCGTTGGCCGCCGACTACCGGTTCTTGTCCTTCGGCGACGCCATGCTCCTCGATCGGACCCGCTGAGCATGTACACCGTCGAGTTCCGCACCGACGCCCAGGACGGCAACGCTCGCGCCGGCACGGCCACCACGGCGCGCGGTGCCTACACCACACCGCTGTTCATGCCGGTGGGCACCCGCGGCGCCATCAAGTACCTGAGTGCCGACGACTACGCACGCGTCGGTGCCCAGATCGTGCTCGGCAACACGTACCACCTCATGTTGCGCCCCGGGGCCGAGCTGATCGAACGTTTCGGGGGGCTCGGCCGTTTCAGCGGCTGGGAGGGGCTCACGCTCACCGATTCGGGTGGGTTCCAAGTGTTCTCCCTCGATCCGAAGGTGGACGATGACGGCGTCACGTTCAAGAGCACCTACGACGGTTCGACGCATCGATTCACCCCGGAGGTGGCCATCGACGTACAGCAGCGCATCGGTGCCGACATCGCCATGGTGCTCGATGTGTGTCCGCCGCTGCCGAGCGCACCTGATGTGATCCGCACCGCCCTTCGACGAACTGCCGACTGGGCGATTCGTGCTCGCGACGCCCATCGTCGGCCCGATCAATCACTCTTCGGCATCGTGCAGGGCGGCGTGAGCGAGGCAATGCGCCGTGAAAGCGCGCAGCAGATCGTCGACGTCGGCTTCGACGGCTACGCGATCGGCGGGCTGTCGGTGGGCGAGACCCGAGCGGAGATGCTTCCCGCCCTCGCTGCGGCGCTCGAACACCTGCCGACCGACCGGCCCCGCTACCTGATGGGTGTGGGCGACCCAGCGTCACTCGTGGAAGCCGTGGCCCTCGGCGTCGATCAGTTCGACTGCGTCATGCAGACCCGACTCGGCCGACACGGCACGGCGCTGACGAGCCAGGGAAGATTTCAGGCCAAGGCCGCCCGAAATGCCGAACTCGACGAACCGCTCGATCCCACATGTCCATGTGAGGTCTGCGCTCGCCACAGCCGGGGATACATCCGTCACCTGTTGCAGGTCGGCGAGCCCACGGCATCTCGGTTGTTGTCGATCCACAACGTCGCGTGGACGATCTCTCTGATGAGCTCGATGCGCTCGTCCATCGAGGCCGGAACCTTCGACGAGTTGCGCCGTTCGGTGCTCGACGTCTGGGGATGACGCAATCGCCAGGCTGAACGCAGATAGGCTCGCTCGCCGTCATGTCCTCACCACTTGTGTTCGCTCTCATCGCTGGCGCCGACGGATCATCGTCTGGCAGTTCAGGCGCGCTGTTCCAGCTGCTGATCCTGCTGCTGATCCCGTTCGCCATGTACTTCTTCCTGATCCGTCCGCAGCGACGGCGGATGCGCGAGCAGCAGGAACTGCAGCGCTCGATCGAGGTCGGCGACGACGTGATCACCACCTCGGGGATCTACGGCACGATCACCGGCGAAGACGGTGACAGCCGGTTCTGGCTCGAAATCGACGACGATGTGCAGATCCGTATCGCACGCGCTGCGGTGTCGGGGCGTGTCTCGTTCGACGATGACGAAGCAACCGACGACGCCGGCGCAGCCGCCGGCGAATCGTCCGCCTCGGACGACGACTGAGTCCGGCCATGACGCGCCGCCTCTGGATTTCGATGATCGGCGTCGTGCTGATCGTGCTCGCGGCGGTGTCGTTCAACGTCGCCACGGGCAACACCCCGATTCTCGGCCTCGATCTGCAGGGTGGTGTCTCGGTGATCCTGGCTCCGACCGAGCCGGCATCAGCCGACGAACTCGTGGTGATCCGTGATCAGATCCGCGCCGAACTCGAGCGCCAAGGGATTGCCGAGCCCGACGTGCGTACCCAGGGCGACACGATCGTGGTCGACCTCCCGGGCGTGCGTGATCAGCAGGAAGCCCTGAGCGCCGTCGACGTGTCCGGTGTGGTGGAACTGCGCCCGGTGCTCGACCCGGGTTCGTGTCAGCCGCTCCCAACGATCGACACCACGCCGGTCGGACCGATCGTCGAGGTTCCGAGCACCGATCCTGGCGTCGAGGCGCCTGCCGAACCCCAAGGACTGCGCCGCCCGGCCACTCCTGACACGACGGTGCCCACCGAGACCGCACCCACAGCGACGGTGCCGCCGGTGGCCGACACGGCGCCGATTCCCACCCAGACGGTCACTCCCGGGGCGGAACTGCTCCCGACGCGAGACGGTACAGTCGAGTGTGTCGGGCCCGCTCAGGGCACCGGTGAGGTGTTCGAACGAGGGAGCGCTGCGACCGATCTCGATCAGACCCAGGGCTTCCTGGTGAACGTCAATCTGCGCGGCGGCGAGGGTCAGGACACCTGGAACAATCTCGCCAGCCAGTGCTTCAACGTGGCACCGACCTGCCCCACCCAGCGCCTCGCAATCGTGCTCGACGGCGTGGTCCAGTCTGCGCCGACGGTGCAGCAACCGAACTTCACCGATGCGGTGTCGATCACCGGCAACTTCACCCAGGGCGAGGCAGATGAGCTGTCGTCGGTGCTCAACCGGGGTGCGTTCCCGGTGGAGGTCGAGGCGCAGGAGGCTCGCACCGTGTCGGCTTCCGCTGGTGGAGACTCGTTGCGAGCTGCCATCCTCGCCGGCCTGTTCGGGCTCGCGCTCGTGCTGATCTTCCTCATCATCTACTACCGCTGGTTGGCGCTCGTGATCGTCGGCGGCATCACGGTGTGGGCCGGGATGGTGTTCGCCATGGCGTCGTTCGTGTCCGGATGGACCAATTACGCGCTCAGCCTCGCTGGTGTCACCGGCATCATCGTGGCGATCGGTGTCACCGTCGACAGCTACGTGGTGTTCTTCGAACGCATCAAGGATGAACTCCGCAACGGTCGAACGATCAAGAACGCCGCGCCACGCAGCTTCAAGATGACCTGGCGCACGATCTGGTCGGCCGACGTGATCTCGCTGATCGCGGCCGGCATCCTGTTCTCGCTGAGCGTGGGCTCGGTTCGCGGGTTCGCGCTGTACCTCGGCCTCACGACGATCTGTGACCTGCTCGTCTGCTACTTCTTCACCCGTCCCGCCGTGCTGCTGCTCGCACGGACCAAGCTGATGGCCAAACAGGACAAGGTGCTCGGCATGAACGTGGCAACGGCATGACGCTCGACACCAGCGTTTCCACCACCGGCATCGGTCGGCTCTTCCGAGGGCAGACGGCCATCGACTTCTACGGCCGTCGCAAGGTCGGGCTGATCGTGGCGGTCGTTGCGGTGATCGTGACCGTGCTGTCGTTGTTCACGCAAGGGCTCAACCTCGGGCTCGACTTCGAGGGCGGCGACGCCTGGGACATCCCGGCGAGCGAGATGTTCGGTGTCGACGAGGCCAACGACGTTCTCCAGGCCAACGACATCTCCACCTCTGGCGCCCGAATCCAGCTCCGCAGCTCGGACACGGCTGATGTGGTGACCGTTCAGGTCGAGGAACTCCCGCGGGCGCAGGCTGAGGCGGTCACTGCAGCGTTTGCTGACGCCGCCGGAGTCACCGTCGAGGACATCAGCTTCTCGTTCACGAGTTCCACCTGGGGCGCAGAGATCACCGAGAAGGCGGTCCGCGCGCTGGTGATCTTCCTGCTCGTCGTTGCGTTGTTCATCTCGGTGCGATTCGAGTGGCGGATGGCGGTGTCGGCGATCGCGGCGATGGCCAACGACGTGATCGTGGCGGTGGGCGTCTACGCGGTGTTCCAGTTCGAGGTGACGCCGGCCACCGTCATTGCATTCCTCACGATTCTCGGGTACTCGCTGTACGACACGATCGTCGTGTTCGACAGGGTCAAGGAGAACGAAGGTCGCTTCGCGGCCACCCGCATGCCGTACGAGGACATCGTGAACATCTCGATGAACCAGGTGCTGGTGCGTTCGCTGATCACGAGTTTCTCGTCGATCCTTCCGGTGATCTCTCTGCTGTTGCTCGGCTCGGGGCTGCTCGGAGCGGTGTCGCTGCGTGAGTTCGCGCTGGCGCTGTTGATCGGCATGATCTCGGGGGTGTATTCCTCGATCTTCATCGCAACGCCGCTGCTCGCCTACCTCAAGTCGAACACCGGTCGCACGACCTACCGGTCCCGGATGACGGGTGACGATCTGCGCGCCGCCGTCATGGGAGCCGGCGTCACCGGGCGGATCGAGGTCGACTCCCAACACGATGGAGAGCCGGTCGCTGCCCCCGAGCGGGCATCGGTGTCGACCGGAGCGCCGTCACCCACACCGACCACCACCCAGGCCGATCGGCTCCTCACCCACCCTCCTCGGCCACGCAAGAAGAAGCGCCGCTGAGCGAGCGGCGCGGTCGCGCCCACGATCATCGCGCTCGCCGCCCGCCGGCGGTAACCTCCGTACATGGCAGGCGCTCCCGGTGATCACGAAGCACTTCGGCGTTCCGTGCGTGACATCAACGACTACCCAACCGAGGGTGTCACCTTTCGCGACATCACGCCGCTGCTCGGCGACGGCCCGACATTCGCCGCCGCCGTCGACGGGCTCGTCGAGGAATTCGACGGCATTGCCGTCGACCGAGTGGTCGGCGTGGAGGCCCGTGGGTTCATCTTCGCCTCGGCGGTTGCGTACCGCACCGGAGCCGGACTCGTCCCCGTTCGCAAGGCGGGCAAGCTGCCATGGGCAGTGGTGCGTGAGGAATACGAACTCGAATACGGCTCGGACAAGCTCGAGATCCACCGCGACGCGATCCATCCGGGCGAGCGAATCCTGATCATCGACGACGTGCTCGCCACCGGTGGAACTGCGGCAGCAACGGCCCGACTCGTCGAGACACTCGGCGGGGTGATCGCAGGGCTCGGCTTCGTGATCGAACTCGACGCACTCGACGGCCGTCAACGTCTCGGCGAGCGCTCGGTCAAGTCGCTCCTGCACTACTGAGGCCGTGGCGATGGGGACCGTCGACCGTGTGCTTCCATGGCGGCGTCAGCACATTGCCGTCGCGAACTCCGAATTGACCCCGTTGCTGGCGTCGTACCGCCGTCGACACCCGAAATCCCCGGTGTCCACGATCAGCCGCGCGTATCGAGTGGCGGCCGATGCACACGAGTCGCAGATGCGCTCGAGTGGCGAGAGCTACATCAACCACCCGCTCGCGGTGGCACAGATCGTCGCCGACATCGGCCTCGACGAGATCTCGGTCACGGCAGCCCTGCTCCACGACGCCGTCGAGGACACCGAGATCACAGTGGCCGACGTCGAACGGGACTTCGGTGCCGAGGTGGCCGCGATCGTCGACGGCGTCACCAAACTGGAACGGATACGTTTCGACTCCCGCGAGGAGCAACAGGCAGCCACCATGCGCAAGATGCTGGTGGCGATGGCCAAGGATCTTCGAGTCCTCGTCATCAAGCTTGCCGATCGCTTGCACAACATGCGCACCATCGCTGCAATGCCGCTCGAGAAGCAGCAGCGCATCGCCCAGGAAACACTCGACATCTACGCACCGCTGGCTCACCGCCTCGGAATGCAGGAGATGAAGCAGCAGCTCGAAGACCTCGCGTTCGCTGCCCTGCATCCGAAGCGATTCGCCGAACTCGACCATCTGGTGAGCAGCCGTACTCCTGAGCGCGACGTCTACCTCGCGAAGACACTCGCCGAAGTTCGTGCGCGCCTGGACGAACTCGGCATCAGCGCCGAGGTGACCGGACGTGGCAAGCACCTCTGGAGCATCTACGAGAAAATGGTGGTCAAGGGACGCGAGTTCGACGAGATCTTCGACCTGATCGCGATCCGTGTCGTCGTCGACTCGATGAAGGACTGTTACGCGGCGCTCGGTTCCATCCACGGGCGCTGGCGGCCGGTGGTGGGCCGGTTCAAGGACTACATCGCGATGCCCAAGTTCAACCTGTACCAGAGTTTGCACACCACCGTGATCGGTCCTGCCGGAAAGCCGATCGAAGTGCAGATTCGCACCCACGAAATGCACCAGCGAGCCGAATGGGGTGTCGCTGCACATTGGGCCTACAAGGAGGGCGGAGGCGACGACAAACACGCCGACATCGACTGGTTGGCGCGCATCATCGACTGGCAGGAGGAGATCTCCGATCCCGCTCAGTTCATGCAGAGTCTCAAGACCGATCTGGAGCAGGACGAGGTCTTCGTGTTCACCCCGAAGGGGCGTGTCATCACGCTGCCGGTGGGGTCCACCACGGTCGACTTCGCCTACGCCGTGCACACCGAAGTCGGCCACGCCTGCATCGGTGCCAAGGTGAACGGACGGTTGGTGTCGCTCGACCACGTGCTGGCCAGCGGCGACAACGTCGAGATCTTCACCTCGAAGGTCGAGACCGCCGGCCCGTCACAGGACTGGTTGTCGTTCGTGGTGTCGCCGCGAGCGCGCAACAAGATCCGACAGTGGTTCAGCCGCGAACGACGCGTCGACATGGTCGAGGCCGGGCGAGACGACCTCACCGCCGAGTTGCGCCGTGAGCGTCTCGCGGTGCAACAGGTGTGGAAGTCACCGCAGCTCGCCTCCGTCATCACCGAGCTGAGCTACATCGACCTCGATGCCCTGCTCGCGGCGATCGGCGAACACCATGTGTCGGCCAAGTCGGTCGCACAGCGTCTGTCGCGGGCGTTCCACGGCGATGAAGGCGAGCGATTGCCGGCCACGGTGTCGACACCACGTCGAGCGCGACGTGACGGCGGGCAGGCCCCGGTGGGAATCCACGTCGAGGGCCTCGACGACGTGGTGGTGCGCCTCGCGAATTGCTGCACGCCGGTGCCAGGCGATGGCATCATCGGCTTCGTCACCAAGGGGCGCGGCGTCAGCGTCCACCGATCCGACTGTGCCAACGCCGCGTCGCTCCTGGCCGTGCAGGCAGCACGAATGATCGAGGTCGAATGGGATGGCGAGGAGCGCCCCGGTCGCACGTTCGTGGCAGGTGTGGAAGTAGTGGCGCTCGACCGTTCGCGGTTGTTGCGAGACGTCACCAATGCGCTTGCCGACCACAGCGTCAACATCTTGTCGTGCCAGACCGTCACCGGAACCGATCGGGTTGCCAAGATGCGCTTCGAGTTCGAGTTCGCCAATCCGAGCTATCTCGATTCGGTGATCCGCACGATCAAGGGCGTCGACTCGGTGTACGACGCCTACCGGCTGGTACCCGGCGCAGCTGTTCCCGTGGCGTGACCCCACAGCGCGACCCCGCAGCGGCACTCGGGTCGGTTATTCAAGCGTTCGCCCTGGCTGTTGCCAGATACCCTGACCAGCCGTGCCCTCGTTCCAGACCAGTCCCGGCATGCGGGACATCCTTGCCCCCGAGAGCTCGCGTTGGCGTGGGTTCAACGAGGTGTTCGCCAGCGTCGTGGAGCATGCCGGCTACGGACAGCTGATCACCCCGCTGCTCGAAGACCTCGGCGTGTTCACCCGCATCGGTGACGCCACCGATGTTGTCAGCAAGGAGATGTACGACTTCGTCGACAAGGGCGACCGGCACATCTCGCTGCGGCCCGAAATGACCGCAAGCGTGTGCCGGGCGTTCGCCGAGCACCGCCCGACCACACCGTGGAAGGTCTGGTATTCGGGGTCCAACTTCCGCTACGAGAAGCCCCAGCGTGGGCGATACCGCCAGTTCGACCAGGTCGGCGTCGAGGTCCTCGGAGCCGACGATGCCCACCTCGACGTCGAAGTGATCGCGCTCGCCTGGGAGTTCTATGCCCGACTCGGGTTGCGCCAGGTCACGTTGGTGGTCAACAGCCTCGGCGAGCCCGCAGATCGGGCACGCTACGTCGAGGCGCTCCGGACGCACTTCCTGGCGGCAGGGGAGGGCCTGAGCGAGCAGAGCCGGCTCACGCTCACGCGGAACCCGCTCCGCGTGCTCGACTCCAAGCGCGACGTCGACCAGGTGCACATTGCGTCGGCGCCGCAGATCAGCGACTTCTACAGCGACGATGCTGCTGCGCACTTCGCCGCGGTGCTCGCGGGACTGCGCCGACTGGACATCGCGTTCACGATCGAGCCGAAACTCGTCCGCGGTCTCGACTACTACCGCCGCACGATCTTCGAGTTCCAGGGTGGCACGCTCGACTCTGCGCAGAACGCGCTCGGTGGTGGCGGCCGCTACGACGGACTCGTCGAGGCGCTCGGCGGACCGAGCACCCCCGGCGTGGGGTTCGCCCTCGGTCTCGATCGCACGTTGCTCGCCTGCGACGACGAGGACGTGTTCGCTGCCCAGCCCACCGTGCTCGACGCGTTCGTGGTCGATGTCACCGGCGGCCTCGAGGCAACTGCGCTCACCGCCGAACTGCGATCCGCCGGATTGGCTGCCGACCGCGGCTACGACAACCGCTCGATGAAGGCGCAGATGAAGCTCGCCAATCGCAGCGGTGCCCGGTTTGCGCTCATCGTCGGCGCCGACGAACTTGCTGCCGACGCCGTTGTCGTGAAGCCCATGCAGGGCGGTGGCGAGCAGGTCGCTGTCGACCGATCCGACATCGTTGCCCACCTCCGCGATCTCCTCTCCGTCCACCCCGACCAGAATTGACTCCGACATGACCGAATCATCGAGCATCACGACCTCATCGCAGGCCACCAGCATGAGAACCCATCTGTGCGGTGAGCTGCGCACGGAACACATCGGCCAGACCGTCAGTGTCTGCGGTTGGGTCGGGCGTCGCCGCGAGCACGGCGAGCACCTTGCCTTCGTCGACCTTCGCGACCATGCGGGGATCGTCCAATGCGTGATCAACGATGACGTCGACGTGCGCAGCGAGTACGTGCTGCGTATCACTGGCACGGTGCGTGCTCGCCCCGACGGCACCATCAACGACAACCTGCCGACCGGTCAGGTCGAGCTGGGCGACTGCCAGGTCGAGATCCTTCGCAAGGCCGACCCGCCGCCGTTCCCGATCGATGCGCGCGCTGACGACGTCGACGAGAACCTCCGACTCCAGCACCGCTATCTCGACCTCCGTCGCGAGCGCATGCAGAAGAACCTCCGCATGCGCTCGGCGATCAACGCTGCGGTTCGCGCCGGAATGGAGCGCCAAGGGTTCGTCGAGGTCGAGACACCGATGCTCGTGCCGTCGACCCCGGAGGGCGCTCGCGAGTTCCTGGTGCCGTCGCGGAAGGAGCCCGGATCGTTCTACGCGCTGCCCCAGTCGCCGCAGCTGTTCAAGCAGCTGTTGATGGTCGGCGGTGTCGATCGGTACTACCAGATGGCGCGCTGCCTCCGCGACGAGGACCTGCGAGCCGACCGACAGTACGAGTTCATGCAGATGGACATGGAGATGAGTTTCGTCACCCAGGACGACGTGCTCGACGCAGTCAGCGAAGCGGTGCTCGACGCGGCCGAAGCAGCAACGGGCGAGCGTCCTCAGCCGATCGAGCGGATGACCTGGCACGATGCCATGGATCGCTACGGCATCGACAAGCCCGACCTCCGATTCGGGCTCGAACTGGTGGAACTCACACCGATCTTTGCGTCCACCGAGTTCAAGGCGTTCGCCGGGGCCGGAGCGATCAAGGCCATCCGGGTGCCGGGCGGCGCTGCTGACTACGGCCGCAACCAGCTCGACAAGCTCACCGACCGGGCCAAGTCGCTCGGCGCCAAGGGCCTCGTGTGGCTGAAGGTCACCGAGCCCTCCGAGGGCATCGGATTCGATTCGCCCGTTGCCAAATTCCTGTCCGGCGACGAGGCAGCCGCCGTGCGTGCCGCAATGGACGCCGAGACCGGCGATCTCATCCTGATCGTCGCCGACGAGTGGATGACCACCTGCGAGGTGCTCGGCACCCTTCGCAACGACATCGCCCGCCCGCCGGTCCACCAGGGTCCCTACCGCTACGTGTGGGTGGTCGAGTTCCCGCTCTTCGTCGGAGTCGACAAGGAGAGTGGGCGACCCAAGCCGGGGCACCACCCATTCACCACGCCGCACCCCGACGATCTCGACAAGATCGAGACCGACCCGCTGTCGGTGCGCTCGATCGCATACGACCTCGTCCTCAACGGATGGGAGCTCGGGTCGGGGTCGATCCGAATCCATGAACCGGAGCTGCAGCGGCGGGTCTTCCACGCCCTGGGCATCTCCGATGACGAGGCCGAGCGCAAGTTCGGGTTCTTCCTCAACCCGTTCGACTACGGGGCACCACCGCACGGCGGGTTCGCGTTCGGTCTCGATCGTCTCGTGGCGATTCTGGCGGGCGAGGAGAACATCCGCGAGGTGATTGCGTTCCCGAAGACCCAGTCCGGGCAGGATCCCATGACCAACTCGCCGATCCCTGGTGATCCCAAGGCACTGGCCGAACTCGGCCTCAAGGTGCTCCCGCCCGCGACCTGATCACGCACCCAGCGATCCGTCCGCGCCGAAGCGAGCAAGCGATGAGTCTTCGCGCGGGCAGGTCACGCGGAAACTCATCGCCGGGGCCGGATGTTCGAAGCGATGAGTCTTCGCGCGGACGGATCGCGCGGAAACTCATCGCTGTGGGTGACTCTGACAGGATGACGAGATGAGTTTCACCACCGAGTTCACCCGTGCCGGCGACACGATCGTCGGACCGCTGCGGGCGCCTGCGCAGATGCTCGCCGAGCAGGAGTATGCCGGTCACACCAGCGTGCACGACGACGAGACCGCCGCGAAGCTCGGACTTGCCGGTGCCCCGATCGAAGGTCCGACGCACTTCAGTCAGATCGATCCGCTGGCGGTCGAACGGTGGGGTCAGGCGTGGTTCGAGCGTGGCTGCGTGAGCGCTCACTTTCTCAACATGGTGATCGAGGGTGAGCAGGTGCGGGCACAACTCGAACCAGTCGGCGACACGTTGGCCCGACTCGGCGCCGAGAAGGCCGACGCAACGCCGGTGTTGGCAGGGACTGCATCGATTGGACGCCACGATGCCACCGAGCTCGACGAACGCCGCCGTCGGGGCCTCGGCGACCCCGGGGACCTGTTCATCGTCGACCAACTCGACATCGGCATGCACGAGAGCGTCGCCGAACCCGTCACGATGAGCTTCGACGCTCACAACGGCAGCCTGTATCCGTTCACGCTCGCGCAGAAGCTGGAACGGATCACCGAGCTGTCGTCGTGGTATCTCGCTGACGGCGCCAGCCCCTGGGGGCGCCCGATCGTTCCGACCGAGATGGTCAGTGTGATCGCGCACCAGTCGAACACTCACTTTCCGGTGCGGGGCCCGGCGATCGGGTTGTTCATCGACCTCGAGGTGCGCTACGACGACGGCCCCGTGTTCGTCGACCAGCCGTATCGGATCGAGCACACGATCGTGGGGATCGGCCAGACCAAGCGGGTCGAGTCGTACTGGACCGAATCGACACTCACCGACGCCGAGACCGGTGCCCTTGCCGCCACCGTGCTGCTGCACCAGGGCGTGTTCAAGGCCTCGTACGCCGAGTACCCGAGCTGAACCGCATCCCCGACGTGGGGAGCCGCCCACAACGATGAGCGAACCCCGCAGATGCGGTGGATTCGCTCATCGTTCCACGCTCACTGCTCTTCGGGGTAGACCACGCCGAGTTGGGCGCGGATGTCGTCGAGCAACTCCATCGTCGACACCGTGGTGGCCAATGGGATCACGTCGCTCTCGAGGTGCCCGCCACGGATGCGGGCCATGGCGTGCGCAGCCTCGTGCGCCAAACCCTGGTGGGGTGCGTCGACACGTACGGGGTCGTTCCCGGTGACGTGCACCGTGAAGCCGCTCGGGAACCAGAACGGTGGGTCGACCTCGATGCGCCCATTGGTGCCGTACACCGTCGCCCGCAGATTCGACGCCATGTCGAGCGACGTGTGGAACACGCCGAACGCGCCGCTGGCAAAGGTCACCACACCGGCCACGGTTGCGTCCACGCCGGTGTCGCCGAGCGTGCCGGCGACCCGCACGTCGACGGGGTCCCCTGCCAGGAATCTGGCGAACGTCACCGGATAGATGCCGATGTCGAGCATCGCTCCGCCCGCGAGGTCGATGCGGCGGTGGCGGCCGTCCGGGTCGCTGACGGGAATCGCGAAGTTCGCCTCCACGACGCGTAGGTCGCCGATCTGGCCCGAGACCACCCGGTCCCGGATGTCGGTCACCGCGGGAATGAACCAGGTCCACATGGCTTCCATCAAGAAGCGGTCGTTGCGGCGAGCTGCTGCCACCATCTCGCGTGCCTGGCTGGCATTGATGGCGAACGCCTTCTCGCACAGCACGTGCTTGCCCGCGTCGAGCGCGGCGATGGTCATCGCGTGGTGGTGGCTGTGCGGCGATGCCACGTAGATGATGTCGACGTCGCTGTCGGACCACAGCGCGTCGTAGCTGCCGTGGGCGCGCTCGATGTCGAACCGTGCAGCGAACGCATCGGCAGCATCCTGGGTGCGCGAGCCAACGGCGACGATCTCGGCGTCGGGCAGCGTCTGCAGGGCCTGGCACATGCTGGCAGCAATGGAGCCGGTGGCGGCGATGCCCCACCGCAACGGCGGATTCCCTGCGTTCTCGGTCATCGTTGGAACGTACCAAGCGCAGTTGCGCGCCCCCGTGCCGGGACCACCTGGTGTGCCACGAGCAGTGGCGCCCCCGTCGGGCTACGAGGCCGACGAACCCGTTCGACCGGAGAGGATCTCGGTTCGGCGGGGGACCTCCGGCAAGTCTGTGACAGCCCTTGCCTAAGGTGGGCTGCGACCGACTCCTCCCGAAGGCACCACCACCCGAAGGAGCAATCATGAACGAATCCGATCATCCCGACGCGTCGGCCAACCTCGCTGTCGTCTCCGGCACCGTGCCGCACGAGCCACAACAGCGCGACCTCCCGTCAGGCAGCGTGGTCGTGCAGTTCGACGTGGCGACCAGCGTCGACATCGGCGGACGCTCGGTCAACGTGTCGGTGCCGATCGCATGGCACGACCCGACACCGGCACAGTTGCGGCCCCTCGTTCCCGGCGTCGAGGTGCTCGTCGTCGGCACCATCCGTCGGCGCTTCTTCCGCGTGGGCGGAGCCACCCAGAGCCGAACCGAGCTGATCGCCGACGTGGTGGTTCCCACCCGACGCCGTCGGCAGGTCGCTGCCACCCTCCAGGCAACGGCTGACCGGTTGCTTGCAGGGGCTGCATGAACACCGCGCTGCGGGCAGCCTTCTCACACCAGGCTGCGGACCACCAATCCGGTACGCAACTTGGGGGTGAAGAACGTCGACTTCGGGGGCATCAGCACGCCTTCGCGGGCGGTCCGTTCGATCTCGGCCACACTCACCGGTCGGATCAGGACGGCCGCCGCGGCAGCCCCCGACACGACGGCGTCGGTGACGTGGCCGATGCCGTGCTGGTACGTGACCCGGTGGTCGAGGTCTCGGAGCGCATGCTCGAGCCAGGCTCCGTCCAGCGATCGAATCATGTCGAAGGCACCGGCTCGGGGGTGCAACCACTGCGCCACGCCGTCAGGCCCGATCAGGCAGAGAGCGCCCGTGGAGTCCATCGTGGACAGTGTTGCATCGTCGGGCGTGCCGGCGCTGGATCGTTCGAAACACGAATCGAGCGCACCGACCAGATCATCGACGGCCACGTCGTGATACAGCCGGTGGATCGCTTCCACCGACAGCTGATCGGCCACCAGCTCGCTCACGAACGTGAGCGTGTCGTCGGCGGGGTTCGCCTGATTGCCGTTCGACGCGCGCGCCTCGTCTCGGTAGGTGCGGCTGATGCCGTAACGGTGGTGTCCATCGGCGATCAGCACGTCGTCGGAGCCCACCTTGGCAGCGATCGCGGCGACGCGCATCGGGTCGTTCACGCGTTCCACCACGTGTTCGACTCCATCGACGGTGACCGACGCAACCGGCTCGCCCGGCGCTGCGAGGAGTTCGGTGAGGCCAGCGGCCAGTGACAGCCCCCACACGGGTGACAGGTTTGCCTGCGTCGCCCTGGTGAGATCGAGGCGGTCGGTGGATGCCTTCGGTGTGACCCGTTCGTGGGGGAGCACACCGCCGGCGCCTTCGTCGACCACCTCGAGCCCTCCGAGCACGCCGGCGATGTCGCGCGAGGTGCCCGACGCATCGACGAACCGCATCCGGTAGATCGTGAACGTCGGGGTGTCGTCGTACGCCATCACGCCCGCATCGATCCACCCGCGAAGCGTTGCCGCGGCCGCTTCGTACCGGCCGCCGCCCGCCGACTCACGAGGGACGTCGACGTGGGTGATGTTCCACGGACTCCGGCTGCCGAGGTCGTCCAGGTCGGACTCTGACAGCACGTCGTACGGAGGAGCGATCAAGTCGTCGATTTCGGGGTCGCAGTAGCGGAGGGCGGGAAACGGTGTGAAGCGTGGCACGACGACAGGATGTCACGGACGCCGGCAGTTGCTGCAACGATCGACACGATGGAGTCACCGAGTGTCGATCCACCGCCACCCGATCAGCGTGCTCAGGAGGCATCTCCACTGATCCCGCAGGCGCACGACCTGCGTGGCGTCGACACCGTGCTGTGTGACCTCGACGGCGTGGTGTGGTTGGCGCACGAACCGATCGACGGCTCGGTGCGGGCGATCGCTGCCTTGCGAGCAGCTGGCCGGCGCGTGCTGTTCGTGACCAACAACTCCTTCGCCACCCGACGTGAACACGAGGCCGCGCTCGAACACATCGGCATCAGCGCTGCTGGTGACGTGATCAGTTCATCGATGGCCGCTGCGTTCCTCGTGGCACCCGGCGAGCGGGTGCTGGTGGCGGGAGGGCCGGGAGTGGTCGAAGCAATCAACGAGCGCGGCGCCGATGCAGTGCTCAACACCGGTGAGCGGATCAGCGGCCGTTTCGACGCCGTTGTCGTGGGCATGCACCGCGACTTCGACTACCAACGCCTGGCTGTCGCTGCAGACGTCGTTCGAGGTGGCGCACGCCTGATCGGAACGAATGCCGACAGCACCTATCCGACGCCGACGGGTCTGCTGCCCGGTGGTGGTGCGGTGCTCGCTGCGATCGCCGTCGCCTCCGGGGTCGCGCCCGTTGTGGCAGGCAAACCCCATCAGCCAATGGCTGACCTCGTGGCATCGATGCTCACTCGCACCGACGAACCTGCGGCGTCATCGGCGTTGGCACAGCGAGCGATCATGGTGGGGGATCGCCTGGAGACCGACGGCCGGTTCGCCCGACGTCTCGGCTGCCGCTTTGCACTGGTGCGCTCCGGCGTGACGTCACCAGATGCGATGGTCGAGCCGGTGGCTGCGGAGCCGACCACGGTGGACCTCGACGCGGCGGATCTGGCGGCCGTGGCAGCCGAGCTCCTTCGGTCGGCCACATGGCGGGAGTAGTCTGGCACCATGGCAACATCAACAGTGCAACGCCTCGTCGACGCAGGTGCCGAGTTCACCGACATCTCCCGCAAGCAGGCCGAATCAATCGTGCAGTCGCTGGTCAAGGCCGGTGAGGTGCGACGCGCCGATGCCGAGAAGGCAGTGCAGACCCTCGTCGATCGCGGTCGCGAGAATGCCGAACGCGTGAGCGACAACGTCCAGCGCGAGGTCTCCAAGCAGATGACCTGGCTGTCGGAGCGATTCGACGAATTGGAAGACCGCCTCGAGGAACTCGCCGAGCGGATCGCCGAGCGCGTGAAGGCCGAGATCGACGCTGCGCAGACAACGCCGCCGGCTGCAGCGAAGAAGGCCCCGGCCAAGAAGAAGGCCGCAGCGAAGAAGGCCCCGGCCAAGAAGAAGGCCCCGGCCAAGAAGAAGGCTGCAGCGAAGAAGGCCCCGGCCAAGAAGAAGGCTGCAGCGAAGAAGGCCCCGGCCAAGAAGAAGGCCGCAGCGAAGAAGGCCCCGGCCAAGAAGCAGGCATCGAGCAGCACGGCCAGCTGACGCGTTCGTGGCGACTCGTCGACGGCTCGATGCCGAACTCGTTCGGCGCGAACTCGTCACGAGCCGCACCGAAGCTCAAGCTCTGATCTCCGCGAACCGGGTGCTCGTCAACGGCTCGGTCGCGGACAAGGCCGCCCGACAGGTGGCGCTCGGCGACAACCTGGTCGTCGACGGGCCACCTGCGCGTTTCGTGGGACGTGGAGCGCTCAAGCTCGACCACGCCCTCGATGCCTTCGGGCTCGACGTCAGCGGCCTTCGCGCACTCGATGTCGGTGCATCCACCGGAGGGTTCACCGACTGTCTGCTCCAGCGTGGAGCCGCCCACGTGGTGGCGCTCGACGTGGGGCACGGCCAACTGCACGAACGCCTCCGAGCCGACCCACGAGTCACCAATCTCGAACGGCACAACGTGCGCCACGCCGACGTCGCCACGATCGGGGGCCGAGTCGACATCGTCGTGGGTGATCTGTCGTTCATTTCGCTGCGGCTGGTGGTCCCGACGCTCGTGACCCTGTGCCAACCTGGGGCTCCCATGATCCTGCTCGTCAAACCCCAGTTCGAAGCGGGACGTGAAGAGGTCGATCGGGGACGCGGGATCATCACCGACGAACGCATTCACGATCGGGTTCGTGCCGAGGTGGGCGAGGCGCTGGTCGCTGCGGGAGCGGACGTGTCAAGTTGGACCGATTCGCCGATCACCGGCGCTGACGGCAATCGCGAGTTCCTGGTACTCGCTCGAGGTCCCCACGCCCCGATCGACGACCCATTCCCGGGGGCCCGATCATGACCAGCGTGGCCGTGGTGGCCCACCACGAGCGTTCGGCGGCTCGCGCTCTCGCCGAGGAATCGGCACAGTGGTGCACCGATCATCACGTCACATTCTGGATGCCCGTGGACGACGCAGCGGCGCTCGATCTGGCTGACTGTGCGAGTGTTCGGCCGATCGCCGAAGCTGACCTCGTACTCAGTCTGGGGGGCGACGGCACGATGCTGCGAAGCGTTCGCCTGCTCGAGGGCGCGCCCGTACCGGTGCTCGGCGTGAATCTCGGCTCGCTCGGCTATCTCACCCAGGTCGAGCCCGACCGACTCGTCGATGCGCTCGACCGCTTCGTCGCTGGTTCGGACGATGGGGGATGGCGGCTCGATCAACGGATGATGATCGATGTCTCGGTGAACGGCGCTCTGATCGGCCGGGCGCTCAACGAAGCGGTGGTCGAAAAGGCCGAGTCCGGTCACACGGTTCGGCTGTTGGCGCGGATCGACGGTGAACCGTTCACCTACTACGCGGCCGACGGGTTGATCGTGGCCACGCCGACCGGCTCCACGGCGTACTCGCTCTCGGCCCGCGGTCCCGTTGTCTCGCCACGGCATCGGGCGATGCTGCTCACTCCGGTGTCGCCGCACATGCTCTTCGATCGCACGCTGGTGCTCGATCCGTCCGAAGTGATCGAGATCGAGGTGTCGGGCCACCGCGTGGCCGAACTCGTCCTCGATGGCCGGCCGGTTGCTTCGCTCGATGACGGCGATGTCGTCACGTGCGTCCCCGCCGACGCCACGGCGAACTTCGTGCGATTCGGCGAAGAGCGGTATCACCAGATTCTCAAGGCCAAGTTCGGCCTCGCCGACCGATAGTCAGCGGGCTGATCGAGCGATGTTGACCGAACTGCACATCGAGAACCTGGGCGTGATCGAACGCGTCGAGATCATGCTCGGCCCGGGGCTCACCGTGGTGACGGGCGAGACGGGTGCCGGCAAGACCATGCTGGTCGAGGCCATCGAGTTGCTGGTTGGTGGACGCGCCGACGCTTCCATGGTGCGCCACGGCGCCACCGAGGCACGTGTCGACGGTCGCCTCGTCACCGCTGACGGCACCGAGACGGTGATCAGCAGGGTCGTGCCTGCCGATGGCCGGTCGCGCGCCTACATCAACGGCCGATTGGCAACGGTGGCGTCACTGAGCGAGATCGCTGCTGACCTGGTCGACCTGCATGGCCAGCACGCACACCAGTCGCTGCTGTCGTCGGTGACCCAGCGCGCGGCACTCGACGAATACGGCGGCATCGATCTGGGCCCATTGCGACAGGCGCGAGCACGACTCACCGAACTCGACGCCTCCCTCGCTGCGCTCGGCGGCGACGAGCGCGCACGCGCGCGTGAGATCGATCTGCTGCGATTTCAGGTGTCCGAGCTGGACTCGGCCGACATCGTCGATACAGCCGAAGACGAGCGGCTCGATGCCGAGGAGTCGCTGCTGGCGGACGCCGCGGCGCATCGCGAGGCGGCGGCCACGGCACTGGTGGCGCTCGCCGATGAGGGCGGTGCCCGCGACGACGTCGGCGCTGCACTCGCCGCACTCGATGCCCGCATGCCGTTCATCCAAGAGGCCGAGCGTCTGCGGTCGGTGTTGGCAGATCTCGACGACCTCGTCGCAACGATTCGTGTCGGAGGTGAGACCATCGAAGAATCGCCCGAACGTCTGACCGAGATCCGTGAGCGGCGCCAGCTCCTCAAGAACCTCCGCCGCAAGTACGGCGACGATCTCGACGCCGTGATGGAGTTCCACGCCGAGGCCAGCGATCGACTGCGCGAGTTGGAAGGGTACGAAACGCGTGCCGAGGAACTCGACGGGGAGCGACTCGAGGCCATCGCTGTCGAGCGTGCCGCAGCTCGTGCGGTCGGTCGGCGGCGTCGTGAGGTGGCGCCGAGGCTCGCTGCCGCAGTGCAGGCCGAACTCCGCCGTTTGGCCATGCCGCACGTTGCCGTGGCGGTCGACATCGGCGAGCACCTCGACGACGACCCGGGAGACCGGGTGCAATTCCTCCTGGCAGCCAATCCTGGCTCGCCGTTGCTCGCGCTCACGAGAGTGGCCTCGGGCGGCGAGTTGGCCCGGGCGATGCTCGCGTTGCGCCTGGTGTTGTCGTCGGCTGGTGTGGATTCCGGTGCCACAGCGCACGACGGTGCGCGCACGTTGGTGTTCGACGAGGTCGACGCCGGCATTGGCGGGGCAGCGGCGCAGGCGATCGGCGACGCGCTGAGCGAGCTCGGCCACCACCATCAAGTGCTGGTCGTGACCCATCTCGCCCAGGTGGCCGCGGCAGCTGCAACACAGATCTCGGTCACCAAGACGGTGAACGATGGCGCCACGTTCGCGTCGGCGGTGGTCATCGACGGTGACGAACGCGTCATCGAGGTCGCCCGGATGCTGTCGGGAACCACGTCCGAGTCGGCACTCGACCATGCTCGCGAGCTGCTGGGATCGTGAGTGATCGAGAAGCGCGCTCACGGGAGTGCGCGCGGGGTATGGTGAGATCCCGTCATGGGGACACGCGCCGTCTGCGCCTGGCCCTGCATTTTCGAGACGGAGGAACGGTCTGATGCCCAAGCACATTTTCGTGACGGGAGGCGTCGCCAGCTCGCTCGGCAAGGGTCTCACGGCGTCGTCGCTCGGTCGGCTGTTGAAGCTCCGTGGCCTGCGCGTCACCCTGCAGAAGCTCGACCCGTACATCAACATCGACCCGGGCACGATGAACCCCTTCGAGCACGGTGAGGTCTTCGTCACCAACGACGGTGGTGAGACCGACCTCGACCTCGGGCACTACGAACGGTTCATCGACGAGAACCTGTCGCGCAACTCCAACGCCACGACCGGGTCGATCTATCAGTCGGTGCTCGCAGCCGAGCGACGGGGCGACTATCTCGGCAAGACGGTGCAGGTGATCCCTCACATCACCGACGAGATCAAGCGTCGCGTGCAGCGAGTCGCTCACGACGATGTCGACGTGGTGATCACCGAGGTCGGCGGCACGGTGGGCGACATCGAGATCCTGCCGTTCCTCGAGGCGATTCGACAGTTCCGCAACATGGTGGGACGCGACAACGTGTGCTACATCCACGTCACGTTGGTGCCGTTCATCGGCCCATCGGGTGAGCAGAAGACCAAGCCGACCCAACATTCGGTCACCGAACTGCGGAGCCGCGGGATTCAGCCCGATGTGATCGTGTGTCGCAGTGAGGCCCCGCTCTCCGACGACCTCAAGCGCAAGATCTCGAGCCTGTGCGACGTCGAGGAGCGCGCCGTGGTGAACGCCGCGGACGCAAAGAACATCTACGAACTCCCGCTGATCCTCCACGACGAAGGCCTCGACGACTTCGTGTGCGACTTGTTGCGCATCGAGGGCGAGCCGGACCTGACGTACTGGGAACAGTTCGTCGCGAAGGTGGAGGCAGCAACCAAGCCAGTACGCATCGGTCTGATCGGCAAGTACATCCAGTTGCCCGACGCGTATCTGTCCGTGGTGGAGAGCCTGAAGCATGCAGGGTTCCATCACGGTGCCGACGTCGAGATCGTCTGGATCCAGTCGGAGAGCGTCGAGGGACTGCTCGCTGCTGGTCAGCTCGACCATCTCGACGGCATCGTCATCCCCGGAGGGTTCGGCTATCGTGGTGTCGAGGGCAAGATCGCTGCTGCGAGGTACGCCCGCGAAGAGTCGGTTCCGTGCCTCGGGTTGTGTCTCGGGTTGCAGGCCATGGCGATCGAATTCGCACGCGACGTGGTCGGCCTCACCGATGCCAACTCCACCGAGTTCGATCCCACGACCCATCACCCGATCATCGACCTGATGTTGGAGCAGCGCGGCATCGAGGACAAGGGCGGCACGATGCGTCTCGGCGCCTACTACGCGGTGCTCGCAGCAGACTCGCAGGTGGCCGCTGCATACGGTGAGCCGGTCGTGAGCGAGCGGCATCGGCACCGGTACGAGTTCAACGAGCGCTACCGCAACCAACTCGAAGAGCACGGGTTGTGGTGTTCGGGCACGTCGCCGGACAACCGCCTGGTGGAGTTCATCGAATTGCCAGGTCATCCGTTCTGGGTGGGTACGCAGGCGCACCCCGAGTTCAAGAGTCGCCCCGACCGACCGCACCCGTTGTTCAGGGAATTCATCGCCGCTGCACTGCGCAACCGTGCCGAACAGGCAGCGGGCGGCGCGCCCGTGGAGCAGGGCGACGACGGCCCCGAGCCGTCGGCGGTCGTCACGCAGCCGTCGCTGTCGTCGTGACCACCGATCGCCCAGACCCCGCCGCAGGGTTTCGGCGACTCGACGAGCACGTGATCCATCGCGGCTACGTCTGGGATCTGGTGCGCGCCGAGTTCGTGTCGCCCGATGGCTCGACGTTCGCTCGCGACATCGTGCGGTCTCCGGGAGCGGTGGGCGTGTTGCCGCTGGTCTTCGATGCCGAGGGCAATCCTTCGGTGGTCCTGGTCTCGCAGTATCGGCCCCCGTACGAGCGTGCGATCATCGAAATGCCGGCCGGTATGCGCGACATCGAGGGTGAGGACACCGCCGAAGTCGCTCGCCGAGAGTTGGTGGAGGAAGCCGGACTTCGTGCCGATGGGATCGAGCTGCTCACGGAGATCCTCCCTTCACCCGGGATGACCGACTCGGTCACCACGCTGTACCTCGCCACCGGCTGCACCCCGGTGCCGCACGACCGTCAGGGCCCTGAGGAGGAGCACATGGAGTTGCTGCATCTCCCGCTCGAGGATGCGATGGGCATGGTGACGAGCGGACGGATCACCGACGCCAAGACGGTGGTGGCGCTGCTGCTCACCGAGCGGCGACTTCGCGACGCCGACCACGGCGCCGGCTGATCCGCCGAACGCCGTGGGTCACTCGATGCTGCCGATCGAGGCCGAGGAATTCCTGTCGTGGATGGTGGCGGAGAAGGGGCGTTCGGCGAACACGATCGCCGCCTATCGACGCGATCTGACCAACTACTGCGAGTGGCTCGCCGAGCGTGACGTCACACCTCTCGACGTGTCGCATCGCCAACTCGTCGACTTCGTCGGCGCGAGGCGGGGGAGTGGAGCAGCCACGTCCTCGATTGCCCGCCAGCTCGCCGCGGTTCGGATGCTGCACCGCTACCTGGCGATCGAGGGTGAACGCAACGACGACCCGGCCGCGGACCTCGAGGGCGTTCGCGTTCCGTCGGGCATCCCGAAGCCGCTGACCGAAGCGCAGGTGAACAGTCTGATCGACTCGGTGGTGGTGACCGAGCCGATACATCGGCGCGACCTGGCCCTGATCGAGTTGCTCTATGCCACGGGGGCGCGCATCTCCGAAGCTGTCGGGCTGTCGGCCGGAGAGATCGACCTCGATGCCCGTCTGGTGCGTCTGTACGGCAAAGGGGCAAAGGAGCGGATCGTTCCGTTCGGATCGACCGCTGCCGCCGCGCTGGACGACTGGTTCTCAGCGAGCGGCCGAGCGAAGATCGCACCGGATCAGTGGCGGCGTCGTGACGATGCGGAGGCGGTGTTCCTGAACACACGCGGCGGTCGACTCTCGCGCCAGGCGGCCTGGCAGATGATCAAGAAGTACGGCGTCAAGGCGGGCATCGGCGACCAGCTGTCACCGCACGTGCTCCGCCACTCGTGCGCCACGCACCTGCTCGACCACGGCGCCGACCTTCGCGTGGTGCAGGAGATGCTGGGTCATGCATCGATCTCGACCACGCAGATCTACACCAAGGTGAGCCAGGAACGCTTGTGGGACGTGTATCGCTCGGCGCATCCGCGCGCCACACTGTCTCGATGACCAACCAGATGTCACCGGAGCCCAGGTCGAGCTCGCTGCCCGTGAAGATCTGGCACCTGGCAGCGCGGTTCGTGACGTCGCTGCCACCGACACCGCCATCGGTCACCGAGGAGGTGTGGGTCGATGAGCACCTGCTGGCCGGAGAACGGGCGCTGTGGGTGCAGCTGTCGAACCAGGATCGCCGCCACAGCGCCGCAGTGGCACGACGTTTCGTCGAGCAGCGGCCAGACGCGTCTCGCGCCGAGATCGCGGGCGCGATCCTGCACGACGTCGGCAAGATCGACTGCGGCCTCGGGACGTTCCGTCGCGTCGCAGCAACACTCGTGGGGCCGCGCGGCCGCGCGTTCGCGTCGTACCACGATCACGAGGCAATCGGCGCCGACATGGCGCAGCTGGCCGGCTCCGATGAAGCCACCGTTGAACTCATCGCCCAGCGGGGCCCGGCGTTCGGCGCGTTGCAGGCCTCCGATCACGCCTGATTCGCTCACCGGTGGTGGTGCTGACATCAGCCAGGACGTGGCGGACGCGCAAGGTGTTGACCACCGCCCGAAGCATCATCCACAGCGTGAGGCCGGCCCAGATACCGACGATGCCGAACGATGGCGTCGCGAGCACCGCAACGCCGATCGGGATCACCGCAATCAGGTAGCCAAAGGCTGCCACGCCCAGGAACCGGTAGTCACCGGCCCCGATCAGCACCCCGTCGTCGGCAAAGGCGATGGCGCCTGGCAGGAGCAGCACTGCGAGGAGCAGCAGTGCCGACGTCGCTCGGGACGCCACTGCTGGATCATTCGTGAAGAGGTGCGGGAGCAGCGACGACGACGCCGCGATGATCACCGACATGGCGCCGGCAGCCACCAGCGAGAGACGAACGACCCGACGTGCGAGTTCGGCAGCACCGTGACCGCCATGGCCGAGTTCCTCCGCGATGAGCGTCTGCGCCGGAACGGCGAGCGCATCGAGGACGAGCGCCAGAAACAGGAACATCGTGACCGTGATCTGGTGGGCCGCAAGCGTGTTGTCGTCGATGCGAGCCGCAATCGCCGTGGCGCCCGTGAACACCGCCAGCATCGAGCCGACGCGCAACAGAAGGTGACGACCAGCGGTCAGGAGCGGCGACATCTCGACCCAGCGGGGCCACCGGTGCCTCGCCGCTGAGAGGTGGCGTTGCACCACCACGAGGAATGCAGCAGCGGCGCCGGCTTGCGCGACCACGGTCGACCACGCCGCACCGGCAATTCCCATGTCGAAGCCGAAGACCAGCACCAGTTCGATCACCAGATTGGCCACATTCGCGGCGACGAGGATGACGAGCGGCGTGCGGTAGTCAGCAGCACCACGCTGCACGCCCTGGGCCGACAAGGCAATCAAGACGAACGGCACACCGACGGCAGCGATCTGCAGGTAGTCGACCGCGATGTCGAGCACTGCGCCCTCGGCGCCGAGTGCAGATGCCAGCGGGCGAGCCCCGAGCACGAGGAGCGGCACCGTCACCAGCGACACGAATCCAGCCAACCACATCGCCTGAACGCCGACCTCGGCTGCTTCGTCGGGGCGGCCGGCGCCCAACCGGTTCGCGACGCGCTGCGTGGTGCCGTAGGTCAAGAAGTTCGAGCCGGCCACCACAAGCGCGAGCAGGGTGATCGCAACGGCGAGGCCGGCGAGCTGATCGGTGCCGAGCCGACCCACGATTGCGGTGTCGACGATGCGGTACAGCGGCTCGGCAGCCAGCGTGCCGAGCGCCGGGATCGCCAGCCCGACGATCCGTCGGTCGGTGACCGTCAGGTTCCAACCCATCGTGGCCGAGAACGGAGGGAATCAGGCGGGGAGGAGGCCGATGTTGCGATGGGCGCGATCGAGTGTTGCCGAGGCGACCTCGCGGGCCTTGTCGGCACCGACCCGCAACAGCCTGGCAAGCTCGCCCGGGTCCTCCATCAGTTCGTGATATCGAGCCCTGATCGGATCGAGCGCGGCCAGCACTGCTTCGCCAGTGTCGACCTTGAGCCTGCCGTACTGCTCGTAGTCGTCGGCGACGGCCTGTGGTGTGCGGCCGGTGACCGCAGCGTTGATCTCCAGCAGGTTGGCCACCCCGGGCTTCTCCGCCCGGTCGTAGCGAACCGCATCGGCGCCGGTCTCGGAGTCGGTCACCGCCCGCTTGAACTTCTTCATGACCACGTTCGGTTCGTCGACGAGGTAGACGCAGCCGGCCTCGGACTCGTCGGACTTCGACATCTTCGAGGTCGGGTCCTGCAAGCTCATCACCCGGGCGCCGGCCGCGGGCGTGACGGCTTCGGGAACAACGAACGTGTCGCCGAAGCGATGATTGAAGCGGATCGCGATGTCGCGGGTGATCTCGACGTGCTGGCGCTGGTCGTCGCCGATCGGCACCTCGTTGGCGTCGTACAGCACGATGTCGGCAGCCTGCAGCGCCGGGTAGGTGAACAGCCCGGCCGACACGAACTCGGCCTCACGCTTGGCGCTCTTGTCCTTGAACTGGGTCATGCGCGACAGTTCGCCGAAACTCACCGTGCATTCCATGATCCAGCCCAACTGGTTGTGCTCGGGCACGTGACTCTGTACGAACACCGTGGCCACATCGGGGTCGAGCCCGATGGCGAAGAACATCGCCGCGAGCGACATCGTCTGGCGACCGAGCACGTCGGGGGCGTCGGTGACGGTGAGTGCATGGAGGTCGACGATGCCGTGGAACACGTCGCGGGTGTGCTGCCCAGCCACCCAGTTCCGCAGCGCCCCGAGATAGTTGCCGAGGTGCACGTCGCCGGTGGGCTGCATGCACGACAGCACACGGGTGGCCGATGTCGCTGGACGGGGTTCGGACGGAGTGCTCACGGGCGCCGACGATACCCCGTGGCGCCTCGCCCGCTCCGGTAGGTTGGGCGCTGATGGCCATCGACGCTCCCCCCCATGTCGTCTCGACCCCTGTGTACGAGGGGCCGTTCGACATGTTGTTGCAGCTGATTCTGCGCGAGCAGGTCGACATCTACGACATCAACCTGTCGAGCATCGTCGACGCCTATCTCACCGAGATCGAGCGGATGCAGCTCCTCGACCTCGACGTGGCCACCGGCTTCTTGTTGATCGCTGCCACGCTCGTCGAGCTCAAGGCCCGTCGTCTGCTGCCGAATCCCACCGACATCGATCTCGACGACGAGTTCGCCCTGTGGGAAGAGCGCGACATGCTGCTCGCCCGGTTGCTCGAGGCCAAGACGTTCAAGGACGTCGCGCAGGTGTTCTCGCAGCTCGCTGACGACGCGGATCAGTCGTTCCCTCGGGTGGTCGGCCCCGACGAGCGTTTCGCTGCGGTGGTGCCCGACATGCTCGAAGGCACCAGCATCACCAGTCTGCGCAACGCCGCCATCCGTGCGCTCACCCCCAAGCCGGTGCCCGTGGTCGACCTCTACCACGTGAACCCGATCACCATGACGGTTGCCGACGCCGTTGCCGAACTGCTCGACGAACTGCCACGGGCGGGCCGGATCACGTTCCGGCGCCTCACCGTGGACCTGGCGGATCGCATCGACGTGATCATCCGCTTCCTCGCGGTGCTCGAGCTCTACAAGCAGGGCGCCGTCGAGATCGATCAGCCCGAGCGTTTCGGTGACATCGAGGTCATGTGGACCGCTGACGACGACTTCGACACCGGGGCGATCCTGATCGACGCCTACGAGGGCTGACCATGAACGACATCCACGAACCGCACGACCGTCCTGTGCCGGACGACACCGCCGAATCCCAGGACCGTCCCGACCCGGCCGACACCGGCCACGGTGACGACGGCGGTGACGGCGGTGACGCCTCCGAAGAGTTCCGGCGCGCCATCGAGGCCATCGTGCTCGTCGCTCACGACCCGGTGCCCGCCGAGTTGCTCGCGCAGCTGCTCGAGGAGCCGACCACCACGGTGGAGCAGTGGTGTGAGGAGCTCGCCGCGTCGTACGTCGCCGAGCGTCGAGGGTTCGAGCTGGTGAACATCGCCGGTGGATGGCGATTCCAGACGGCATCGGACCTCACGCCCTACGTCGAGCGGTTCCTGCTGCACGACCAGCGAGCCCGGCTCTCGGGGGCAGCGCTCGAGACGTTGGCGATCGTTGCGTACAAGCAACCGATTTCGCGGGGACAGATCGCATCGATTCGTGGCGTCGACCCCGACGGCGTGCTGCGCACGCTGCATGCCCGTGGGTACGTCGACGAAGTCGGGCGCGACAACGGTCCCGGCCAGGCGATTCTGTTCGGTACCACCGACGCGTTCCTCGAGAAGCTCGGCCTGGCGACGCTCGACGACCTCCCGGCGATCGCCGAGTTCATCCCGAGCGCCGAGGTCGTCGAAGCGCTCGAGGTGGGGCTGCGTGTCACGCCGGTCATCGAGGTGTCGACCGGTCCCCACGGAGCCCCGACCACCGACGACGTGCCGTCGTGACCGATCGCACCCCCGAGCCGCCGTTGTGGGAGCAGATGGCGCAGCGCAGTGCCGAACTGCCTCAGGGTGAACGCCTGCAGAAGGTGCTCGCTGCCACCGGGTACGGCAGCCGCCGGATCTGCGAGGATCTCATTGCGGCGGAACGTGTCACGGTCAACGGTGACGTGGCCATTCTCGGCCGACGCGTCGACCCCGACCGAGATCTCGTGGAGGTCGACGGGGCGCCGATCGGTGTGCGTCCGGACCTCGTCTACTACCTGCTCAACAAGCCAACGGGTGTGGTCACCACCTCACGTGACACGCACGGCCGCCCGACGGTGGTCGAACTCGTCCCCGCCGAGCCACGGGTGTTCTCGATCGGTCGGCTCGACGTCGACACCGAGGGGCTGTTGTTGCTCACCAACGACGGCGACCTCGCCAACCGGATCGCACACCCATCGCACGGCGTCGAGAAGGAATACCTCGTCGAGGTCACCGGTGGGGAGGTGCCCCCTGGTGCGGTGCGCCAGCTGCGAGACGGCGTGTTGCTGGAGGACGGGATGACGTCGCCGGCCAAGGTGTCGCAACCCGACCCGGGCGTGCTGCGGATCACCATCCACGAGGGCCGCAATCGTCAAGTCCGGCGGATGTGCGAGGCGGTTGGTCATCGGGTCACCCGGCTGGTGCGCACCCGCATCGGGCCGCTCAGCGACCGGTCGCTCGCGCCGGGTTCCTGGCGAGCGCTGACCACCGATGAATGGCGCTCGCTCACCGAAGCGGTCGCCGCTGCTGCAACGTCGCCACCCGCCGACAGGTCGCCGATCTCCGACGGGTTGCCAGCTGACGTGAAGCCGGCTGACCCAACACCGACCGAAGGGTTGCCAGCCAGCGACAGTACGATCGAACGCCGTGACTGACAGCGTTTCGAACGATCTCGGCGCCGGCGACGCCTCGGTCGGTCGGTCCGGAAACGGCCCGCAGCGCCGTGCGAACGTCATCGGTCTCGGTCTGGTCGGCGGCTCGATCGCCCTCGGATTGCGCGAGCGCGGCTGGACCGTGAGCGGCGACGATGCCGACGCTGATGTCGGCCGGGTCGCACACGATCGCGGGGTGATCGACGCGATCGGCATCGACGACCGCGCCGAGATCACGTTCGTCGCGGTGCCGGTGATGTCCACGGCCGATCAGGTCAAGCGGGCGCTGGCCGACACGCGCGGAGCGGTCACCGACGTCGGAAGCGTCAAGGCCGCGATCTGTGCCGCGGTCGACGATCCACGGTTTGTCGGCGGACACCCCATGGCGGGGTCGGAACTCGACGGGCTCGACGGCGCGCAGAGCGAGTTGTTCGAAGGTGCGGTGTGGGTGCTCACGCCGACAGCGTCGAGCAACGACACCGTGTTCGCCACCGTGGCAGGCGTGGTGGCGTCGCTGGGCGCCGAGGTGGTCGCGCTGGCACCAGATCGCCACGACCAGCTCGTGGCGGTGGTCAGCCATGTTCCACACCTGACCGCCGCGACCCTGATGGGACTGGCCAGTGAACGAGCCGAGGAACACGCTGCGTTGTTGCGGCTCGCCGCGGGCGGCTTTCGCGACATGACCAGGGTGGCCAGTGGCCGGCCCGGCATCTGGCTCGACATCTGTTCGGAGAACCGCGTGGCGATCACCGGTGTGCTCGACCAGTTGATCACGGGGCTCGAGGAGATCCGCGACGTGATCGGCACCGACGACCGCGACGAGCTGTACGCGCGCCTCACCGCAGCTCGGCTGGCCCGTGCCAACCTCCCCAACCGGGTGGTGCACCCCGAACAGCTCGTCGAAGTCCGCATTCCGATTCCCGACCGGGCGGGCGCAGCGGCCGAGGTGTTCACACTCGCCGCCGAGCTCAGCGTCAACATCGCCAGCTTCGAAGTGGTCCACGTCGCGGAGAGCAATCGGGGTGTCGCTGTGGTGTTGGTGGACCGGTTGCTCGTCGACGTGTTCCGGGGAGGGTTGCTCGCACGTGGCTTCCGCCCGGCGGTGCAGCCGCTGTCATGATCACCGATCCGTACCGGGTGCGACGCGCCGATGGCGCGGTGGTGGCCGACGTGGCGGTCCCGCCGTCGAAGAGCATCGTGAACCGAGCGCTCGTGTGTGCTGCCTTGGCTGACGGCGCGAGCACGGTGCGCGGCGTTGCGCCCGGCGACGACACCGCAGCGATGATCGACGGTCTCACACAGCTGGGATGCGGAATCGGCGTTCGCCTCGACGGCGCCGTGCAGACGGCTGACGTCATGGGCACGGGCGGCGTGCTCGAACCCGGTCCGATGCGCCTCGACGCCCGGCTTGCGGGCACCACGTCACGATTCCTGACGGCACTGTGCGCCCTCGGCACCGGGGAGTACGTGATCGACGGCGCGCCACCGCTTCGGCAACGGCCGATGGGGCCGTTGCACGACGCACTCATGGCGCTCGGCGCCACGGTGGCATCGTCGGAGTCTGCCGGCCACTTGCCCGTGACCGTGGCGGGTCCGTTGCGACGAGCGGATGCCGTGATGATGCCCGGCGACGTCTCGAGCCAGTACGTCACGTCACTGATGCTGATCGCTCCGTACATCCCGGGCGGACTGAAGCTGTGGCTCACGTCCGGCTTGGTGTCGCGCCCGTACCTGGAGATCACTCGATCGGTGATGGCAGCGTTCGGTATGACCGACGTGGACATCCGCGATCGGCACATCACGGTGGGCCCGGGGGAGTACGTCGCCACCGACTACGTGGTCGAACCCGATGCCAGCTCGGCGAGTTATCCGCTGGCGGCCGCAGCGATGGTCGGCGGGGCGACGAGCGTGCGCGGGCTGGGAACCGAGTCGGTGCAGGGCGACGCCCGCTTCGTCGATCTCCTCGGTGAGATGGGTTGCACCGTGGTGGCAGGTACCTCTGACACCGTCGTGATGCGTCGCCGCGACACGCCGCTGCGCGGCATCGACGTCGACATGGCCGACATCTCCGACCTCGTGCCGACACTGGCGGTCGTGGCCACACAGGCCGTCACTCCCACCCGTATCAGCGGTGTCGGCTTCATCCGGGGCAAGGAGAGCGACCGCCTGGGAGATCTCGCCGCCGAACTCCGCAAGACCGGTGCGCTCGTCACGGTCGAGGCCGACGGACTGCTGATCGAACCGACCGACCTGTTGCATGGCGCACGCCTCGGCACCCACCACGACCACCGTCTGGCCATGGCGTTCGGGTTGCTGGGGCTGGTGGTGGACGGCATCGAGATCCTCGACCCGTCGGTGGTGTCGAAGAGTTGGCCGAGCTACTGGGATGCACTGGCGGCAATCCCGGCGCACACGTCGTGAGCAACGGCATCCAGCGCGTTGCCGCGTTCGACGTCGACGGCACACTGACCACCACCGACTGTGTGGTGCCGTTCCTGCGGCGCACGGTGGGCACCGCCACCCTGATTCGCCGACTGCTGCGGACGCCGGTGGCGCTGGGGCGATCCGGAATTCGCCGCGATCGAGATGCCCTCAAAGCAGCGAGCGCCGCTGCGGCCTTCCGGGGACTGCCCGTCGCGGCCGTCGAGGCAGATGCGGCACAGTTCGCCCAGGAGGTGTTCGACCATCGACTGCGCACCGACGTGGTCGAGTCGCTGAACGCTCACGTCGGCGCTGGCGACACCGTGGTGCTCGTGTCGGCATCGTTCGAGGTGTATCTCCGGCCGCTTGCCCGCCTCCTCGGCGCCCACGACGTGATCGCGGTGCGCCTCGCCGTCGACGACGAGCAGGTGCTCACCGGTGTCCTCGATGGTCCCAACTGTCGTGGACCCGAGAAGGTGCGGAGATTGCACGACTGGCTCGACGAGCATGCCGGTGGCCGTGGCGCTGTGCATCTCACCGCCTACGGCGATTCGAGCGGAGATCGGGAGCTGCTCGCCGATGCCGACGTGGCCCACTGGGTCGGCCGAGGCGAGATGCCCCGATGATGCCGCTGCACCCCGCTACCGTCTGCGTCGCCATGTCGACGACCCGATTGCCCGCCCGCCCCGTAACGATTGGTGTCAGACACCAATCGTTACACGGGCTCCGATCAGGCTGTCCGGGACGGTTCCGGTGCTGAGTGCCCTGTTGCGTGAGTCGCGCCCCAAACAATGGTTGAAGAACGTCCTGGTGTTTGCCGCTCCCGGCGCCGCCGGCGTCCTCGATCAGGGCGACAATCTGCTCCTGGCCGTACTGGCGTTCGTGTCGTTCTGCTTTGCGGCGAGTGGGATCTACATCTGGAATGACCTCCTCGACGTCGAGGCCGATCGGCGTCACCCGACCAAACGCAACCGCCCCATCGCCTCGGGCGCGCTGTCGGTTGGTGTGGCACGAGTCGCTGGTGTGCTGTTCCCGATCCTCGCGCTCGGTTTCGCCGCTGCGACGGGACGCTGGCAGACCGTGGCGGTGGTGGCGACCTACATCGTGATCACGATTGCCTACACCCTGCACCTCAAGCATGTACCGGTGGTCGATGTGGTCACCGTGGCCGCAGGGTTCGTGCTGCGTGCGGCCGCTGGCGCTGTGGCGGTCGACGTGCCGATGTCGCGGTGGTTCGTGCTGTGCATCACATTCGGGTCGCTGTTCATCGTGGTCGGCAAGCGGTACGCCGAGCTCAACGAACTCGGCGACGCGGCCGGCACGCGGGCAACGCTCGAGGTGTACTCGATCAACTATCTGCGCATGATGCTCACGGTGAGCCTGTCGGGGGTGCTGATCAGCTACTGCGTCTGGGCGTTCGAGACCAGCGAGTCGTCGGGAAGTGGTTGGCCGTTCTACGAACTGTCGATCGTGCCGATGCTGATGGCGCTCATGCGCTACCTGCTGGTGTTGGAGGAAGGCGGCGGAGCGGCCCCGGAAGAGGTGTTCACGGGTGACAAACTCCTGATGCTGCTGGGATTGTCGTGGATTGTCGTCTATGGTCTCGCCGTCTATGTCTCCTGACTCTCTCGGTACCGAACCACCGGATCTGGCCACCGTCATCGCCTCCGTCGTCGACGTCCAAGGATGGATGTCGCCGGGTCAGGCATCGACGCTCTACGACGCGGCACGCCGTTGCCCGCCGAACGGCACGATCGTCGAAATCGGCAGCTTCCAAGGGCGCTCCACGATCGTGCTGGCCAGTGCTGCGGCACCCGACGTTTCGGTGATCGCGATCGACCCGCACGCGGGCAACGACCGTGGTCCCCAGGAGATCGACGGCTACGCCGAGGCGGCCGCCGACGACCACGCCGTCTTCCTGGCGAACCTCGACCGTGCCGGCGTGGGCGATCGGGTTCGTCACGTTCGCAAGTTCTCCGACGCTGCGCTGGCCGACGTGGACGTGCCGATCGACGTGCTCTACATCGACGGTGCCCACCGGTATGCGCCCGCCCGTGCCGACATCCGCGACTGGGGCGCCAAAGTCGCCGATGGGGGAACCCTCCTCATCCACGACTCGTTCTCGTCGATCGGCGTCACGCTGGCGATTCTTCGTGAACTGCTCGTCGGGTCTCGTTTCCGCTACGTCGGCAGGTCCCGCTCGATGACCATCTACCGTGCCGATCTCGAAGCTGGGGTCGGCGCTCGAGCGGGAAGTGCCGGTCGCCAACTCGCTCAGTTGCCGTGGTTCGCGAAGAACGTGGTGCTCAAGGTGGCGCTCACGTTGGGTCTCGGCAAGCTGCTCGGCCGGCTGGGTCGGCCCGTGCCCGATTGGCCGTACTGATCCACTGTGAGGAGCCGCCAGCTCGAGCTGTCCGGATGGGGCCGAACGGCGCCCTCGGCGGCAACCGTGGTCGACATCGACGCCGAGGATCTCCACCCGCGAGTTCTCGACGAACTCGCGGCGCCGCGAGGAATCATTGCTCGGGGACTCGGCCGCGCCTATGGCGACCCCGGCCAGAACGGCGGTGGCACGGTCGTTCGGCTCGCCCCAGGGCCGATTCTGCTCGACGCCGGCGCACGAACCGTCCGGGTCGGCGCGGGGGTCAGCCTCGACGAACTGCTCCGCCACATCGTGCCGAGAGGGTTCTTCGTGCCGGTGTCGCCGGGCACCCGGTTCGTCACCGTCGGCGGTGCCATCGCCAGCGACATCCACGGAAAGAACCACCACGCCGACGGCTCGTTCGGCGTCCACGTCGATGAGATGACGATGGTGCTCGCTGACGGAACTCGCCGCACGGTCACGGCGGCAACCGACCCGTTGCTGTGGTGGGCGACGATCGGCGGGATGGGCCTCACCGGCATCATCGTGGATGCCACGGTTCGTCTGCTTCCGATCGAGACGAGTCGCTGCATGGTGCTCACCGAGCGGGTGCCGAACCTCGACAGCTTGTTGGAACGCATGGAGTCCGGTGACCACCTGCATCGGTACTCCGTTGCCTGGGTCGACATGGTCGCCACCGGAGCGAACCTCGGCCGCGCCGTACTCACCCAAGGCGATCATGCAACCTACGACGAGCTCATCGCCGAGGACCCCGCCGCAGGCGCCGACCCGCTGGCCTTCTCCCCGTCGGGCCTCGCCGCAGTACCGCCGGGACTGCCGAACGTTCTCAACCGTTTGGCAGTGCGGGCATTCAACGAGGTGTGGTACCGCAAGGCTCCGAAGTCACACCTCGGCCTCGAATCGATCACCGGCTTCTTCCATCCGCTCGACATGGTCGGAGACTGGAATCGGCTCTACGGGCGTGCGGGGTTCCTGCAGTATCAGTTCGTGGTGCCGTTCGACGCCGTCGACACGTTGCGCACGATCATGACCACCGTTGCAGCATCCGGCCACGCCAGTTTCCTGGCGGTGCTCAAGCGATTCGGACCAGCAAGTGGTGGACTCCTCAGCTTCCCGACGCCGGGCTGGACACTCACGCTCGACCTGCCAGCGGGTGTCGACGGACTCGGCGGTCTGGTGGGCGAACTCGACCGACTGGTGCTCGATGCCGGCGGTCGGCACTATCTGGCCAAGGACGCCACGGCGACGCCTGAGATCATCCGTGCCGGCTACCCACGACTCGACGAATGGTTGCAGATCCGCCGATCTGTCGACCCGGCCGGACGCTGGATCAGCGACCAGGCCCGACGCCTCGATCTGTACTGACCGCTCTCTCCTGACAGGATCACACCGTGAACAACGCCGTCCACCAACCCCAGACCGTGCTCGTGCTTGGGGGCACCAGCGACATCGGCCAGGCCATCGTGTCGGCACTCGCCTCGCCATCGCTGCGGCGTGTGATCCTGGCCGTCCGCCATCCCGATGCCATCGACGTCGAAGCGATCAGCTTCGGGTCGGCAGAAGTGGTTGCCGTCGAGTTCGACGCCACCGATGCCGAACGTCACGACGCACTGATTGCTGATGTTGCCGACCGCTACGGCGATCTCGACGTCGTGATCCAGGCGTTCGGGCAGCTGGGGGCACCCGGCCTCGACGACCCGGTCGCAGCGGCCGACCTCGCGCGGGTGAACTACGTGGGAGCCGTGTCGTCGGGGCTCGCAGTCGCACATCGACTGCGTGCCCAGGGCCACGGAACGTTGGTGGTGTTGTCGAGCGTGGCCGGGGTTCGCACACGTGCATCGAACTTCGTCTATGGGTCGACCAAGGCAGGACAGGACGCATTCGCGACGGGCCTCGGTCACCTCCTCCACGGATCGGGTGCCCGGGTCTTGACGGTGCGACCGGGATTCGTTCGCTCCTCGATGACCGCCGGGATGCCCGATGCGCCGTTCTCTGCCGACGTCGAGGACGTCGCACAGGCGGTCGCCGATGGTCTGCGACGTGGCCGCAGCGTGGTGTGGGTGCCCGGCATCTTGCAGGTGGTGTTCGGTCTGCTGCGCCTACGCGCCCGGCGTGGTGTGGCGCAAGCTCGATCGATGACCGACTCGACGCCGCCGGCCACCTCTGATCTGGCAGCGGCGGCCCACCGGCTGCGCACCGTCGGGGGTCCGACGCATCGAGAGTTATGCGTGGCGCGATCTCGACGACGCCGAGGCGGGCGGCTCGGAGCTGCACGCCGACGAGATCTTCCGTCGCTGGGCTGGTGCCGGCATCGAGATCGTGCACCGAACCTCCACCAGCGACACCCCACGAGTGTTCGATCGCAACGGGTACCGCGTTGTCCAACGCGGCGGCCGATACGACGTGTTCGCCAGAGTGGCGCTCCGTCAACTGGTGCGCCGGCGGCCAGCTGATGTGGCGACCATCGAAATCTGGAACGGCGTCCCGTGGTTCGGGCCGCTCTGGGCACCGAGGCGCCGTGTGGTGTGGATGCACCACGTGCACCGCCACATGTGGGCTGAGGCACTCCCGCGACCGCTCGACCGGGTGGGGGCGTTCGTCGAAACGCGTGTCGCTCCGCTGTTCTATCGACGCAGCCGGTTCGCCACGCTGTCGGAGTCGTCCGCCGACGAGATCGAAGCACTCGGTATCGATCGCCGAAGGCTGACGGTCATCCCGCCCGGCGTCCATGAGCGGTTCACCCCCGATGTCACCCGCCGGGCCGATCACCCACACGTCGTCGTCGTCGGCCGACTCGCTCCAGTCAAGCGCCAAGTCCTGGCGCTGACCGCGCTGCGCGAGGCCCGCAAGACCGTTGGCGACCTCACGGTGGAATTGGTCGGAGACGGCCCCAACCGGGCGTTGATCGATGCCTGGATTGCCGAGCACGATGCCGAGCACTGGGTCCATCGTCGGGGCCGAATCGGCGACGACGAACTCGTCGATGCCTATCGACGCAGCTGGCTGGTCGTGAGTGCGTCGTACGCCGAAGGGTGGGGGATGTCGCTGACCGAAGGTGGGGCCTGCGGGACGCCCTGCGTGGCGACCGACATCGCTGGGCACCGTGGCTCGTGCATCGACGGGCGCACCGGCGTGCTCGTGGCCGACGTCGCAGACTTGGGCGAGGAGATTGCGGCGTTGCTCATCGACGACGACCGCAGACAGACGATGGGTCTCGCCGCGATCGATCACGCCACGGGGCTGTCGTGGACGGCAGTCGCCGCCCGTCAACTCGACCTCGTCGCGTCAGCCGTCGTGGAGTCCCGAAGGCACTGACCGGTAGGCACGGCGGGCTCGGCGCAACGTGATCATGTCGCCGAGGCCCCAGATCGTGACCAGCCGGAACGCCTCGATCACGATGCTGCGGTGCATCTTCGACGTCCCGGCGACCCGGTCGCGGAAGGCAATGGGGATCTCGACCACGCTCAACCCGATTTCGACCGTGCGGTAGGTCATCTCGACCTGGAATCCGTACCCGTCGGCCCGGATACCGTCGAGATCGATCCGGCGCAGTGTCTCCGCCCGGTACACGCGGTAGCCCGCGGTTGCGTCGTTGATGGCGAGGCCGAGCATGATCGCTGCGTAGCGGTTGCCCCATCGCGACAGCCAGGTTCGTCGCCGCGGCCAGCCGATCACCGAGCCTCCAGGGATGTACCGAGATCCGATCACCAGTGCGATACCGTGCTCGGCCACGCCGAGCATGGTCGGCAGCGCGGCGGGGTCGTGCGACAGGTCCGCGTCGATCTCCACCAGTGCGTCGTACCCCGCGTCGAGCCCGATCCGGAAGGCATGGAGATACGCATCGCCGAGCCCGTTCTTGACCTCGCGCTCGACGAGTTGGAGGCTGTCTCGAGACTGTTGGCGGGCTCGCACGATCGCTCGGGTCTCGTCGGTCGATGCGTCGTCGATCACCAAGATGTCCGCGTCGGGGACGTGCTCCTCCAAGCGGTCGAGTAATTCACCGATGTTGGCAGCCTCGTTGTGGGTCGGAACGATGATCAGGGTGCGCACGAGTGTCCGATGTTACTGCGCGGCAGTCTCGTCGACCGGTTCCCCAGGAGGGGCGACCGATCCGACGAACGTGGGCCGGAAGGCCTCGATGACGACCGTGACAACGGCGATCCACACCAGCGGCGCAGACCAGCTGAACCTCGATGGCCAATCCGGCGCGGCCGGGAAGTCGTAGCGCCATTCGAGCGCTGCGACGCCGACGCCGACGAGCGAGAGGCATGCCAGCACGACCGCAGCGGGTATCCATCGCCATCGCGCGCCCACGACGGCGAGCACGGCAACGGCGAGTGCCACGAGCGGTCCGGCGAACACCACGACGGCAAGGCCAAGGCAGATGCCGAGCGCCAGGCGCGGGATTCGCCGGCCAGCCGCTGCGAGCTCGTCGTCGGGCCGACGCCGCGGAGCGAGCGCAAGCGCCAGCACCCCGAGTCCTGCGGCGAGCGAGAGCCACAGCGCGATCGTCAGGGTTCGCTGCGGGGCCCAGTCGAGGGTGATCTGCCGAGAGCTGGTTGCGGCGGGAAGCAGCCACCCGTTCGCGTAGCCGTCGATCAACACGGGCTCGCCCAGATCGTTGCCGTCCGCGCTCGCGTTCCACCCGGCGTTCCAGCTCTGCTGGAGGATCAGCCAGCTCGCTGTGTCAGACGGTGCAACGGTGAGTTCGAGCGAGGTGGATGCGTTCTTGTCGATGGTCACGGTTGGAGCCGCCGGCATGGCCGGCGCCATCGAGGACGCCGGGCCGTCGAGGACGACACGGTCGATGTCGAATCCGGTCAGGGTGCCCGACGCAGCATCGAGGCGATGGAGGCCGGATGCGAGTGGCACGGGAGCGCACGACTCGAGGTGCAGCTCCGATCTGGTGAGTGCGTCGCCGCGGGTGCCGATCAATCGAACGGGTACGGGTTCGCCGTCGAGGCTGACGAGGTCGTCGCGGCACGAATCGTCGAGCGGTTCGTCCGCACTGCGTCCCACGACGGCCAGATCACCGAGTTGGATCTCGGCAAGCCCGACCGGGAGCACTCTCGGGAGGCCGGAGAAGTCCTCCGGCGTGGTGCGGGCCTCGATCTGGGTGATGCTCACGGTGAGCTTCGTCGCGTCGACGGGGTCGATGGCGATTGTCGCGGACGCCAGGCCGTCGACCGGCTGTTGGGCGGGCAGGTCGAGCACCCGAACCAACCCGTTGGCATCGCTCACGGTGAGCTGTGTCGGCAACGAGTGCCGTTCGTCGTCGAACCACGTCACCGTGATGGTGTCGACCGATGCAGGCCCGCCGTCGACCATCACACTGGAGTCGAGTACGCGGTCGAACGGGGTCTGCCACGCCGTTTCGGGGTCGCCATCGAACGCACTGGCACCACGAGCGGCCGGATTGCCAGGGAGCTGTCGATCGGCAATCACGACCATGTCGTCGTCGAGCGCTCGCAGGAGCGTTTCCTCTGCGGCGTTGCCGGCGAGGCGGACGTCGCCCATCAGGTCGAAGGTACGCCCCTGCGCCAACTCGAATCGTCGGCTCATTCGAGGTTCGGGCGCGGTGCGGTTGGGGGTGGCCGGGTCGAGCCGCTCGCGCGTGAACACGTAGGAGAGCCGCTGCGACGGGGCAGCGGCGTCGGGCAGGAACTCGAAGGCGTCGAACCCCGGGACGCGCACGGTTCGATCGTCGCTGACGCCGGCGATTGCGATTTCGGCGAATCCGACGCCGGGCTGGGCGGCGTAGTTGCCGAGCTCGCCGACGTTGTCGGCGAGCACTTCGATGCGAAGCGACTCGAACGGTCGGTCAGGGAGCTCGATCGCTTGCCCGGGCACCGTGCGTGAACGCTCGTCGAGGACGGCGTCGAACGACACCTCGTCGTCGAGGGTGACCCTGATCTCGGTGATGAATCGATCGGTTGCACCGGTCGTGGGCTGCAGCACCGTCACCGTCGGCGACGACACTGCATCGGTGAGGTCGACTTCCCAGACGAGCCCGACGGTACGTTCGAAGACGGCCGCGCGCCACGCTGTCGTCGGATCGCCATCGGTGGCGAACCACGGGGCGTCTTCGGGGGTGTACGCAATGCGGTTGCCGTAGTAGCTGGCGCGCACGTCGGCGACGTCGGCGGTGTGCTCTGCCCGTGTCCGACGTTCGTCGCCAGGTCCGAACAGCTCGAGTCGATTGTCGCCGGGGTCGTCGTCGAGTTGCAGGAGACCGTCGGCTTCGAGCCCACCGAGGTTCGAGGACACCGTCGACCAGCGGCGGCCCTGCTTGCGGTTGGTGTCGGTGAACACCCACCAGGGATCGTCGCCGAACATGGCGGGATCCAGCGTTCCGGCGCGGCCCAGATCGTCGAGCGTGGCCGCGTACAGCAGCGGTCGGTCGACATCGAGCAGCCCGGCCCCAGCGAGGTCGACCACGCCGTCGCCGCTTCCGGACAGAATGATCGGCTGCGTGGCCGAGATCGCCCGTGCCGCTGGTGCTCGACCGAGATCGAAGGCGGCGACGGCAGGAAACTCCTCGGCAGCGTCAGGACGCGCCAAGGTTCGTTCATCGAGCACCGGGACGCGAGGAGTGTCGACCACGATGGGTCCGGCGTGGTCCGGCTCGCCGAGTGCTGCGGTGATGTCGGTCCAGAACTGACCAGGTCGTGTCAGCCGGTACCGCTCGTGTTCGAGATCGTTGCGTGCCACGACGGTCTCCACACCGAATCGGTGGGCGATCGGCTCCAACGTCTCCGGTTCGAACCACCCTTCCGGAAGCCGCCGTTCGAAGGCGTTGAGCAGATCAGCGGTCGCTGAGCCGCCCTGGGGCACCAGTTCGCGAGCCAGATACGGCCGATCGATCACACCGGGAAGGACCGGATCGACGGTGCCGCCCCATCGGTACGCAGCGAAGTCGGACGCAGGAAGTTCGTAGACACGCCCGTCGCTCCCGGATGCATCGAGCCAGTCGGCCAATTCGGTCTGGTACTGCGGCAGCTGCTCGTCGCGCAAGAGCGACGGGGTCAACGCGCTGCCGGTGAACCACGGGAAGATCTGCAGTCCGATCAACGCCACCGCTCCGACCGGCGCCAGCAGGTCCCAACGCGCGCGTCCGTGCGGCGCCGCACCTGCGTTCTCAGCCATTCGGTGCTCGAGGCCAGACCGAGCGCGAGTGCCAAGATCACGAGCGGAGCTGCCCGCGGGGTGGACCGCAGCGCGAGTCCGGCGGTGCTCTCGGTGGCGAACCATTCGAAGAACCGTCCATACGGCGTGGAGTTGTCGAGTGGCGCTGCGCCGGCGCTGACCGCCAGCCCGATGAGCAGCAGCGCAGCGGTGCTGGTGCGACCGATGAACGTGCGCAGGAACCCCAGCAAGCCGATCGCTGCGATCCCGAATCCCAGGCCGATCAGCACCGGGTTGTCGATGTACGGCAGCGATGGCCCCACCCAGGTGTCGAGGCGATCACCTCCGTAGAAGAACCAGTAGCCGAGTCCCCTGATCAACTCCGTTGGCGTGCTGGCTCCAGCAACAGCCTGATACGTCTCGGTGTACTCGAGGATCGGCAGGCCGAAGGTGCCCTGGATGCGCAACGCAACGATCCACCACACCGACACGGCCAGGCTCAGCACCGCGATGCGAGCGGCACCAGCCGCTGCGGCGGCTGACCTGACGCGTCCAGCGGCGATGTCGGCCACGAGCCACACGATCGGGCCGATGCCTGCGAGCACGAGCGCAGTTGCGTTGACGCTGCCGACGAGAGCCACCACCACGGCGAACTGCGCGGCAGGTCGCCACGATCGCGTCCGTGCCGCCTTCGCGGCGAGCAGGATCATCCACGGCAGTGCCGCCCACGGTCCAAGGATCACCGAGAGCCGAGCGAGATAGCTGAGCAGATACGGACTGAACCCGTAGGCGTACGCGGCGACGATCGCCGCGATCGGAGCCCATCCCAGCCAACGCAGGAGCCGATACATCCCGAATGCCGCCGCGAAGAGCAGCGTGCCCCACAGGAGTCGTTGGGTGAGCCAGTCGGGGATGCCGACCGCATCCATCAACCAGTAGAAGGGTCCGAGCGGGAACAGGTAGCCGATGTTCTGATGGGGGACCGTGCCGGCGCCCACCGACGGGTCCCACATCGTGGTTGCCTGTTGCAGTACCGCACCTGGATCAAGCGTGAGGTAGCTCTTGGTGTCGGCGCTCACCCTGCCGGGCGAGGTCAACAGCATGGGCACATAGGCAGCGATGGCCAGGAGCGCCGCAGCCGCTCGGTCTTGATGCCCCGCGATCCAACCGAGAGTGGCGCGGACGGGGCGATGCATCGACGAGAACGTACAGCGGATATCGTCCGATCTCGATGATCCCAGCCCCAAGAAGATGCCTCAGCGTGGTCGTGCCCTGCTACGACGAGGCCGCCACGGTCCTCGAGCTGCTCGAGCGGGTGCTGGCGTCCCCGTGGGTGGCCGAGGTGATCATCGTCGATGACGGCTCGACCGACGGCACCCGGGAACTGCTCGCTGGCGTGGACGACCCGATGGTCCGCGTGATCCTGCATGCGCACAACCAGGGCAAGGGCGCCGCGCTGCGTACGGGATTCGCTGCGGCGACGGCCGACTACGTGATCGTGCAGGACGCCGACCTCGAATACGATCCCGCCGAGTACGGCGAGCTGATGGGACCGCTCGAAGACGACCGTGCCGACGTCGTCTACGGATCGCGGTTCGTGTCGAGTCGACCGCATCGTGTGTTGTACTTCTGGCACAGCCTCGGCAACCGGGCCTTGACACTGCTGTCGAACATGTTCACCGACCTCAACCTCACCGACATGGAGACGTGTTACAAGGCATTCCGCCGCGAGGTGATCCAGGCGATCGAGATCGAGGAGAACCGTTTCGGATTCGAGCCCGAGGTGACGGCCAAGCTCGCGCAGCAGGAGCTGCGGATCTTCGAGGTCGGCATCTCCTACTCGGGTCGCACGTACGCCGACGGCAAGAAGATCGGATGGAAGGACGGCGTCCGAGCGGTGTCGTGCATCGTCAAGTACTCAGGAGTCGGGCGCGCCCTGCGCTGGTCATGAACATTCCCGAGCTGACGGCAACGCAGGATCGCAGCTCGCAGCTCGCAGCTGGTCCGATGCTCGCGGGGCATCGATGGTGGTGGAGCGTGGGTGGTGCCGCAATCGTCGGTGTCGCCATCCGATTTCTGTACGTCCTCACGGCACGTCGCATCCCGCCGGAGTTCGGCGATGCGGAGACGTATTATCAACTCGGCCGGGGCATGGCGCAGGGCCGCGGATACATCCGCCCGCTCGATCTGCTGATCACCGGCGAGGTCGTGCCGACAGCAGAGTTCCCACCGCTGTGGCCCGCACTGCTCGCCGTGTTCGACGTGGTCGGCATCGACTCGCGCACCGGCCAGAGGCTGGTGGCAGCCGCGATCGCTGCGGCCGCGATCGTGCTGATCGGGTTGCTGGGCCGAGCGATCGGCGGGCCCGCCGTCGGCGCCGTCGCTGCCTGGATCGCTGCGGTCTACCCCCAGTTCGTGGTGTACGGCGGGTCCCTGCTGTCCGAAGGGTTGATGATCGCGATCCTCACGCTCGTCATGCTCGGTGTGGTGCGCGCTCGCTCCGCTCCTGACGACGCACGCGCGATGCGCTGGTGGGTGACCGTGAGCGTGGCAATGGCGGCGGCGGTGATGACACGGTCGGAAATGGTGGTGCTGCTCGTCTTGCTGGTGATACCCGCCGCCTGGATCACCGGCGATCGGCGTCACCGGCTTCGTCGTGTCGCGGTGGTCAGTGCCTGCACACTCCTCGTCGTGGGTGGCTGGACGGTCCGCAACCTGATCGAACTCGACGGGTTCGTGCCGTTGACCAACAACACCGGGACGGCACTCGCCGGGTCGAACTGCGACGCGGTCTACCGGGGCCCACAGATCGGTGGTTGGCGGCTGGACTGCGTCCCGGAAGGTGACTACGTGCGCCTCGGCGAGGTCGAGGTCGCCCGGATCAACCGCGATGCCGGGCTGGCCTACATCGGCGATCACGCCGGGGAGTTGCCCCGCGTGGTCGCAGCTCGACTGGGCCGAACGTTCGGAGTCTTCGACGTGGAACGGACCATCTACCTCGGCAGCCTGGAAGACGTCGACTACGACTGGCTGTGGGCCGCCTGGTACGGCTGGTTGCTGTTGGCTCCCACCGCCGTCGCCGGCGCGGTCGTGCTGCGCCGACGTGATGGCGACCTGTGGCCGCTCCTCGCGCCGGTCGCCATCGTCGTCGTCGTCAGCGTCACCACCTACGGCAACCAACGATTCAGAGTTGCGGCCGAACCATCCGCTGTCGTGTTCGCGGCGTACGGAATTGTCGCAGGGTGGCAGCGCTGGGGACCACGCCGCAACGTCGCCGCGCTGTCCGACGAGCGTCGGTCAGGATCTGGGAGTCCGCAGGGCCAGATTGACGAGTGAGGGACCGATGAATCGCTCGGAGACCTCCACCGCAGCGTCCAGTTCGAGATGCAGCCCATCAGCCCGAGCCGCACGGTCGTCCATTCCCGAGGTGGCGTACCACGCTGCGAGGTCGAGCGACCCGGCACGCTCGTCTCCGAGGCCCGCGACGGCGGCGTCGATGATCCCATGGAGTTCCTGGGCCCGAAGCGGGTCCACGATCTGATCGCTCCCGACGACCGGGGTGGGTGCCTTGATCCACAGTGTTGTTGCGCCAGCTTCGCTCATGTCGCTGCCGAAGCGCTCGTAACGCGCCAGCGCCCGCTCTCGAAATCTGGCGTCGAAGATGTTCAATCGCCCCTCGGTATCGACCCAGGTCCTGTCGACGATGTCGTTGACCGTCACCATGACGAGCACGACGTCAGGCGACGTCTCCTCGATCATCCGTGGCAGACGCTCGTGGAGGTCGTCACACGCCGCGAACAGCTCATTGCTCAGGCCGTGCTGCTCGAACTCGGGAACCGCGCCGTCGGTGACCAGCCCGCAGCCTGGCACCACCGCCAGGTCGACTTGGGCAAGCAGTGGGTTGCTCGCGGCCCAATCCGCAAGACCCTCGCCGAGGTTCCAGGCCGTCGAATCTCCGAACACCAGGACGCGAACCGGTCGCGTCGGAATCGCATCGAGGGCCACATCGGCCAGAATTGGCTGATCGTCGGGTACAGCAGCGGTCGCCAGATCGGACGCGCCGGGAGCCTCGGCGGTGATCGTGGGTGTTGCACCCTCGGGTTCGCCCGGCTGCGGGTCGGGCGTGAGCGGAGCCGACGCATCGTTGCTCGTGGTCGCGATTTCCGGCCGGAGCGGAGCGAGTGGACCGATGTCGTCGAGCGATTCGAGCTGGCGCACGGCGCTTGCCGGGTCGGCGAACCGGTCGGCCGGCCCGAAGCTGCCGATCGCAGCGACCGCCAGCACCAGCCCCGTCACCGCAGCACACGCGGCAGCGACCATCCGGTCTCGGCCGAAACCGGTGCGGAGCGGACGCTCGAGCCACCGGTACGAGACCAGCGCAACCGCCAAGGTGACCGCCAGTTGGATGCTGAACTTCGAAACGGTGGCGGCCGTTCCCTGGTTCAGTGCTTCGTCGACGAGGAGGAACACCGGCCAGTGGTAGAGGTAGACGCCGTAGCTGATCTTGCCCAACCCGACGAGCGGGGGCATTCGGAGAACGGAGCGGAGCATCGACGACCGCTCGCCGCCCTGTGCGGCAAAGATCAGGGCGGCGCTCGCGATGGCGAAGAAGGGGAGCGCGCCGTTGTACGCCGGCCCACCACTCGAGGGCCACGTGACTGCCGCCCACAGCACGATGCCCAGCCCGGCCAGGCCGAGCATGCCCGTCGCTGATGGAACACGTCGAGGCTGACGGCGGACGAACACGGCGAGGGTCGCCCCGACGAGCACCTCTCCCGCACGCGCAGGCGTTGCCCAGTAGGCCGCGTCGGGCCCGAAGGCCACAGCAATCCAGATCGCCAGGGCGAACCCGACCACCGTTGCGATCACCACCGAGTTCACGAGCTTCGAACGTTTGAGCGCGAACCCGATCGCGAACGGCCAGATCCAGTAGAACTGCTCCTCGATCGAGAGCGACCAGAAGTGGTCGATCGGAGATCGTGTCCCCAGCACCTGCTCGGCGTAACTCGTGTCTCCCGCCAGGGCGAACCAGTTCGCGAGCTGCATCGTGGCGCCGGTGAGATCGCGGCCGAGGCCGGGTTGGCTTCCGAAGGCGCCGAAGGCGCCGAGCACGGCCACCGCCAGGAGGCACGCGAGGCTGGCGGGCAGCAGCCGGCGCATTCGGCGCACGAGGAACCGCTTGGTGCCGATGCGACCATCGCTCTGGAACTCGTCGACGAGCAACCCGGTGACGAGGAACCCTGACAGCGTGAAGAAGAGCGACACCCCGACGTAGCCGCCGGACATCCAGCTCCAGCCACCATGGAAGACCAGCACCAGCGCAACGGCGAACGCCCGCAGGCCGTCGAGTTCGGCGACGTAGCCCATCGACGAACGCGACGTCTGCGTCGGGACGGCCAGACCTTGCGTCGTCACCGCGCCCCTCGATCTCCGAGGTGCAGGGTCGTGGCCGATTGGTCGTGGGAGTCCGGCGCCGGCGGCTGCTGCAGGGCTGTCAGTTCGTCGACGAGCCAGGTCCACACGTAGTTCGATCCCTCGGGGGTCAAGTGCACGCCGTCGAAGCGCACGGGTGCGTCGTCGACCTGCTCGAGGAACGTGCCGTCCGGGCAGAGACGTTCCTGGAGGTCGACGAAGTGGACATTCGGGTTCACGGCTGCCTCGTGCCGAAAGATCGAATTCAGCGCGGCGACACGGTCCAGGTCGTTGCGCCCGAGGGTCTGGAGCACGGTGTCGGGAGCCTGGCGCATGCACGGCACGGCGAGCAGCGCGACGTCGGTGCCGTCTGCACCGGCGATCGCGATCGCATCGCGGACCGCCGAACCAACGATGTCGAACCACGCCGGGTCGGGGAATCGGATGCTGACGCCGTCGATGAAGTGATCGAGGACCTCCCATGCACCGACCATCACCACAGTGATGTCGGGCTCGACCTGGACGAAGGCATCGGTCCACTCCTGGCGCCAGCGGGAACACTCCTCACCCTGGATGATGCCGACATCGGAACCGGCGTCGAGCGGTATGCCACCCGATATCGAGCAGCCGATGCGAGCGAATGCCTGAATGTTCCACTCCGGACCGAGGTCCGCAGTGCGGTTCTCGGCGAGCGTGAGTGCCGTGGAATCACCAAGGACCAGCACTGTTGTCGGCTCGACTGGTTCGGTGACGATCGACGCCGCCTGGGGTTCGTCGGCAGCCGACACTTCATCCGCATCGGGTGGCGATGCGAGCAGCGTGGTGGTGGTCACGGTCGTGGCACTCGGGCGTACGACATCGGAACTGATCAGCGATCGCCCCTCGGGTGGTACGAGGATCAGCACCGCAACCAGTGCCGTCACGACCGAGATGGCGGTCCATCCGCCGAGGAGCACCGAGGGACGTCGCGTGGATGCTCGAACCGGACGTTCGATGAACCGGAAGCTGAGTTCTGCCAACGCGAGCGAGAGTGCGACCTGGAGTGTGACCAGCGCTGGACGGGGCAGGTCGATGCCCATGGGTGGGCCGACGAAGACGATGACCGGCCAGTGCCACAGGTAGATGCCGTAGGAGCGGATTCCGACCCAGACCAGGGCGGGAGCGCCCAACCAGCGCAGCGGGCCATCTCGATCTGCGACGGCCCAGACGATCACCGCGCACAGCAACGACACCGCGAGGAACCCTCCGTGGTACAACCAGGCCGACTCGTCGGGTGTGCTCGCGGCAATCAGGACGAACGCGACGAAGGCGACCATGACGGCCCCGACGCGCACGCGAGTACGTGGGGCGGTCGCGTGCTCTGGGAACCGCGCCAACAGCCAGGCCAATCCGGCACCGACGAGGAGTTGCTGGGCGCGCGTGTCTGTTCCGAAGTACACACGTGTGGGATCGGCCGGGTCGTAGAGCGCTGCCATCAGCACTGCCGAGGCAGCAGCACCACCGGCGATGACCGCGATCGGCGCCCACCGGGCCCGCGTTGATCGCCGTGTGACCACCAAGAGGAGCAGGACGACCGCAGGCCACACGATGTACCACTGTTCTTCGACGGCGAGCGACCAGGTGTGGCGCAGTGGGCTCGGGCCGAGCAGCGTCTCGAAATAGCTCTGATCTGCCAGCACGAAACGCCAGTTGGCGAGGTAGCCGACCGCGGCTGCGGCGTCCCAACGAATCGACGTCCACTGTTCGGGGAGTCCGTACAGGCGCGTCGCCGCAACCGTCGCCGCCGTCATCACGACCAGCGGCGGGACGAGGCGCCGGAAGCGCCTGGTCCAGAACGACCCCAGCCCGATACGACCGGTGCTGTCGTGCTCTTGGATCAACAACGTCGTGATCAAGAAACCGGAGATCACGAAGAAGAGGTCGACACCGAGAAACCCTCCGCGAGCCCAACCGACATCGAGGTGGTACGCGACCACCAGCGTGACGGCGATCGCGCGGAGACCATCGAGCGCCGGGAGATACGCCAGTCGTTCCGAGGTCATGGGGCTGTCACCGGCTCTGCATCATCAGCGAACATCGCTCCGACGGTCAACACGAGCAGTGAGAAAACTGCGAGGCCGTTGAGATGGTCGAACTGCAGCGTCCATCCTGCATCGGGGAACGGGCGTCGAGAGCGTTCGATCCACAAGGCGCTGACCGCCACGGCACACGCGGTCGCCAGTCCGATGACCTCCAAGGGTCGACTCCACGGGAACCGTCGCGGTCGGCGGCTGGACCACACCGTCAGTGCCGCCGGAACCACCGCGATGATCCCCCAGACCGGAGCGATCAGCAGGGCTGCGGCGACGATCAGCACCGCCGCCACAGGGCCGCCCCGAGTGGTGCCCGTCTCCGAGCGCCGCAACACCGGGGGAGCGAGCGCGGCAACGCGCAGCGACCTCGACAGGGCGATCACCAGGACGAGCAGCAGCGAGGTGACAAGGCCGATCGCAAGACCCAACGAAACCGGTGTCTGCGCAGTCCATCGAAGTTCGACGGTCACGGGCTGCTCACTGGGGGTGAGCCACCATCCGTTGAAGCCTCCGTCGATGAGCTGGGGCGTGCCGAGGTCGTCGCCATCCACCGATGCATGCCACGCCTGGTTGTACCCCTCGCCGAGCACCAGCCAGCAACCGTCGGGACAGGCCGCGACGGAGACGGTTCGCGCCCGAGGGTCGTCGCGTTCCACGACGACGGCGATCGGTGCCGGCGGCGGCGATTCGATCACCGCATCGGGTACGTCACGCAGCACGACCCGGTCGACCGTCATGGCGGACAGCGGGTCGGCCACCGTGGAGTTCGACCCGATCACACGATGATCGCCGGCAGCGAGCGCGACCGGTCCGCTGCACACCTCGGCGGAGATTGGTTCGCCTGCCAGCAGCGCTGCCGCAGTCGTCGAGAACGACAACCCGATCGGTTCACCATCGATGCTCAAGAGACCCTCGGCGCATTCGACGGCGATCGTGGTGCCCCCATCGGTCTCCGATCGTGAGATCGCGGGCGACGACAACTCAGCCACAGCCGCTGGCAGGGTGAGGACGTCGCCGTAACGGCGGTCGATCGTCGTGCGCTCGTCGACCGCGGTGATGGTGAGCGACGTCGGGCCCGCGGCGAGTTCCGTCGGCACGGCGATGGTGCTGCGTCCGAGTTCATCGGGAGTGGTGACAGATGCCTCGACGGTGGTGGAGCCGTTGGAGAGTTGGACCGCGGTGATCGGCGAGAAGTCCCCGCCGGGTTGGACGATCTCCAAGGTCTGGATCGGTTCGGTCGTCACGAACGTCAGCGTCGCGCCCGCTGCGCCGTCGAACGGTGTCACCCACGCTGTCTCCAGATCGCCGTCGAACGCAGCGGAACCACGGGCGGTGGTCGACCCGGTGAGTCGACGATCGGCCACGGGTGCGGCGGCCGGGCTCGCGTCTGCCAGCAGGGCGGCGATGACTGCATCGTCGGCGTCACGATCCAGACGAAGCGTGACGTCTGCGTCGAACTGTCGGGCGGTCTCGAGTGAGAACGAACGCACGAGAGTCGGTTCCGGGTCCGAACGCCACGGATCGGTCGGATCCGTCCGCAACCGAGTCATCACGATCGCCAGCGGAGCATCGTCGGCCACCGACAGTGCATCCTCCGGCAGACGGATCACCTCGGTGGTCGGGCCGCGCCCGAGATCGATCTCCGCAAAACCGACGCCCGCCCGCGATGCAGCGCGAGCGGGATCGCCTTCGGACACGCCGGTGATGACGATGTCGAGCGTACGCATCGACGAGAACGCCGGGTCGGAGAACTCCTGGCCCTGCACCGTCGACAACTGGGGGTCGAGTTCGACCTCCAAGGTCTGGGCGTCGTCGACGGTGAGCTCGACCGAGGTGATCACGCTGTCCACCCGATGCCGGCGGGATCTGATGCAGCGTGACCGTCGACGGCCCGGGTTGATCGAGCTCGAGCCGGATCCGTTCGCCGACGGGTTCACCATGGTCGCCGACGCTCCACGCGGTGTCGAGGTCGCCGTCGATCGCCATCACGGCGCGATCCTCCGGCCGGTAGGCGAACGGTTCGCCGTATGACGACGCCGTCGCCCGCACGGGACCTTCCTGTACCGCAACGGTCTGGGTGGTGCGGTCGTCGCGCTCGAAGAGGTCGAGTCGCTGGTCGGCCGGCGTGGGATCGAGCACGTCGTCGTCGGGACCGCCGGGTTCGGTGTGCCCATGAACGTCTTGCGAACCGCGCCAGTGGCGAGCACGATCACGGTTCGAGTCGGTCACGATCAGGAACTCCGCATCATCGAGTGCGCCGCGGAGTTCGTCCGGAGTCAGCGAGGCGCTGTAGCGGATTGCCTCGGAACCGTCGAGCAGACCGCTGGCTGCGGCGTCGACGATGCCGTCTCCCGATCCTGCCAGGACCACGGACTCGGACTTCGCCCTGATCACCGGCTGCGCCTCATCGACGGCGATCAACGTCAGCGGGCTGATCGGCTGACCGATTCGATCATCGAGAAGCGACGTCGGGTCGATCATCGCGATGTCCGGACGGTTGACGACGGGGTCGCCGAATCGTTCCACGCCCGTCAGTCCGGCCACGTCGCCACCCGTGAGGAGTGCGTCGACGAGTTCTGGGCGCGCGGTGCGGTATCGCTCGAACGCCATGTCGTTGGTGAGCAGGACCGTGTCGACGCCGAAGAGCCGGGCGATCGGTGCGACTGCTGCCACCTCGGCGGTTCCCTCCTGGAACCGGTCGTCGAGCGCGAAGAGCAGGTCCATCGCAGCCGCCGAGCCGAGTGGGAGCAGATCTCGGGTGACCAGCGGCGTGGTCGCAAGCCCGACGAACGGTTGGTCGGTGGTGTGTCCCCAGCGGAAGCTGCCGAATTCCGCTCCCGGGAGTTGCAGGACGCGGGAACCATCGGCGCGCCCGTCGATCCGATCAGCAGCATCCGACCAATACGTCGGAGGAGTCTCGACTCGGTCGATCGCCTCGTCGACGAAGCCGCGGTTGCTCACGCTCGGCAGGTTGACCACCGCCAGCAGGCCGATCGCCACGACAGCGATGCGTCTCGGCGTCACCGGCGTGACCGCGGCGATCAGCGGACGGGGGGAGAATGCGGTGGCGAGCGCACCGGCGCCGAGTGCCACTCCGAGCAGCAGCACCGGTACGGCTCGTGTGCTGCTGCGCAAGGCGAGAGCGAGGCCTGACCCGTCGTCGTTGGTGAGCAACGACATCAGCGGCGACGGTGCATCGAAGGGGTGAACGCCGACCGCCAGCACGATGCCGACACCGATCAGCATGGCCGCGTACCGACGCTGGCGCCACGACACGACGGTCAACCCGGCGAGCCCGACCAGTACGACCAGGTAGCTGATGAACATCGTGCGCACGCTGACGAGGTAGGGCAGCGACGCCGACGTGGTCGGGCCGATGGGGTCGCGTTGATAGAACAGCCAGTACCCGAGTGTCCGCAGGACCTCCGAGCCCGTCGAGTTCCTGCTCACGTCCTCCAGCGTCTCGGAGAAGTCGAGAACGGGTGCGCCGTGGCGCGACTGCACGACGAGCATCCCGACCCACCACAGCGACACGACGAACGACAGCACGCCGATCCGCAACGCCGCCGTCGTCGCTTGGCGCCACGTCAGCGATCGCTGCCACGCGCTGTGGACGAGCCAGAGCAGCGGGCCGGGAATGATCAGCGCAACGGCAGTGGCGTTGACCGCACCGATCGTTGCCACGACGAGCGCGATCGCTGACGGATCCCTCCATCTGACGAGTCGGTCGCGCCAGTGCTGTTGTCCGCCCGGCAGTGCGCTGGCCACCCCGGCACGGATCGTGAGTCCGACGATCCAGCCGAGCGCGGCCCAGGGGAGCAGCAACAACGACGTGCGAGAGACATACGCGAGAACGAATGGTGACAGCTGGTACACCAGCGCCGCAACGAGCGCTGCGCCTGCGCCAAGCCCCAACAGGCGTGCGGCCCACCGCACCCCAGCGCCGGCAGCGAACATCACGGTGGCGATCCACAAGCGATGCGCGACCCAGTCGGGAAGTCCGATCGTGTCGAGCACCCAGTACCACGGTCCCGCCGGCCACAGATACGCGATCTGCTGATGCGGCACCCAACCGGCGAACTGCTCGGTCTCGAACGTCGAGGCAGCCCGCCCCAGCAGCCCGCCGGGGTCGAGATAGAGATAGAGCTTGGTGTCGGCGGGCATCCGCCCAGGAGAACTCAGCAGTGCGGGGGCGTATGCCAGTACGGCGAGCACCGCCAGCCCGAGCCAACTCGATGCCGATCGTGCTGCTGACCCCCGGCGCATCACGGGATGACGCCGAACGCGGCGTAGAGCCCCGTCAGGGTTGCCAACCCGGCACCGCACACCACCAGCGTGAGATCCCAGCCGGCATATTCCCAGCTCGCTCGGTGATGGTCGCGTTCGCCTGACGGTTCGGGCCACCATGCCGCCACGGCGATGAAGAACGGGAACGCGGTGAACAAGAAACGTGGGCGCGCCGTCACGGTTTCAGGGATCAGCATCAGCGCCACGATCACGGCGCAGTACGCGACGAGGATCCAGGGCAAGCGCACCTTCCACGCACAGAACACCATGAAAATCAGTGCTGCCATGCTCAGGGCGGTGAGGGCGTCTGCCGGTGAGGACAACGGACTGGTCAGGAATCCGAGGGTGTTGGTCACGGCCGTGGCACCGAAGCTGGTTCCTTCCGACCAGGCTTCGCGTTGCACCCTGAACCAGGCGCCGCGTTCGCCAGCGGTGCGATCGACATACCACTGGAAGAAGACGAAACCGACCGGTGCCAGCACGACCGAGATCAGCGACCACCACTGACGGCGCTGACGAATCGCGATGAAACTGGCAACGGCGCATGCGGCAACCACCGCGATTCCGTTGGGACGTGTTCCCGTGGTCAGTGCCGCAGCCAGCCCCGCGAGGAGCCAGCGTTGGTCGATCAGCAGCAGCAGACATGCTGCCGCCAGCACGATCATGAGCGCTTCGGAGTAGGCGAACGACAGGATCGCACTTCCCGGGAACACCGCGTACAGGGTCATCGCCCGAGCGGCGACGCCGACGGAGTAGAGCCGGCGTGCGATCAGCCCGACGAGCAGTACCGAGATGGCGCCCAGCACGAAGTTGACGGCGAGGGCCGCCAGTGTGTCGCCGCCGGGCAGGACGAAGTCGGCGGCGCGAACGGTCCACGGGTACAGGGGAAAGAACGCCGCCCGAGCCTCGAGCTGCTCATAGGTGATGTTGGCGGGGATCGATTCGGGATACCCACGCCGGATGAGTTCGAGATACCAGCGTCCGTCCCACGAGGTGAGCACTCCACTGATCACCGAACCTGCCGTTGGCTCGAGTTCCTCGTCGGCGCGGGCGTCGACCACCACCTGTGAAGCGCGGACCGCCGTGGCACCGATCACGCAGAGCCGCGACACGATGTACGCGCCGAGGCCAACGGCCACCGCGCGCCGCCACGAGGTCGAGCCGATCGACGCCTCCGTCGATCGATCTGCGGGAACCGGCTCGTGATCGGAGTCGGCCACCTGTTCGGAATCGCCGACTCCGGGGGTGGTCGATCGTCCTTCGAGCATCGGAGCGAAGCTAGCAGCGCCGACCGCTTGCAGGCCGTGGTGCGGGCGCGTTTCCGCTTCGTGAAAGATGCAGCGAGAACGCGTTCGGGCCAGGCATGGTTTGTACAGTCAGCGAGATGGCTGTCCACTTGCCTCGATCGGTCGATGAAGCGGTTCGTCATCTCGATCAGGACCCCGCGACGACGATGCTGGCGGGGGGCACCGATCTGATGGTCGAGGTCAACGACGGCCACCGACGGCCCGCAGGGGCGGTGGTCGTCGTCAATCGAATCCCCGAACTGCGTTCGTGGCGCCTGAGCGCGGATGGGTCGCACGTGGTGATCGGTGCTGCGGTCAGCTATCGCGAGCTCGAGTTGGGTCCGCTGGCTGCTCTCGTGCCTGCCTTGGCCCAGGCCGCGCGCACCGTTGGTTCGCCACAGATCCGGAATGCCGGCACCGTCGGTGGGAACCTGGGGACGTGCTCGCCGGCGGGTGACGCACTGCCGGTTCTGGCAGCATTGGGAGCAAGCGTGGAGCTCGCATCGGTGCACGGTCGGCGAACGATGCCGGTCGTCGAGTTCATGACCGGCGTGAAGCAGACAGCATTGGCGCCAGGTGAGCTCATCGTGTCGGTGACGGTCCCCATCGTCGATGGATGGCAGGGCTACGCCAAGGTCGGCGTGCGCAATGCCATGGTGATCGCGGTTGCCAGCGCCTGCGTCGTGGTCGACCGAGCGTCGAGAACCGTGGGGATCGCCCTCGGATCGGTCGGGCCCACGGTGGTGCGCTGTCACCGTGCGGAGGCGCTCGCGAGTGAGGCGATCGACTGGGCGACCTTGGGCATGGCACCTGAGGACCTGGTCGTCGTCGGCTCCGCTGCAGCTTCGGAGAGCCGACCGATCACCGACCATCGGTCGACTGCTGAGTACCGTCGCCATGCCGTCGGCGTTCTGGTGCAACGACTGTTGCGTCGGGTGTCGAGCGAGGAGGTCGCGGCATGAGCCCTGAACAGTTCGTCCTCGACGTCAACGGGCGGTCCCGTGAGGTGACCGACTCGTGGCTCGGCGAGAGTCTGCTCGACGTGCTGCGCGACCGCCTCGGTTTGTTGGGCACGAAGGGGGCGTGCGAGCAGGGCGAATGTGGCTCCTGCAGCGTCCTGGTCGACAACGTGTTGGTGTGTTCGTGCCTCGTGATGGCAGCCGGCGCCGTCGGCCAACCGATCCTCACCATCGAGGGAGTGGCACCATCGGACGCACCCACCGACGTCCAAGCGGCGTTCGTCGAGGCAGGGGCGGTCCAGTGTGGGTTCTGTACGCCGGGCTTGATCCTGGCCGTCCATGACCTGCTCGACCGGGTGCCGCAGCCGACCGACACCGAGATCCGCGAGGAATTGGCCGGCAACGTCTGTCGTTGCACCGGCTACGGACGCATCGTCGAGGCGGTGCATCGGGTTGCCGTGCGCCGGGCTGCTCCTCGGCAGCCGAGCGACGAGACGAACGGATCGCCGACGTGAGCGTGGTCGACCAGGTGACCACCCCGACCGAGTCGGGACGCGACGGAACGATCGGCACCTCACCGCCGCGTCCCGATGGCGGGGCCAAGGTGCAGGGACGATTCGAATTCTCCTCCGACCTGTCTGCTGACGGTTGTCTGTGGGGGGCAACGCTGCGTTCACCGCATCCCTACGCACGCATCGTGTCGATCGATCTCAGCGGGGCCTGGCAGCTCGACGGTGTCGAGACCGTGATCACCGCAGCCGACGTGCCGGGTGAGATGAACTATGGCCTGATCGCACACGATCAGCCGGTGTTCGCGTCCGACGTGGTCCGCTATGTCGGCGAGCCGATCGCAGCAGTGGCCGCCGATCACCCCGAAACGTGTCGACGGGCACTGGAGGCGATCGTCGTCGTCTACGAGCTGCTGGAGCCGCTACTCGATCCCGAACGGGCGATCGACGGCAGTCACCCCGCGATCCATCCCGACGGCAATCTGATCCGCCACCAACGCATCGTGTGTGGCGATACGTCCGTCACCGGCGACGTGGTGGTCGAGGGAACGTACGAGATCGGGATGCAGGACCAGGCCTTCCTCGGTCTCGAAGCAGCACTCGCGGTGCCCGACTCAGGCGGCAACGGCATCGAACTTCACGTCGCCACCCAGTGGTTGCACGAGGATCGCGCCCAGATCGCTGCATGTCTCGATCTCCCGGTCGAGTCGGTGCGCCTGGTGCTCGGCGGAGTGGGCGGCGCCTTTGGTGCCCGCGAGGACATCAGCCTGCAGGTGCACACCTGCCTGCTCGCCCTTCGGCTCGGGCGCCCCGTGCGGATTGCGTACAGTCGCGCCGAGAGCTTTCTCGGCCACGTCCATCGCCACCCTGCGACGATCTGGATGCGTCACCACGCCACCCAGTCGGGTGAGATCGTCAAGATCGAATCGCGCATGGTGTTCGACGGCGGGGCCTACGCGTCCACGTCGTCGGCGGTGTTGATCAACGCGGTCACCCACACTCAGGGCCCGTACCGGTGTGAGAACGCGGTGGTCGACGGCTACGCCGTGCGCACGAACCACCTGCCCTGCGGTGCAATGCGTGGATTCGGCGTGGTGCAGGCGTGCTTTGCCCACGAGTCACAGATGGACAAGCTGGCGCTCGCCTGCGATCTCGATCCCGTCGAGATCCGGTTGCGCAACGCAATGCGAACCGGCGACACACTGATCACCGGCCAGGCAGTGCTGAACGTGGCGCCCGTCGAACGGTGCATCCGCGACACCGCAGCGCTGCCGTTGCCCGATTCGCCAATCGGCGGCGTGCCAGCCGACGACGGCTCGCTCGACGTGATGCGCCTGCCTGGCGGCGCCGGTCGCACCGCCGACCGAGCCGACGTGGTCCGTGGCATCGGTTGGGGCGTCGCCATCAAGAACCTCATGTACTCCGAGGGCTTCGACGATTACTCGACGGCACGCTGCCGCCTGGCCGATGGGGTCGTCACGCTCAAGTTCGCCACCTCCGAGGTCGGCCAGGGCTTCGTCACGATCGCGCCGCAGATCGCCCGCACGATCCTCGGTGTGGACGACGTGCGCCTCGATCCGATCGACACCCAGGTGGGCTCCGCTGGTTCGACCTCGGCATCACGACAGACCTGGATGAGCGGGGGAGCGGTCGATGCTGCCTGCCGGACGGTTCGTGAGCGGCTGTTCGAACACGTCGGCCAGTCCCACGACGTGGACCCGCTTCGACTTGCGGTCGACGGCACGGACATCGTCGACACGGTGTCGGGCTGGAGGATCGCTGTTGGCGACGCGAGCGCTGGTGTGCTGATCGACGAGACCGTCGAGTACCGGCATCCGGCCACCGAGGAACTCGACGACAACGGCCAGGGCAACTGCCACACGGCGTTCGCCTTCGTGGCGCACCGTGCCGTTGTCGACGTCGATCCCGAACTCGGCCTCGTCAAGGTGGTCCAGATCGCGACGGCGCAGGACGTGGGCCGGGCACTCAACCCGTTGTCGGTGCTGGGCCAGATCGAAGGTGGCATCGCACAGGGACTCGGTCTTGCGGTGATGGAAGAGATCATCCAGATCGACGGCGTCATCCGCAACGGCAACTTCACCGACTATCTGCTGCCGACCTTCCTCGACATGCCCGAGGTGGTGGCGACGCTGATCGAAGAGCCAGATCCACACGCCCCACTCGGCGCGAAGGGTGTCGGCGAGCCGCCCTGCATCTCCTCGACGCCGGCCGTGGTCGCCGCGATCCGTGATGCGCTCCGACAGGTCGACGGTGTCGGCAAAGCGCTCGACCGTGTGCCGGTGCGTCCGGGCGACATCTGCCTGTGACCGATCGAGATGCGTCGTCCACCTCGGGGTGGACGCAATTGCGTCTGGTCGACGATTCGGCGGCTAGGTTCGACCACCATGTCTGACGAGCGCGAGATCATGACCTGGGATGTCTTCGGAACGGCCTCTCGTGACCTGGCCCAGATGGTTGCCGACGACGGCTACGAGCCCGACATGGTGCTCGCCATCGCCCGCGGGGGTCTGTTGATCGGCGGGGCGATCGGATATGCGCTGTCGGTCAAGAACGTCTACACGATGAACGTCGAGTTCTACACCGGTGTCGACGAACGCCTCGAAGTGCCGCGCATCCTGCCGCCGGCGCCCGACTTCGTCGACGTGTCCGACGCCCGCATCCTGATCGTCGATGACGTCGCCGACACCGGACACACGCTGCGTTCTGTACAGGAGTTCTGCTTCGGCAAGGTTGGCGAGGTCCGCACCGGGGTGCTGTACGAGAAGACGCACTCGGTCGTGAAGTGCGACTACATCTGGAAGCGCACCGACAAGTGGATCAACTTTCCCTGGAGCGACCAGGATCCGGTCGCCAAGCGCGACTGGTCGGTCAAGGACGCCTGATCGCGTCAGCTCACACGCCGGGGGCACTGGGGAACGCCCGGCGCTGCGCTTGGCGCAACCGTTCCTCGAGGCGTTTCGGGTGCACGATGCCGAGGAGTTGATCGTCGTTCCACACCGTCACCACGGGACGCAGCGGGTTGAGGCGCGGGAGCACCGTCGCGAGTTCCTCGTCGAGTGACGCCTTGGCCAAGTTGTTGAACGGCACCATGAGCTGCGTGAGCATCGTCATCGATCGGTGTTCGGACGGCACCGCCCACAACTGGTCCTCGAGGACCAGCCCGTCGAGCTCACCATCGGGACCGACCACTGCAACGGCACCGGCGGCGCCGAGACGTTGACGTTGCCAGATCATCGAGTCGGTGTCCATGTCGGCGCCTGCCTGCGCGATGCCGAAGAACGTGAGGTCGCGGATGGTCACGCCGGCGAGCTGTTCGGCCATGTACGAACTCATGATCTCCGCCCGGGCGTTGAGCGCGATGAACACCCCCGTGATCAGGAGGAACACGCCGAACTGGCTCCCGACGACCATCAGGGCAATGCCCCCGATCACCATGGCCCAGCCGAGCACGCGCCCGGCGTTGCCGGCGTCGCGCATCGCCCGGTACTTGTTGCCCGTGCGGGCCCAACGGACTGCTCGCAGCAGCCGGCCACCATCGAGTGGAGCTCCCGGCAGCATGTTGAGCAGTGCAAGCACGCCGTTGACGAATCCCAGCCAGAAGATCACACGCGACTCGAGCAGTAGTCCGCCACCGAGCGCCATGACGCCGATGGCCAGGCTCACCGCAGGCCCGGCGACGGCGATCAGGCCATCGGCGCGTGGGGTCGGCGATTCGCGGTCGAGACGGGCCACACCACCGAGCGCCCACAGGTCGATCGACTGGGTACGGACGCCGTATCGCTTCGCCATGGCCGCGTGACCGAACTCGTGCGCGAGGATCGATGCAAAGAATGCGAGGGTGGCCACGATGCCGAGCGCAACGCCGAAGTCGGCCGACAGGACCGCTGCGAACCAGATGGCGACGATCGCCATGCTCCAGTGGGCCCGAACCGGGATGCCGGCATAGGTACCGAGACGAAGTGAACCGGGGGACATGACGGTGATCCGCTCCTTTCGAGAACATGTGGAAGAACCGTCCGGGGCCGCCCCGTATTCCGGTTCGTGCCCGGTGTTGCGGTTCAGGAGCGTTGTTCGAGGACCACGGTGGCGCAGTTGCGCCCGCTGGCGCCCCACACGCCGGCGCCGGGGAACGTGGCGGCCCCGGTGAGATAGAGCCCGTCCACGTCGGTCTCGTACCGGGTGAGTTCCGGGTTCGCGTTGCGGAACGCAGCGAGCGGACCGCCGGCGAAACTCGTGGCGTGCCCTGCGGGGAGGTGGAAGTCACGCTCGTAGACGTCGGGGGTCATCGCGCGCCACTCGATGATCGAGTCGAGAAACCCGGGCTCGCACAGCTCCGCGAACATCTCGAGCCATCGACGGGGCTCGTCGGAGCCCGGCCAGCCCCCGCGCAGACCGAACGGTGTGTAGATCGCCTCCAGGCTCAGCACATGGCGGCCGGCGGGCGCCATCGACGGATCGAGCGCGGTCGGCACGTTGATCAGCAATCCCGGTCGGTCCATCACGCAACCCTGGGCGATCAGGCCGGCTCCGGCGTGGATCTCGTCGAGGCCGGGGGCGATGGCGGTGGTCGGTCCCAAGGGGCGGTCGAAGCCCTTGATCACCGGGGCAGACGACAGCACTGCGTCGATCTTCGATTCGTACCCCTCGTCGTGGCGGATGCCGCCCCATCGCCGTACGAGGTCCGTCGCCGACGCCGGGGGAGTGCGCAGCCACTTCAGGAACGTGTCGTGGGGATTGCAGGCCGAGACCACGACGGGCGCCGTGATCTCGGTGCCATCGGTGAGCGCAACGCCGCTGACTCGCTCGCCTGAGCACATGATCGTGTCGACAGCGCTCTTGGTTCGCAAGGTCCCGCCCGCCTGTTCGAACGCTGCGAGCAGTATCAGCGGCACCTGCCCGCTGCCGCCGACCGGCCGCCCGACGCGCCCGACGTGACGCATGGCATGGGGGAGTGCACCCAACCCCGTGCCGGGCGTTTCCGGCGAGATTCCCCACACCATCGGGCCGGTGAGTCCCCCGGGTCCCGTGAGCGCGTCATCGGTGAAATAGGTCCGCAGTACGTCGGCGGCACTGCGGCGCGACCAACGCATGATCGTGGGTGCCCCACTCAGGCGCCGTCGCAGCGCCAGTCGGGTGAGGCCGGCGATGGTCGGCGGCTCGGCAGCCGCTTCGAAGATCATCCGGATCGCCGGTATCGCCGCTGCGGCATAGCGTCGGTAGCCGTCGACCTCACCGGGGAAGTGGCGCCCGATGTCGTCGAGCGTGGCCTCCAGGTCGTAGTGGTGCGACCACCCCCGACCGACTGCTGCGCTGTCCCAGGAGAAGTTGTGCTGGGCCGGTTCGACCTCGAGGTAGTCGAGGCCGAGCGCTGCCAGACCCAGCTCCTCCATGACCGGGGTGGTGCGGAACGTCAGATGGTCGCAATTGCAGATGTTGACCGTGGCGCCGGCGAACAGTTCGCTGGAAGCTGTTCCGCCCACGTCGGCACGTGCCTCGACCAACAGGGTGCTCATCCCGGCGCGGGCCAGGTACGCCGCGGTCACGAGCCCGTTGTGGCCGGCACCGATCACGATCGCGTCGTAGTCGGGAGATGCAGACGAAACAGGCGATGTCACGTCGGCATTCTCTCGCAGTTCGGTTGCTGAGGCGTAACGTGCCGATGTGGATGCTGTTTCCCGGAACCTGGCCGAACTGCGTGCGCCCGACATCGCTCGCTTGATCACCGAGCACAGTGTGTTCGTGCAACCGCTGGGCGCCATCGAGCAGCACGGCCCGCATCTGCCGTTCAACACCGATCTCCTCATCGCCGACCACGTGGCGCAGGCAGCGGTGGAGCGTGTCGGCACCGAGCTGGACGTCTGGTTGTTACCGCCGTTGGCGTACACCAAGTCCAACGAGCACGCGTGGTCGTCGGGCACGATCTGGCTGTCGGCCACCACGTTGCTGTCGGTGCTCGACGACATCGGCCGTTGCGTGGCGACCACTGCGGCGCGCAAGCTCGTGTTCTTCAATGGGCACGGTGGCAACTCGGCGTTGGTCGGCGTTGCGAATCGGGAGATCCGCCTGGCGCACGGATTGATGACCTTTCTCGCTCACCCCGGCGTACCGCCCGATCAGGGAGGGGTGTCGGCCCCCGACGAACTCGGCATGGGGATCCACGGTGGCACCGATGAGACGTCGATGATGCTGCACCTCGCACCTCACCTGGTCGACATGTCGGCGGCCACTCGCAACGTGCCCGAACACCTCGCAACGAATCAGTATGTGCGATTCGGCGGTTCGGTCGGCTTCGGCTGGTTGTCCGACGACTTCGGGCCCGACGGGCACATCGGTGACCCGGTTCCGGCGACCGCCGAGCGCGGCAAGGTGCTCCTCGACCAGGCGGTCGACGCATTCTGTGGGGCCTTGGCCGAGATCTCCACGTTCGAATTGCCATCGCGCTGACATGACGAACACACCAGACACCTCCGAACTCCGCATCGACAGCGCTCGTCTGCTCGCCCGCATCGACGAGCTCGGTCAGATCGGACGCATCGACGGACCCAACGGCGAGTGGGGCAACGCGAGGCTGGCGCTCACCGACAACGACCGGGCAGGTCGCGACCTCGTGGTCACGTGGATGCGCGACCTCGGACTCGATGTCACCATCGATGCGATCGGCAACGTCGTCGCCACGCTCGCTGGTTCCGACCCGACGCTGGCGCCGGTGATGATCGGCTCGCACATCGACACCGTTGGCACGGGCGGTCGCTTCGACGGCAATCTGGGCGTTCTGGCAGGGCTGGAGATCATCGAGACGCTGCAACACAACCACGTCGTCACCGACCGGGCGCTCCAGGTGGCCTTTTTCACCGACGAGGAAGGCTCACGCTTCGCTCCCGACATGTTGGGTAGCCTCGTCTTCGTCGGTGGGATGCCGATCGAGGAGGCGCTCGACCTGATCGCTGCCGACGACCATGCCCGCCTCGGCGACGAACTCGAACGCATCGGGTACGCCGGATCGACGCCGTGCCCAACCGCTGCTGGCCCCCACGCCTATGTCGAACTGCACATCGAACAGGGGCCGATCCTCGAAGCGGAGGGGGTCACGATCGGCGTGGTCGAAGGCGTGCAGGGCATTTCCTGGACCGAGATCGTCGTCATCGGCCAATCAGCCCACGCCGGCACCACACCGATGCGATTGCGTCACGATCCGGCCTATGCCGCCGCGGCGATCGCCACCTTCGTGCGCGACCTCACCCGGCATCTGGGCGCCGACCAGGTCGCCACCGTCGGCCGCATCGACGTGTATCCGAATCTCGTCAACGTGGTGCCGGCGCGAGTGGTGCTCACCGTAGACCTCCGCAACACCGCCGAGCGTCAGTTGCAGGAGGCTGAGTCGCGCCTTGCGACATTTCTCACGGAACTGGCCGAGGCGGAGGGCGTGGACATCACCACGAGGTCGCTGGCCCGGTTCGAGCCGGTTGACTTCGACGCGAGCATGGTCGACCTCGTCGAGCACACCGCGCAGCGTCTCGGGCACTCGACGAGACGGATGCCCAGTGGTGCCGGCCACGATGCTCAGATGCTGGCGAGGATCTGCCCGACGTCGATGGTGTTCGTACCGAGCGTGAACGGCCTCAGCCACAACATCGCGGAATTCACCGAGGCCGCCGACATCGAAGCGGGCGCCAACGTGCTGCTGCAGGTGGTCCTCGAGCGGGCGCAGCCCTGACGAACGGAGTCGACTCATGACGACACGATTCGACTTGGTGACGCTCGACTCGGCTTCGACCGACGCACTTGCCGAGTTCTGGTCGTCCGCAATCGACCTGCACGAGATCGAACGCGAAGACGGTGATCGTTGGATCGTGCTCGCCGATGCCGATGGTCGCCGCCGCATCGGCGTGCAGTCTGGTGTCACGCGGCCGGGGTCGGTCCACCTCGACCTGGCCTGCGACCCCGACGAGTTCGTTGCAGAGTTGGATCGCCTGGTCGCGCTCGGGGCAACGCAACGGGGCCCAGCCCGCCACGAACCGTATGGCTCGATCGCGAACCTCGCTGATCCTGACGGGAACCTGTTCGACCTGTGCGCCTATCGCTGACGCGAACGGGCCGGCCCCACCGAAGTGGAGCCGGCCCGAATCACGTGGTGACGGTGTTCAGTCCGAGTTGATCAGCGACCGATCGACTCGTCGATGAACTCGTTGGTGTAGGCGCTCTCGGCGGTGTAGCCGTCCGGGAGGGTGATGCCGCGGTCTTCGAGGATGACGCCGAAGTCGTCGAACAACGTCTGGATCCGCTCGGGATCGAAGTTGCCGTACGTGTCGTCGGGACCGTTCGAACCGTAGCCCTCGGAGTCGAAGAGCTCCCAGGCCCGAGCGTTCAGTTCGGGCGTCAGCGTCCAGTAGTTGTTGTACGCCTCGGTGACTTCCATCAGCACATCACCGATCGGCTCGGGGTTGTCGAGGTAGTCGACCCAGGCCTGCTGGAGCATCGGCACGAGCAGTTCGAGACACGGCGACAGCTCCTCGAGCCGTTCCGTGAGCACGGAGTAGGCAGCCGGGTAGGGCTGCCAACCGAGCTCGTGGATGATCGCGTAGTCGACCGGTGCGGGAGCGCCGTCCTTCCACTCGATCTCGTTCTCGTACTTGAAGATCTCGTTGGTCGCGAAGCCCTGCTGGATGAAGTCGCCGCCGTCGGTGATCCACTGATCGGGGGAGCCGCCGTAGTTGGGGTCGCTCTGGCTCTCGTCGAGGTAGCCGTTGGCGATCATCCAATCGATGTAGGTCGCCCCACTGAAGTGGAGCACGCGGAGGCCGGTCGCACCGATCGACGCAGGGTCGGTCGGGTCGGCATCGGTCTGCTCGGGGTCCCACATGATCATCTGCGGGTTGATCTCCAGAGTGGTCGCCACGCCGGTGACTTCGACGGTGGGCGACGACTGGATGGCGTCGTCGGTGTTGACGTAGCCGAGGGTGATGTCCTGATCGGTCTTCATGACCGCGGAGACCGGCTGGAACTCGATGGCGTCGCCACCGGCACGGATCTCGACGGTTTCGATGCCGCCGACGGCATAGGCGGGATCGATCGGCCCCGAATAGGTGAACAGCGACGGGTCGGACACGCCGCCTGCGCCGATGAGCTGATACGTGCCGCCGTGCTCGGTCTCGGGCCACCAGTCCTTCTGGATCACGAGGTTGGTCGGGCAGACCGCCTCGCCATCGCCCTCGGCCATGTCGCTGGTCTCGGTGGCGGCGTCGGTGGTGACCGTCTCGCCATCGGTGGCGGCAGGCTCGCTGGCGCTGTCGCCATCGCTGCCACAGGCTGCGGCAACGGCGCCGAGTGCGACGACGAGCGCGAGCGCCTTCTTGGTGGTTGGTGTCATGTGGATGCTCCCCCTGAGGAGTGTGGTGGGTGTTCGGGATGGGGATGTGGGTGTTGCAACCGTTCCGGGTTCACGAATGACCGGACTCGGATTCGTGCCAGCTCCGCAGCGACCGGTTCGACAGCCAACTGATCAGGCCGTAGATGGTGACGCCGAGAAGTGACGCGAGGATGACGCCTCCGAAGAGACGTTCGTACTGGAGTTGTTTGGCGTAGTTGTTGAGGAGTCGGCCGAGGCCGAGGTCGCCGCGGCTGAAGAAGAAGTCGGCCACGAGCGCTCCGACGACGCACAGGCCGGCGCCGATTCGCAGACCAGTGAAGATCGACGGCATCGCCGCAGGCAGCTGCAGCTTGCGGAGCTGCGTGAACCAGTTGGCCCCATGCAGCTTGAAGAGGTCGAGGTGCCCCCGGTCGACCGATTTGAGGCCGAAGAGGAAGCTCGTGAGCATCGGGAAGATGGCGACGAGGACACAAGTGACCACACGGGCGGTTCGCGTGGGTCCGAACCACACCGAGAACAGCGGCACGAGTGCCAGGACGGGAATCGTCTGCAACACGACGGCGTAGGGGAACAGTGCCCGCTCGAGGGTGCGGTTGTAGGCCATCACGATGGCACCGGCCATACCGAGCACCGTGGCGATCACGAAACCGTAGAGGGCGATCCGGGCGGTGTTGACCAGGCCTTCGAAGAGTTCTGCTCGGGCAGACTCGTTGAAGAACGACTCACGGATCACCGCGTCGGGCGGTGGCACGATGAAGCGCCGGTTCTCGCTCAACAGCACATAGTGGGTGAGGTACCAGAAGCCGATGAAGAACGCGAACACCAGCAACACCGGCCCGTAGTGCCACGCCGCCGCAGCGACTCGCCCTCGTGCGCGCACCTCCGGCGGAGCTTCAGTGGTCTCGCCATCGCTGCGTGGGCCGTCGAAACCGATCTGTTCCGGCTCGGCGATGATGGTCATCCGTGTGCCTCCTTGAGGTATTCGGAGACCTGTCCGGACACCTCGGCGAATGCTGCCTCGTAGCGCAACTCAGGCCTGCGGGGATACTCGAAGGGGATGTCGATGTCGGCAAGGATTCGCCCCGGGCGACCCGACATGACGATGACCCGGGTCGACATGAACACGGCTTCGGCGATCGAGTGGGTGATGAAGAGCCCAGCGAAGCCAACACCGGTGAACAGCTGCAGCAGTTCGTCGTTGAGTCGCTCGCGGCTGATCTCGTCGAGGGCGCCGAACGGCTCGTCGAACAGGAACACCTTCGGGTCCATCACGAGTGAACGCGCGAGCGAGCAGCGCATCTTCATCCCACCGGACAACTGCTTGGGATGCTTGTTCTGGTGACCGTCGAGCCCAACGAGTTCGATCGCTTCGGCTGCCCGCCGGGACCGCTCCTGCTTGGGCATGTGGTGCAGTTCGGCAATGAGCTCCACGTTGCGCTGCACGGTTCGCCAGGGCAGCAGGGTCGCGTCCTGAAAGACGTAGCCGATCGATTCGCGGTCGACCTCACACGTGCCGGAAGCGTGCTCCTCCAGTCCGGACGCGACGCGCAGCAGCGTCGACTTCCCGCACCCCGACGGGCCGACAACGGTCACGAACTCGCCTTGACGCACGGTGAACGACACGTTGTCGAGGGCATGCGTGCCGTCGGCGAACACCATCGACAGCCCATCGAAGCGCAGCGCCGCGCCGTCAGATGGGAGGTGAGGAGCTGCAGAGGTGGTGGCGGTCGACGTTTCGGCGCTGGTGGACACGTTGAACAATTCTCCCTCGCGGCCACCCGGAATTGGCAGCCTCGGTCGACCCTATGGCGGTTGTGCAACTTCGGTGAGTCGCCTCTGTGTACATCTTGTTTCAGGCCGAGGGCACCGTGCGGCCACGGTGCCACACCATGCGATCATTCGGTCCAAAGGCGATCGCTTCTCGGACTGTAGCCGCGCGGGCGGCAACGAGATCACCCGGTGAACCGGGAGCGATCTCGACGGCACCTGCACTGGTGGCGATGGCTGCATCATCGGTGACCGTTGCCCAGGCCTCGTAGGGGAGCAGGTGGCTGGTCATGATCATCAGCCCGGCCGTCTCGAACGGGCAGGCGCGACCCATTGGATTGAACGGATCCTGCAGATTGTCGGCGCCAGCGGCCACGTTGACGCCGGCGTCGCGGAGGGCAGCGACTGCGGTGAGCCCGCGAGGCATCGGTGCAAGCCCACGGCCCTGGAGGAACAAGTTGGTGTGGGGAAGCGCCACCACACTGATCTGGGCCGCAGCCAACATCTCGGCGAGCTCGCGCTGGCGGGCGGCCACCTGCATGCCGAGACTCACGCAGTGACTCGCAGTGACTGGATGCTCGAACCCGGCGAGCACCATCTCGGCAAGGTCGACAAGGCCGAGCACGCCAGGATCCAAGGTCTCGTCGGTGTGGAGATCGACCCCGACGCCGTGATCGGTCGCAGTCTGGAGAAAGAAGTCGGTTGCAGCGGCGATCTCGCCGGGGGCCTCAAGGTGAGGGCACCCACCGACCAGGTCGGCTCCGACGCCCAACGCCTCGACCAGCAGGGCGCGTTGCGCTGCGCCGGGCTCACCGACCACCGGCCAACCGCACAACGCGACGATCTCGATGTCGATCACGTCGGCAACGAGCCGCCTGACCTCCACGAGCGCTTCGATGCTGCGCAGACCGTGCTCCACCGTGAGATCGGCGTGGGTGCGAACGAACCGAAATCCGTTGGCGGCCATCAATCGGGCGGCGCGTTCTGCGCGCTCCACGATCGAATCGACCGTCAGCAGGTGTCGGCTGCTCTGCATCGCCGTGATCGCACCCATGAGATCGCCGGTTCGATTCACGATCAGCTCCGCAAGGAACGCCTTGTCCAGATGCGCGTGAGGCTCCACTGCTGCCGGCGACAGGACGTACCCGGTGAGGTCCACGACCTGGCACTCGGGCGTCGGCGCCACGATCGACCGGGCCACGTCGGCGATCAGTCCGTCGACGATCAACACATCGGTGGGCTCGGCCTGTGTCACAGCACGGTGAACAATCGTTGCCTGCCGTAGGAGGGTGCTCGCCATGTGCGCGAAACTAACCGCCATGAGCGAACGACCGGACTTGAAACTTGGCGCCTTCTTCTTCGGGGGCGTCGAGATGGACGATGCTGGGGCCGGCAAGCCGGATCCGATGGACCGGCGCTACACCAATGACGAGTGCTGGAAGGCCACGCTCGACTACGTCAACTCGGCCAAAGAGGCCGAACGGCTCGGTTTCGACTCGTTCTGGACCACCGAGCACCACTTCCAGTACGAGGGATACGAGGTCATTCCCAATGGGCTCCTGATCTCCACGTGGATCGCTGCGCAGACCACCACGTTGCGTTTCGGCGCGATGTTCAACGTCGTACCGCAGTGGAACCCGCTTCGCCTCGCCGAGGACTTCGCCACCCTCCACAACCTCTCCGGCGGGCGAGGAATGCTCGGCGTGGGGCGTGGCACGGTGCCGCGAGAGGTGCTGCATCTCAATGACAAGGGCGTGTCGATCGGTTCGATGGACAACCCCGACCAGGTCGCAGCCGACCAGCACAACCGGGAGATCTTCGAAGAGTCGATGGAGATCATCCGGCGTGCGTTGAGCCAGGAGTCGTTCTCGTTCCAGGGCAAGCATTTCCAGATCCCGATTCCGGGCATCCCCGACCGCGGTGAAACGGTCCAGGAACTGACGCTGATCCCCAAGCCGATCCATCCCTACGAGATCTGGCAGGCGGTCACCTCACCTCCGACGCTCGACTACGTGCCCGTCGTCGACCACGGTGCGGTGTTCTGGAACCAGCACTACAGCTTCATCAAGCGGTTCTGGGACACGTACGGCGAGAAGTACCACGACGTGCACGGCATCGAGTTGGCGCCGCACGAGAAGCGGATGCTCGTCGTGTCGTACCGTATCGAAGACACCATGGAGGAGGCACGTGCCTCTGCCCTGCCCGGCCACGACGAGTTCTGGAAGTTCTTGGGGCCCTACGGCTGGAGCCGCGGCTACATGGGTCCCGACGGCAAGCCGTCGCAGCCCGGGCTGATCCCCACACTCGACGAGTCGATCGAGAACAAGACCATCCTGGTCGGCCCACCCGAGAAGGTGGCCGAGGAGGTCGCGTTCTGCGCGACCTGCTCGGCTTCGAATACCTCACCCTCTTCCCGCACCTGATCGGCGACCCCTACAAGAAGGCCGACGAGCAGATGGCCCGCTTCGCCGAAGAAGTTCTCCCGCTCCTGTGACGATCACGCCGATCCGTCTGCGTCTGCGTCTGCGTGAGCGATAACGCCCGATCTCGATGTTGTTGCTCACGCAGATCGGCCGGCCGTCGTTTGTGTGAGCGACAACGTCCGGCTTCGATGTTGTTGCTCACGTAGAAGGCAGGGCGGCCTCGGCGAGCCCAGGTCAGGTGCCAGCGACGGATCCGATCACGGCGCGCGGATCGGCAGCGCCGGCGAACATCCCGGTGGGCTCGACCACGATCGCGTGCGCATGACCGAAACCCGAATCCCATGCCGGACGCAGCTCGCTGCGGTGACCCCGATCGGCGAGCGCGTCGACCCAGTTGGCGGGCGCGTGGCCCTCGATGTACACGAGCGGGCCACCCGCCCCGGTCCAGGTGTCGAAGCCCGTGTCGGGTCCATGGAGGATCCAACGCGCTGCGTCGATTGCCACCGTTGGTGACTGGCCGTGGTGGAACAGCCGTGCGGCGATTTGCAGCAGGATCTGGGGCTGAGCGTCGCCACCCATGGTGCCGAACACCGATGCCAGGCGGCCGTCACGTGTGGCCAGCGCTGGCGAGAGCGTGTGCGGCGGTCGGCGACCGGGGCCGAATTCCGCCGGGTGTTCGGGCACGAGGTTGAAGCCGATGCCACGGTTGTGCAGGTTGATGCCGGTGTTCGGCTCGACCAGATGGCTGCCGAACCCTGACGCATTCGACTGGATCAGCGACACGCCGATGCGGCGGCCGTCGCGATCGATGCCGGCAGTGCAGAGATATGTCGTATCGCCGTCAGATGCCGGCGACGAGCGCCGACTCGCGGACTCGAGGCCGATCAGGTCGAGCCGCTGATCGATCCGGGCGAGCAGGTCGTCGCCGTCGGCTCGTTCGTGGAGCACGTCGGGCCGGTCGTACCCGGCGGCCGATGCAGCTTCGATCAACAGGTGGGCCCAGCGTTCGTCGTCGGGATCGTCGGGCAGGTCGAGCCGTTCGGCAAGCCGAGCGCCGGCGAGTGTGAGGTAGCCCTGCGAATTGGGTGCGATCGTGTGAAGATCCACGCCGAAGGCCTCGGTGCTGAGCGGCTCCACCCAGTTGGCCTGGACCGTGCCGAGATCATCGGCAGTGAACAACCCGTCGCCGACCTCCAGCAATCCGTCACCGAACGCTCCGAGGTAGAAGCCGTCCCGACCGCTGGAAGGCAGCGCAGCGAGGACGAGTGCAGCACCGGGTCGGCGCACGACGGAACCGGTCGAGGTGGCTTGCACGGCCAACTCGCTCAGCTGTTCCCGACCGGCAGCGTTCAGGCGGCGCAGCGAGCCAACCAGCAGCGGGCTCGCCGGGAAACCTTCAGCAGCCAGGCGTCGGGCGGGGGCCAGAATCGTGTCGAGGGGGAGCGAGCCGAAGCGATCGTGCAGCGCCATCCAGCCATCGATGCAGCCCGGGATCGTCACCGAGCGCACGTCGAGTTCGAACGGCATCTCGTCGAATCCTTCGGATCGCAACGCGTCGGGGTCAGCGCCCGAGCCGGCGCGTCCGGAGGCGTTCAGGGCAAACGTGTCGCCCTGGGGCGTCGCCATCGTCGGGGTCGTCGATGTGCACCAGGGCGAGCAGGTCGCCTCCCATCCCACACAGATGCGGCCCGGTGACCGCCATGGCGGCGTTGGTGGCGATCGCCGCATCGACGGCATTGCCGCCTTGAGCGAACACGGCGAGGCCGGCGGATGTGGCGAGCTGGTCGGCGCTGGCCACCATGTGGTGCGGGGCGCGAGTGGTGGCTCGGGGGAGGTCGTTCGACATGCAAACGACGTTAGGTCATGCGTCGGCGCCTGCACCGGTGCTGTGCCACTCGCCGCGAGCAACGAGCACGTCGCGCAGGATTTCGGGACGGTCGGTCATGAGACCATCGACGCCGAGATCGAGGAGGCGAGTCATCTCGTCGGATTCGTCGATGGTCCACACGTGCACCTCCACGCCGTGTCGGTGCGCAGCGCGCACGAAACGCTCGTTGACCACGGTGAGGCCAGTGCGGCCGAGAACGTAACGGACCGGAACCTGCGCAACGCGCACCGCTGATCCACCAAGCCGCCCGGTCAACCGCAGCGATGCGACCTCTTGCGGAGTCAGACACGTCAGCAACCCTGGCCCGAGCAGGGAGCGGAGCTTGACGAGGCGGGCGTGGCTGAACGCTCCGAGGCACACCCGGTCCAGTGCGTCGTGCCGACGAATGAGCGTTGCCAGCGGACCAGCAGCTGCATCCGACTTGCAGTCGATGTTGAAGCGCACGTCGGGAAACCGTTCGAGAAGGTCGCTCATCAGTGGGATCGACGCCCGACCATCGACTCGGACCTCGGCCAGTTCAGCGCCGGTCATGTCGGCGATCGTGCCGTCGACACCGCAGGTACGGCTGAGGTCCGGGTCGTGGAACGCCATCAGCACGCCGTCGGCACTCAGATGGACGTCGGTCTCGAGGTAGCGGTAGCCGAGCGACACCGCATGCTCGAACGCCGGCAAAGTGTTCTCGGGGGCCTCGCTCGTCCCACCCCGATGGGCGAAGGGAATCGGCCCGGGCCAGTCGAGATACGCGTGGGTGTTGGTCATGCCGTGACCGTACTCAGCCGGCGATGAGTGAACCCCGCAGTCTGGTCGGTTCGCTCATCGCCGAGGCCTGACAGCGCTAGATCGAGCGGCCTGCTTCCTTCCAGTACTCGTCCTTCAGCAGCCGCTTGTAGAGCTTGCCGGTCGGGTGGCGGGGGAGTTCGCCGCGGAAGTCGATCGAGCGGGGGCACTTCACGTCGGCGAGTTCCGTGCGGCAGAACTGGATCAGCTCCGACGCCAGCGCCGCTGCAGCAGCATCGTCGACCGGCATCTCCACCGGGTGCACGACCGCCTTGACCTCTTCGCCGAAGTCCTCGTTCGGCACGCCGAAGACCGCGACGTCGATCACCTTGGGATGGGTCGACGAGCACGTTCTCGGCCTCCTGCGGATAGATGTTCACCCCACCGGAGATGATCATGTAGGCCTTGCGGTCGGTGAGGTACAAGAACCCGTCGGCGTCGAGATAGCCGACATCGCCGAGCGTGGTCCAACCCTTCGGGTGGCGCGACGCGGCAGTCTTCTCGGGATCGTTGTGGTACTCGAACTCGGCCTCGCTCTCGAAGTACACCGTGCCGGACTCGCCCTGCGGGACCTCCTCGCCGTCTTCGCCCACGATGTGCAGGATGCCGACGATCGCGCTGCCGACGGTGCCTTCGTGGGCGAGCCAGCTCTCGCTGTTGCAGTACGACGAAGCCGTTGCCTTCGCTCCCGGCGTAGTACTCGTGGATGACCGGACCGAACCACTCGATCATCTGCTTCTTCACCGGTGCCGGGCACGGTGCGGCGGCGTGGATGACCGTCTCGAGCGACGACACGTCGTACTTCGTGCCGCGTGTCCTCGGGAAGTTTGAGCATGCGCACGAACATCGTCGGTACGACCTGGCTGTGGGTGATGTCGTGCTCCTCGACGAGCGCCAGGTACTGCTCGGCATCGAAGTGTTCCATCGCCACGATGGTGGCGCCGATGGCGTGGACCGCAAGGCAGAAGCGCAGCGGCGCAGCATGGTAGAAGGGCGCCGGCGAGAGGTAGCGCTTGGTGTCGTCCATGCCGAACAGGAACTGCAGCAGACCCTGCACCGCGCTCGGTGACGCCTCGAGCGGTTCGTTGGGGAACGCCCGCGTGATGCCCTTGGGCATGCCGGTGGTGCCCGACGAATAGAGCATGTCGAGCCCGGCGATGCGGGCTTCGTCGAGTGGTTCGGGAGCCTGGGCGGCCACAGCGTTCTCGTAGCTCTCGTAGCCGTCGATCACACCGTCGAGCATGAGCCGCAGCTCGACGGCGGGCGTGGTCGGGATGATCTCGGCGGCCTGGTCGGCCTTGTACTTCGAGGTGATGTACGCCCTCGCGCCGCAGTCGTTGATGATGTACTCGAGTTCATGGCTGGTCAGTCGCGACGAGGCACACGTGTAGACGAGACCCGCGTAGTGGCATCCCCAGACGACCTCGAGGTACCGATCGTGGTTCTCCATGCAGATGGCAACGTGGTCGCCTGGCTGCAAGCCGGCCGATCGCGAAGAGCCGGCTGAGCCGGTTCGCGGCCGCATCGAGCTCGCGGAAGGTCTGGGTGAAGCCGGAGCCGCCCATGATGATCGCCGGCTTGTCGCCGTGGGTGTCGAGATGTGCGCCAGGGAACATGATCGGGCAACGTAGTCGAACGCGGTCGCCGTGCGCAGGTCGACGGCAATGTCGGCCCGAAGCGGCCTGTACCGTGCGACCATGCCCGTTGCTCGCTTCGTGGAGATCATGCGATCCGATGCCAGCGACGTGCCGCTCGACGAGGCGTCGTTGCTGATCTCTGCAGCGATCCAGCCGGGCCTGCAGCCCGGCGTCTGGCACCAGATGCTCGACGCATTCGCGGCCGGGTGTCCGGCGCCCACCGCTGATGCTGTTGCCAATCATCTGTTCGTCACGGAGCACTTCGTCGGCAACCGCAGCGCGTACTACGACTGGCGCAACTCGTGCCTCGACCGTGTCATCGAACGGCGATCGGGTATCCCGATCAGCCTGTCGGTGCTCATGATCGAGGTCTCACGCCGAGTCGGGGTTCCGATGGTGGGAGTCGGGATGCCGGCCCACTTCCTGGTCCGACCAGCCGACGATTCGTCGACGTTCTTCGATCCGTTCCACGGCGGTGCACGGCTCGATCGAGTGGGAGCGAGGGCGCTGTTCGAATCGGTCACGAATGGTCAGGTGCCATGGAACGATCGATACCTCGATCCCACATCGAACCGAGACATCGTGATCCGCATGCTGAACAACTTGAAGGGCGTGTTCGCTGGGCGAGGCGACGCGGTTCGCCACGGCATGGTCATGGACCTCCGAGCAGCAGTGCCAGAACTCGCCGTTGTCGAGGCAGCGGAAATCGTTGCCAGCTCAGCGGTCTTCAACTGACAGTGCCACGCCGACTTCGCCGAGGCCCGGTGTTCACAGGACTGCAGCGCGGACCAGTTGTTCTCCGAGGAACTCCACGGTGATCGCCGTTGCCGCGTCGGGAGCGAGGTGGATTCCGTCCGGGCGAACCGTTCGGTCGTCGTCGAACCCTGCGGCCGTGAACCACGAAGCCAGGTCGATGGTGCGCACGGTGTCGGGCCTTGCCGAGCGCGACCTCGGCCTGGACGTCTGCGAGGAGTTGGTGCCGGCTCGGATCATTCTGACCCGTCGTGTCGCCGCTCCAGAGCACGTCGGGGACGGGCCCCCGTACGAAGACCACACGGCTTGCGCCAGCAGCGACCAGATCGTCGGCGAGCTTCGAGTACGCCTCGACGAGGCGCTGGCGGTACTCGGGGTCGTTGGGTTCCAGCACCTCGACGCCATCCCAACGTCGATCGAGGAGATCCCACCCGGAGACGGTCACGGCGACCACGTCGGGCTGAGTTCGTTCGACGGCGGGGATGAGCGCATTCTCCGGCCAGCCATCGCAGGCGGCTGCTGACACGAACTCATCGCCAACCAGGCGTTCCCCGCCCATGAGGAACCCGCACCCGGGCTGAGCGCGCACTTCGGCTTGGGCGACCGGCGGGTTTGCTGCGGCCCACACGACGATGCCTGTCCCGAGTGCCTCGGCGGTGGAGTCGCCACTGACGATGATTCGCACGGGACGCGTGAGTTCGGGAAGCGGCTCCACCGTGGTGGTGGGCGCTGTCGTCGGGGTCTCGCCGGGGCCGGCTACGGACGTGGTCGCCGGATTCGACACGTCCGTCGGGTCCGAGTCGGGCGCTGAGGTCGACGGGGTACGTGGTGGTGTGGTGAGTGCGATCGGCGGCTGTTCGACATCGATCGTTGCGGCGGTGACCGCCTCGGAGTCAGCGGTCCAGAAATCGGAAGGTCCAGTCGGGAGGACGACCACTGCGATCGCGGTGAGGGCGATCGTCGAGCCGACAGCGGCCGTCATCGTCACTCGGAAGGGGATCCGCTGACGACGTCTGATCGGTTGCTCCAGCAAGTAGTAGCTCACGAGCGCGATGGCGAGGGTGATCGCCAGGCGCAGCGCAGTCAGTGGCGGGCCCTCGAAGCCCATGCGCTCGGGGTCGACGATCACGAAGACCGGCCAGTGCACGAGATAGACGCCGTAGGAGATCCTGCCGAGCGCAACGAGCGGAGCGAGCGAGAGCAACCGCCGGCAGGACCCATCGGCTTGCAGACCGAGGATCAGTGATCCTGACACGAGGGCGACCAGCGGGAGGAAACCCTCGTAGGCGGGGCCGCTCGATGACGGGAACGTGACCACGGCGATCGCGAGGATCGCGAGGGCCACGGGAGCGAGCTTCGAGGTGTGGCGCGGCAGCGTGGCGATGCGCAGCGCGAACGCCAGCAGGGCGCCGATGAGAATCTCGGCGAGCCTGGCCGGCGTGGCCCAGTACGCAGCGTCGGGCCCCCACACGTTCGCGATCACGGGCGCCGCAATCATCGCCAGGCCGGTGGCGACGGCAACATACGTCACCCGCCTGCGCCGCGACGACACTCGTGTGAGTAGGAGCAGCATCACGGGCGGCCACAGCCAATAGAACTGCTCCTCGATCGCAAGCGACCAGAAGTGCTCCAGTGGCGACACCGTGCCGCTGGCCTGGGCAAGCAGGTCCTGGTATGAGGTGCTTCCGGCGAGCAGCACCCAGTTCGAGACCTGGAACAGCGCGCCCGCCACCTGGGCGCGCAAGCCGGACACGCCATCGAAGACAGCGGTCACCGCGGCGATCAGCACCACCGCGCCGACGGTGGCGACACTCGCCGGGAGGAGCCGACGGAGTCGACGACCGTAGAAGCGCCGGTAGTCGATCGTCTGCGTGTCGTCGTGCTCATCGAGAATGAGGCTCGTGATCAGGTATCCGGACAAGGTGAAGAACACCGACACGCCGAGATACCCGCCCGAGAACCCCGGTGTGCCGGCATGGAAGAACAGCACCGCCAGCACCGCCAGTGCTCGCACGCCGTCGAGGGCAGGCTGGTACTCGAGTCGACGCGAAACACCCATGGCGGGCGAGAGTGTATGCCTCGGTTCTGCCTGCGTACGGGCACCGAGATACGTTGCCGAACATGACGATGACCGACCCCAGCACCGCCTTGACCGCCGACGAGCAGCGCGTCACCGAACTCGTCGACGAACTCCTCGTGTCGTTCCCTCCTGCGACCACCGACCCGAGGGTGTTCCTCGGCGAACAGTTCGATCGGGGCCTTGCGTGGGTGCACTTTCCCGACGGCTGCGGTGGCCTCGGTCTCAACCCGAAACTGCAGAAGTTGGTGAACGAACGTGTCTTTGCTGCGGGTGCTCCGAACCCGATGTACCGCAACCCGATCGGCCATGGCATGACCGGACCAACGGTCGTTGCCTGGGGGAGCGACGAGCAGAAGCAGCGATATCTCCGCCCGTTGTTCACCGGTGAGGAGATCTGGTGTCAGCTCTTCTCCGAGCCTGGCTCCGGCTCGGACTTCGCCGGATTGTCGGCAACGGGCGAACGGGACGGCGAGGAGTGGATCGTCAACGGTCAGAAGGTGTGGACCACGTTGGCGCACCTGTCGAAGTGGGGGCTCTTGGTCGTTCGCACCGACCCCGAGGCGGTCAAGCACGCTGGGTTGACGGCGTTCGTGGTCGACATGGAAGACCCAACAGTGGAGATCCGGCCGTTGCGTCAGATGACCGGTGAGGCCGAGTTCAACGAGGTGTTCTTCTCCGACACCCGCATCGCCCACGACGAGATGCTCGGCGGGCCCGGCGACGGCTGGCGGGTGTCGCTGACGACGCTGATGAATGAGCGTGTGTCGATTGGCGGCTCGATCCCCACCAAGGGCTCCGGCACGATCTCCGCGCTGGTTCAGACCTGGCAGCAGCTCGATGACGCCGACCAGACCGCAGCGGCGCTCGACGAGGTGATGAAGTTGTGGTCGAGGGCCGAGGTGCTGCGGCTCACGAACATCCGTGCGAACCAGAACCGCAAGATGGGTGATCCAGGCCCCGAAGGCTCGATCGGCAAGATGGCCTCAGCGGACCTCAACAAGGACATCTACGACGAGGTGATCAACCTGCTCGGAGCGCAGGGCCTGCTGTACGGCAGCTATGAGATGGTTCGCCCGGAGACGGCGATGGGCGCCGACACGCTGCAGAAGGCGTTCCTGCGGAGCCGTGCCAACTCGATCGAGGGCGGCACCACCGAGGTGATGAAGAACATCCTCGGCGAGCGTGTCCTCGGGTTGCCCGGCGACATTCGCGTCGACCGCGACCGGCCGTGGTCCGAGGTTCCCCGCAGCTGAGCTGGTTCGCCGGCTCGTCAGGCGTTGCGGAGGCTGGCGAGGACATCACTTGCCCCGAGGCTCCGGTCGTCCATGCCAGGCCGGTCGAGGAGACTGCCGCCGAGGAGCACGGTGGCGGCGGTTTCGATCGAGGTCTGCATCTCGCGAATGTTGCGCGGCGGTGGGAAGTACTCGTCCTCGATCGTCACGTCGACGAGTTCGACGCCGCCGGTGGGAGCGAGCCGGTCGACCACCTCTGCCACGAGTTCCTCCGGGGCGGATGCACCTGCAGTCACCCCGACGATGCCGGAGAGGTCCGTGGGGAGTTCGTCGACGGTGTTGATCCGGTGGACCCGCTCGCAGCCCTCTTCGCGAGCGAGTTGTTCGAGTGCCCGGGTGTTCGAGGAGTTCGCAGATCCGATCACGACGACGGCGTCGCAACGGTGCGCCAGTTCCATCAACGCTGCTTGGCGGTTGGTGGTTGCGAAGCACAGATCACTCCGCCCCGGCGTCCAGACGTCGGGGAAGCGTTCCTTGACGCGAACGGCGACGCCCTCCCAGTCGCGGTGCGACAGCGTGGTCTGAGCCAGGAGCGCCACTGGTTCGTCCGACGGTTCGAGGAGATCGACCTCGGCGACCGATTCGACGCGATCAATCGCATCGGGCGCGACCGCCATCGTGCCGATCGCCTCCTCATGACCTTGATGGCCGACGTACACGATCCGGTATCCCTTGCCGGCGCGCACCTTCACCTCGTGATGGACCTTGGTCACGAGCGGGCACACCGAATCGACCACGTACGAACCCCGGCTACGTGCCGCTTCGACGACCTCGGGGGCCGATCCGTGCGCCGACAACATGATCGGGCTGCCGACCGGAACGTCGGTGATCTCATCGACGAACACCACTCCCTGGGCCTCGAATCGTTCGACCACGAGCTTGTTGTGAACGATCTCGTGGTAGCAGTACACCGGGGCGGGAAAGGTGCGAACCATCCAGGCGAGCGCCTTGATCGCCATTTCGACGCCGGCACAGAAGCCGCGCGGTTGGGCGAGCAGGACGACATCGACGTTCGAGGCAGCGGCACTCGCTGGGGCGGGAGGCATCCCCGCCAAATCTACCCCGGTCGCATCACCGGTAGCCTGACGAACCCATGTCTGGCACCATCCGAACCGCGAGCGACGTCGACCTCGACGTGGCGCGAGCTGCCCCGTCGCGCTCGCTCGCACCGTTGGTGGTGTCGGTCACATCGGGCTCACCGGCAGCGGTTGCCGGCGTGCAGCCGGGCGACGAGATCGTGCGGGTCAACGGTGACGTTCCACGCGACATCATCGAATGGCAGATGGCCACCGACGAAGCCGATGTCGAGCTCGACGTCCTGCGCGGCGGACTGGACCTGGCGTTCTCGATCGAGAAGCGAGCCGGCGAGTCGCTCGGGGTGGAAGTTTCGAGTGCCGTGTTCGACCGGGTACGCACCTGTGACAACCACTGCGAGTTCTGCTTCATCTACCAACTTCCCAAGGGGATGCGCCGGAGTCTGTATCTGAAGGACGACGACTACCGCTTGTCGTTCCTGTACGGCAACTTCACGACCCTCACCCGCTTCACCGAGGCGGACCTCGAGCGCGTGATCACCGAACGGCTGTCGCCGTTGCACGTGAGCATCCACTCCACCGATCCCGACGTGCGCAGCCAGATGTTGAAGAACCCGCGTGGCGCCATGAGCCTGCGATGGCTGCGGGCGTTGCTCGATCATGGCATCACCGTTCGTGGCCAGATCGTGGTGTGCCCTGGCGTGAACGACGGCGCAGTCCTGGCCGACACGATGGCCGGCGTGCTCGACCAGTACCCCGAGCTCGACTCGATTGCCGTGGTGCCGCTCGGCATCTCGAAGTTCAACGGTGAGGACGCCATGCGGTTTCACACCGTTGCCGAAGCCGAAGCAGTGGTCGACATCGTCGCCGACTGGCAGGACATTTTTCAGGCGACGCTCGGGAAGCGGATGGTGTACGCCGCCGACGAGTACTACCTGATGGCGCAGCGACCGTTTCCCGACGCCGAGCGCTACGACGGGTTCCCGATGCACGAAGACGGCATCGGGATGGCGCGTACCTTCGAAGCCGAGTTTCACGGCCGCACGAGCGACGCCACCGGCGTCCGGCGCGGATTTTTCGCCGCCGTCGATGCGCCCCCGAATCCCGCGGCCTACACCGGTTTGCGTCCGGCGTCGTCGTGCGGCTCGACCGCCGATGATGCAGGTCCGACGTCGAACGACAGCGTTGCATCGATCTCGCTGCGACCCCGACGAAATGCACCGATCGCGGTGCTGACGGGTGAACTGGGTGCACCGGTGATCACCCCGTTGATCGAGTCGCTGGGCCGCTCTGACGTTCGCGTCATCACCGTGCGCAACGAGTTCTTCGGTGGCAACACGGGCGTGACCGGGCTGATGACCGGCGAAGACGTGTCACGTGTGCTCGCTGCCGAGCCCCAGGGACACCGCTACCTGCTTCCCGACGTGTGCCTGTCCGACGAGGGACGATTCCTCGACGGACTCACCGTTGCCGACCTTCCCCGTGTGGTCGATGTCGTCGAAACCGACGGCATTGCGCTGCGCGCTGCATTGGAGTCCGCATGACCGACCAACCCGACACCGACCAGGGGACTCCACTCGATCCGGCCGATCCGGCCGTGAGCGAACTGACGCCGCTCGACCCGGAGATCGCCGACGCACTCGAGGTGGAGCCGCCGCGCCGACAGCCCGTTGTCGTGATCATCGGCAGGCCGAACGTGGGCAAGAGCACCCTCTTCAATCGCATCGTGGGCAGCCAGCAGGCGATCGTCGAGGACCGCCCGGGCATCACCCGTGACCGCAAGGAACTCGAAGCCGAGTGGCTCGACGTGCCGTTCCGTGTCGTGGACACCGGCGGCTGGATGCCGGGTGGCGACGAACTCGACGCCAAGGTGAGCCGTCAGGTCGAGGCAGCGGTCAAGGAGTCTGACGTCGTGCTGTTCGTGGTCGATGCGTCCGTGGGGCTCACCGACGACGACCAGCAGATCGCCAACTGGATTCGTCGGTCGGGCACCGAGGTGATCGTCGTGGCGAACAAGTCCGACAACGAACGCCGTGAGGCCGAGATGTGGGAGTTCATGAGCCTCGGCATCGGCGAACCGGTTCCCGTGAGCGCGCTGCACGGCCGCCGCGCTGGCGACTTGCTCGATGCCGTGTTCGCGCGATTCCCCGACGAACTTCGTCTGCCGGCAACGCCAGCGGTTGACCCATGGGCGCCCCTCGACGACGATCTCGATGCCATCGAGGAAGAAGCCAAGGTGCCCCGCGTGGCGATCGTCGGCCGACCGAACGTGGGCAAGAGCACGCTCTTCAATCGTCTGGTGGGCGAAGACCGAGCCGTGGTGCACGACATGGCGGGCACCACCCGCGACTCGATCGACACCGTCGTCGACACCGAGGACGGCCCGATCGTGTTCATCGACACCGCCGGCATGCGCCGCAAGGGTCGTATCGACGACTCGGCCGAGTACTACTCGTTCGTGCGAGCGCTGCGTTCCATCGATGACGCAGACGTGGCGCTCCTCGTGATCGATGCCACCGTCGGCGTCACCGCCCAGGACCAACGACTCGCCGAACGCGTCGACGCCGCAGGATGTCCGATCGTGCTGATCCTCAACAAGTGGGATCTGGTCGGCACAGAGCCCCGCCTGGAAGTGCAGGCCGAGGTCACGCGGATGCTCGGCTTCGTCCCCGACAGCTCGGTGCTGAAGATCTCGGCGCTGAGTGGCAAGAACGTCGACAAACTGCGCCCCCGTCTGCAAGAAGCGATCGGCCAGTACCACACCCGTGTGCCGACTCGCGACGTCAACAAGGTGATCGCCGCCGCCCAGCAACGCCAGCCCATCGGCGGCGGCGCCAAGATCTTGTACGCCGTGCAAGGTGCAATCGACCCGCCCACGTTCACCCTCTTCGTGAACCGCGAGGTGCCGCAGCACTACCTGCGCTACATCGAGCGGACGATTCGTGAAGAGTTCGGCTTGGGCGCAACCGCCATGAAGTTGCGGGTGCGCAAGCGCCAGTGAGGCTGAGCTCGATGAAGGACGGAAACGCTGATGCCGTGGTGTGAGGAGTGCTCCAAGTACTGGACGCCGAATTCGATGAACGACGACGGCACCTGCCCCGGGTGTGGGCGGCTCGTCGAGGAGCCCACAGTCACCTCGGATGCCGATGACGAGAAATCGCCGTGGCACTTCAAGTTGATGGTGGTTGCGCTCGTTGCATATCTCGGTTGGCGATTCATCGAGATCTTCACCTGACGACGCCAACATCTGGGCAGGAAGATCTAGGCCGCTGGCCTGACGGTCGGTGCCGTCGCGGAGTGGGGCCGACTTCGGCACTGGACGGTGCCGTCGGGCAACATGACCGTGAGTTCACGTGACGTGGGGTCGAGGTCGAGTTGCCACGACCCCTCGTGGATGAGGTGGTGATGGCGGCTGCAGCAGGGGATGAGCCGGCCGAGATTCGTTTCACCGTGGTGGGCGTCCCATTCGTCGAGATGATGGATCTCGCACCGGTCGAACGCCACATCGCACTCGCCGATGCCGCAGCTTCGGTACATCGCTCGTAGCGCTCGACGTTGGTCGGCGGTGGCGAGGCGGCGACTCCGGCCGACGTCGAGCGCCACGCCGTCTCCGTTGAGTACGACGGGAACGAGGTGGGCGTCGCAGGCGAGGCGTCGCATCGTGGCCACCGGGATGGTGGTCCCGTCGTCGAGTTCGCAGGTGGAGCGGTCGTGCGAGCCCGTCGTGAGCGTGGCGAGGTCGACGATGGCCAGGAGCTCGACCTTGCCCGGACGCTTCGATCTATTCGCGGAGGTCGCAAGTTCCACGAGCGCACGTGCTGCGGTGTGGCCTCGATCGGTGCCCTCATCGGGCCCTCCTGCGGTCGAGAGCGCCGCCGTCTCGGTGTCGAGGGCCCGGAACAACCGGGCCCCACGCTCGGGATCGAACTCGGCGCGAAGCCAGTACATCCCCGTCTCAGGGTTGATTCCTTTGGCGAGATGGGTTGCCCGACGTTGTCGTTCGGCCCGCTCGAGCCCCTCGTCGGCTGCCAACTGGTCGACGACGCGTTCCAGAAAGCGACGGAACTGCGCCGGTGTGGACCCTGCCGCGCTCCGTGCGAGCTCGTGGTCGAGCGACAGCAATTGCTCACGTTGCGGCTCGTCGAGGCGATGTGCCGCTCGAGCGAGACTGTCGGCGTGCTCGGTACTGATCCGTCCGCGACCGAGTTGTGCTTCCACTGCAGGCAGTGATCCCAGGGTCTCTGCTCGACGTGAGGTGCGTGCAGCCTCGCGGGGCGAGCAGTGGCCGATTCGGCCGAGCACCTCGCCCGCAGGTGCGCCCGACCCGCTTGCGGCCAACTCGTTGGCTCGGCGAGCGAGCGCATGCTCGGTTTCAGCGACGAATCCCTGCAGTCGTGCGAGATCGCGGAGCCGAGCGGTGACGCCGCCGGCATCGAGTGACGACGACGTCGGTCGCCTCCAGGGTCTCGACGAGTTGGCGGAGATTCATGGTTCCCAGTCTGACGCGGGGGTGTCACAGAGTTGGGTTCGCCGGATTCCGTAACGACGTTCGGACACCAGGGTGACCGGGGTGACTGGGGTGACCGCGGTGGCCAATGCCGACACCCGTCGATGAGTTTCGACACGATTCGGTCGATAGAGTCTGCGCTCCACATGCATACGGGCTGTGGCGCAGCTTGGTTAGCGCGCTTGTCTGGGGGACAAGAGGTCGGGAGTTCGAATCTCCCCAGCCCGACGAATAAAGCCCTGGTCAGAGGCCATACGCCTCCGGCCAGGGCTTCTCTCGTTCTCTGACCGATGTATCTGCTCGGGACCCGCCATCTGGATGTATCACGCACATCTGCACAGCCAGACCTCGGTGATCAACGGCATGTTCGATGCGATCCAGATCAGCCTCTCGCTGAATGGCAGGAGCTTCCCACCGACCTCGAACGGGCGACCGGCATATTCGGCCTGGTCACGGCCGTCATCGTCAACCCGAAGCCAGCGTGCGTTCCGCGCCACGAGTGATCACAGCGACGTGTTCGCCCGTGGCAGTGAGGTGAGCCCTCCGCAGCGACCGCACACCGAACTTCTGACGGGCACCTCTCGTAGCCGAGTCTCGCATCGACGCAACTCGGGTTCTCTTCACGACCTCATCAGATTGAGCTACCGTCGCCAGTACGCCGATCCTTCCGGACGGCGAAGCACCAACTCCTGAAACTGCGAGGGGATCGTCATGAATGAAGGTTGTTACATCGGTGAAATCAGATTGTTCGCGGGAGATTTCGCGCCGCAGGGCTGGGCCCATTGCGACGGATCAACTCTGGACATCAACGTGAACACGGCCCTGTTTTCGATTCTCGGCGTGCAATATGGTGGCGATGGCGTACGGAACTTCCAGCTTCCGAATCTGGCGCCGTTGGCCGAAGCGGATGGAGGCGCAACGCCGATCCGCTACATCATCTGCTTGCAGGGCATCTACCCGCAGCGGAACTGACAATCAGGGCACCTGCGGCTCATCGTGAGCGGTGTCGCCCGATAGTCCCTGCCGCGCGACCGGCCGATGTCTCTCCCGATCGACTGGTTCGACACCGAGTGGGGAGCCGTCCGCGTCGCTGCAACGTCGGGCTCTTGCGAAGGGTGCCGCCTTCGTCCGAGAGGAACCCATGCCAGACCAAGTGTCATATCCCGGGGTGTACGTCGAGGAGCTGCCGTCATCGCCCCACGCGATCGGTGGGGTCAGTACCTCGGCGACTGGGTTCGTCGACGTCTTCGAGCGGGGACCCGTCAACGAGGCCACACGAGTCGACAGCATGGCAGACTTCCAACGAACGTTCGGTGGGCTGTGGGATCCGAGCGAAGCAAGCTTCGGAATCAGTCAGTTCTTCCTCAACGGTGGACAAACGGCGTGGGTCGTCAGGCTGCAGCCGACGAGTTCGGTCGCCGCATCTTGCACCGACTTCGGCGTCGTCACCTTCGAAGCAGCGAGTCCAGGGGAGTGGGGGAACTCCATCGAGGTCGCCGTGTCGAACGACAGGCGGGCTGCGTCCGCCGGACCAGCGAGGGGCGATCACTCGGGTTCGGCTCCGAACAGGTTCACGCTGATGGTGCGCGAAGTCATCCAGGGCACGAGAGGTCAGAGGCCTCGTGTCGGCCATACCGAGGTCCATCGCAACCTGACGATTGGAGGGCCGGATCGCGACGTGTTCGAGGTGCTCGAGCTCGAGCAGTCGATGGTGCGGGCCGTTCCAACGTCCACAACTCCGAGTGCACTGTCGAACCCAGGAGGACCATGTCCCGACAAGTTGAGCGCGGACCTGTTCGGTGGGATCGCCGCTGTCATGGACGACCTCGGGTCGGAGTTCTTCAGGCCGCTGAGCAAGGGAGTCGATTGGACCGACGCCGAGCTCCAGATGGTCCCGGGCAACAATGTGCCCGGGTTGGTGGCCACGCTGCTCCTTCCGGCCGACGATCCCGATGACGCCGGCGGTCCCGACAACGGAGTCGCGGCACTCGGCACGATCCAACCCGAGATCTTCAACCTCCTGTGTCTGCCTTCGACTGCGCTGATGGATTCGGACTCTCGAGCAGCGGTGCTGACAATGGCGAGCAAGTTCTGCGCTGATCACCGAGCATTCTTCCTGGTCGACACTCCGATCGCCGAGGGACTGCGCACACAGATGTCTCCAGACCAGATGGTGACCCACTACGAAACGGAACAGCTGGGAGAGCTGGCGGAGAATGCTGCCGTCTACTTCCCACCGGTCACCATTGCGAACCCCCTCGACGAGTTCCGCCCCCGCCTGGTCGGGCCGAGCGGAACCATCGCCGGGCTGATGGCAAGAACCGACGCTGACACGGGCGTCTGGAAGGCGCCCGCTGGCGCGACCGCTCCGCTGCACGGTGCAGCGCCGGCGGTCTCGGTGAACAACGAGCAGAACGGACGGCTGAACGAGCTCGGCATCAACGTGCTCAGGGAGTTCCCCGTGTACGGCTCGGTGTGCTGGGGTGCGCGCACGCTCGCCGGAGCCGACGAGATGGCGAGTCAATGGAAGTACGTCCCCGTCAGGCGCACGGCGCTGTTCATCGAGGACACACTCCATCGCGCCACGAAGTGGGCGGTGTTCGAGCCCAACGACGAGCCCCTCTGGGCACAACTCAGACTCGCCATCGGAACGTGGATGCACGATCTCTGGAGGCAGGGGGCGTTCCGTGGCTCGAGCCCAGACGAGGCCTACTTCGTGCGGTGCGACCGCGACCACAACAACGCAACGCGACATCGACAACGGCGTCGTCACGGTGGTGGTCGGGTTCGCTCCACTGAAACCCGCCGAGTTCGTCATGCTCCACATCCGACAGATCTACCCGGCCAGCACAGGAGGCCAGTGATGGCAGCGTCGAATCGGCTCGTTCCGTACAAGAACTACAAATTCCTGGTGAGCTGGGACAAGAAGGTGGTTGCCGGCTTCAACAAGGTCGGATCGCCCAGCAGCAAGACCGAAGTCGTCGAGTGGCGAGCCGGCGGTGACCCGTCGACCATGCATCTGTCTCCCGGCCAGACCGACGACGAGCCCGTCACCCTGGAGCAGGGTTTGACGGACGACATCGAGTTTCTGAAGTGGGCCAACAAGGTGTGGGACCACCCCAACTCGACTGCGTCCGGCCAGGAGATGTCGCTCGATGACTCCCGGAAGGACATCACCATCACGCTGTTCAACGAGGCCGGGCAGGCGGTCATGGCTTGGAACGTCGACCAGTGCTGGGTCTCCGACTTCACAGCGCTGCAAGACCTCGACTCGATGGCGGGGAACACGGTTGTCATCCAGTCGATGACAGTGCAGAACGAGGGCTGGGTGGGCGACCCGTTGGTCAACGCGCCCGATGAGCCGAGCCTCAACGGCCCGTCGTCATGACTCCGATCGCAGCCATCGCCCTCGGAAAGCGAAGCGAGGCTCGTGACAGTCATGATCGACACGCGTGCAGTGAAGGCAGCTCTGTCCTGCAACGAATCGAGACCCATCGGGGTCTCGCAAACCTGACGACGAACAACCGAGAGGCAATCGACAGCGCCTTTCTCCGACGACTGAACTTCATCGTCGAGTTTCCATTTCCCGGCGCAGACCTGTGCGAGCGGCTGTGGCGCCAAGCAGTTCCAGCGAAGACGCCGACGAAAGACCTTGAACAGGCGCCGGTCGGCTGCGAGATTGGGAAGATCGCGTTTCGAGAGACCAAGCGGTCTGCCCAGATGGCCAGCGTCCGTCGTCGTGCCCGCACGCTCCGCGCCGACACCATCGAACGACTCCAGCCGTTGTACGCGGACGTCGACATCGCCGACGTGCGTATCCGCACTCGCTGCCGGCTGCCGTCGAACCGATTTCAAGCGTCCGGCTCGATCTCTGCAATGACGTTCGGCAACGCCATCTACTGGCGTGATGAACTTGATGGAGGGAACCCGCGCGACCTCGTCCCGTTGGTCCACGAACTGGTGCACGTCGAACAGGTGAAGCGGCACGGCGGGAAAACGCCATTCGCGGTCGCCTCTGGCACCGACGACGTCGAGGGTGGTGGCCGACACCCGAGCTTCATCGACGAGCCGAGCCGGTACCACCCGAACCCTCTGGAGGCCGACGCCTACTCGTTCGCAGCACGGTTCCGCGACAGTGAAGATCGCGTCCTTCCCGACTCGCTCCCGGCGCCCACAGGAACGACGTGATCGATCAGCTGGTCGCCGACATGCGTGCGGTCGTCGATGACGCGCGTGATCGCGACGACCCGAACGGCTATTTCGCTGCGCTGTATCTCGGCGTGACCACAGCAGTCGAGCGCGGCATCCGCGAGGGCATTTCCACGACCCCGGACCGACTGAGCGCCCTGACCCTGACCTTCGCCCGGCGCTATCTCGACGCGCTCGAACTCCACCACGGCGAAGGACGCCCGACCCAATCGTGGCAACTCGCCTTCGATGCGGCCCAGAGCTGGCGCCCGACGGTGCTGCAGCACCTGCTCCTGGGCATCAACGCTCACATCAACCTCGACCTCGGCATTGCATCCGCCGAGGTGGCGCCCGGTGCAGCGATCGCCGACCTCCGGCCGGACTTCGTGCAGATCAACGAACTGCTTGCCAGCCTCGTCGCGGGTGTCCAGCGCCGAATCAACAGCGTGTCGCCGCTCTATCGGTTCGTCGACGACATCTCCGCCGAGGCAGACACTGCGGTCGTGAACTTCAGTATCGCCCGAGCACGCGATGAGGCGTGGCAGTTCGCGACCACGCTTGCGCCACTCGATGCCGCGTCCGCAGCAACGGTCGTGGCCGATCGAGACGCTGCCATCGCACGACTTGGGCGGCGGGTCCTCCACCCAGGCGTGCTGGCCTCGGCCGGACTGCTCTCCGTTCGGCTCACCGAACGACGGTCGGTTTCCGGTGT
>CAVQST010000010.1:0-83720 GCA_963716075.1 Ilumatobacteraceae bacterium | reverse complement strand
CGATAATCGAGCACTGCACTTGGGCCGGAGTGCGGCGGCCCGTTCTCCTGATGGAGCGGATTATTGGGTGTGCGTTCTGTGCGGAGTCGGAGGAGTTCGGCTGCTGTCTGGCCGGGGAGCAGCGTGCCGTCGATGCAGTCGCGTCCGGGTCACTCGAGGTCGCTGATGGGAACGAAGGTCAGGGTGTCGAGCGTGTCGCCGAGATCGCTGGGAGCGAATGCGATGAGGAGATCGACCGGTGAGACCAGCTCGATGTACGTGGCGGGCCCTGCGGTGAACGTGACGTCGCCGACCTCGGCGGGGTCGATCTGTCCACGATTGAACGCTCGGACCAGGGCGATCAGATCGATCGCAGTGAGCGGTTCGGGGAATCGGATGAGCGTGGTCTGGTAGACCGGTCCCGTCGCTGGGCCTTGCTTGACGGTGACGTTGTCCGGGGTAAACACGCCGATCGGTTCGCCATCGATGCTTCCGTCGAACACGTAGATGCCGGCAACGGCGCCGATGTCACCGATCGGTCGCTGACCAATCACCGTGGCGAGGTCGACCAGCTCATTGACCTCGACGAACGGTCCACCGCCACCGAAGGTGAAGTACTCCTCCGGGCCCACGAGTCGTGTACCGGTGTCGAGAGGGATCGCGATCGCGCCCTGGTCGGCGTCCACGTAGCGGGCACCCTCCACCCCGATGTCGACGGTCTCACCGGTGGGCTCGACGCCACTGTCGGCGACATCGACGACACCGGCCCGCATCACGAACCGTGTTCCGTCCATCACCACGAGCGACACACTGTCGTTCCAGCCACCGTCTGAATTCGAGCTTGGACCGCCACCACCGCTGGTTGGCGTGACCAGTTGAGGTGCGGGCAGGGTCGGGTCGTCGAAGTAGCTGGCCGTGCCATCGGGTAACGGTTCAGCGAACCGCAATCGTGTCGGATCGATGACCGAGTCGCCATCAACGACGACACTGGCCGGAACGTCGGTTCCCGTTGTTGTCGGGGTGGGCATCGAAACGTCGGTATCGGTCGCAGGAGTCGGATCGGGCGAGTCGCCGGCCCGAACCGTTGCAAGGACCACGACACCCGCAACGACCAGCACGACTGCCGCGGCCACCGCCATCCAACGCCGCGACCAGCCGGACCGACCGTCTCGATCACCGGAGTCGAGACCCGTCGCCATCGACGCCGACGGTGCAGCCGCCAGACGCGGCGCCTGGATCGGCTCACCGACATGGTGTTGCAGCGTCGCACCGAACGATCTCAGTTGACGCTCGAGTTCAGCATCATCGGCCATCGGGACTCACCTCCAACGCCGTGCGCAACTTCGACATCCCACGGGAAATGTGCGTTCGCAGCGTCGACACATCCACCCCCAACAACTCGGCGGTGTCGACCAGCGACCAGCCGAGCGCGTGGACGAGGACCACGCCGACCCTCTGCTTCTCGCTCAACGACTCGAGCGCCGGAGTCAGACCCGGCTCGAACTCGGGTAAACCCGGCGATGCCGTCGCCGGCAAGAACACATCAGGTCGAAAGTGACGTCGAGCCTCGCTCTGGCCGACCCGATACAGATAGCCGCTCGGATTCGCCATCGAGGACAACTCGTCCCAGTTCTCGAAGCCGTACGCGAGAGCTTCGGCGGCCGCGTCCGCGCCGACCTCCGGACCGTACGCGGCAACGAGCGCCGCCCGGAGGCGACCCCCACTACCCGCGACGAAGTCCTCGTAGCTCACAACACAAGAGAGCATCTCGCACCCGACAACGGTGACACGAAATTCCCGAAACCACCAGAAATCGCAACACCAACCTCATTCGACCGCGACCCAAGCCAGCACGGGCTTCCATCAGGCCAAACTCTCGCGTCCATCGGGATCGGTGGAACCGACGAAACCGGAACGGACCTGATTCCGAACCCGGTCAATTCGGGTGGGCGCATTCGGGATTCATCGATGCGGCTTCGTCCACTACGGTCAGTTCATGTTCGCCGCAGGCAACGTCTGGGCTTCCTGCCGCTGTTGCACGCCAGCGGCTGATGACGTGGTGTGGCGTTGAAGTCGACAACCGAGGCCGCCTTCGAGACACTGTTCTTGCACACCTCACCCGATCCAGATCAGTTCGCGGAGGCCCGACGAGTCTTGTCGGCGATTGACGGCGCCGCATTCACGTCTGCGGCGCTGCGGGTGTTGCAACGGTCCGGTCCGAAACCGACCAGGGTGCCGACACCTGGGTCCACGATGTGGTTTCGACGTGACCGTTCGCGGCGATCGGGTTGGCAGTTCCTGGTCGCTGCCCCTCAGGAACACAGCTACCGGCAGGTGACGTGGTGGTTGACAACCGACGGTCAGTGGCTGCAGTCGGATCAGTCGTTTCAACGCTCCGCGTTCCAGATGACGAACACGGCACCATTCGAGTTGAACCGCGCCCAGCTCGAGCAGCTGCTCAGTTCACGGTCCTCTCGCGTCGACACGTGGCTGACCAAACCGCACGGACGCCTGAATGCCGGGGTCGAATAGTCGCCTGACGTCATCGCTGAGTCGGACCTGCACGCTGCAGGTAGACCTCGCCTTCCAGTGCACCTGGCCAACGCAGATCAAGGACTATGGCGGTGCTCGGCTTGGGCCGGAGTGCGGCGGTGCTGGCCGGCGAGTGCTGTGATTCTGAGCGGGCGAAACTGGGTGGCCTGAAGCTGCGCGGCGAGGTGATCAGAGCCTGAGCACGTGAGCGACGCTTCGCGGAGCGAATCCTGCTCGTTCATACAGGCGTCGGGCGGTCGCATTGTCGAAGTAGCTGTCGACATGCACCTCGACGCAGCCCTGGTCGCGTGCCCAGTCGAGGAACGCCTCGGTGAGTAGCTGCCCGACGCCCGCGCCCCGGGCATTGCTCCGCACGTACATGCTTCGCAGCACACCAAAGATCACCGGCTGACGAGTCGAGCCCGACCGTGCGGTGTACCCGGCGACGTGGCCGACGACGGTGCCGTCGCGTCGAGCGACCAGAACCACCGAGTTGTCGTCGGCGAGCAGCCGCTGGAAGTCGGCGGCGCCCTCTCGCAGCGGCCACGTCACGTCGGCGTGGGGGTCATGCACCCCGGCGTCCTCGGCGAAGAGCAGCGATTCGAGTTCAACGAGCGATGCCACGTCACCTTGAGTCGCGATCTCCACACTCGTCATCGAGCGCACCGTACCGACGGGCCTGAAGGAGTAGGGCACCGATTTCCCTTCAGCACGGCGACCGGGACTATGTGACGCAGCATAAGGGCCGTTCGGCGCGAACTCCTGTGACGCAACTGCGTTACGGGGCGGGTGTTATCGAGTGCCTTGAACGGCACTTCGGGGGCATGGTCATCCGGTGATCGCCCGGGCGTTTGGTGCGCGACGTGCTGGCGGAGTGACCAGAATCAGAGGCGCGCCACGTCGTCGACGACGATGGCTCCGGGCGCAAGCTCGAGCCCTCGAAATCGACAGACGAGTTCGCCGACCGTCATGTACACGAACCGAGTCGATGGATCCTTGGCGTCTCGTCCGAGTGCTGGCCACGCCCCGGCGAAGGTGAACAACAGGCCCTGGGCTTCCTCGTGGGTGAACGCCTCGACCATCGCAGGACCCACACCAGCGACTATCGCAGGGAACTCCTCAGCGTAGATCGCGGCTCGGTCGTTGAGGACGACGCTCAGCGCCCGCCAATCGGGAGGGGACACCTCGTCAGGAAGCTTCGTCGAGCGCTTGACGTGTCCGGTTGACCGACTCCGAGAGAGCGTCGGCTCGGGCACGGTCGCTGTCGCTGACGTTGGATGGGCGGGACTCAGCAGCACGGGCTCGAGCCTCAGCCAGACGCTCGTCGCTCCAGCCCAACCGTTCGGCGATCTGCTCCAACGTCTCGACCTGCATACAGCAAGGTTAGTCCGGCACGAGATCCCCGTGTCCGACAGCCCAGATCGCGAGATCGGTACGCGATTCCGTGACGCGAGAGCTGGGCCGCAGTGCGGCGCTGGATGGGCCTCGACAACGGTGATGATCCCGAGCGTTATCGGGCTTGGTTTCAAGCAGTCGATGAGCAATGTGTGGGGACGGCCAAATCGACCGCCCAGATCTCCTCGTCCTCGTCATCGCGCTCGCCGGATCGGACCATCCCGATCGCTTGCGCGACTGCTTGGGATGCCTCGTGACGTGGATGGATGTGCGCCTCCAGTCGACGGACCGTGTTCGCTGCGAGCCAATCGCGCACGGCGGTCACAGCTTCTGTTGCGAACCCGCGTCCCTGATCATTCGCACCGAGGACCCATGCGAGATCTGCCAGGTCTTCGACGACCGTCGCCTGGACGAATCCGACCGCACGCTCTTGGCTGCCCACACGAATGATCCAGTTGCACCAGTACTCGCCCGGTGTGCCGGAACCGGCGGTCTGCTGTTGGTACCGAGTCACGAGCTCACTCACCGTCGGCGACGCGCCGCCGGTGAACTCGTAGAGCGAACCGTCCGCCAGCACCGACGCCATCTCACCGGCGTCACTCACACGAAGTGGACACAGCACCAGACGCTCAGTCTTGATCGACGAAACAATCACCTCTGGACCTTTGCACAGGAAGACCTGCGAGACCGGCGGGATTACGTGACGCCACATCAGGGCCGGAGTCGAGTGGTCCGTCGAGGTCGGATCTCGGGTTACGGCGCTCACATTATGTGCCGCCAGCGCGCTGTGTGCGAGCGTTGCTGTTCTGACGGAGAGATCACCGAGAGTGCGTCGCCTTCTGCTCCCGACGTGGAAGCTTCGAGGATCCTGTATGGATTCAGGTGAGTTCTCCATCGAATAGGTAATGAGATCGACCAGGCTTGCTTCCATGGATGACCCACCGAGCGACGATTCTCGCGTGACATCATCTGCGTCGATCGATTCTGAGTTCACGGCCTTCTATCGGGTTGAGCACGAGCGCCAAGTGCGTCGAGCGGCACTCATGGTCGGCTCTGGCGACGTGGCCCACGATGTCGTGCATGAAGCGATGGCGTCGATGTACAAGCGATGGTCGAGCATCGATGCGCCGGGTTCGTATCTCAATCGGGCGGTGCTCAACGGATGTCGCGCCGTTGTTCGTGGCCGAGTTGCCGACCGACGAATGCAGCAACGCATACGGCCCATCGACGACAACACATCGCCAGACGATGTCCTGTTCGACGTTCTGGCACGGCTGCCGTTCAACCAACGAGCATCGGTCGTGATGCGGTACTTCGCAGGCATGACCGAACACGAAATCGCCGACGCCCTCGACGCCCGTCCCGGCTCGATCGGGCCGTGGATACACCGAGCACTCACCACCATGCGAAAGGAACTCTCATGAACACGATCGAAGAACAACTCACCAGCGCCCTGCACCGTCGAGACTCCGAACTCACCGTCCACGACGAACTCGACGCGATCCTCAACGATGAGCTCGTCGTCCGGTCCACGCCGCACGGAGACACCCGGGCCAGGCGCCCGCTCCTGTTGGCGGTCGCGGCAGTATCGATGGTCGTCGTCGGAGCCGGCGGGCTGATCTGGGCACAGCGCGCCCGCGACACGCCCACGGCGACTTCGAACCGGCCGACGCCGGGATTGTCGGTGCTGGCGCCGTCTGTCACCCCGGACCGGATCGACGCGTATCCAGTCATCAACTGGCCGGCCGAGCCGATCCCTGGCGTTTACGCCAGCCACGGGTCACACGACGACGACCAAGGTTGGGGTGGTACGATCGGTGTGCGGAGTCTAGATGGCACGCCGACAACGATCATTGGAGTGCACGTGTTCCCCACCGGTTTCACACCGTTCCCGGACGCAACCCCAGGTCGGAACCCCGGAATCCTCGAGAACCTCGGCGACGGCATCACCTCCCTCACGACCACCATCGGCGGATTCCCGGTCGTCGTCGCGGGCGATGACATCGACGTCCTGTACGACGTCGTGGACCTCGTCGAACCAACCGTGGTCGATGACCAACTCGACGGCTACACGTTCAGCGGTTCGCTACCTTCGGGCCTCGTCGAACTCGAAGCCCCACAGCATCGTCTGCCGATGGTCGTTCCGGCGTTGTGGACTCATGATGACACCTTCAGCGTCGCCATCGAACAAGGCGCGGTCCTGACCAACCTCGTGGGCCGCCAGGTCGAGCCAATCACGATCAACGGACGCAACGGGTACCGCACGACCAGCGGGACACCGACCATTGTCATCGCAGTCAGCACCGACGAGACGCTGTACCTCGCGAGCACCATCGTCGACATCGAGCAACTCACCGACATCGCAGACAACATCACGTTCGTCGACGAATCGACCTGGGACGACGTCTACAACCCGCAGTCCTCCGTCCCCGACGCCTGACCAGTGGAGCCTCATCCGGAGACAGCAACCGATCAATTGTGCCGGACAGAGACCGCATCGAACAGCACGTCGGTGCAGCTTCTGAGGTCTGGGTGAAACGATTCGGGGTGGTTGTGGCTCTATGTAGTGATGGGTGACGACGCCACAGACGTGGAGCTGGATACCGCAACCTGTCCAGTTCGGCCCGGGCGGCAGCAAGGTCAGCCGCGAGGTCGGCAAGGCTCACCTCCAGCCAATCCGCGTGCTTGATCTGACGAGCCAGCGCCTGCGAGCGCTCGAGATGGCGGCCCACAGCTCACGCGCCACCGACTGCGCCGCTGTCAGTTGCTCGTGCAGCGCACGTTCTCGCTCGATCGACTTCGCTTGTTCGTCGACGTCATCGATGGCATGTTCCAACGTCGAAGGTTCTGACTCGCCGCGCTGTCGCGCCCGGAACGCCCGAACACGGTCCGTATCCGACCGCCACTTTCGTGGCCGACCTCCCTTGCCAGGAATCGCCACCAGGGCATAGCAACGAAACGTAACGGTTCGTTCACCCACGGCCGCTGGTTCACCGGGCGGTCGACACGCCAGGTCCGACGGTGAGGTAGTTTGGGTACGCGGCGTCGAGTGTGGCGGTATCGCCGAGCTTGGCTACCTACGCTCGTCGGATGGATGTGTCAGGCGATCGGAATGCCCTCGACGCGCTACGCAACTCAGCGCCCGGCGAGTCGATAGCCGCTGCTTCACGCACGCACGCGATTGCCGGGAACCAATCGGAGGTGTCGCACGCCATACCAAGCGTGACCTCTCTCGAACGGGTGACCCACTCTCCTCCAGACCAAGCGACCGACGTGCGGCGAACCTTCGTCGACGTCTACAACGACCGCTACCGGCCGATGGTCGAGATCGCCCGCCTCACGACCGGATCGAACGCACTCGCCGAGGAACTGGTGCAAGACGCCTTCGCCGATCTCTATCGGCGATTCGACACCCTGCACACCCCCGACGCATACCTGCACAGAGCAGTCATGAGCCGGTGCACCTCATGGGTCCGGCGCCGCGTCACCGAACGCCGCTACCACGAACGCCATCCACCCGAACCGGCCGCATGGACCGATCCCGACACCATCACGGTGATCGACGCCATCAGCCGGCTCCCCGCCCGCCAACGCGCAGCGATCGTGCTCCGCTTTCTTGCCGACTGGCCCGAAGCCGACATCGCTCACGCCCTCGACTGCCGACCCGGCACCGTCAAATCCCTGTTGTCACGCGCCCGCACCCAACTCGCCAAGGAGCTCACCCAATGAACACTGATCTCGACACCCGCCTCACGAACGCCCTCACCGACGCCGCCAACACCACCAACGTTTCCGACGACGCATTCGCCGGCATCCTCCGACGCGCCAACCCCAACGGCCGCCCCAACCGCCAACGGCGCATCATGATCGCCACCGTCACAGCACTTGGAGTCACCGCAGGAGCCGGTGCCGCCTACGCCGTTGTCCAGGACCGGCTCAACGATGACCAGGCACAGACCATCGAACAGATCGCGACCTGTGACCTCGATGCCGAGACCGCCCGCATGGTCGCGACCACCGAAACCAACGGCCGCATCGTCGACTACTGGATCGTCGACAGCCCCGCAGGACACGGCGACTTCCTCTTCGAGCGCAACAGCACCGGCGGAGGCGGAGGATGCTCCTCCGAACAGACCCGCCAGGAAGCACACCCCACCCTGCCATGGGCGAACTACCTGCTCGACGACGGCGACGGCACCGGCCTGTTCTGGTTCCACGGCCAAGCACCCACCGGGGCCGCCAGCGTTCAGATCGTCATGAGCACCGGAACCGTTCAAGCGCCGGTCGGGACCGACGGCTACTTCGTCGTCCTCGCCGAACTTCCTTTCAACGGCAACGATCAGTTCGAACGAATCGACGCACTGTCCTCCGACGGCGACATCATCGCCACCGGCGGACTCAACTGACGACACCGAACTGTTCCCTGCGCATCCTCTGGGCCACCCCAATCCAGAACATGCGAAACGACACTCCATTGTGCTTGGACACGAGGCGCGTTGATCGGCGGCCGCCGGCGCATCTCCCGGTCGCGCCGGGCACGCGAACAGGCAACCGTGCAGTCGCTTTGGTACGGCCGGTGTTGCTACTGGTTGTGGCGGGCGGTGTGGCGGGGTGGGCTGGCGGTGGTGAGCCAGCGACGAGCTTGCTGTTGGAGTACCGCACCCGGGCGCTCGCGGTCGTGTGCGTCGCCGTCGCGGCGGCAGGGTGTTACGTCGGCGTTCGTTTGCGACACTCCTGGGGATTCGAGTTGGTGCCCGCTGCAGCCGGGGCGGTTGCGGCGACGGCGTTGATCGGTGCGCTCGCGGGGACACTGTTCGGGCCGGGAGGATTGGGTGGTGATCAAACGTTCCGGACCGCGGCGGTGACCAGGTTCGCGGACAGCTGGCACAACGCCGACTTCACCGCGAAGGGTTTGCCGTCGTTCTACCCGCCCGCCTATTTCTGGGTGCTCGGCCGGTTCGCAGCCTTGTTCGGTGTGGAGCCGTGGCGGATGCTGAAGGTCGGCGCAGTCGTCGTCGCGTTGGCGGTCCCGATGGTGGGGTTCGTGCTGTGGCGCCGGGTCGTGCCCGAACACACTGCTGCGCTCGTGTCGGTCGTGGCAATCGTCGTCGAGAACTTCTACGAGCCGTACTCGTGGCTGGTGATCGTCGCGTTCATCCCGTGGTGGCTCGAGGTCGTCCACGGGGTGCGCCGCCCCGACCACCCACCCGGCAACCCGGTCCTGCTCGGCGCGATCGGCGCGTTGATGATCGTCACGTACTGGTATTTCTTCGTCGTCGGCGCTGTCGCGTTCGCGGTCAAACAGGTCGTCGACCGTCGTGACGGCTGCCTCGACCGGAGCGAACTCCGACGCACGGGCCGAGTGATCGGGACCGCCGCCGCCCTGTCGGCGATCTATTGGGGGCCGCTCATGGTCAGTGTCGCTCGGGCCGATCACCCCGAATCGCTCGGCAACCGTTGGTTCAGCAGCAGCCATCCCCAACTCCCGCTGCCGATGCTCGACGCCTCTGCGACCGGCATCGTGTGCCTCGTCGGCGTCATGTACCTCGCCTGGGCGTACCGCCGCGATCTCGTCGCCCGAGGACTTACGATGCTGCTCGGCGCCACCTATGGCTGGTATCTCATCGGAGCCGTCGCCGCCGATGCGGATCATCCGCTGCTGTCGTTTCGAGCCAAACCCCTCATCCCGATGCTGCTGATCATCGCCGGTGTGATCGGCCTGGTCCGTCTCGCCGAGTTCTCCGGCGATCGTTTCGGACACGGCGAACTCGTCCGCGTTGGCGCGGCGGTCGGCATCATGTTGGGGGTCTACGCTGCGCAAGGATTCATCGACGATGCCCGCGGTAGTTCCTACATCGAGGCCGCACGCACCGCGGCTCGACCGGACGTGTCACCGCCGGACCCGTCAGCAGCGGATCTGCAGCACATCATCGAGTCCCGGGTGGGACCCCACGCCGTGCTGTTGTCGGACCGCATCGACGTCCTCGCGCTCTACCCGAATCACGCGTTCGTGGTGTGGGACGCCCACTACGCCCACCCGGCATCAGAATTCGGACAACGAATCGAGTTCCTCACCCAACTCTCGCGCAGCGACGACCCGAGCGCCTTCCGCGCCCTCGTCGAACACAACCCATACGACACGATCAACGCGTTCGTTCTCGAGGCGGACGGCGCCGACCTGGTCTTCACCTACGGAGCCGACGCATTCCCCGCGGGAACTCACAGCAGCGACATCCGATTCCCGAAGACGCTGTTCGCCGACTTCGAACAGATCACGATTGGCGACCACATTCTCGTCGTCCCGAAATAGCACGACCGGGGACAGGCAGACCGTCCCGATCACCACGAAATCGGACTGTCCCACGTCATCGGAACGCGAACTCGAAGATGGCCGGGCCGTCTGACCCGAGCGATAATCGCTGGCGAGAAGGCCCCGATTCGCGCATGAGTTCCGGCGAAGTCGGTCGCCTGTTCGGGCTGGACGTGCACCGCATAATCTCGCGATCACGCCCTCCGTGGCGAGGTTGTCTATCGGCTGAGGGACTGGCCTCCTCGGTTGCTGCTCATGCGTCGGAGTCGCTCGGCGGCAGCGGCTGCCCGGGCCGATGAGTTGCCAGTTGGCGCCACTCCGACGTCGTGGCTGCTCTCGTTTCCGCGGTTCTGTTGGGCTGTGCCGTCGACGAGTTCGCGAAGTTGACGTCGACGGGCGATTGCGCTGGTCGCGTCGGGCTGCCGACTCACAACAGCGGCCACCGCGTCGGTCGGCGACCAATCCCTGCGATCGAAGTCGAGGCCGTGTTGGTCGGGATCGAATGCTGGAGGTGCAGCGTGGATGTGGTTGGCCTTCCTTCCCCGGGTGGCAGCGACGTAGAGCTGTCGGTTGTTGGTGCGGTCGTTGACGATCACGTGGGCTTCGTCCACCGTCGCTCCTTGGGCCCGATGGATCGTGGACGCGTAGTTGACGGTGACGTTGCCGGCCGCGATGTACTCGGCCGGCAGCGCGAGCCGATCGCCGGTGACTGTGTTGGTGAGGTACAGCTCGTCACGCGTGCCTGCGTTCACGGTCCAGCGGTCGCCGTTGCGGATCCACTCGTCGGCTCCGTATCGAAGGGTGCGGTTGTTGGCTCGGGTGACGACGGGTTGGCCCGGATAGAAGACGTGGCCTGCGATGTTGATCCGGGCGGCGGCGTCGAGGCGCTCGGCCGCGAGCAGTCGTTCGGTGAGCGTGGCGTTCAGCTCGTCGACGACGGCATTCGTCGGTGCCATCACGAGCACGTCGCGCCCCTCGACCAACCCGACATAGGCGGCGTCGGCCACAGCATCGACTGCCGCGGCGTGGTCGAGGTGGCCGTGGAGACGGCCGTGCGAGTCGTAGACGTCGATCGCCGCGTGATCGCCGTCTCGAAGTTTGAGTGACGCGTCGGCTTCCCACTCGTTGTCGAAGCGATGGAGGGTGTCGAGTTCGACGGTGACGACGTCAGGGTCGTGGACGAGTTCGGCGAACATGCCACCGGCATCGACGGCGTCGAGCTGTCGGTGATCACCCACCAGCACCGTGCGCCATTGCTTCGCCTGCGCGATCTGGGCGTAGTCGTGGAGGAGCCGCGTGTCGACCATCCCGCTCTCGTCGATGATCACCACGGACCGTGCGGGTAGATCCCACAACTCGTCGGCGGGTCCGCGTCCGGCGGTCTGCTTGGCGCTGTGCTCATAGACGAGCTTGTGCAACGTGTCCGCCACGGTCCCGGCACCGACTTGGAGTTGTCGGGCGGCGGTGGCTGATGGGCCGACCCCGAACACGCTGATCCCCGCTCGGTGCCAGGAGGTGACAGCGGCGGCGAGCATGGTGGTCTTGCCTGCACCAGCTGGGCCGACCACCGTCAGTACCGGACGCGGATCGGACAGCATCGCCACCACGGCGGCGACTTGGCCGCCGTCGAGACCGTCGAGGAGCTCGTCGTCGACCTCCACGACACGGTGGTTCCCGGTGTCGGATGCGGTGGCCCACTCGACGATCGCGACCTCACGCTGAAGATGGCGGCGAGTCGTGTATCGGACCGCCGACGGTGGGACATGCACCGGACGGCCATCGGATGCTCGCAACCGGTCACCGGCCTCGGCCGGTGGAGTCAGGTCGACGACACCGACCGAGCCCCTTGCCTCGGCGCGCACCTCCTCGATGACCTCGGCGATCGTTGCCGGGTCGGGACCGGTGACGCGGGCGGCGATCTCTTCGAGCAACTGCGGCTCGGCCCACTGTGCATGCTTCGTCTCGACCGCGCCAAGCACCTCCTCGATCGTCGGTCGACTCACCGCTGGCGGCGACGGGTCACCAAGCACGACGGTGAGCATCTGTTCGACGTTCACGATGCTGTCGGCACGCTCGCGCCAGCCCGCTCGCAACGTCGCTGTCGGCAAGCCAGCGTCGGCCGGTTTCGCGGTGCGGGTGGCGAGCGTGATCGTCTTGTGCGCTTTGCCGACCTCGGCCGCCGACGGCTGGCGGCTTTCGCGCTCGACGAAACCGGACACCCAGTTCTCGAGCTCGGTCTCGATGTCGACACTGCGCGTCGAGAACTCCGCCAACACCGTGTCGTCGATCCCGACGATGTCGGCCTGACCATTCCCATCGACGTCACCGAACTCGACACCGAGCGACGCTTGCAGCCCGGCACGCAGATGGGCCTGATACTCGACACCGGCCGCTTTCGCCTGCCGATACAAACCACGGGCATCAAGCGTTCGCCACTCACCGTCCGAAACGGTGCGCACCGCGTTGGAGATCAACACGTGATCATGCAGCTGCGGATCCAGCGCTCGGCTCGTGCGATGCCGATACCGAATCCCCAACACACCCTCAGCGCCAACCACCGCGACACCGGCATGACCGGTTCGTGTGTACGCAATGCGCGGCGACAGCGACGCGATCGATTGCAGCACCGCTGAGGTGTGCGCTGCCTCAACAGCTGCCACCACCCGGGCGTCGCCGAGGGCATACAGCACGCTCACCGACTTCGGTGCCGAGAACGTCAAATCGAACGCCGTCACCGAACGCTCCGACACCACGGACTTGCCGAGCCGGCTGCCATCCGGAGCGGCCTTCGCCTCCAGCAACAACCCGGCCTCGACCGCCGTCGCCACACTGCCAGCAACAGCACCAACCAGATCCGCTCGGCCGACCCATCGGCCGGGGACGTCGCCATCACCGGCGTAGTAGTCCTCCGCCCCTTGCACGACAGCCGACTGGTAGTAGCCCGCATTGGCCGGCCCGACCTTGCCGACGCTCAACACGACCGCACCCGATCACCCTGGTGCAAATGTCTGAACTGCCCTTCCAGCACTGCACCCGAGCGCCGGGCCTCCCCCGCACGAACTGACGGCCGCGGCCCCGAGCCGCCACTGGGCGGGGACGGCGGGCCGACACGGCGAACAACGCGCGGGGCAAGGGCACCGCAGCAACCGCCGGCCCAACCAGCAGGAGCGACGAGCGCTTCGCAAATGCGGCACGCCCGGCCACGGGCGACAGAGAGTTCAGCCATCACCGACGTAAAGGCACCCGGTCCGGCAAAACGCGACAAGTTTCTCCACACCACCCCGGCGTCGGGCTCCGTGCCGAAGGGCCGCGCCGCAAACCGACTATCCGCACACGTTGGAGCGAACGCCCCGCCGACGAGCCTCGTTCGTACCCGAGATGCAGACGACACGACGGGTCGCACGATCGTGCGAGGGAGACACGACGTCGCGCACGATCAGGTTCAGGTGACCCGATCCGGGCCGTGCGCAGTCCCCCTCGATGCGCACTTGTCCCGTGCCGTCCGAATGACCGCCTTTACAGGTGTATGAGCTCAACACCTTCCCCGTCCACCGCATCCCCGCAACGTCGGACAGATGAAGTGACTCGTCCGCTGCTCGTCACCGTGCGGCAGGCCGCGGAGATCTTGTCGCTCAGTCGATCGTCGATCTATCTGCTGATGGATGCGGGCAAGCTCACGCCAGTCCGAATCGGCCGAAGCGTCCGGTTCTCGGTCGAACACCTCGAGGGCTTCGTCGACGACCTGACCGCCGACGGTTGAGTGGACCCGAATCTGGAATTCCCGTGTGTCACACTTTCATTGCGCTCAGGCAAGTAAAGTGTGTCGATGGCTGCGGCGGCGACGATCACCACGACCGAGGCAGCGAGGCGCCTCGCCATCAGCCCGCAACGTCTTCGACAGCTCATCATCGCCAACGAGGTCCACGCCGAGCGCCACGGACGGATGTGGGCAATCGACCCAGCATCGGTGGAGGAGTACAGCCGCCACCGTCGACCGACCGCAGGGCGGAGCCTGTCAACGCGAATGGTGTGGGCCGCGCTCCTCAGCGACCTCGGCACCGACGTCGACGATGAGGTGATCGAAGCATTCGGACTCGGTCGGACCGAGCAAGCGCGACTTCGCGCGCTGCGTGACCGCGACGCGAACGAGTGGCGTTGGCTGGCTCGACGTCGAGCACGAGTCCAGCGATTCGAGACCTTCGGCGCCTACCTCGATCGCGTCGAGCACCACGACGGAGTCCTGCGCACGGGGATGAGTGCATTGGCTGAACATGCGGTCGACCTCGTCGCCCACGAGCGAACGCTCGACGTCTACGCTCCAGCCTCGACGGCCGCAGCACTCATCGAAGCGATGCGGCTCGCGCCGGCATCGACGGGCAACCTGACGATCCGCTCCATCGACGACTTCGGCGCCAGCGGATTCGTGCTGGATCGCGATGTGATGCCGAGGGCCGTCGTTGCTGTCGACCTGCTCGATGACGCCGACACGCGCACGTCGCGTGCGGGCAGAGATCTGATCGAGGAAATCACCTGTGGCTGATGATCGTGTCAGCTTGCTGCGGCCCGACACACCCGAGTGGAAGCTCTGGTCTCTCGTCGCTGAATTCAGTAGCCACCTCGACCCGACGCAGTGGGCGCTGATTGGCGGGCAGATGGTCGCGCTTCACCTCCACCTCGCCGGTGAGGTGCCCGGTCGCACGACGATCGACGTCGATGTCGTGGCCGATCTCATCGCAGCCGCCGATTCCTTCCGGGCATGTCGAGCGGCGGCTGCGGCGATGGACCTCGTGGCTCAACCGTCGATCACCGGTCGGAACTTGCATCGATTCGCCGGTGCGGCGGGACAGATCGATCTGATGGTTGCTGATCATCTGCCATCGGCGGTGACCCGGGGGTTCACTCGGCCGGCCCCCGTTTCGATCGCGGGCGGGCAGCGGGCACTCGATCGCCGCGTCGTCGTCCAGATCGAAACGGAGTTTGGTCGGGGACACATACCGCTGCCGGACCTTGTCGGCGCGCTGGTGCTGAAGGCGCGAGCAGCCATCGCAGACACGAGAGACCGCGAACGCCACTTGACCGACCTTGCCCAACTGGCCTCGATCATCAACGACCCCATCGGGCTCATCGGAGCGCTGGACAAGAAGGAACGGCGAGCACTCCGACGCATCGATCTCAGCCGCGACCCGACCCAATCGCCATGGCTCGCCCTCGATGAGGCGAAGCGTCAGCGCAGCGTGGACGCTTGGTCAACCTTGGCTGCTGGCTGACCGTCCGGGCACGGCCGGTCGACGTTCTGGCTCCGTCCAATTCACTCCCCTGAAGCCGGCGACGGTGGGTCGAGGAGCTCGAGTGCGCGTTCGCTGACTTGGCGAGGGCGGTCACCTTCGTGCTGCACGTAGCCACGCGTGGTCGCAACGTCGTTGTGTCCGACGAACCGGGCAACATCTTCGAGGTCGACGGTCCCGGACGCGAAGAGATTGGTGACGACGGATCGCCTGCCGGCATGGGTGCCGAGCCCGACCGATTCGATGCCCGCACGCTCAGCAGCCTTGCGGATTGCTCGGTCGACGTGTTGTCGCAAGGTGGGCGTCCCGTGAGCCGTCGTGAAGACCATGTCGAGTTTGTCGCCGTCGTACTCGACCGTGGGCCACGGCTCGGGAAGATTCTCGGCATCGGCCAGCCTCATCTCATGGCGAGTTTTCAGCAGAGCGACGGTCGTTCGGCCGAGGAACTGGGTGCCCATGGCTCCACGGGTCTTGGTCGGCCCGAGCGTCATCCCGATGCCATCGGCGTAGGTCGACCCTCGCCGGACGACGACGGAGCCGCTCTCGAGGTCGAGGTCCTGCCAGGCGAGGCCGAGTGCCTCGCTGATCCGCCAACCCTGCACGAAGCAAAAAGCGGCGGCCGCGGCGAAGCGAGGGTCGCACTCGGCCAGCAATCGTTGCGTTTCCGTTGGGGTGATCGTGCGTCGCTGCTTCGGTGCTGGCTTGGGCGACTTGACCTTGCGCGCCACATTCTGAGCCGCCAGACCGAGTTCGACGCCCTGCTCGAGGATCTGGACAAGCAGCGTCCGAACATTGCGGGCCCGTGATGGCGAGCCCTCATCGATGAGGTCCGAGACGAACGTCGTGACCTGCTCGGGGCGGAGCTCGCGCACCGTGACGGCGCCCAGCTTCTCGTCGATCACGACGACGTGCTTTCGGTACGTCGCCAACGAAGTCGGACGAACCCGATGGCGAGCGACGTGCTCCAACCACCAGGCGGCGAGTTCACCGACCGTCGTTTCGGCCGAGAAGCCTTCCTCGAGCGCGCCGTACTTCGCCTCCTCGTTCGCCCTGGCGACGTGGCGGTCACGGGAGGCAACGGCCAGCGCCCTGGTCTTGCCGGTCGGGCGACCGACCTTGCCATCGGGCTTGCGCCACGGGGCGACCCAGACCTCTCGGGTCCGATCGAAGAAGGGCTCGGCCTGGCCGTTTGGCGCCTTGTTGACGACGTGGAACGACTCGCCAGCAACGTCCGGGACTCGCTTCCCTCGTGGCGTCTTCGGCATCGTTCGGCCTCTCTCGTCAGTCTCAATGGTTCTTTGAGACTAACCCTGAGACTAACGCCCCGAAAACGACGACGGGCGTCCACGGATCTCGATTCACGTTTCCCCTGCTCAGCAGGGTTTTCGTGGATCTCCATGGACGCCCGTGGACGTACTGGCGGAAGGCGTGGGATTCGAACCCACGGAGGCCCAGAAGACCTCAACAGTTTTCGAGACTGTCCCATTCGTCCGCTCTGGCAGCCTTCCGAGAACGAGGCTAGCGCCCCGACCGCAACCCGGCTACGAGCAACGGGTGTCGTCCTCGGGAGCGACGAGTTGGAGGAGGTAGTCATGCACGATGCGCCGAACGCAGTCGTCGCCGCGATAGCCGGTGTGCTGGTTGGCCTCGACGATCACCAGCCGGCCGTCCTCGAGCGTGTCGGCCATCGCCTCGGAGCTGGCCAAGGGTGTGGCCGGGTCACCCGTGGTGCCGATGACCACGATCGGCCCAGCGCCAACGCCGGTGATGTCGACGCGAGGGTCGAGTGCCGGCGGGAAGAACGTGCACGAATACGAGCCCGTCGTGTACGGGAAGATCCGCGGGGCCACCGCGAGGATCTGATCGACGTCCGCATCGGCTTCAGCCACCGTCTGGACGCTCGGGATCGTCGGCACAGTTGATCGCCTGAAATGCCTCGATCAGATTGCCGTAGGTGCCGTCGGCGCGTCGCTGGTAGTAGGCGTCGTTGAGTGCCAGTAGCCCTGCGCCGTTCCCCGCAACAGCATCGCCCAGCGCCCGCTCCAATGACGGCCAGTAGCTGTCGGAGTACATCGCCTGCGCGACAGCGAGCACTGCGACGCTGCGATTGACCTCCACGCGACCGTTCAGGCTCGGAAGCGGCGACTCGTCGAGCCGCAGCATCAGTTGATCGAACGCACCCTCGGCATCACCGTCGTTGTGGAACTGACACTCCGGATTCGCGCTGCACTGGGCGAGGAAGGTGGTCAGCGACGCCTCGAAGCCTGCGCCTTGCTGCAGGCTCGACTGCAGCGCGTCGGCGTTCGGGTCGGTGGCACCGTCGAACACCGCCGCACGAACCGTGGTCGGGAACAGCGTCGACCACACCCCGCCGAGCTCGCTGCCGTAGCTGAAGCCGAAGTACGAGATCTGCTCGATGCCGAGCGCCTGACGAATTGCGTCGATGTCGCGAGCGGAGTTGTTGGTGCCGAGTAGTCCAACGTGTCGACTCGATCGATACATGCCTCGGCGTACTCCTCGGAGAGTTCGACGAGCAACTCGCGTTCCTCGTCGGTGTCCGGCGTGATGTCAGGCGCCGAGAAGTACCGGTCGTAGTCGACGTCGTCGATGCAGTCGACCGCCCCTTCGCTTCGACCGATGCCTCGAGGGTCCCAGCCGATCACATCGAAGTTGTCGGTGATCTCGTCGCCGAACCACAACGGAGCGTCGAGGCCGAGCGTGGCGCCGTCGGCGCCCGGGCCGCCACGGTTGGCGAGCATGCGGGCCGGCCGACGGGTCTGCCGACGCTCGATGGCGCGTCGACATACAGATCGATGGTCGGGCCACCCGGATCGTCGTAGTCGAGCGGCACGGTGAGCGTGCCGTCATCTGCACGCTCGGACACCGGCGTCCACTCGATGACGAACTCGAGCGGAGCCTGCGCTGCGGTGTCCGCCACGCACAGCGGCGGGCAGGGAAGGGTCGGTGACACCGCTGACGTCGCGGGAGGCCACGGGGGTACCTCGTTGCCTCCCCCCGAACACGCCGCCAACGTCACGGCGGCGAGAACAATCAGGGCCGATCGACGCATCCCCACAAGGGTAGAGCCGCCGACGGCATCTCGTCGTGCGCCTCGTAGCGTGGCTGGCATGCGGATGCCCCCTCACTCGATGATGCCCGGCGACAAGGACGCGCTGAAGGGAGTCGAACTGCAGGAGGGCACCCTGCGCCGGGTCTGGACCTTCGCCCGGCCGTACAAGAGCACCATCATCGTGTTCCTGCTGGCCATCTTCGCCGCAGCGCTCCTGGCGCTCGTGCCGGTGTTCGTGATCAGGGCGATCATCGACAACGCCATCCCCGCCGGGGACAAACGCCAGATCGTCATCCTTGCGTCGATCGCCGTCGCTGCAGCGCTCGGCGATGCAATCCTCGCCATCGTGCAGCGGTGGGCCAGCGCGAAGGTCGGCGAAGGCCTGATCTACGACCTGCGCGGCGCGCTGTTCGCCAAGATCCAACGCATGCCGATCGCGTTCTTCACACGCACGCCGACCGGATCGATCACCTCTCGCCTCAACAACGACGTCATCGGTGCGCAGACCGCGGTCACCAGCACACTCGGCAGTGTGGTGAGCAACGTGATCGTCCTCGTCACCACGCTGGCCGCAATGGTCGCGCTCGAGTGGCGGCTCACACTGCTGACCCTGGTGGTGCTGCCACTGTTCATCGTGCCCGCACGTCGGGTGGGCCTGCGCCTGCAAGACATCTCGCGCGAGCAGATGGGCTACAACGCGGCGATGAACACCCAGATGACCGAGCGCTTCAACGTGGCCGGCGCCAGCCTGGTGAAACTGTTCGGGTCGGGATCGCGCGAGCAGGAGGCGTTCGAGCGCCGAGCCCGAGGCGTCCGCGACACCGGGATCCAGTCGGCATTGCTGGGGCGTGTCTTCTTCGTGGCGCTCGGCCTCGTCGGCGCGCTCGGCACCGCCGCGATCTACGGCATCGGAGCCTTCATGGTGGTCGACGGCTCGATCGAGATCGGCACGCTCGTGGCACTCGCCGCCCTCGTCACCCGGGTGTACCAACCGCTGACCGGGCTCACCAATGCCCGCGTCGACCTGATGACCTCGATGGTGAGTTTCGAGCGTGTGTTCGAGGTGCTCGATGCGCCCGAGGCGATTCAGGAACGCCCCGGCGCGATCGATCTGGTCGCCGCGCGTGGCGCCGTTCAGTTCGACAACGTCGTGTTCCGGTATCCACCCGCTTCGGAGTCGGCGATCTCCACCATGGAGCAGAACGCCGGTCTCGGCGGCGACACCGATCCCGACGTCGACGTGCTCCAGGGCCTGTCGTTGCGTGTCGAACCCGGCGAGACGGTGGCCCTGGTCGGCGCCTCCGGGGCAGGCAAGTCGACGACCATCTCGCTGTTGCCACGTCTTTACGACGTGACCTCCGGCGCCGTCCGCATCGACGGACACGACGTGCGCGACCTCACCCTGGGATCGCTTCGATCGACCATCGGCATCGTCTCGCAGGATCCGCACCTTTTCCACGAGACCATCGGCGACAACCTTCGCTACGCCCGCCCGGAGGCCACCGACGACGAACTGGTGGCGGCATCAGAGGCAGCACGGATCCACGACACCATCGCGGCACTCCCCGACGGCTACGACACGGTGGTCGGCGAGCGCGGCTACCGGCTGAGCGGCGGCGAGAAGCAGCGGCTCGCCATCGCCCGACTGCTCCTCAAGAACCCCGCCATCATGGTGCTCGACGAAGCCACCAGTCATCTCGACAACGAGAACGAGGCGCTGATCCAGGCGGCGCTCGACCATGCAATGGAGCATCGCACCGCCATCGTGATCGCCCATCGCCTGTCCACGATCCGCAGCGCCGACCGGATCGCGTTCGTCGAGAACGGCAGGATCGCAGAGATCGGCACCCACGACGAACTGCTCGCCGCCAACGGCAGGTATGCGCACCAACTCAACGCCGGCGAGTTGCTGCTGCCGGGCTGACACCATCTCGCTGACATCATCTCGTGGTGGATCGGCGGATCGGCACTGCTAGATTCAAGTCGCTCTCAACGAGACAAGGCCATTGCCTTCAGGCCCCCATCGTCTAGTGGCCTAGGACACCACCCTTTCAAGGTGGCGGCACGGGTTCGAATCCCGTTGGGGGTGCGGCGCGAAAGCGTTGGTACATATCTGGTCCCGTGGTGAAGTCAGGAGTTCACGCCGGCCTGTCAAGCCGGAGGTCGCGGGTTCAAATCCCGTCGGGACCGCAGCAGGGGGCCACTCGTCATCGAATGATGGCGAGTGGCTTTTCTGTGAAATCAGTCGAGTCTCCTGAACTCGACTGGGTACGGTCGAGTAGCTCAGTTGGCAGAGCACACGCCTGAAAAGCGTGGGGTCACCGGATCGACGCCGGTCTCGACCACTGTTGGAGACGTCTGCCTCCGCAGATGTCCGCCGCCGTGGATTTGGCGGCTGTGACCGCGAGAATGTTCCGGTGCGTCGCCTTCACCGCTGGCTGGGTCTTGTCTCGCTCGTCTCGGCACTGGCGGTGACCGCCACCCTCTCCAACGCTGCACCCGTCACGGCCCAGAGCGCCGGGAACGGGCTCGAGGAGCAATCGGTGAACTCCTTCGAGTTCGACCCCTCCCGCGGCGTGGTGCGCGTCACCATCGACATCACCCTGCGCAACGTCACCACCGACCGTGTCGACGGCAACGTGATCAACCGGAGCTTCTTCGATGCATACGGCGTCGCGGTTCCACTCGGTGCCGAGAACATCGTCGCAACCCGCAACGGCAGTGTGCTCAACGGGACGCTGGAACCCGATCCCGAGTTCCCTGCCTTTTCCCCGTACCGAATCGACCTCGGCACGCAGCTGTTCAGCGGGCAGAGCACCACACTGCAGGTCACCTACGACCACCTCGGCGCAGCCCCTCGCGATCCGGTCCCCTGGCGCATCAACGAGGCATACGCCGGATTCATCGCGTTCGGGCTGGGTGACGAGGGTCTCGTCACCGTGCGGATCACGCAACCGTTCGGCTACGAGTTCGACGAGTTCACCGATCTCACCGGGTTCGACACGAGCGCTCCCGACGGGTTCGGCACTGTCGTCCACACACGTGGCGCCATGACCGAGGACGACGTCATCACCGTCAGCTTGGCCAACAACGACCGCCTCGTCTCGCGTGCGCTCACCGTCGACGGCGTGGACATCGAGCTTCGGTCATGGCCCGACGACCCGGAGTGGGCCGACTTCGCCGCGGCCCGAGTCGAGGCCGGGATCCCGGCGTTGGAGTCACTCATCGGCAGCCCGTGGCCGGTCGACGGCAACTTCGACGTGCGCCAGTCGCTCGAACCGAACCTGGCTGGATATGCCGGATGGTTCGACCTGCAGAGCAGCGAGATCGCCGTCGGTGAGGAACTCGATGCCGACACCATCTACCACGAACTGTCGCACGCCTGGTTCAACGGCCGCGTCTCGCCGGAACGATGGTTCACCGAGGGACTCGCGCAGGTGTACGCGGCTGAACTGATCCGACTCGACGGCGAGGTCCCTCGCACCGCCACCGTTCCGTCGCCGGATGATCCGGTTGCTCAGCCGCTCACCGACTGGGGCGACGTCGGGAGCCCACGCGAGGTGGAGGAGTACGGCTACAACGCCTCGTTCTGGGTGCTCGATGCCCTCATCGACGAGATCGGCTTCGAATCATCCGGTGAGGTCGTCGATGCACTGGCCACCGCTGCCAGCCCCTACGGCGGCGAGGGCGTCGCATTTCCCACGCGCGATTGGCAGCGCGCGTACGACATGCTGGTCGAGGTCGGCGGCTCAGCTGGCGCCGGCGACCTGTTCCGAGCCCACGTCGTGAATGCCGAGGATGCACCGCTGATCGAGCAGCGCGACCGAGCGGCGACAGAGGTTGCGGGGCTGGCCGAGCGGAGCGCTCCCTGGACGCTGCCGCTCGGAGTTCGCAACAGCCTGGAGCTCTGGGAGATCGACGACACCGTCGATGGCGTGGTCGCCGCCGACCAGGTACTCGAGCTCCGCAGCACGCTGGCATCGATCGAGGAGGCGGTGGGCATCGACGAACCCGACGACCCGGCGGCGGCCGCGTATGCGTCGGCCCCTCGACAAGACGCAGCCGGCGTCGACTTCTCGGCGCCTACGGAACTCCTCGCCCAGGCGATCGAGGTCGGGGCCACGCTCGAGGTGCTGGCGGACCGAATCGACGTGCTCGCCGACGACGCCGAGGCCACGCCACCCGTGCTCGGCGCAGTCAGCGGCGTGGACGATTTCGCCAGTGGGGTCGAGGCCGCCGACGCGCAGGTGCTGGCCCTGGAGCGGATCATCGAGGTCGACGACCAACTCGACGCCGCGTCCGGGTTCGTGGTCGCCGTCGGACGGTGGGGGTCGGGCATCGAATCCGATCTCGACACGGCTCGGTCCGAGGTCGAGGCCGGCAACAGTGCCGACGCCCTGACCGCACTGGAGTCGGCCGACGAGCAGATCGACGAACTCGCTGCAAGCGGCGCACTCCGTCTCGCACTCGCCGGCGCCCTGGTCCTCGCACTGCTGTTCGTGCTCCTCCTCCTACGACGCAGCCGGAACCGGCGAACCAGGCGCAGAGGCGGACCATCGGACGACCTCGCCTCGACCGGCGCCACCGGTGCAGCGCAGCATCGACCAGCCCCTCAGGTGATGCCCGACCAGGCGCAGTAGTTCTCGATCAGGCGGCGCCCAGCAGGATGCTCGTCGGTGAAGTACTCGGGATGGAACTGGGTACCAGCGACAGGGCGAGACGTGTGGGCGATGTACTGCAGCTCGGTCACCGAACTCCGAGCGATGTTCACGAAACCGTCGGGGAGGCCCTTGAGCTCCTGGGTGTGTGCATGACGGAACACGGGCGCGGTCCCCAACCCCTCGAGCAGCACATGATCGCCGATCAGTTCCACCGGCAGATAGCCGAGTTCCTTGCGCCAGCCGGGCTCGTAGGTGGGGTGCGGATCGTCATCGTCAGCAGCGAGTGGGCCGATCCTGTCGAGGCGGGCCCCGAGCGTTTCGCCGATGAACTGCATGCCGCCGCAGAAGCCGAACACCGGCGCTCGACCAGATCGCACGATCGAACGCAGCCCGTCGAGTTGTGCCGGGTCGTACAGCCCCGGATCCGCGCCGTTGCCGCTGATGAAGACCCCGCTGATGTCGAGTTCCTCGATGATCTCGGCGTCGACGTCGACGTACCGCTGCAGCAGGCAGCGCTGGCCGGTGAGGTCTTGGAGCATGTAGGAGATCCGGGCGCGGGCGGCGAGCAACCACTCGGACTTCGGCTTCAGGTAGGTGGACGGATGCTCGAAGTCGACATACAGGATCACGGCCTCAGACTCTCACACGACCTGGGCCGACCGACGCCGCGAGCCGCGCCCGTGCCCCCTGCGATGAGCGAACCCACCAGATCTGCGGGTTTGGCTCATCACCGCGGTCAACTCACCCGCGCAGCAGCGCGCTCGGCGCCGCGTTCGAGTTCCTTGGCGAGGTCGGCGACGTAGGTGTTGAAGTCCACCTGCATGCGATGACGAGGACTGTCGTAGAAGTGTCCGAGATGGATCTTCTCGTCGGCATCGATCGTGGCGTGCATCTCGTCGACCGGCGGGAACTCGTAGGTGCCGGCGATGGCAGCAGCCACCAGCTTCGACTGCTGCTCCGCGAAGTTCACCAACGTCGGCAAGGGCTGGGCGAGACCGAGGAAGAACAGGTTGTCGAACCCTGGCTTGACCATCCGCTTGAAGAGGGGGAACGTGTTGTCGTCAGGGGTCAGTTCTGGCTGACGCAGGAACGGAAACGACACGTTGTACCCCGTTGCCCACACGATGGCGTCGAACGGTTGTCGCGAGCCGTCAGCGAACCTGACACCGTCGCCGTCGAGCCGGTCGATCGCCCCCTTCGGGATGATGTCACCGCAACCGACGCGTGTGAGGAACTCTCCCGACACCGACGGGTGCGCGTCGAGCGGCCGGTGATCAGGCTTCGGAAGGCCGTAGTCCTCCATCTTGCCGATCGACTTCTTGATCTTCGCTCGTGCCAGCGCTCGACCGAACCTGGCCGGCATCCAGGGCGGCAACGACGCCTTGTCGGCCGGCTTGCCATCGAAGTACTTCGGCAGCACCCACACGCCATGGCGCATCGAGATCGTCAACGACTCGGCGATCGGTCGCTGCGACAATTCCGACGAGATGTCCATTGCCGAGTTGCCAGCACCGACCACCAAGACCCGCTTCCCGCGGAAGTCGTAGGGCTCGAACGGGTCACGGTAGTGATGCGAGTGCACCTGGTAACCGTCGAATGTGCCCGGGTAGGTCGGAGTGCGGGCATCCCAGTGATGGCCGTTCGCCACCACGAGGCGGTCGTACTCGCGGGCTTCGCCGGTGGACAATGTCACCTTCCAGCGGTCGTTCGCCAGCCGTTCGCAGTCGGTGACCGCCGTGTTGAACGTGATCGTGTCGCGCAAGCCGAAGTGGTCGACGTAGTCGTGGAAATACGCGAGGAGCTGCGAGTGGTGCGGGAAGTCCGGCCAGTCCGCAGGCACCGGGTAGTCCTCGAATGCCAGCCGCCACTTGGACGTGTCGATGTGGAGGCTCTGGTAGCACGACGACATGCCGTTCGGATTCTGGAAGTACCAGTTGCCGCCGATGTCGTCGGAGGCTTCGAAGCAGTCGTACGGGAGCCCGTGATCCTCGAGCCGTTTGGCCATCGTGAAACCCGAACACCCCGCGCCGATGATGCAGGTGGTCGGCGGTTCTGTCGATGTGGTCATGCGCGTCTCTCCCGGTCCGAACTGCTCGGACCGGGAGAGTAGCGGTCAGGCCTCGGTGGATTCGAAGGCGGTCTCGATCGCGCTGTCGGTGTCGTAGACACCATCGACGATCTGCTTATCGACCGCATGGGTGAGCAGTGCACCGACGTCGGTGCCGTTCGGGTTCACGGCGACGATGATCAGGCCGTACTGGCCCGCCTCGAGCATCTCGCCCATCTTGCGGGCATCGTCCTTGGGGACGTTCTTCCAGAAGTGGCCGACAAGACCACCGGCACCGGCGTACACGGCGCTGTTGACGGCAAGCGTGCCGAGGAACACGACGCCGAGCGGGGCGAACGCGACCGTGGCTGCGGCACCGAGGATGCCACCTCCCCAGGCAAGGTGCTTGGCGGTGCTGTCGTGACGATCGATCTTGAGGTCACCATCGGCCTGCTTCTCGACGACGGCGATTGCGATGTGGTCGAGTTGACCATCCGACTTGATGCTGCGGACCGCATCGTAGTCGAGGTCGGCGCTGGTCTTGTCGGAGTAGGTCGCGACAGCGATGGTGGAAGGCTTGTTGGACATGGGTGCTCCTTGTGAGTGGATGTGTTCCCCACCCACTCAACCTGCTCAGGGTCGCGTGGACATCGCCCATTCTGGGCGATCGGCGCGTGACGTCCGCGGCCGCACACCTGCCGAAATCGAACGATCACCCGCCGCGGAGCACCACCAACACTTCATCGATCGTCGCTTGTTCGATGCCACAGTCGAGCGCTGCCTGGATCACCGGGGCTGCCGCAGCGTCGTCGCCACCCAGCACTGCTCCCGTGTCGACGCTGGCAAGACCGCCGGGAATCGTCTCGATCGCGCAGTTCGCCTGATTCGGCGGAACTCCCAGCCCGGTCAGCGTGTCGAACAGGATGCCACCGACTGGGTCGACCGGCCGGTCGGATCCGAAGTCGTCGGGATTGTTCACCGGACCGTCGGGCACCGTGTCGCCCGGCACCGTCGACGGGGGCACCGTGGTGGTGGTGGTGGTCGTCGTGGTGGTCGTGGTCGTCAGCGCCGTCGCCGAGAACTCGATCTCGCTGGCCTGGCCCGTGCTCGTGTCGGCAGTGGCGTAGACCACCGCACCTGCGGCAACGAATCCGACGACGCCGACCGCTGCGCCCACCGTCTGTGGCCCGGGAATCGCTGCTGCCAGGCGTACCGAATCCAGCGGACCAGCGACCGGCTTCTGCGTGCCGAGCCAGCCGCGTTCGTCGACCCACACCGACAGCGGCGGCATGACGACGAGCGCCGCCAACAGGGCGATCGTGATGTTCAGCGTGACGATCAGACCGAAGTCACGCAGCAGGGGCAACGACGATCCGATCAGCACGGCGAAACCGCAGATCGTGGTGACCGCCGACGTGAAGAACGCCCGCCCGGTTCGGCTGGCGGCCATGTCGGTGGCGTCGCGTGGCGACAGGCCCCGTTGGCGTTCCTCGAGGTATCGCCCGAGGATCAGCACCGAGAACTCGGCACAGCTCGCGATCACCAGGGGCCCGCTCACGGTGGTCAGCGGGCTCAAGCTGAACCCGAGCAAGCCCACCACCAGCGACGACACACCCACTGCGAGCAGCACCGGGATCAGCGCGAGCAGCGCTCGTGTCAAGCTGCGGAACCGCAGCACCAGCCACAGGCCGGCGAGCGCCAGGGCGAGATAGGTGAGGTTCGCCCGGTTCGCCGACAGGTTTTCCAGCAGGCCGATGCCGACGGTGGCGAGCCCGGCGGGCGTGGCGCGCACCGGCTCCTGTCCCTCGGCAAGATCGACGAGCAGAATGCTGTCGGCCGGAAGATCGAGGGCCTCGATGCGCGAGTTGAGGTCGGCTTCGAGCTCGCCGACGAACTCCGCACGTTCGTCGAGACTGCTCGGCGCCAGTCGCAGGTTGAGCTGTGTCGACGTCGCCAGTTGCGAGTCGGCACCGGCGGGAAGCAGTGCGTTCTGGATCGCCTCAGGCATCTGTTCGACCGAGGCTTGGATGTCGGCCGAGGTCGGCGCGACGGGCGTGGCACCATCGATCAGGATGATCTTGCCCATCGTGTTGACCATGCTCGACGACGACACGACCTCAGGCCGCTCCTCGGCGTCGAGCGTGAACTCCCAGATGAGGTCGATGACATCTTGGTCGTAGACGTTGTTGGCGGCCACGAGGATGCCGAGCGTGGAGGAGAACCCGGTCTCGTCTTCCAACTGGCCGATGTCGTTGACGACCTGGCTGTCCTGGTCGATCCACTTGATCGGATCGGACTCGATCTGGGCGCGGCCTTCGACGAGCACGCCGCCGATGAACAGCACCGCGGCCAACCCGATGAACACGGGACCGAGCTTGGTGGGCAACCCACCGAGCTTCACCACCACACGCTCGACTGCCGAAGGGGGGCGCTCCTCCGTGCGCTTGGTGTACTCACGGATACCGAGCGCCGAGGCCGTGACGATGATGCCGATCACCACGAGCACCGAGATGCCGATGGCGAGCAACACACCGAAGTCCCGGATCATCGGCACCTTCGAGATGCGCAGGGCGAGGAACGCCACGACGCCGGTGATCGTGGCCGCGATCAGCGGTGGGCCGAGGTTGGCCAACGTCTCGGCGATCGGGTGGGCCTCCTTGTCGAGCACCACCTCCTCCTCCACACGGTTGTGCACCTGGATGGCGAAGTCGATACCCACACCGATCAGGATCGGCAGACCGGAGATCGTGACCAGCGAGAGGTCGATGCCGATGATGCCGAGCAGCGAGAACGACCACAGCACGCCGATCAGCACCGACAGCAGTGGCAAGCAGGCGCCAGCGCACCCGGAAGATCAGCGCCAGCACCACGGCCATCAGGCCGAGCGCAGCGGCGCCGAGGCGCAGCATGCCGCCCTGGAGGTAGTCGTTGATCTCGGCGAGGTACACCGGCGAACCGGTGACGGTCAGGTCGAACCCGTCGAACGACGCATCGTCGAGCGCGTCGAGCACCTCTTTGGTGGCCGCCGTCTGCTCGTCGAGCGTGGCGTTGCCATCGAGCACCACGCCGCCGACGGCGGTGCCATTGACCGGTCCACCCTCGACGTTGGGGAAGGTGCCCTCCAACGACTTGCGGATGACCAGCTCTTCCTGTGGCGGAGCGACGGGGGCGCCGTCCACGAGCTCGAATCCGCTGTTGTCGAAGAGCAGCAGCTGGTTGAACTCCGGGTTGCCGATCACCTGGTCGTCGGCGGGGATGGCATTGAGACGTGCAAGGGCCATCTGGACGTCTGCGCCACGAGCCTCGGCCCCGGCCTCGTCGGTTGCCGCAGCAGCGAGCAGGGCGTCGGTGCCAACGCCCTGGGTGAGCAGGTTGGAGCTGAAATCGAGGGACACCAGCGGGGTGACCACCGCAAAGGCACCGTCGATCTCGTTCGAGATCAGCAGTGATCCGTTCGAGCTCGGCGAGGTTCTCGCCTTCGTACAGCGCGCTGACGTCGGAGCCGTCGTTGGAGCTGAACAACATGATGACGGTCTCGCCGCCGAAGTCGTCCTGGAACGCGACGTTGTCGATGGCGATCTGCGACTCGGGGTTGAGATAGCTGTCCTGGCCGGTGGCGAACTCGATGTTGCGCGCACCGACGCGCGAACACGATCGTGATCAGCGTGATGATCGCGGCAACGGCTTTCCAGTACTTGCCGAGCGCGACGCCGAGCCAACGCCAGAACTGTTCCATCTTCATTGTCGATCCCCCCTGGAAGTCGAAGTGATGCGAGCATAGACAAGCCCGACCAGTGGGGATGGTGTCCATTCGCTCGTCGTGACCTTGGTCCCGACTCGATCGTGACAAGCTCACCTCGTGACAGCCGCTCACCTCGTCGATCAGCTCACCCGCATCGTCGGGCCAGAGCATGTGCTGGTCGATGACGACCTGCGTGCCGGCTACGAACGCGACTGGACCGGGCGCTACGGCGGACCATGCACCGCGGTGGTGCGGCCGGGCTCCACTGCCGAGGTGTCCGAGGTGTTGCACTGGTGCGGAGCCACGGGAGTCGCCGTGATCACCCAGGCCGGCAACACCGGGCTCGTCGGCGGCGGCGTCCCGCGGGAGCGTGACGCCGCTGGCCGACCCGTCGTCGTGATGTCGATGCGACGGTTCGACCAGATCAGCCACGTCGAGCCCACCGCGATGGCGCTCACCGCAGGAGCCGGGGTCACCATCGCCAACTGGCAACGCGCCGCACGCGACGTCGGCCTCGACACACCGATCGACTTCGCGGCACGCGACTCGGCCACCGTCGGCGGAGCGATCGCAACCAACGCCGGCGGCTCTCGAGTGGTGCGGTTCGGCACCATGCGCCAGCAGGTGCTCGGCATCGAAGCAGTGCTCGCCGACGGCACGGTGGTCGGATCGCTCGCCGGGCTCCCCAAGGAAACCGTTGGCGTGCATTGGCCGTCACTGCTGGCTGGCTCGGAGGGCACCTTGGCGGTGATCACCGCGGCACGGCTCAGGCTGGTGGCGTCGTACGGCGAGGCGGTCACCGCAATGGTGTCACTGGACAGCGTTGCATCGGCACTCCGGTTGCTGGCTGCGCTGCGCCACCGAGTCGCCTCGCTCGATTCGATCGAGATGGTGTTCCCCGAGGCGATGCAACTCGTGGCCGACCATCTCGGCCGTCCGGTTCCGATCGATGTCGCCACCGGCGGCGTGGTGGTCCTCGTCGAGTGCACCGATCACCTCGACCCCGAACCAGCGTTGCTGGCCGCGCTCGCGGCGGCCACCGGCGTGACCGGCACGGCGCTGAGCGCAGGCGGGCGTCGTCGCGACGACCTGCTCGCGTTCCGCGACCGGATCACCGAGGCGATCGGCGCTGCGACCACCACCGGGCCACCGACCTTCAAGCTCGACATCGCCGTCCCGGTGTCGTCACTCGACACCGTGGTGGCGGCTGCTCGACGCGCGGCGCAACTCCAGCGAGCCCGCCTGATCCCGTTCGGCCATCTCGCCGAGGGCAACGTGCACCTGAACTTCCTCGAAGCGACCGACACCGACGCACTGGCCCGCTCGATCCTCCCGTTGGTGGCCGAACTCGGCGGCACGATCTCTGCCGAGCACGGCATCGGCGTGGCCAAGACCGGGTGGATGCATCTCGTGCGGTCGTCCGCCGACCTGGCTGCACAGCGGGCGCTGCGCGCCGCGCTCGATCCGACTGCGATCCTCAACCCCGGCGTCCTCGACGACGTCGGAAGCACCGTCCGTCAGGTGCCGTAGCCGAACCCCAGATCCGGCGCGGTCAACAACGGGCGGTAGTCGATGCCATGTTCGGCGGCCATGGCCGCGCAGGTACCGCCGCGGTCGACGATCACCGTCATCCACACCGGTACCGCGCCGAACGCCTCGATCTGCTCGGCGGCTTCGATCAACGACGTACCCCTGGTGGTGGTGTCTTCGGTGACGAGCACCCGATCGCCGGGACGCAACGCTCCTGCGATGCGTCCGGTGACACCGCCCTGCTTGGCCTCCTTGCGCACGCTGAAGCTGCGAAGTCGACGGCCACGGGTGGCGCCGACCGCCGCAACCGCATACGCCACCGGGTCGCCGCCCATTGTCAGCCCACCGATGGCGTCGATGTCGTCCAGCACATCGCCGAACACTTCGAAGACGGCATCGGCCACTGCCAGGATGCCATCGGGTGTGCAGGCGGTCTGCTTGGTGTCGAGGAACCAGGTGCTGGTGGCGCCGGACTTCAGGGTGAAGTCGCCGTGCTTCACCGAGTGCGTCATCACGTGGGTGCGCAGCGTCTCCAACGTCGGCGACAGGTCGGCGGGTACGTCAACGTTGCTCATCGGCCCTGACCGTAGTCCTCCCCCGACAGCGCGTGCGGGCGACGCCGACGTCAGTCGCGGTCGCGGGCGTCGCGCACCAGCACTTCCTGCGCGATGGTGGCCACGTGGGTCCCATCCGACGCGAACACGTGCCCCACCGACAAGCCGCGACCGCCGACGTAGTGGTGACAGGAGAAGTCGTACAGGTGCCAGCGGTCGGCGCGCAGCGAACGGTGGAACCAGATGGTGTGGTCGAGGCTGGCGCAGAACAGTCCCTCGCGAGCTTCGGCGTCGTCGGCCACCGGATGAGCCCGGATCACGGAGTCGGTCGGCATGTCATCGGAGAGGTAGGCGAGCCAACATCGGTGCAACAGTTGAGCACTGGCATCGGCGGGGTCGCCGAGATCGTCGTTGACCCGCATCCACGCAACAGCACGTCCCGTGCCGTCACGCGATCCACCCGCCACCTGTTCGGCGGGTACCAACGCCCGGTCGAACGTCGGGGTCCACGAGTCCTGTGCGAGCGAATCAGCAGTCGGGACGTCGGGCATCGTGACGGTCTGGATTGCAGCGGCACGTTCAGGCCGTTGGAACGAACTCTCGGCGTTGAGAATCGCGCCCACCGCTTGTCGCGCCACGACGCGTCTCGTCGCAAAACTCCGACCATTGCGGATGCGATCGACCTCGTAGCGGACGGGTTCGTTGTGGTCCCCTCGCCGGATGAAATAGGCGCGAATCGAGTGCGGCTCCAGTTCCGGCTCGACGGAAATGGCTGCCGCTCGAAGTGCCTGGGCAACGATCTGCCCCCCGTACAGACCCCCCCACGGGTATTGCGGTCCAACGCCGACATGAACATCGGTCCCATGAGCTGACAGTTCGAACATCGAATTCCACGCTATTGCATCAGCATCAATTGTCCCTAAGATCGGGGGTCATGGCAGGAAAACGAGCACCACGCACACCGATGTCCGACGCGCACAAGGAAGCCCTCGCCAAAGGTCGCCTCGAGGGCAGGGTCGTGCGGGACTACCTCGAAGGACTCCGCGCCACCAAGCCGAAGCGGGGCCGTAAGCGCACCCCCGACAGCATCCGCAAACGCCTCGATGCCGTCGACGTCGAACTCGAGAGTGCGAGCCCACTCGATGAGCTGCTCCTCGTGCAGGAACGCCGAGATCTGAAGGCCGAATTGGCCGCCAAGTCGGATGCCATCGACATGGACGCCCTCGAAGCGGAGTTCGTCAAGGTGGCCAAGAGCTATTCGGACAGCAAGTCGATCTCATACGCCTCATGGCGCGACGTCGGCGTGCCGGCGAGCACGCTCAAGCAGGCCGGGATCAGCCGCGGCGACTGAACCCGTCACGTTTGGTGTCTGACACCAATCGTTACAGGGTGATGTTGGCGAGTTGGTCCATCACGTGATCGAGGTTGCGGAGCGACCGCCGAAGGTCGAATGCCTCGTCGAGCAGCGCGTTGTCGACCTCGTCGTCGGCCTCGAGCAATTGGCGGAAATCGAGGCCTTCGTCCCAGGCCCTCATTGCGTTGCGTTGGACGATCCGATACGCGTCATCTCGGGTTGCGCCCGCCTGCACCAGCGCCAACAACACCGGCTGGCTGAACACCAGGCCGTAGCTGGCGTCCAGATTGGCCTGCATCCGCTCGGGAAAGACGAGGAGGCCGTCGAGCAGGCGTCGCAGGCGTCGCATGACGTAGAACGCCAACTGTGACGAGTCCGGCAGGATCACCCGCTCCACCGACGAATGCGAGATGTCGCGCTCGTGCCAGAGCGCAACGTCCTGCATGCCGGCCGACAAGTTGCCGCGCAGCACCCGTGCCAGCCCCGAGATCGTCTCTGCCGAGATCGGGTTGCGCTTGTGGGGCATCGCGGACGAACCCTTCTGACCCGGCTTGAACCCCTCTTGCACCTCACGCACCTCGGTCCGTTGCAGATGACGCAACTCGATCGCCATCAGCTCGCAGGTCGCGCCCACGGACGCACAGGCATAGAGGAATTCGGCATGGCGGTCGCGGGCGATCACCTGCGTGGCAGCGACGGGTCGGAGCCCGAGGGCGTCGCCCACGTGCTGCTCGACCTCCGGCGCGATGTTGGAGTAGGTGCCGACGGCACCGCTCAGCTTCATCACGGCGATGTTCTCGCGGGCAGCCTGCAACCGGGTGCGGTCACGATCGACCTGCAAGCGCCCACAGCGCGACCTTCGCGCCGAACGTCGTCGGCTCGGCATGCACGCCGTGTGTACGCCCGATCATCACGGTGTCGCGGTGCTCGTGGGCCAGCCGCACGAGTGTGGCGAGCAAGTCGCTCGACGCTTCGATCAGCAGGTCAGCGGCGTCGCGCAGCGCCCAGCACAGTGCAGTGTCGACCACGTCCGACGACGTCAAGCCGTAGTGGATCCACGACGACGCCGGCGCACCGATCGCTGCCTGAACGACGTCGACGAACGCGGCCACGTCATGGTCGGTCACCGCTTCGCGCTCGAGCACCGCATCGACGAATGCGTCGTCGGTGACCGGCGCGTTGGCCCGGCAGGTGACGGCAGCATCGGCCGGCACGAGCCCGAGTTGGGCGTGTCCTTCGGTGGCGAGCAGCTCGACTTCGAGCCAGCGGCCGAACCGCACCGGGTCGCTCCACACCGCGTCCATCTCCGGCGTGGAATAGCGCGGAATCATGATGTCCAGACCAGGTAGTCGTCGCGCTCGGCGCCGACACCGACCACCTTGACGGGAATTCCCACCTGCTCTTCGACGATCTCGATGAAGCGCCGAGCCTGCGCCGGCAGGTCGCCGGGTTCACGCATCTCGCTGAGTGCGCTCCCCCACCCGGGCAGCACCTCGTAGACCGGCTCGACGTCGGCGATCAGCTCCGAGAGGTCGGGGTAGTGCTCGAGCAGCTGACCGTTGAGGCGATAACCGGTGCAGATCTTGACCTCGTCGAAACCATCGAGGATGTCGAGCTTGGTGAGCGCCAACTCGGTGAGGCTGTTGAGTCGCACCGCTTGGCGCAGCATCACGCAATCGAGCCAGCCGGCACGCCGACGACGACCGGTGACCGTGCCGAATTCCTTGCCGACGTCGACGAGCGTGTTGCCGTCGTCGTCGAACAACTCGGTCGGAAACGGCCCCGCGCCAACACGTGTGGTGTAGGCCTTGGTGATCCCCACCACCCGGTCGATGTCACGGGGCCCCAGACCGGTGCCGGCGCAGGCGCCACCAGCGGTCGGGTTCGAGGACGTGACGTACGGGTAGGTGCCGTGATCGAGGTCGAGGAAGGTCGCCTGTGCACCTTCGAGCAGCACGTGGACGCCAGCGGAGATCGCTCCGTGAAGCAGTCCGACGGTGTCCGCGACGAACGGCGCCACGCGGGCTCCGAGAGCGCCGAATCGTTCGACGATCTCGTCGATGTCGAGCGGATCGCCGCCCGCCTGCTCGATCAGCGTGTTCTCGGCCACGGCGCGCTCGCGGACGAGGCCGGCGAATCGATCGGCATCGAGCACGTCGCCGACGCGGATGCCGACACGCCGGGCCTTGTCGGCGTACGCCGGGCCGATGCCCTTGAGGGTGGTGCCGATCTTGTCGTCGCCACGCATCGCCTCGGCAATGGCGTCGTGGGCCTGGTGCCACGGGAAGATCAGGTGCGCCCGACTCGACACCTTCAACTCGGCGCACGAGATCCCCCGCGCTTCGAGCATGTCGATCTCGTTGAAGAGCGTCGGCAGGTCCACGACCACGCCATTGGCGATCACCGGGATCACATGGTCGTAGAGGATCCCGGATGGTACGAGTTGCAGTGCGTAGCGCTCGCCGGCGACCACCACGGTGTGGCCGGCGTTGTGCCCGCCTTGATAGCGCACCACATAGGTGTGCTCTTTCGACAAGAGGTCGATGACTTTGGCTTTGCCCTCATCGCCCCACTGGGCTCCGACGACGACGGTGACGGGCATGCACGCTCCCCTGGCTGGTGACTGGAACGTGGCGAGATGGTACACCCGATGGCGTGAACACGTCCGATCGGTTCCTCAGCTCGCGTGAGCGAGACACGGTCACCGCCGACCTCGCGCACGCTGCGACGTTGCCGCCGCGCGCCTACACCGACCCTGATGCGTGGGAGCGCGAGGTGGCCTCCATCTTTCGCCACGACTGGGTGTGCATTGCACGTGTCGACCAACTCCCGAACCCCGGCGACTACGTGGCTGTCGACCTGATCGACCAACCAGTGGTGGTGATCAGGGGGGACGATGGCGAGATCCGTGCGATGTCGAATGTCTGCCTGCACCGTTCGATGCCGCTCGTCTCCGAAGCAGGTTCCGCACGTTTCATCGTGTGCCCGTATCACCAGTGGTCGTACCGGCGCGACGGATCGCTGCACACCGCACCGCTGATGGACGGTGCTGACGGCTTCGATCTCGACCGGTGTCGCCTCCCGCAGCTGGCCGTCGAGGTGTGGGAAGGCTTCGTGTTCGTCTCGATGGACCACGATCCGCAACCGTTGGCGCCGCGTCTCGCCCCGCTCAGCGCCGCTGCTCCAGCAGTACGGCTTCGGCGACCTGGTGATCGTCGACACGATCGAATTCGAATCGCCGTGGAACTGGAAGCTGCTGGTCGAGAACTTCATGGAGGCATACCACCACATCGGGCCGCATCGCGACACGTTCCAGCAGAGCAACCCGGCCAACCAGTCGTACGTGCCCGACAACGAGGGAGGTCCATGGTCGCTCCTGCAGATGCCGGGCGTCACCGACCTCGACCACAGCGACGACCTCCCCTTCCTCGCGGGACTCGATCGCGAGCGGCGCGCCGATCTTTTGGCCGCATGTGTCTATCCGACGTTGCTCTTCGCCGTGAGCGGCACGCTGGGCACGTGGTACGAGGTCGTGCCGCACGCACACGACCGGATGACGTTGCGCATCCACCTGCTCCTCGAGCCCGACGCGGCGACCGACCCTGACGTGATCGCCGCGATCCCACTGGTTCGAGAGGGGCTGAACTGGATCCACGGCGAGGACATCCCGGTCAACGTGGGGCCGTGGCGCGGGCTCCATGCGCCGCTCGCCCGACAGGGTCGTCTCTCGGCATACGAAGCCGCGATCTGGCAGTTCAACCAGTATTGGGTACAACGAATCGACCCCTGAGCACCGCCGATCACATCAGGGGTCAGACCCGCGATGTAATCCGTCGGCGGCAGCGGCGCCGGTAGCGTTCGCGCGGTGAGTGTGATGCGACGCCAGGTGTGGAACGACATGAACGCCCCAGCCCGTGATGCGCTGATGCGACGGGGCCTCGACGACATCTTCGAGCCAGAGTTGCGACGATCGATCGGTCTCCTGCTCGACGATGTGCGTGATCGCGGCGACGCCGCAGTGTGCGACGCGCTCGCCCGATTCGATGGCATCGAGGTGTCACCCGACGGCCTGCGCGTGTCCGCTGACGAGTTCGAACGCGCTGCGGTCTCCCCTGACGTCGATGCCGCGCTCGACGATGCCATCGCCCACCTCCGCGCGTTCAACGAGGCCCAGATGGAACAGGCGCAGGACTGGTCGCGTGAGACGGAACCCGGCCTCGTGGTCGGCGAGAAGATCACGCCGATCACGTCGGCGGGGCTGTTCACGCCGTCGGGCAAGGCCAGCTATCCAAGCGTGGCGTACCAGTTGGCCGTGCCGGCAGTGGTGGCCGGCGTGCGGTCGATTTCGCTCGTGGTGCCTCCCATCCCGGACGGGTCGGGCAACGTGGACCCGGCGGTGCTCGTGGTGTGCAGAAAGCTCGGCATCAACGACGTGTTCCGGGTGAACGGCCCGGCCGGCATCGCGGCGCTCGGCTTCGGCACCGAGAGCATCCCGAAAGTCCGCAAGGTGGTCGGCCCCGGTTCGCCCGCGGTCACGATCGCCCAGGTCGAGATGCAGCGTCACGGGCTGGCCACCATGATGCTGCTCGGCCCCACCGAGAGCCTCGTGATCGCCGATTCCTCTGCTGACGCAGCGCTGCTCGCTGCCGATCTGCTGATCGAGGCCGAGCACGGCACCGACAGCACCGTGGTGCTCGTCACCGATTCGGTGGCGCTGGCCGACGCAGTCGACGCTGCGCTGGAGCAGCAGTTGGCAGGCCTTGCCGACGTGCGCGCCACCGCTGCTCGCGCCTCGCTCGGCCCCAACGGGGGCTGCATCATCGTCGACTCACTCGAGGTGGCGGTCGGCATCGCCAACGAGTTCGCACCCGAGCATCTCCAGGTGGCCGTTGCCGACTCGATCGTCGATCACATCGTTGATGGCCTCATCAACGCCGGCGAGATCCTGATCGGCCAACACACACCCTTCAGTGCAGCGAACTTCGTGGTCGGGTGCCCGGCGTCGCTGCCCACGTCGGGGTTCGCCCACGTATCGTCGGGCATCACCGCCGACACGTTCCTCAAGCGCACCGCCATCGCCCGAGCGGACGAAACAGCCCTGGCGCGCATGACGCCGTCGGTGCTCGCGCTCGCCGACCACGAGGGCTTCCCCGCCCACGGCGACGCACTCCGCATGCGCCAGCGATGAGCCCGGTGCTCGTCGGTCAGTCGGCGAGCACCAGACAGAACGGATGACCAGCGGGGTCGATCATCACGCGGAACTGATCGGGGCTCGGCTGCGTGTCCGCCTTGCGGGCACCGAGGCCCACCACCGCCAGTTCAGCACCGTCGAGATTCAGCACGTCGATGTCGATGTGACCCTGCTGTGGCGTGTCGCCGCCAGGCCAGGTCGGGCGGCGATGGTCGTCGATCTGCTGGAACGCGAGTCGGCCCGTCGGCGTGTGCACCTCGACCCAGCCCGCGTCGTCGCCAGGCACCAGATCGCCGCCCAGGATCGAGTTGTAGAAATCAGCGAGCGCCAGCGCGTCGGGGCAATCGAACGCCGTCACGCCGAGTCGCCCGATCGAGGTCGGGAAGTCACTGTCCATCTCGGCACCCTACGATGCGCGGTTCAGGCGGCGATACAACCGGGTCACGCGTCGAGCGTCGGGAGAACCGTGCGGATCAGCCGCTCGACGAACGCTTCATCGAGCGGGTCATGGCTGAGCAGGCGCCGGTAGACGAATGGGCCGATCAGCGTGTCGATCAGGATCTCGACGTCGCTGTCGACGTCGAGTTCGCCTCGCTCGATCGCCCGACCGAGCATCGTGGCCAATGGCTGGCGTCGATACCGGATGTACTCGTCGAGTGAGGCTCGCATGTTCGGATCGCGGACCGATGCCGAAATGAGGTCGGGCAGCACGTCGCTGGCCTTTCCGGTGTTCATCCGCAGCGCCAACTCACCGAGATAGCCGTCGAGGTCGCCACGAAGCGACCCGGTGTCGATCAGCTCGAACGGGCGCACTGCCTGGTTGAGGGCGTCGAGCACCAGCCGCTCCTTCGACGGCCACCGGCGGTAGATCGTGGCCTTCGACACTCCCGCACGTTGTGCCAGGTCGTCCATCGACATGCCGTGGATGCCGAACTCGCCGGCGAGTTGCAGCGCGGCGTCGAGCAGCGCTTCGTCGACGCCAGCAGTGCGAGGGCGTCCGGGGCGGCGCGGCGTTGTTGGCTCGTCGAGTTCGGTGGGCATGGACTCAGTCTCCCGCAACGGGCACCGGGGCGGGTTCGAGGCCCTCGCGGAGGGTGTCCGAGGGTGCGTTCGCTTCGAGTTCGTCGATCGGGGCTGTCGCATGAGCGGGCAGGAACTTCCAAGCGATGACCGCAGCAGCAACCACCGCAACGGCGGCGAGACGCAGGCCGATCGACAGTGCGTCGACGAAGCTGTCGTTGGCGGCAGCAACGAAATCGCCGGCCCGGTCGCCGAGACCGGCGGCCAATCCCTGTGCAGCGCCGAGCGACGACTCGGCTCGGGCCGCCTGCGGGGACGTCAGACCGAACACCGTGGTGAGGTCACCGATTCGGGATGCGTACACGCTGCTGACCACGGTGCCGATGATCGCCACGCCGAGGGCGCCGCCCACTTGCCGGGTGGTGTCGTTGATGGCCGAGCCGACACCGGCTTTCGCTCGGGGCAGCGACCCCATCACCGCTTCGGTGGCCGGCGCCATGGTGAGGCCCATGCCGGCGGCCATCACCATGAAGTAGGTGATCACGATCGGATAGGGCGTGTCGGACGCGATCGTCGACAGCAGCACCAGGCCAGCGGTGACTGCACTCAACCCCATCACCACCACCCGTTTCGTGCCGAGCCGCTCGACGACACGCGCCGACAGCGGCGCGACCACCATCATCGTTGCCGCGTGCAGGGCAGCAGCCGGACACCGGCTTCGAGTGGTGTGTAGCCGTGAACGAGTTGCCAGTACTGCGTCATCAACAGCAGCGAGCCGAACAATGCGAAGAACACGATCGTGATCGTTCCGCTTCCGGCGCTGAATCGGGGGTTCTTGAACACCGAGAGGTCGAGCATCGGGTGCGTGGTGCGCTGTTCCCACACCAGGAACGCCCCGATCGCAAGTGCGCCGAGGACGAATCCGCCGATCACGAGCGGGTCGGTCCAACCCTTGGCCGGGCCTTCGATGATGCCGAACAGCACCGACGCCAGACCGACGAACGACAAGAGTGCCCCGAGCGGGTCGATCTTGCCCTGCTCGGGATCGCGCGAGGTCGGTACGAGGAACATGCCGAGCACGAGCGCGGTGGCCCCGATCGGGATGTTGACCCAGAACACGGACGACCACGAGAAGTGTTCGAGGAGGAATCCGCCGGTGATCGGCCCGATTGCGACGCCGAGCCCGGAGACACCGGCCCACACCGCGATCGCTCGCGCCCGTTCGCGGGGGTCGCGGAACACGTTGATCAGAATCGACAGCGTGGCCGGCATGATCAGCGCGCCGCCGATGCCCATGAAGGCCCGCGTGAAGATCAGCCCGTTGGCAGTGGTCGACAGTGCCGCCGCTGCTGAGCCGATGCCGAACAGGACGATGCCGAGCTGCAGGGCGCCTTTGCGGCCGTAACGGTCCGACAGGCTGCCGGTGGTGAGGAGCAGGCCGGCGAACACGAGCACGTAGGAGTCGACGATCCACTGCACCTGGCTGTTGGTGGCGCCGAGTTCGGTGATCAGCGATGGGATGGCGACATTGAGGATCGTGTTGTCCATCACGATGATCAGCAGGCTCATGCAGAGCACCGCGAGGATCAACCACCGGCGATCGTGGACGCGCGGGTCGAGATCGTCATTGCCCGCGTGTCCAGGCATGGCAGCGGGAGAGGTTGCTCGTGGGCGTGGTCGGGAGTCCATCGACATGTGGTCCTGATTTCTATTTCGATACTGAACTGCCTCGTATCGTAATTGCGTCTCGATGCAGTCACAACGTGCTCGGGGTTTGCCTATGGTGACCACCATGCGGGTCCTGATGCTCTCCCTCGACGGCTTCGACATGGAGACCGCTCGCCGCTTCGAACTGCCGACGATCGAGCGCCTGTTTCACACTGCGGCCCACGCCCGACTCGACAGCGGCAACACCTACCTGACCGGGCTCACCGGTGAGCACCTGGTCAATGGGCTCCACCCGGACGAAGGTGGGCGCCAGAGCGCCGTGAGTTTCGATCCCGAGTCGTACCGGGTGACGCAGCACAACGAGGCGCTGCCCGCTGCGTTCGGCGGCGTCGACACCGTCGTGTTCGACCCCTGCTACTTCGATCTCGATCGGACGCCGGACACCGTTCAGGGAATCGTCGACTGGGGTTCGCATGACCCCGGTGGCCCCGCCCAAGAGCGCCCCCTCGGCCTCCGAGCGGAACTCGATGAGCGGTTCGGACCCTCGCCCGCCCGGCCCTGGCTCTACTCCAGCCCGTGGCCGTCGAGCGAGCGGTGCACGGCCATGGCCCACGACCTCGTCGAGGCCGTGCGAGCGCGTTCGAAGATCAGCCAGTGGCTGCTCGGCGAGCGACTCCCGGAGTGGACGATCGCGATCGTCAACGTCTCCGAGGCGCACAGCGCAAGTGAGGGCCTCTTCCATGGAGCCGACCCCGATCACCCGCTGTCGGCGGTTGCGTCCGTGCCGGCCGCCGGCGCGGCGATCCGCTCCGTGTACCACGCGATCGACACCCTGATCGCTGAACTGCTCGACGCGTTTCCCGACGTGATCACCATGGTGTTCACCCCGCACGGGATGGGGATCAACAACAGCGACGTCGCGAGCATGGTGCTCCTCCCGGAGTTGCTGGCCCGCTGGTCCGGCCGATCCACACCCGACCTGGCGTTCCCCGCCGATGAGCACGGATTGGCCACGCTCAGCGCCGACGAGTCGTGGGGTGGTGCGCTCTGGCAGGCGTTCGACGGGCAACCCAAATCGTCGGCGGTGCTCGATGTCCCTCGGCGAGTTCGCTCCAAGGTGAGGGCGCTGCGTCGGCGTTCGACATCGCCCGGCATCGATTGGATGCCCCTGGTTCGTCACCAGCCGAATTGGTCGAACATGCAAGCGTTCGCCTTGCCGTCGTACTACGACGGTCGTATCCGGGTCAATCTGGTCGGCCGCGAATCGCACGGGCGCGTCGAAGTGAGCGACTACGACACCATGCTCGATGAACTCGAAGCGCTGCTGCGAGCGTGCTGCGACCCGCGCACCGGCGCGCCGCTGGTCGAGTCGATCGACCGGCCGATCGACGACCCGTTGGCCGCCTCGGACGACAGCGCCGACCTGATCGTGCACTGGCATGGCGCCCCGTACGCCGTCGCCCACGCGGCACTCGGACGCATCGGGCCGATCCCGGCACGACGAACGGGCGGGCACACCAGCCCGTACGGCGCAGTGTTCATCGCCGGCCCAGACGTGGAGCCCGGCGACATCGGCGACCGCAGCCCGTTCGATCTGCTTCCCACCGTGTTCGAACTCACGGGCTGCACCAGCCCGTGGAAGCTGAGCGGACAACCGTTCGCGGTGCCGATCGACATCGTGAGAGCCAGCACACCGGCGGGACTGGTCAGCGTGGTCATCCCGGTGCGCAACGGCGCGGCAACGATCGGCGAACAACTCGATGCGCTGGCCGACCAGGCCGCGGCGTGCCACGAGGTCGTGGTGGTCGACAACGGCTCCACCGACGACACGCTCGCCGTGGTGGAGCGCTTCCGCGACCGGATACCGAATCTTCGCGTGGTCGATGCCCGTACGGTGCGCGGGCTGGCCGACGTTCGCAACTTCGCCATGGCGTGCACCGTTGGTGATCTGCTGTGCTGCGACGCGGACGACGTCGTCGCGCCGGGCTGGGTGCGGGCGATGACCGAGGCGCTCGACGAGTACGACATCGTCGGCGGGCGCATCGACGAACACCGGTTGAATGGGCCGTTCGCACGACCCCGTACGGCGCAATCCACTGCGCTCCCGACGCCGTGGGAGCACCACCCGTACGCCATCGGTGCCAACACGGCCATACGGCGCGACGTCGTCGACCGCATCGGTGGCTGGAACACCCGCTACAGCGACGCCGGAGAAGACATCGACCTGTGCTGGCGAGCGATCCGCGCCGGCTACCGGATCGGGTTCGCCCCCGACGCACTCGTCCACTACCGACACCGCACCGAGATGCGAGCCCTCCGGAACCAGCAGATGCGATACGGACGCGCCGCAGCGAGGCTCCACCGCGACCACCGCAGATTCGGCCTTCCCCGGGGCCCGATCGGTGGAGCCGCCCGGATGTACGCGAAGCCGGTGGTGTTGGCTCCGTTTGCCCTGGTGCGCCCGCACATGCGACCAGACTTCCATCGCCTCGTGGGCTATGCCTGGGGCACCACCGTGGGGATGTTCGCCGAGCGGGCCTGGCCGCACTGAACGACGCTCACCATGGGCCAGGCCAGCGGCGCAACGCCGTCGGCGACGACTCAACCAGCGGAGATGACAAGACCTTCGTCGGCGCTGCCGGCGCGTACGGCGATGGTGCCGCCGTCGCCGACCTCCCCGCTGAGGATCAACAGCGATGCCTTGTCGCCGATCTCGCGTTGGATCACCCGCTTCAGCGGGCGGGCACCGAACGCCGGGTCGAAGCCCTCGCGGGCCAGTTGCGCCATCGCGCCTTCGTCGATGTCGAGCACGATGCGCCGATCGGCGAGCCGCTTGACCAGCGTGGCCAGCTGCACCCGAACGATGCGTTCGAGGTCGGCCTCGGTCAGCGAACGGAAGCGGATGATGTCGTCGACGCGGTTGATGAACTCGGGCTTGAAGAACTCGCCTGGATCCCCCGGCAGGTTGGACGTCATGATCAACACCACGTTGGTGAAGTCGACCGTGCGACCCTGACCGTCGGTGAGTCGACCGTCGTCGAGCAGCTGCAACAGCACGTTGAAGACATCGGGGTGCGCCTTCTCGATCTCGTCGAGCAAGACCACCGAGTACGGGCGACGACGGACCGCTTCGGTGAGCTGACCGCCTTCGTCGTAGCCGACGTAGCCCGGGGGCGCACCGATCAGGCGTGATACGGAGAACTTCTCCATGTACTCGCCCATGTCGATGCGCACCATCGACTTCTCGTCGTCGAACAGATACGCCGCGAGTGCCCGGGCGAGTTCGGTCTTGCCGACGCCGGTCGGGCCGAGGAACATGAACGATCCGATCGGCCGGTTGGGGTCGGACAGTCCAGCGCGGCTGCGGCGGATGGCATTGGCCACCGACGTGACCGCTTGTTCCTGGCCGATCACCCGTTCGTGCAGCAGTTCTTCGAGATGGACGAGCTTCGAGGTCTCGGACTCCATCAGCTTGTTCAGCGGGATGCCTGTGGCTTTGGCGACGACCTCGGCGATGTCTTCGGCGTCGACCTCTTCTTTGAGCATCGCCCCATCGGTCTGCACCGACGCAAGATGGGCGGTGGCCTCCTCGATGCGCCGCTCGAGTTCGGGAATGCGCCCGTAGCGGATCTCGGCGGCGGCCGCGAGGTCCGATTCACGCTCGACCTGCGTGCGGAGCTGCTCCAACTCCTCCTTCAGCGAGCGGATGGCGTCGATCGCCTGCTTCTCACGCTCCCACACCTGCTTCATCGCGCCGACCTGCACGTTCAGTTCGGCGAGCTCGGTGTGCAACGCGTCGAGGCGTTCCTTCGACGCGGCGTCCGTTTCGTTCTCGAGAGCTACCTGCTCGATCTCCAACTGGAAGATACGGCGTTGGACGACATCGATCTCGGTCGGCAGTGAGTCGATCTCGATGCGCAACTTCGACGCGGCCTCGTCCATCAGGTCGATCGCCTTGTCCGGCAGGAATCGGCTCGTGATGTAGCGATCGGACAGGACCGCGGCGCTGACGAGCGCCGAGTCCTGGATGCGTACGCCGTGGTGTACCTCGTAGCGCTCCTTGAGCCCGCGCAGGATGCCGATCGTGTCCTCGACCGACGGCTCACCCACGTACACCTGTTGGAAGCGACGCTCGAGTGCCGGGTCCTTCTCGACGTGCTTGCGGTACTCGTCGAGCGTGGTGGCACCGATCATGCGCAGCTCGCCGCGCGCCAGCATCGGCTTGATCATGTTGCCGGCGTCCATGGCGCCCTCGGCACCGCCCGCACCGACGATGGTGTGCAGTTCGTCGACGAAGGTGATCACTTCGCCCTCGGCGTCGGTGATCTCCTTGAGCACCGCCTTGAGACGCTCTTCGAACTCACCGCGATACTTGGCACCGGCGAGCATCGAGGCGATGTCGAGCGAGATCAGGCGCTTGTTCTTGAGGCCTTCGGGAACGTCGCCGTCGGCGATGCGAGCAGCGAGGCCCTCGACGATCGCTGTCTTGCCGACGCCGGGTTCACCGATGAGCACCGGGTTGTTCTTGCTGCGACGCGACAACACCTGGATGCAGCGCCGGATCTCTTCATCGCGTCCGATGACCGGATCGATCTTGCCGCTCTCGGCGAGGGCGGTGAGATCCTGGCCGTACTTCTCGAGTGCCGCGAACTTCTCCTCGGGGCTCTGGTCGGTGACACGATGCGAGCCGCGCACCTCCTTGAGCACCTGCAGCAGTTCCTCGGAGCCGACGTCGAGACGGGCGTTCATTGCCAGCAGCAGGTGCTCGACCGACAAGAAGTCGTCGCGCAGGTCCTTGCGGTACGTCTCGGCGTTCTGGACGACGTTGTTGAGCTCCTTGCTCATGCGCGGCTCGGCACCGCCGTAGGCCTTGGGCAGCTTCTGGATCGCCTCGTCGACGCGGTTGCGCACCATCAACGGCGCCTGCCCGAGCTTGGCGAGCACCGCCGGCACGATCGTGTCGTCTTGGCGCATCATCGCGCCGAGGACGTGGTCCGGGGTGATCTCGGGGTTCGACAGCTCCTTGGCCTGATCGATGGCGGCCGAGAACGCCTCCTGGGTCTTCAGCGTCCACTTCTTCGGATCAATGGCCATGACGTTCCTCTCTCGCGGTCAATAAACTTGAGTGTGAGTATATCAAGTTCAACACTTATCCACAGAGGCGCTGCAACTCGCGGGCAATTGCATCGGCGGTCGACACGAGATCTTTGTACTCGCGGACGTCGTCGGGCAGTGCACCGAGTGCTCCTGCGAGTCGCTGCGTGGCCTCTGCCGTCGGGCAGGCGGTCAGGATCGGGGTGACAGAGGTGCGGATCGTGAAGAGGACGCAGTTGGTGTCCGGGAAGCGGCGCAGGGTCTCTCGCTCGACTCGTAGGAACATCGATGCCGGCGTCGGTGCCGTGGGTCGGGGCGCCGCGGTGCCGTCCACCGGCGTGTACCAGTCGGGCGTGTCGAGCACGCCCCAGCCGAGACGCCAGAAGCTGCGCTGCGGGGCGAGGCGGTCGAAGAACGCATCGATGGGGGCCTCGAGTTGCTCGTTGAGTCGATCGACCGGGGCATGTACGCCGGCCATCGAGAGCCCGATCTTCGAGGCGAGGTCCCAACGGTTCGGAAAGCACACCGACCCTCCGCCGAACACGAGCTGGCCGTCACGTTCCACGAGCAGGACCAGGTCCTCGGGCACGAGCCGGGCCGCGGCATCGAGCGGGTGGAGATCCGGGTCGAGCACTGCGTCTCCGTAACGCTCCGGCCAGCGGCTCCGCAGATGCTCCACGAGCGCCGTCGCCACCTCCTGCGCCTCGTCGGCCACCCGGTCGTCGAGCACGGCGAACACCGTGTCGGGGTGTTGCTGCATCAGGCAGCGGTTTGGCCGCGATCGCTGCGTCAGCATCGGGTCCGAGCTCGATCCAGTCGCGCAGGTCGAGCGGCCGCACGCCGAGGCGCCAGCGGAAGGCATCGGGGGTGGTCGGCGCTGGGCCGTCCATGAACGGCAGGTACGGCGCTGTGACCACGGTCGCCCCCACGGGTTCCATGGGTGCGACGCTAGCCGCCGACGCCACCGCACCCCTCCGAGCGATGAGCGAACACACCACATGTGCGGGATTCGCTCATCGCTCAGTGGTGCGTCAACGGCGTGCGGACGGGCATGCTGATGGGATGAGCAGCCCGATCCCGTTGTCGATCCTCGACTTGGCCGATCATCGGCAAAGGGCAGACCGCCACGGACGCGTTCGCCAACAGCGTCGCGCTCGCGCAGCGCGCCGAGGCTCGCGGCTACCAGCGGGTCTGGTACGCCGAACACCACAACATGGCGTCGATCGCGTCGTCGGCCACGAGCGTGCTGATCGCCCACGTGGCTGCACACACCTCGACGATCCGCCTCGGCGCCGGCGGCGTGATGCTGCCGAACCACTCACCGCTCACCATCGCCGAACAGTTCGGCACCCTGGCCACGCTGCATCCTGGCCGCATCGACCTCGGCCTCGGACGAGCCCCCGGCAGCGACCAGAACACGATGCGGGCGATGCGACGCGACATCCGTTCGTCGGATCGGTTCCCCGACGATGTGCTGGAGTTGCAGGGATTCCTGCGCGGTGAGTCGGTGATTCCCGGCGTGGTCGCTGTGCCCGGTGCAGGCACCGACGTGCCGCTCTACATCCTCGGGTCGTCGCTGTTCGGTGCCGCGCCTCGCCGCGAGGTTCGGTCTGCCGTATGCGTTCGCCTCGCACTTCGCGCCGGGGTCGCTGCTCGACGCAATGCAGCTCTACCGGCGCGAGTTCCAACCGTCGGCCCAGCTCGCGGAGCCGTATGCGATCGCCGCGGTCAACGTGATCGCCGCCGATTCCGACGACGAAGCGCAAGAGCAGTGGACCACGGTGAGGCGATATCGGATCGCCCGGTTCGTGGCACCGGGACAGGACCTCACCGACGAGCAGGCCGATGCGATCCTCGCCTCGCCGCAGGGCCAGCAGGTCGCGCAGATGATGCACTACTCCGCCGTCGGCACCCCCGAACATGTCGCTGCGTACCTGGACGAGTTCGCCGCCATCGCCGGCGCCGACGAGCTGATCACCGCGCACGCGTCGCCCACGATCGACCAACGGCTGCGATCGGTCGACCTCCTCGCCGACCAGTACGCCACCGAGCGGCACCCCGTCACCGTCTGAACCCTCCCCGTCACCACGTTTGCGTTGCAGTTTTCGTGGAGCGGGTCACCAAAACCGCAACGCAAACGGGGTGGGGGGCGGGCGTCCGGGTCGGATTCGGCCGACGCGGGGCGCGACACTGGCGGCCGGGGAACGACCGAAGGGGACAGCCATGGCTGAGCACAACAGCACCGATGTCGATGTGGTGATCGTGGGAGCCGGGTTTGCCGGCATGTACCAGTTGGTGCGCATGCGCCGAGCCGGTCTCCGCGCGGTGGTGCTCGAAGCGGCCGACGATGTCGGCGGCACGTGGTACTGGAACCGCTACCCGGGCGCCCGCTGCGACATCCTCACGGTCGACTACTCGTACAGCTGGGACCCCGAACTCCAGGACGAATGGACCTGGTCGGAGCGCTACGCCACGCAGCCCGAGATCCTCCGCTACGCACAGTTCGTCGCCGACAAGCACGACATCCGCCGTGACGTGCGCTTCAACACTCGCGTCACCTCGGCCGAGTGGAGCGACGACGCCAAGAACTGGACCGTCCACACCGACAACGGTGCCGATGTCACGGCACCGTTCTACGTGATGGCCACCGGTTGCCTGTCGATGCCCAAGGTGCCCGACATCGAGGGCACCGACCGTTACCGCGGCGAGGTGTACTTCACCAACAGCTGGCCCCATGACGGCGTCGACTTCACCGGCAAGCGGGTGGCCGTGATCGGCACCGGATCGTCTGGCATCCAGTCGATCCCGATCATCGCGTCGCAGGCCGACCAGCTCACGGTGTTCCAGCGCACACCGAACTTCTCCATTCCCGCCCACAACGGCCCGATCACCGAGGAGCGCCTCGCCGAGTACCACCAGGATCCGGCCGCCTACCGCGAGGAAGCCCGACACTCGGGCATCGGCGTACCGCGCACGCCGCCCGAGATCGGCGCGCTCGACGTGTCCGACGAGGAACGCCTCGCCGCGTACGAAGAGGTGTGGCAGCGCGGCGAGCTCGCCTTCCTGCAGCCCTTCAACGACATGGGCACCAACGCCGACGCGAACGACACGATGCGGCGGTTCGTCCACGACAAGATCCGCTCGATCGTCGACGACCCAGACGTCGCCGAACTGTTGTGCCCCACCAACCACTACTTCGCCACCAAGCGGCCGTGCCTCGACACCGGCTACTACGCCACCTTCAACCTGCCGCACGTGCGCCTCGTCGACCTGCACGCCAGCCCGATCAGCACGATCAACGAGACCGGCATCGAGGTGTCCGGCGAGGGTGGCACCGAGTCGATGGAATTCGACGCAATCGTGTTCGCCACCGGCTTCGACGCGATGACCGGGGCGATCGTCGGCGTCGACATCACCGGACGCCACGGCCTTGGTCTGCGCGATGCGTGGGCACACGGCCCCGAGACCTACCTCGGGCTGATGAGCGTCGGGTTCCCGAACCTGTTCATGATCACCGGGCCGGGCAGCCCGTCGGTGCTGTCGAACATGATGGTGTCGATCGAGCAGCACGTCGACCTGATCACCGACACGATCGAGCACCTCCGCTCGACCGGCTTCGACACGATCGAGCCCACCGAATTGGCGCAGCGACGGTGGGTGCAACACAGCAACGACATCGCGAACCTCACTCTGCTGCCGAGCGCGAACTCGTGGTACATGGGCGCCAACATCCCGGGCAAGCCATCGGTGTTCCTGCCATATCCGGGCGGCGTCGGGGCGTACCGGGAGATCTGTGACGAGGTCGTCGAGCGCGGCTACTTCGGGTTCACGCTCACCGGTGCCGACACCACGCAGACCAACGACGGCGTCATCCGGCCGCTGCAGCCCGACGTGCAGGCCATGTTGTCGATGATGGCCGAGATGGAACTCCCTCCATTGGAGACGATGGGCGTGGAGGGTGCCCGGGCATTCATGGACGCCTCGGGCGCTGCGATGCCACCCGGGCCGGAGGTGGGCGAGATCGTCGACGGAACGCTGCCCGGCGCCGACGGCAGCACGCTCGAGTACCGCCTGTACCGGCCGGCCACTGACGGGCCGCACCCGATCGTGGCCTACTTCCACGGCGGTGGCTGGGTGCTCGGCAGCGCCACGTCCGACGATCCGCTGTGCCGATACCTGTGCGTCGCGTCGAACTCGATCATCGTGTCGGTCAACTATCGCCACGCGCCGGAGGCCCGCTTCCCTGCCGCCGCCGACGACGGGCTCGCCGCGGCGACCTGGATTGCCGACCACGCCACCGAACTCGGGGCGACTCCGGGCCAGATCGCCGTGGCCGGATGGAGCGCCGGCGCCAACGTGGCGGCGGTCGTCGCGCAGCAGGCCAAGCTCGCCGGCGCGCCGAACATCACCGGTCAGGTGCTGCTGTGCCCGGTCACCGATGGCACCACGACACGACCGTCGCACATCGAGAACGCCGAGGGGTACGCCCTGACGATGCCGGTGATGAACTGGTTCTGGGACCACTACTGCGACCCGGCGGATCGATCCGATCCGAAGGCGTCACCACTGCTGGCCGATGACCTGTCGGGCCTGCCGCCAGCACTGGTGATCACCTGCCAGTTCGACCCGCTGCGCGACGAAGGCGACGCCTACGCCGAAGCCCTTGGGGCGGCTGGCGTGGCGGTGCAGCACCTGCAGTGCGAGGGTCAGACGCACACGGCAATCCCTGCTGTCGACGCCATGGTCACCTCGGAGTACGCGCGAGTCGCGATGGCAGAAGCGCTGCAGGAATACTCCGGCGCCGTCGTGAGATCTGGGGTCTGACGCCGGACCACGACGCTCGCCACCGACCAGCGGGCGGTGACGGATAGCTTCCTCGACATGCAGCCGAACGGCGGAGACGACAACGACGCACACGAACTCGTCGACTTTCGACGTCAGGTGGAACAGCGCTTTCCCATTCCTCCGGTGGCGTTCTCGGCCGATGGACACACGGTCCTGCTCAATGGGCCGCTGACGCTCGGGCTCCGCATCGGAGGGTTCGCCGTGGTCCACGACGACCACGACAGCAACCCGCTCGTGGTCCATGTCCGCGAAATTCGCGTCGAAGATCGTCCTGGCCCCGAGATGCACTCCGACCCCGAGCGCGATGCCGACCTCGGTGTTCCCGGCACGACACTCACCGTTCGTCTCCGCGGCGTTGCGGGGCACACGGTCGTGCTGGGGTGGCTCGTCGGCCGACAGTTCGAGCCGGCGTCGAGCGTCGAGCCGTTCGGCGAACGACTCCTCAGGGCAGCGACCGCCGATGAGATCGGCATCGTGCTCGAGGCGCTCGACCGCACCGCCGACACGATCGAGGTCGGCACACTCCGCGATGTCCCGACGTTGGCAGCACGGCTGCGGTCGAAGGGCTTCTCGCGACACACGTTCATGTGCGGGCAGTCGGGTTCGGGCAAGACGTACACGACCGGTGTGCTGTTCGAGCGGTTGATCGCAGGGTCGACGCTGCCGATGCTGATCCTCGATCCCAACTCGGACCACGTGCATCTCGGCACGCTCCGCGACCCCGACGATCCGAGCCCGATCGCTCAGCGGTACCGAGCGGTGGCCGATCAAGTGGTCACCCTGCGCGCCCGCGGGCACGAGGCAACGCACACGCTGAGCGCCGACTTCAGCGACCTCGACCCCGACGTGCAGGCAACACTGCTGCGCCTGCACCCGATCGCCGATCTCGACGACTTTGCTGCGCTTGCTCGCATCACCGCCGCGCTGCCAGCTCCGTATTCGATCGAGGACGTGGCCGTCGCGGCGTCGCAGGATGCCGCAACGGCCACGCTGGCGAATCGGATCGTCAACCTCCGCCTCGATCGATGGGGCCTCTGGCGGCGCGAGGGCGAGGACACGATCGCCTCGATCGACGCCGCCAGTCGGCGCTGCGTCATCATCGACACCGGGAGCCTCACGACACCGGAGGAGCGCACGGCGCTGGCCCTCGCCGTGCTCGGCCGTCGCTGGAAGGGGCGCCACCATCGCCGGCCGACCCTGCTGGCGATCGACGAGGCCCACAATGTGTTGCCAGCCTCCACGAACGACCCGCTGCTGCAGGCAGCGACCGAGTTCGGCACGCTGATCGCCGGCGAGGGCCGCAAGTTCGGCCTCCACCTGTTCCTTGCGTCGCAGCGACCGAGCAAGGTGCACCCGAACGTGCTGTCGCAGTGCGACAACCTGATCCTGATGCGGATGAACGGCATCGACGACGTCACCGATCTGCAGGCAGCGTTCTCACATGTGCCACCGATGCTGATCAGCGAATCGCTCGGATTCGGTCTCGGCCAAGCGCTGATCGCTGGGCCGCTTGCGCCATTGCCGCTGCTCGCTCAGATCGGCACCCGCCTCACCCCCGAGGGTGGCGGCGACCTCCCGACCACCTGGACGGCCTCACCCGTCTGACGACGGGTGAGGCAGCGCCGCCAGCAGGCTCCGGCGCAGCTGCCCAGGTCTCTTGTGAGGCGAACTGTCGACGCAGCATGAAGCGGCAGCGTTCAGCCGCGATCGTGTGACAGGGCGTCAACGGCGACCGTGATGGCGAGGATCAGCGGGGTGATCGTGGGGTCGTAGATCTCGACGCCATAGGTGTCGCGGACCCGGAACCACTTCTTGGAGATTTCTGCGACCTTGTCGCCGTCGCGCTCGATCTCGTACTCGTGGTCGACGATGTTGCCGTGCACCTTGAGATCGTCGCCGTGCTTCACCTCGACGTGGAACCGGTCTCGGATCCCGACCAGCGCCTTCTTCACCTTGGCCTCCCGACCGTTGGCTTCGATGGTGATGGCGTCGCGGATCGACAGCACCTTCTCGCGGATCACCGCCACCTCGTGGCCGTCGCGATCCTTGAGCTTCCACGTGTCTCGGAGGCGGGCGACCTTGCCGTCGACCTTGAACACTCGGTCGCCCGAGTCGTTCTCGATCCAGTAGTCGTCGCCGATCGAGATCAGGTCTTCCCTCATCCGGAACTGCTCGTGGCGGTCGTGGTGATGTCTCAGCAAACCCATGTCAACTCCTTTGGTCTCTCATCGACTGTACGTCTTGCCGACGCCTGCAGGGCCGATCAGGGTCACAACGCTCTGGCCGGGCCGTCGCTCCCGATCGCTGATGCGAGCGACGTGATCTCATCCCCGAGCGGACGGCCGAGGTCATCGACGATCTCGACGGTCTCTCGTGTGATGGTGACCGGCCCGGGAACTCGTGAGGACGTCACTCTGTGACACCCCCTCGTCATGATGGAACCATGACCTCGGCCCGGCTGCTCGAACGTCTGGAGGCAACCGACGTCGCTGCGCTCGACGCAGGTGGCGTGAGCGCTCGGCTACGTGACGTGGCACGGCTGAAGGGTTGCATCGCTGGTCTCGAGGCCGAACTCGCACGACGCGCCAACCAACTCTCCGCCGCTGGCGCCGGACTTCCCGCAGACGAGCTGCTCGGTCGGAGTCAGTCGATGTCGCGCCGAGAGGCGCAGCGAGCTTCACGGCGCGCCGACACGCTCGGCGAAGTCCCTGAACTGTCTCGTCAGCTCGAAGCAGGTCGCGTCGGCGCCGAGCACGCCGACGCGCTCGCCAGTGCTGCCTCCAAGCTCGACGACGCCGACCGAGCACTGCTGTTCGCGCTCGACGGTGAACTCGCCACACACGCTGCTTGCTCCACTCCCGAGCAGTTCCGGCGCCACGTCGGCCGCGTGGTCGACCAGTTGGCTGCCGACCGGGGCCTCGAGCGGGCCGAGCGTCAGCGCCGATCGGCCACCTTGGCCAAGGGCATCAACCACGACACCGGGATGTACTGGCTGCGAGCCGAGCTCGACCCCGAGGCGGGCGTCCGAGTGTTCACCGCGCTCGACGCTGCCCTCGCCGCGCTCGTGACCGCCGACCGAACCGGCGATCCGGTGGACGGCGGCGCTCATGCTCCCGAAGCGGGCTGGCGCCGCGACCAACTCGCCGCACAGGCACTCGTCGACCTCGTCACCAGCGCTCATCGCGCCCAGCGACCCGGCCGCACCGAGATGCTGCTCGTCGTCGACCACGACACCATCGACAACGATCTGCACGAGCACTCGATCTGCGAATACCTCGACGGAACGCCACTCCCCGTCGCAACCGCCCGTCGGCTCGCCTGCGACGCCGACATCTACCCGATCGTGCTCGGCGCCGACAGCGTCGTGCTCGACATGGGCCGGTCCCGCCGCTTGGCGACACCCGACCAACGCCGGGCGCTGCGCTCGATGTACCGGTCGTGCGGCGTGGGCAACTGCGAGGTGTCGTTCGACCGTTGTGAGATCCACCACCTCGACGACTGGGCCGAGCACTGCGGCCTCACCAACCTCGACCGGCTCATTCCCGCCTGCACACGCCACCACCATCTCGCCCACGAGGGTGGATGGCAGCTCGAACTCGACCCGACCACAAGGGAACTCACCGTGCGACTCGCCGATGGCACGTTTGTCTCTCGCAGCCGACCCGGCCTCGTCGCGGCCAGAGTTTCCGGCCAGGCGCCAGCCGGCCAAGCGCCACCCGGCCAAGCACAATCCGGCCAAGCACAACCAGGGCGACGACAACCCACCAGCGCCGAGGCGGCAACGACCGTCGGGGATGTGGCCTGACCGTGCACGCCGTCACTTCAACCCAGCGCTGCTCCTTGGCCGAGCACCAGCCGCGACGACGTTGACAGCCCCTCGGTAGCGTCGTCTGGATGTCCTCGCTGTCGCGTCACCGACCTGCGCATGTCGCGCAAGGCACGTGGCGGAGCAGCGCGCTGCACGTGTGGGGCTGGAACGGCATCGACACGGCACCGATGCCGTGGCTCTACAGCGGGTTCCGCACAGTCGACGTCGATGGCATCCGAGGCGGCTGGCACGACACGCCCGTGTCGTACGGCGCGATCGGTCGGCTCAGCCTCGATCTCGACGGTGGACTGCCGCGTCTGCATGCATCGTCGGTGCAGCTCGATGCCATGGGGACCACCGTGTGGCTGTCGGAACTCCCCGACGAGCCCCACCTGTCCCCGTCGCTGGCCTGGTTCGCGCGGCTCGCCGAGCTGGCACGCCGCACCGTGTCCGGTGGGCGCATCACGCCAGTGATCGTCGACGAGGGCCCGTTCGTGGTGGCGCGCTGGACGCCCATCACCACCGAATCGATCGAGGCAACGATCGCCGCGCTCGATGCATCGATGCCGCCGATCTGCACCGCAGGCTCAGGGGTTGCCACCGCCACCATCTACGCACAACTTGTCGACGGCATCGCCCGTTCGTTCCTGTTCCAATACGGCTGGAAGGCCGACCTCGGCCGCAAGCGCACCGCCTCGGTGCAGGCGTTGCGCGCCACCTTCGGCGCCCTCGCGAAGCCCGATCATGTGGTGCGCGGCGGCACCGACGACTTCGACGACGCGGTGCGCCAGCTTCGCGACGAGCTCGACCGTCATCAGCGCCGACTCACGGGTGAACCGGTGGTGGTGCCACGCATCCGCCTCGTGATCTCCGACGATCCCGGCGACCCGTGGATCGTGCGGCTGGAGTTGGTCGACGACCTCGACGCCTCACGTTGGTGCACCGCCAACGACGTGTGGGATGCCAACGACACCGCGGTCGAGGTCGCCAAGGGAGCGCAACACCTCGACCGATTGCGTGAGCTGATCGGCGCCATGGTCGAGCAGGTCAAAGCAGTACCGGGCCTCGCAGATCTGTCGCTCGAACACGAGCCCACGCAGATCGAACTCGAACTCGACGTGGCCGAAGACTTCTTGGACATGGCGCCCGTGGAACTGCAGCGCATGGGCATCGAGCTGATCGGCCCCGAGCGCCTGATCCGCACCAGGGTGAACATCAACGGCGAAGCCACCCCATCGCCCGCCGACGATCGCAAGAAACAGTTCGGCAAGGAAGCGCTCGTCGAGTGGAAAATGGTGATCGGCACCGAGGAGATCTCCGAAGCCGAACTCGCCCGGGCCGAAGAGGTCGGCGCCACGCTGCTGCACACCGGCCACCGCTGGGTGCGCATCGACGCCGACGAGCTGCGGCGCAAGCGCGCCAAGCTCACCGAGCTGCAGACCACCAAGGCAGTCGTGACCCCGATCGAGCTGCTGCGCCTCGCCAACGACGAGAGCCTCGGTGGCAGCACCGACCGCAACGATCCCGACGGTGACGGTCCCGCCCCGCTGATCACCATGCGCGACGAGTACGACGACGCCTCGAACGATCCTGCAGCCTCTGCCAGCGAGGTCGATTGGGTACGCAATCTGCTCGCTGGTCTGCCCGACGAGCGCCTCGCGGAGACCCACGAGTCGAGCGAGTTCATCGGCGAGCTGCGGCACTATCAACGCCGCGGTCTGTCGTGGTTGCAGTTCCTGGCCAAGCTGGGTTTGGGCGGCTGCCTCGCCGACGACATGGGTCTCGGCAAGACCGCCACCACGCTTGCCCACCTCCTGGAGCGCCCCGGTCCGCACCTGGTGGTGTGCCCGCTCAGCGTGGTGCGCAACTGGAGCCAGGAGGCCGCCCGCTTCACCCCGAAGATCGACGTCACCATCCACCACGGCGCCAACCGCAAACAGGCCAACGACGACGACATGCTCTTCACCACGGACCCCGAGCGCCAGATGGTGATCACCACCTACGGCCTGCTCCCTCGCGACCTCGAACACCTCGGCGACGTCCACTGGTCCACGGTGGTCCTCGACGAGGCGCAGATGGTGAAGAACCCCAACACCAAGGCGGCCCGCGCCGTGCGTCTGCTGCGCGCCGATCAGAAGCTGGCCCTCACCGGCACCCCGGTGGAGAACCGGCTGAGCGAGCTGTGGTCGATCCTCGATGCGGTCAACCCCGGCCTGCTCGGCAGCCTCCCGAAGTTCCGCGAACGCTTCGGCACGCCGATCGAGCGTCACGGCGATGTCGATGCCGCAGCCCGGCTGCGCCACATCACGCAGCCGTTCATCCTGCGCCGCACCAAGGCCGACAAACGCCTGCTGCCCGACCTTCCCGACAAGATCGAGCAGATCGCCTACGCCAAGCTCACCCGCGAGCAGGCCACCCTCTATCAGCAGGTGGTCGACCAACTCCTCGCCGACGCCGAGCAGGCCAAGGGCATGCGACGGCGCGGCCTCGTGCTCGCCGCGCTCGATGCGCCTCAAGCAGATCTGCAACCATCCGGCCCACGCCCTCGGCGACGGCTCACGCCTCGCCGGTCGCTCGGGCAAGCTCACCCGGTTCGATGAGCTGGTCACCGAACTGCTCGACTCGGGCGAACGAGCGCTGGTGTTCACCCAGTTCCGCGAGATGGGCGAACTGTTGCGCACACATGTGAATGACCAGTTCCACTTCGACGCGCCATTCCTGCATGGTGGCGTGTCGCGGACCGGGCGCGATCGCATGGTCGACGAGTTCCAGGACGGCTCCGGCCCACCGTTGCTGCTGGTGTCGTTGAAGGCCGGCGGCACCGGGCTGAACCTCACCGCCGCCAGCCAAGTGATCCACTACGACCGATGGTGGAACCCGGCGGTCGAGGATCAGGCCACCGACCGCGCCTGGCGCATCGGACAGGACCGCACGGTGAACGTGCACAAGCTGGTGTGTGAAGGCACGGTGGAGGAACGCATCGGTGTGGTGATCGACGACAAGCGCAAGCTCGCCGAGTCGGTCGTCGGCACCGGCGAAGCATGGCTGTCGGAGCTGTCCACCGATGAGCTGCGCGACCTCGTGGTGTTGGAGATGGACTCGTGAGTCGGCCACGCAAGCCGTTCGGTGCAAGCCATCCCGGGCGCCTTCCCGCCACGATGATGAAAGTGCTCGCTGCGGAGATGAGCGACCCGTCGCGAATGCGGCGCGGCAAGCAGTACGCGAAGGACGGCTCCGTGCTCGACATCGTGATCGATCCCAAGACGGTCACCTGCGAGATCCAGGGATCGCGCTCGACGCCGTACATCGCGGTGCTCTCGGTGAAGCCCGGCGACGGGATGCCACTTCGGCGCGACATCTCCTTCACCTGCACCTGTCCTGACGACGGCAACTGGGACGGTTACGCGTGCAAGCACGTGGTGGCCACCATGTTCACACTCAGCGACGAGTTCCTGATGGAGCCCGAGCTGCTCGATCTGTGGCGTGGTCGCACCGACGCTGACGACGACGATGGCCCGCTCGGCCACGATCGCGATGACAGCGACGACGAATTCGACGAAGATGACGACGACGGTGACGATGCGCCCCCGACCGAGCTCGAGTGGCTCCCGGGGCGTGAGCGACGGCACCTCCGCCTCGTCGGCGGGCGCGACGACCGCACCCGTGATCGAAGCCGAGAGCGGCGACGGGAACCCGCGGCCCCAGCGGTCGACCCGCTGGCCGACGTGCTGCAGATCCCCGAGGGTGCCGTACTTCCCGAGGTGGGCGAGATCGACCGGATCGAGCCACAGCTTCCGCGGTCGCGTGAATTGGCCAGCGTGCTGCGCGATGCGCTCGGCCAACTCCGCATCGACTGGGACTGAACGCGCGAGTCACCGAACCTCGCTCGAACCTTCGACCGCTGCAACGCGCCGGAGTGCGACTCGCCTCCGAGGTGGTCGAGCCACAGGCGCGAACCGCACCGCGTACGACGAGCGAATCGATTGCAGATTGCCCCGTGTAGCGATTGGTGTCAGACACCAATCGTTACACGCCGGGATGCGACCGGGCCGCGTCAGTCGTCGAAGACCGACGGGCGTTGGCCGAAGACGGCCACGGCCTGGCGCAGCGGTACGAGGTCGGCGCCCGATCGTCGACCCTCGGCCGCCTCGATCGCATGCTTGGCGATCTCGCGGGCTTGATCGAGCTCGGCGCGAAGTCGGGCATTCTCGATCTCGAGATGCATCACCCGGCGAATGCCTTCCAGGTTCATACCGGCATCGGTGAGCTCGGAGATGCGGCGCAGGATCGCGATGTCGGCATCGCTGTAGCGGCGGTTGCCGCCGTCGGTGCGCGCCGGGGTGACCAGGCCGCGACGCTCGTAGATTCGTAGCGTCTGCGGGTGCATCCCGGCGAGTTCGGCCGCCACGGAGATCACGTAGACCGCACGAGTGCGGGACCGTTCGTGGTGTTCCGATGTGGTCATGTCAGTGAACTCCTCGGGTTCACGGTAGTCGCTGCAGCGAGCTGCTCGATCGCCGCACGCTGTTCGACGTTCAGATCGGTGGGAATGTGCACGTTGACCGTCACGATCAGATCGCCGGGCCCGTTCTTGGAGGGGATGCCCTTGCCGCGCACCCGATGGCGGCTCCCGGTCTGCGTGCCGGCTTTGATCCGCAGCGTGACGCGCTGGCCGTCGAGGGTCGGCACGTCGATGTCGCCGCCGAGCGCCGCCTCAGCAACGGTGACCGGCACCGACACCGTGAGGTTGTTGCCGCTGCGCCCGAACAACGGGTGCGGCATCACCTTGAGCTCCACGAGCAGATCGCCGGCAGGACCACCATTGCGGCCGGGCCCGCCGCGGCCCTTGAGCCGGATGGTCTGGCCGTCCTTCACTCCGGCAGGGATGCGCGTCTTCACTTCGCGTTGGCGAGCTTCGGTGCCCGACCCGCGACACGTTGGACACGGGTCTTCGATGCGCACGCCTTGGCCACCACACACCCGGCACGGCGACGAGAACGAGAACATGCCTTGGTTGTCGTCGACCACACCGCGACCACCGCACGCCGAGCACGACGTTGGCGAGGTTCCGGGCTTCGCACCCGATCCGTTGCACGTACTGCACTGCGCGTCGGTGGTGAGGTAGAGCGTGGTGGTGATGCCGTTGACAGCATCCTTGAACTCCACGGTGAGCTGCGCCGTGACATCGGCACCACGGCGAGGGGCCACACCCGATGAGCTGCGACCTCGGCCGGGAGCACCAGCACCGCCACGTCCGAACATGTTGCCGAACAGGTCGCCGAGGCCACCGCCGCCCATGTCCTCGACGTTGAACGTGAAACCGCCGCCGCCGGGGGCGCCACGCCCACCCATGCCCGACATCGGGCCCATCGAGCGAACCTCGTCGTACTCTTTGCGCTTGGTCTCGTCACCGAGGACGTCGTAGGCAGCGGCAAGGTCCTTGAAGCGGTCCTCGGCAATTGCGTCGCCAGGGTTCTGGTCGGGGTGGAGCTCACGGGCGAGCTTGCGATAGGACTTCGTGATCTCCTTGTGCGTCGCGCTCTTGTCCACGCCGAGCGTGGCGTAGAAGTCCTTCTCGAACCAATCACGTTGTGCGGTCATCGCTGTTCGCCTCCTCTCCCGATCGCCGTGACGTCAGGGGGTTCGACCCCTGACGTCATCGCTCAGTCTTTGGTTCTGACCATGGCGGGGCGAAGTGTCTTGCCCTTCCATGTGTAGCCGCTGCGCAGCACGTCGGCCACGATCGGCTCGCCGCCATCGCCGGGCTCGTGCGCCACTGCTTCGGCCACCTCCGGGTTGAACGGTTCGCCTTCCAGCGCAAGAATCTCGAGCCCGTGTCGCTTCAGTTCCACGAGCATCTGGTTGAGCAGCGGGCCGACCTCGTCGGGGTGACGTATGAACGCTGCCTCGGCAGCGTCGAGCACCGGCAGCAGCGCCTCGGCCAGCCGACCAGACGCCCGATCGGCTTCGGCCAGCGACTGCGCCGCGGCGCGCTTGCGGAAGTTGTCGAAGTCGGCCTGGATGCGCTGGGCCATCTCCTTGAACTGTTCGCGCTCGGCAAGCAACACCGGCACATCGACATCGGAGTAGTCGATCTCACCGACGATCGCATCGAAGTCGTCCGACGCTCCGCCATCAGCGCGATCAGCGCCGCCGGTGATGCCGTCCTTGGCATCACCGGCGACCGGCCGATCGATCGGATCGGTGCTGTCGTCGATCTCACCGTCACCGTCGGGACGTTCCGGTTCGGGCTGTTCTGGGGGGTCGACCATGTCGCCGTCCATGACGGCGTCAGGCCTTCTCGCCGCTGCCGGTGCTGTCGTCGGCGTCGTCGACGATTTCGGCGTCGACGATGTCGTCGTCGTTCACCGAGCCCGCACCGGAATCGCCCTGACCCGAAGCCGAGGTGCCGTCGGCACCCGAATCGTGTGCCGCAGCTTCGTACAGCTTCTGACTGAACGCCTGGCTGGCCGACATCAGCGTGTCGGTGGCGGCCTTGATGGCATCGGTGTCGTTGCCCTCCATGGCCTTCTTGAGGTCGGACAGCGGCTGCTCGACGGCATCCTTCTCGTCGGCGGTGACCTTGTCGCCCTGCTCACGCAGCACCTTCTCGGTCTGGTACACGATCGAGTCGGCGTTGTTGCGGACCTCGGCTTCGTCGCGACGCTTGCGGTCGTCCTCGGCGTGCGCCTCGGCGTCCTTCACCATCTGCTCGATGTCGTTCTTGTCGAGCGTGGACTGCCCGGTGATCGTCATCGACTGCTCTTTGTTGGTGGCACGATCCTTGGCCGACACGTGCACGATGCCGTTGGCGTCGATGTCGAAGGTGACCTCGATCTGCGGCACACCACGGGGGGCGGGCGGCAGGTCGACGAGCTGGAACTTGCCGAGCGTCTTGTTGTAGCTCGCCATTTCGCGCTCGCCCTGGATCACGTGGATCTCGACCGACGGCTGGCTGTCTTCGGCGGTGGTGAACACTTCGGTGCGCTTGGTGGGGATCGTGGTGTTGCGCTCGATGAGCTTGGTCATCACGCCGCCCTTGGTCTCGATGCCGAGGCTGAGCGGGGTGACGTCGAGCAGCAACACATCCTTGACGTCGCCGCGCAGCACGCCGGCCTGGACGGCGGCGCCGATGGCAACCACTTCGTCGGGGTTGACGGTCTTGTTCGGCTCCTTGCCGGTCATCGACTGCACCAGCTCGGTCACCGCCGGCATCCGGGTGGAACCGCCGACGAGGATCACGTGGTGCAGGTCGCCCTTGGAGACACCCGCGTCCTTCAGCGCCTGTTCGAAGGGGATACGACAGCGCTCCATGAGGTCGGAGGTCATCTCCTGGAACTTCGAGCGCGAGAGCGACTCGTCGAGGTGGAGCGGGCCGTCGGCCGTGGCGGTGATGAACGGCAGGTTGATCTGCGTGGTCTGCACCTGGCTGAGTTCGATCTTGGCCTTCTCGGCAGCCTCCTTGAGGCGCTGCGCAGCCATGCGGTCAGCGGCCAGATCGACGCCGTGCGCCGCCTTGAACTGCTGCACCAGCCAATCGATGATCCGCTGGTCCCAGTCGTCGCCACCGAGGACGGTGTCGCCGTGCGTGGACTTGACTTCGAACACGCCGTCACCGATCTCGAGCACCGACACGTCGAACGTGCCGCCGCCGAGGTCGAACACGAGGATCGTCTCGTCCTCGGAGCTCTTGTCGAGGCCATACGCCAGCGCCGCAGCGGTGGGCTCGTTGATGATGCGGAGCACCTCGAGGCCAGCGATGGTGCCGGCTTCCTTGGTGGCGGTGCGCTGGGCGTCGTCGAAGTACGCGGGCACGGTGATGACGGCCTGGGTGACGGTGTCGCCCAGGTAGGCCTCTGCGTCGCGCTTGAGCTTCATCAGCGTGCGAGCGGAGATCTCCTGGGGGGTGTAGGTCTTGCCGTCGATGTCGTCGGACTTCCAGCCCTCGCCCATGTGGCGCTTGATCGATCGGAAGGTGCGGTCGGGGTTGGTGATCGCCTGACGCTTGGCGACCTCGCCGACGAGGACTTCGCCCGCCTTGGAGAATGCCACGACCGATGGGGTCGTACGAGCGCCCTCGGAGTTGGGGATGACGACGGGCTCGCCACCTTCGAGAACTGCGACCACCGAGTTGGTGGTTCCGAGGTCGATGCCGACTGCCTTGGCCATGGTGTTGCTCCTGTGTGGGGGATTCGTGGGTGGGTACTTCGTGTTGCGGCGACTCGAAGAACGGTTTCATCCGTTCAACGAGAACACACGATAGTGGCCATCCGATCTGAAGCCAACATCGGAGTCAGATTAGTTGAGTCCCCTTGACTCAAGTTTGTGGAGTGATGTGCGTCACTCCGCGCCGGAGCCACCCACACCGAGGAACTCGGGACCGAAGGAATGCGGGAGCAGATCTGCCATCGTCGTCGACCAGGATGCGCCAGACGCCGATGCCGTGACCGAGTGGATCGGCACCGCCGGGCCCGCGAACTCGCGAATGCGTTGACGACAACCACCGCACGGGGTGCCGGGCACGTCGCCGTCGGTGACCACGACGATCTCCGCGATCGACCGCTCACCGGCAGCCACCATCGCCGCAATCGCCCCCGCCTCGGCACACGACCCGAGCGGATAGGCAGCGTTCTCCACGTTGCAGCCCACCATCACTGCGCCCGACGACGTACGGATGGCAGCGCCCACCCGATAGTGCGAATACGGGCAGTAGGCCAGCAGGTGGATCGCCTGGGCCGCAGCCAGCAATTCCGGATCGGGGTCGCGTTCGCTCATCGGTCCATCATGGCGCACTCCATGGTTCCCCGAGCCCAGGGGGCGCTGGTGGGTTCCCCGAGCCCCGGGCTCGGGGAACCCACTGCTGGTCACCAGGCTGAGCGACGCCCCCACGATCGTGAAGTCGCGGAACTTGCAGCCACCCGGGCCGTACACCATCAGGTTGGTCTGATGGCCGATCGGCGACAGGAACGAACACGACGCGCCGATCAGCACCACGATCGCGAACGAGCGGGCATCGAGGCCGGCGTCGAACAGAATCAGACAGGGCGACGCCGACACCCCCGAGCGGCGACACCACGTGACGACGCGCGGGGCCGCAAGCGCCACGAGCGGCGTGTTCGGAAGCACCGCAGACAGTGCGCCGCTGGCCACTGCGAGCCGACCGACCCGAGCGCGGCTGCGCTGCGGGGACGCGACGTCGCTCGACCCGCCGGACCCCGATCGGCGCCGACGAGGCGAGCCCCGACAGTGCCTGACCCTGGTCGACCACATTGGCGAGGAGCAACACCCCAACAGCAGCACCCATCGCAGCCGCCGCCGGCAAACGGTCGAACGCCAAGACGGCGAACGTGGCCACGAGCACGACCAGGGTGATCCAGGCGTCGGGCGTCAGCGGTTGGCGTGGATCGCGATCATCATGCGGCTGGCATCGTCGGGGCGAGCGCCAACTCGATCGAGGTGGTCCCGGCGCGAGCATGCGCCACGTTGACGGACACCATCGAGCCCGCCGGTGCACGCACCAGCCACGACGACGTGACGCGGTCCGCCGTCCCGGTGGTCGCTCGAGTGAACCGCACCGACGACGATCCGTCGAGTTGCCCGAGTGTTCGTCGCGCCGGTCCGTCGAGCACGACCAACTCACCAGGCCCAGTGACTGCTGCGATCTCGGCGATGATCGGGCCCACCAGATCGTCCTGGCGCGCACGGGCACTCACGGTGGTCGGCAGCCATCCGGTGTTGGCAACGCCGACCGTCACCCGCCAGGTGTCGTTGCCGAGCGCCTCCACCCGCTGATGGGGCACCGCAAGACAGGGGGCGGCAAGCGCCTGCGCCACCGCGAAGTCTGCGTGGCGGTCGACCTCGTCGCACAGCAGATGCAGCGGCGGGTTCGTCCACGAGTACAGCGAATTCCAACCGCCCAGCTCCACCGGGCCGAGCTGCGGATGCTCGAACGGGTACCACTCGACGAACCCGCGGGTACGTTCGTCGCCACCCGGCGACGGAACGCTGTTTGCGTCGAGCCAACGGAGTACGGCCAAACGTTCGGCGTCGGTGGGGCCGGTGTACCAGAAATGCGTCGACTGCTTCACTCCGGTGGCAGCGTGCACGATGTCCCAGAACTCGGTGGTCCAGCCGAACACGCCGAGGTGTTCGTACGCCCAGTCATCGGACGCTCCGCTCATCGTCTCGGTCGGGTCCCACGTGAACTCTTCGTACACCGAATGCGACGGATAGCCGGTGAGTTCGGTGCCGATCGCAGCGAGCTGATTCCAGGTCCACACGTCGTTCGGCGGGAGCTTCGCGTCGGGCATCGTCGACGACGGTCGCAAGATCACGCCACCGCTGGTGTGGAATGCGTTGAAACCACACACGTTGGGCCGAGCCACGATCGCTCGCACCAGCGCGTCGATCTCGGGTTCCGACAGTGGGTGGTCACCGGCCCCCGGCACCTTCGCCCCCCAACCTGCGGGGAAGTTGCGGTTCAGGTCGAGGCCTTCGGGTGCTGGCGGCGCGGGCACCGAAAAGGCATCGAAGTCCTCGATGACCCCTTCGTCGAGCACCCGGAATCGCGTGACGCCCTCAGGTGCTCCGGTCGGAGGGATCGGCACGAGCAGCCGAGCATCGTCCGGATGGGCGATCCATGGCCCGTCAGGATCCACCAATCGCATCTGGAGGATGCGGCCGTCGCCATCGAGGTCCTGCTCGTGGAGACCGGGCCAGCGGTGCGCGTCGGCATGCGGCCACGGCCGAACGCTCGATCGGCGGAACCGGGGACGGTCGGCAAGCACCCACTCGGCGCCATCAGGGTTGACGCGCGGCACCACATAGAAGGTGCGCGTACGCAGCGCTCGCGAGATGGTCTCGTCACCCGCGGCCCAGCCATCGACCAGCCGCTTCAGCAGACGACACGCAGCAACGGTCGCGGTGAGCTCGACGGCGTGGATGCTCGCATCCACCCAGTGCGCCGGCTTGGTGTCGTGGGCGCCCGACGCCGAATCCGTCACCGTCACGACCAGGAGATCACGCCCCTCGTACGAGCGACCATAGGTGTCGATCGTGACGAGGTCGGGGTGGTCAGCGGCCAGTTGCTCGAGCCACACCACCAGTTCGGGGTAGCGGAGGAAACGGTCGAAGCAGTACTCGTCAAGCAACCTGGTCACGGCGGCAGACTACGTTGCGACGCCATGATCGTTGACGCCGCAGTGACGTTGCCCGATGGCCGGAACCTGGGATTCACGACGATCGGCGCCCCGGCAACCCCGCCAGATGGCGCAACGCACCGCCCGACCGTGGTGTATCACCACGGAGCGCCGGGTGGCCGGCTCGAACTCGTCTCGCTCGACCGCGCGTTCGCCGATGCCGGTGTACGAGTGATCACACCCGACCGGCCGGGCTACGGCACGTCGGCCCCCGAGCCGAACCGTACAACCGCGTCGTTCGTCGACGATGTCGTCGCGCTTGCCGAGCAGCTCGGCATCGATCGGTTCGCTACCGCTGGACTGTCGTCGGGCGGGCCCTACGCGGTGGCATGCGCTGCACTGCTCGGCGATCGGGTGATCGGTGCCGTGATCGCTGCGGGGAACACCGACATGAGCTGGCCCGACGCTCGCAACGGGTATCTCGATTCGGAACTCGATCTGATGGCACTCGACGACGCGTCGTCCGCAGTTGCCTTCTGCGAAGCCCGGTACGGGGCAGGCGGCGCCGGCTTCTTCGAGGGCGAGATGGATTTCGGCGACACCGACAACGCGTTCCTGGCCACCGACGAGAACCGGGCGGCACTGCTCGCCGCCACGGCCGACGCGTTCCGCCAAGGGGTGGTCGGCTACGCCCACGACATCTGGGTGCAGGGACGCCCGTGGTCGTTCGACCCCGCAGCGATCGTGTGTCCGGTGATCGTTGCGCACGGCGCGAACGACCAACTCGTGCCACTCAGCCACAGCCGGCACACGGCCGTGCTGATTCCCGGCGCCGAACTCCGGATCGTGCCCGGCGTCGGCCACCTGAGCCTCGCCGCACAACTCCCCGCCCTCGTCGCCGATGTCACGTTTGGTGTCTGACACCAATCGTCACACCTACGACCGTTGGCACGTCGTGTCCACCGACTGTCTCGGTGATGCCGAGGCCGTCGCTGCGGCCGCCACGGCGGTTGCTGCTCAGGCCGGCACCACACACTGATCGACAGCGTGCAGTCCGCTGCTCACTCGAGGTGACAGAACCGCCTAAGGTTCCGTCCATGGCCAGCAAGAAACAACATCTGGAAACACTTCGCGGCGTCGCACTCTTCAGTGGGTGCAACAACAAGGAACTCGAGAAGGTCGCCAAGGCGAGTGATGAGATCCGGATGACCGAAGGCACCCTGATCGTCGATCAGGGTCAGACCGGTCGCGAGGCGTTCGTCGTCGTCGAGGGAGAGGTCACCGTCAAACGCAACAACCGCAAGGTCGCAACGCTCGGGCCGGGTTCTGTCGTCGGTGAGCTGTCGCTGCTCGACCACGGCCCGCGCACTGCCACCGCGGTGTGCGCCACCGACTGCACGCTGCTCGTGATCGATCAGCGCCGGTTTCTCGGCGTGATCGACTCGGTGCCAGCGATCTCGCACAAGTTGCTGTCGAGCCTCGCGGCACGCATCCGCGATCTCGATCGTCAATACTTCGGCTGAGCGGACATGACCGCTCACGGCGCCAACGACTAGCGTTGCCGCCGACATGAGCACCAAGGTCGAACACGACGAAACCACCACGTCCGGCGAGCCCAAGGCACCGGTTCGGGTGAAACCGCATCAGCTCGCGCTGGTGCTCGGCATCTCGATGGGCATCTTCATCCTGGTGTCGGGTGTCCTGCCGCAGATCACCGGCTGGAAGAACGACAACCCCGTGCACCGCACGGTGTTCGTCAACATCCCCGGCCCGATCCAGATCGCGTTCTACACCGTGATCCCGGTGGTGGTCATCTGGGGCGCCTTCATGTTCTCCAACCGCATGAAGAACTGGGAACGGGGCACGCCCGCCCAGCGCCACACCACCCGCAAGAACGCACTGCAGCGGCTCAAGGACTTCCGTGCCGGGGCCTACATGCAGACCCTGCTGCGCGATGCCGGCGCCGGGCTCATGCACTCGATGATCTACTTCGGGTTCCTGGTGCTGCTCGGCGTCACCACCGTGCTCGAGATCGACCACCAACTGCCCGAGCAGCTCAAGTTCCTTCACGGCACCACCTACAAGGCGTATTCGTTCGTGGGCGACGCCGCCGGGCTGGTGTTCCTGGTGGGCATCGTGTGGGCGATCGTGCGCCGCTACGTCCAGCGCCCGTATCGCATCCGCATCAAATCCAAGCCCGAGCACGCCGCCATCCTCGGCACGTTCTTCGCTGTTGGCGTCACCGGGTTCGGTGCGGAGATGTTCCGCATCGCCCAGGAGGGCATGCCCAGCTACGAGCAGTGGGCGTTCATCGGTTATCCGCTCGCGCTGCTCGTCGACGGCTGGTCGCAGAGCTCGCTCGACACCTGGCATCAGGCCTGGTGGATCCTGCACGTGGCGAGCTTCGTTGCGTTCCTGTTCCTGCTGCCGCTCACGATGCTGCGCCACATCTTCACCTCGCCGCTCAACATGTACCTGAAGGACAAGGACCGCCCGAAGGGTGCAATGCGTCCGATGCCGAACCTGGAGGAGACCGAGCTCGAGAGCTTCGGCGCCTCCACGATCGAGGACTTCACCTGGAAGCAACTGCTCGATCTCGACGCCTGCACGATGTGCGGTCGTTGCACCAGCGTGTGCCCCGCCCACGCCACCGGCAAGTCGCTCGACCCGCGCGAGATCGTGCTCAAGGCAGGCGAGGTCATGGCCGCCACCGGCTCGCCCGTGGTGAGCGCTCCACTCGGCGCCGACAGCGAGATCAAGGTCAGCGCCAACTCCTTGTTCGAACGCATCACCGCCGAAGAGTTGTGGGCCTGCACCACGTGCAAGGCGTGCGACGAGATCTGCCCGGTCAACATCGAGATCACCGACAAGATCTTCGACATGCGCCGCTACCTGTCGCTGATGGAGTCGAACTTCCCCGCCGAACTGGGCAACGCCTACCGGGCGATGGAGAACCAGATGAACCCGTGGGGCATGAACCAGGGCGAGCGTGGCGATTGGGCCGAGGGCATCGACGGCGTCACCATCGTGGATCCCGGCGAAGTGCTCACGTCCGAGTACCTGTACTGGGTCGGTTGCGCTGGCTCGTTCGACGACAAGAACAAAAAGGTCACCCAGGCCATGGCCGGCCTGTTGCGCCGTGCGGGCATCGACGTGGCCATCCTCGGCCCGTCCGAGATGTGCACCGGCGACTCCGCTCGCCGCTCCGGCAACGAGTACCTGTTCCAGATGCTCGCCCAGCCCAACGTCGAGATGCTCAACGGCATGGGCGTGAAGAAGATCATCACTCAGTGCCCGCACTGCTTCAACACCCTGCTCAACGAGTACCCGCAGGTCGGCGGCAACTACGAGGTCATCCACCACACCCAACTGCTCGAAGAACTCATCGACTCGGGACAGCTCGACGTCACCGACGCCACGCTCGAAGAGCGCATCACCTACCACGACTCGTGCTACCTCGGTCGCCACAACGACGTGTACCTCGCCCCTCGCAAGGTCGTCGCGTCGATCAAGGGCGTCGACGTGGTCGAGATGCCACGCAACGGCACCAAGGGCATGTGCTGCGGCGCCGGTGGCGCCCGCATGTGGATGGAAGAAACCGTCGGGACCAAGGTGAACGACGAGCGTGCCGTCGAGGCGATCTCCACTGGTGCGAGCCGGGTCGCCACGGCATGTCCGTTCTGCTACATCATGATGGACGACGGCGTGAAGGCTGCCGGCGTCGAAGAAGACCAGGTCCGCGTGGCCGACATCTCCATCCACCTCCTCGAAGCGATCGAAGCCGGCGAGGCCAAGCGGCACAGCGCCACGCCGCCCCTCGCCACACCTGTCGCCGGCGACTGACCGTCTCGCGAGCTGGCCGTCAGAACCGGTCGTCAGAACCGGTCGCCCAAACCGGTGGCGATGAGTTTCCGCGCAACCTGTCCGCGTGGAAACTCATCGCTTGCAAAGGGGCACCGGCGGCGGCCCGATCTATGCGTAATCCGTCCCGGAAGCCGGGAGGTGTGCGGCGCAGATCGGGGGGACGGCGCTCGCCCTGTCAGCGACGGAGCTGCTCGAGCAGCGCATCGACGTCAGCGATGCTGTTGTACACGTGTGGCGACACCCGCCAGCCCATCGCGCGGCGATCGACGGCGATCCTTGCGCTGGCCAGGCGGGCGGCGACATCGGCAGCGTCGTCGAGTGCTGCAATCACCACGGTGCCGTTGCGGCGTTCGAGGTCCGTTGGGCTGACGATCATCGCTGCGGGTAGGGCATCGATGAGGTGGGTCCCGAGTTCGAGGTTGTGTCGCCGGACATCCGCGATCCCGATGTCGGTCAGCACCTCGATCGAGTGCCGGGCGAGCGCGGCTGGCAGCACCGACGGTGTACCGCCCCAGAAGCGGAGGGCATCGGGAGCGTCGACGAAATGATGGATGTCGAACTCGAACGGATCCGCGTGCGAGAACCAACCGGTGTCGATCGGCGTGCACCGACCGATCATGTCGGGGTGAGCCCACAGGAATCCCGCTCCCGGGCCGCCGCACAACCACTTCACACATGACCCGAGCACGAACGACGCGCCCCATGCGGTGAGGTCGATGGGGATCACCCCGGCCGACTGGGCCACGTCGACCACGCTGATGATCTCGCGCTCGTTGGCCATGTCGACGATTGCCTGGACAGGTGTCAGTTCGCCGGTGTTGGAGTGAGCGTGCGTGACCACCACGATCGCCACATCGTCGGTGAGGTGGGTCGACCACGTCGCCGGGTCGGTTGCGTCCGACTCACGCGGGAGGAACGCGATGTCGTAGCCCGACCGGGCGCTCGCGAAACCGAGCGATGGAAAGGCGTCCTCGGCCAGCACGATCTTCGTTCTGCCCGGTCGGCGCGGGAGCGAGTGGAGCACCTTGCCCAGACCGCTCGTGACGTTCTGCTGCGGGCAGAACGATGAGCGGTGATGGCCGAACAGCGTTGCCAGTGCGTCCCGAAACGCGTCGATCTCTGCCAGCCACGCATCCCACGCCACCTCGGGATCACCGGCCCAGACATCGAAGTAGGACTCGGCCGCTTTGGCCTGCGACGTCACTGGCTGCAGGCCGACCGAGTGGCTCAGCAGGTAGGGGCCCGGGGGCGTACGGAAGCGGTCGGCGTGGCTCATGGCGTCAACAGACTGCGCAGCGTGGCGATGTCGTGGTGCCGGGTGGCGATGTCGCTGCGATCTGCGGCGAGGCGCAGGTCACGAAGCTTCTCCAACGCGCCGAGTAGCACGTCGAGCGGCGGGCCGCTGGCGGTGATCCCGTGGAGCTGCGCGTCGGGCAGCGACCGCGACGGTGCGGTGATGAAGTTCGCGACCAGGTCGTCGTGATGCTGAGCGGCCGCTGCCCCGTGGGCGTCGCAGACCGCGAGGAACGCAGCCGCATGCCGCTGGAACCACGGCTCGTCGCGGTGTTCGGTGAGCGACAGGAAGCTGTCGAGGAGGTTCGGATGGCGGAACGACTCACGCAGTCGGCGCTGTTCGTCTGGTGTGAGATACAACAGCTTCTCGACCACGATCTGCGAGTACGAGGTGTCGGCTGGGTTGCACAGACCCAACAACATGTCGATCTGATTGAACGCAGCGAAGTCGCCGGCGTTCGCCCCGCGGTACTCCTGAGACCCGACCCGGTGAGGCTTGTAGTACGGCCGCACCGAGAAGAAGAAGTCGTCCACGTCGAGGGCACCCGACAACTCCGTGTTGAGCAACAGCGCATCTTCGAGGGCCCGTCGGGCATCAGCGAGCAGATCGCCGACGGCCGGATGTGACACCCCCATCGGATGAATCCGACCGAGCGCGTCGGCGGCGCGCATGTAGGCGAACGCCGAACGGGTGTTGTAGTCGAGGAAGACCTTCTCGGCGTCGCACCAGGTGAAGGTGCGGTACACGCCGTTGACCGCCCGGTTGTAGGTCTCCATGTGGCTCGTGACGAATCGCGGCACGGTGCCGACCGATGCACCGAGGTGCAGCGCGAGCGCCGATGCCTCAGCCAGCGGCGAGGTGCGCTCCCGCGATGGTTCGGTGATCTCGTGGCGCCGACACGCAGCCATGTAGTAACCGACGTTGCCGAGGAGTTCGAAGTTGCGATCGAAGCCTTCGTCGGTGTTGCCCTCCTCCACCAGCGCAGCGATCAGTTCGCGGCCCTCCTCGACGAGCAATGCCTTGAGGTCGTTGCCCACACTGTCGACGACAGCCCGATTCGGCTGTGCGGCATACCGGTCCTCGAGCTCGGTGTTGAGATCGATGAAGCGACGACGGATCCAGGCATCGAACGCCTGCACGCGAGGTGTGGTGGCGGCATGGGGCTGGCGTTCGGGCATGGGACTCCACTCTCGACAGGGCTCAGGACATGAGAACTGTTTCTCATCTCCCAGTGTACGGTATCCTGCACCGGTGTCCACGGCGTCCGACGACCTCGCGCTCGAGCGCGCTCGCCGGCCGCACGGTGCCGGATCGAGCCGACAGTCGCGACACTCGCGCCAAGCTCGTCGCCGCGGTACCGCAGTGGGTGCGGCTCCACGGTTCACCCCCCGAGCGACTGGTCGATGTGGCCACCGCCGCTGGGGTGTCGACAGCCACCGCCTACCGGCACTTCGCATCGGTCGACGACGCCATCCACGCGTTCGTGCTCCAACTCCCCGTGCGCGCCGCCGAGTTGTTCGACGGTGCAGGCGGGGCCTGTGGAGAACCCGCCGACGATCTCCACCGATGGAACCTCGCCTGGGTCCGGAGCTGCCTGGAGCACGGACCGCTCGCCGTACATCTCCGGTCGGCGATCGGATTCCTCCAGCGGCGCGCGGCGGGCGACCCGGCCGTGGGCTACGTCTGCGATCAGATCGAACCGCTGCTGGATCGCATCGACGGCGACACCACGATGATGCTGTTCGTGTGGAACGTCACCAGCGATCCCCGTGAGGTCCTCGATCTCACCGGGCTCGGGTGGGACACAGAGCGGATTGCGCGCTTCGTGACCAGCGCCGTACTGGCGACACCAGCGACCTGACCTGCGCATCGCTCCAGCACAGGGGCCATCCACAACTCTGTGACACCCCCACGTCATCATGGGGTGCATGGACATCGTGTTGTTGTTGATCGCCGTGCTGCTGGCCGTCGGAGCCGCTGCTGGCGGCTACCTGCTCGCCGCTCGGCGCACCGCCGCCGACCTCGCGGCACGCCAGGCCGAACGCGAATCCGAGCGCGAATCCGAGCGGGTCGCCACCACCGAAAGCGTGCAGTTCGCCGTCGAAGCAGCCGTGCAGCACGCGGTTGCCCAGGTCCGTGACCAAGCAACTGCCGAGCGCGATGCCGCCGTATCGGCGGCGCTGGCCCAAACCGCGGTGTTGCAACGCGAGCAGTTCGGCGCGATGACCACGGCGTCACGAGAGCAACACAGTGCCGAGCTCGGCGCCAAGAAAGACGTCATCGACGCCCGCCTCGACCAGGTGCATGCCGAGATGCGCGCCGAGCTCACCAAGTTGAGCGAAATGGTCACCACATTGGGTCGATCGAGCGCCGAGAACTTCGGGCAGGTCACCAACTCACTGCAGGCCCACGCAGAGATCGCCAACACGCTCGCCGACTCCACGCGTGCTCTCGCGCGAGGCGCTGGCCAACCCTCAAGCTCGCGGCCAGTGGGGCGAACGGATGGCCGAGGACGTGCTGCGTCTTGCGGGGTTCATCGAGAACCTCAACTACGTCAAGCAGACCCAGATCGAAGGCGGCACCGGGCGGCCCGACTACACCTTCCCGATGCCAAAGGGGCACGCCCTCTACATGGACGTCAAGTTTCCCATGGCGTCGTACCTGCGGTATCTCGAAGTCGACAGCAATGCCGAACGAGAGATGCACCTCAAGCGGTTCCTGGCCGATGTTCGCCTGCGAGTACGCGAGCTCGCCAAGCGCGATTACGCCGGAGAGAGCGACACCCCCTCAGTCGACTACGTCTTGTTGTTCATCCCCAACGAGCAGCTCACCGGGTTCATTCACGAACACGACGCCGGGCTGATCGACGAGGCGATGAGCCAGAAGGTCGTGCTGTGTTCACCGCTCACGCTGTTCGCGTTCCTCGGTGTGATCCGCCAGGCGTTCGACAACTTCATGATCGAACAGACCAGTGACGAGATCTTGCAGCTCCTCGGCACCTTCTCGGCCCAGTGGCGCAAGTACAACGACCAGGTCGACTCGGTGAAGAAGAAGTTCGACCAGGTCGACCGAGCATTCGAGCAACTCACGGGGCCGCGCCGACGCCAGCTCGAAAAGCCGCTGCGTCAACTCGACGAACTGCGCCTGCAACGCAACCTCCCCGTCGAGGGGGAACTCTTTGCGACGCCCCTCACGGCCGAGGACGACGACGCCGCCGACACCCCGCCGGGTGGCACGATCCGCATGCTGGGCGCATGACGCCGGGTCAACGGCGCGCCAGCCAGGCTGATTGAATCATCGCCGTGAGCCAGCCTGCGTTCGACTTCGGCGACGACGACCGCAACGACGCTGCGGACCCGACCTACTCGGTTGGCGAACTGGGCGACGCAATCAACGACACCCTGCGACGGGGATTCTCCGACGGCGTGTGGGTGCGCGGCGAGATCACCGGCTGGAGCGACCGGGGCCAACACGCCTACTTCACGCTCGTCGACGACGGCGAGAAGCAGACCAAGGCAGTCGTCAACGTGCAGTTCTTCGCCAATGCCCGCATGCGTCTCCGGCCGATGCTCCAGAAGAACCGGCTCCGGCTGGCCGACGGCATGAACGTGCGGGTGTTCGGTTACCTCGACTACTACGCACCGAACGGTCGCATCGGCCTCAAGATGACCGGCATCGACCCGAAGTACACACTCGGCGACATCGCGCAGTCTCGCGACGAGGTCCTGCGCCGGCTGGTCGCCGAGGGGCTCCTCGACGCCAACAAGCAGCGGCCGCTGTCGTCGATCCCGCTGCGCGTCGGTGTGATCACCAGCGTCGGCACCGCTGCCTGGCACGACTTCCGCGATGAGCTCCAGCGAAGCGCCATGGGCTTCGCGCTCACCGTGATCGACACTCGGGTGCAGGGCGACATCGCCGAGCGGTCGATCACCGGCGCGATCGCAACGCTGTCGCGGCGTGCCGATCTCGACGCCATCGTGCTCATCCGTGGTGGCGGCGCTCGCAACGAACTCGCGGTGTTCGACGCCGAATCGATCGCCAGCGCGATCGCAGCCTCGCCGGTTCCAGTGCTGACCGGGCTCGGCCACGAAGTCGACCGCAGCGTCGCCGACGACGTCGCCCACAGCGCCCTCAAGACCCCCACCGCGTGCGCCGGCGAACTGATCGCACGCGCGGCGCGCTACTGCGCCGACAGCGAAGCCGCATTCGAGGCGATCCTCCGCCAGAGCCGCCTGACCCTCGGTGCTGCCACCACCGACCTGTCCGATCTCGCACACCGCATCGCCCGCCGCACCCACGCCGCCGTCGAACGGGCGGACGAGCGCCTCACCATGCGTGTCCACACCTTGGCCCGCACGGCACCGGCGGTCCTGGCGACGGCCGACCAGCGCGTCGACGACGCCCGACAACGCCTCGACTCCCGCACGGCCACGGTGATCGAGCGTGCCACCAGTCGCCTCGATGTCAGCGCCGCCCGCGTTGGCGCACTCGATCCAGCCGTGCAACTCGCACGCGGCTGGAGCATCACCCGCCGCCTCGACGGCTCGATCGTGCGTTCCGTCGACGAACTCGCACCCCACGACACCCTCACCACCGCACTGGCCGACGGCACCGTCACCAGCACCGTCACGAACACCAACCCCAAGGACTGACTCATGGCCGACGCAACATCCCCTGGCTACGCCGACGCGCTGGCCGAACTCGATGCCATCCTGAGAGAACTCGAAGGGTCCGACGTCGATGTCGACCACCTCGCCGACCGGGTTGCACGCGCCGCCGAGCTGATTGCGCTGTGCCGCAGCAAGATCTCCGCCGCACAACTGCGCATCGAGCAGGTCACCGCCGACCTCGACGCGGTCGCCGACGCCGAGTAGCCAGATCACCCGATCACCCGGATCACCCAGTCACCCGGGCACAGACAGCCCGCCACATCGAGCAGGTCAGGACGGGCTGCGCCACGCGGCAGTAGCCTGCTCCGAGATGCCCGGTACCGCTCCGACCAGTCTCCGATCGATCGCCGACAGGGTTGAAGCTCGCCTCGACGAGTTGCTGACCGCCGAACGCGAGCGATGGGCCGCCTTCGACCCCGACCTCGCGCAGCCGATCGACGAGATTCGCAGGCTCGTGCTCTCCGGCGGCAAACGCCTCCGCCCGGCCTTCTGCCACTGGGGCTACGTCGGTGCCGGTGGCGGCACCGACGACCAGATCGACGTCGACGCAGGTGCCGCATTCGAACTGATGCATGCCTTTGCCCTGTTCCACGATGACGTCATGGATGACGCCGTCACCCGGCGGGGCCAGCCCACCACGCACACGCTCGCTGCCGAGGAACACGCCGCCAAGGGCTGGGTCGGCGAGTCGCGCCGCTACGGCGAAGGCGTGGCCATCCTCGTCGGCGACCTTGCATTCGTCTACGCCGACCGTCTGATGGAGGGCGCCACACCCGAGGCGATGCGCATCTGGAACGAGTTGCGCGTCGAGCTCAACATCGGCCAGTACCTCGACATCCTTGGCTCGGTGCAGAGCATCCGCGACGTCGACAAGGCCGAGCGGATCTGCCGCTACAAGTCCGGCAAGTACACCATCGAACGTCCGCTGCATCTCGGCGCCGTCCTCGCGGCCCCAGAGCGCGAGGACGAACTGCTGCCTGCACTCAGCGGCTACGGCCTCCCCCTTGGCGACGCCTTCCAGATGCGTGACGACGTGATGGGCGCGTTCGGACAGGAGAGCCTCACCGGCAAATCGGTCGGTGGCGACCTCCGAGAGGGCAAGCCCACCCCGTTGCTCGCTCGGGCGGTCCGTTCGGCCAACCAGGCGCAACTCGATGTGCTCGCCGAGGTGGGCGCCCCCGACCTCGACGGCCACGGCGTGGCACGCATCCAACAGGCGATCGTCGACACCGGTGCGCTCGACGAACTCGAAGCGCACATCACGGCGCTCACCGCCGCCGCCATCGAGGCCATCGAAGTCGCACCGATCGTCGAAAACGCCAAGACCGAACTCGTCGCCTTGGCCGACTACGTGAGCTGGAGGAGTGTCTGATGAAGGTTGTTGTCGTTGGTGCAGGACTTGGCGGACTCTCGGCCGCCGCCCATCTCGTCGGGGCTGGCCATGAGGTCACGCTCGTCGAGCGCGACGCCATTCCCGGTGGCCGTGCCGGGATGATCACCGAGGGTGGCTTCCGTCTCGACAACGGCCCGACCGTGCTCACCATGCCGAACCTGCTCGAAACCGCGTTCAATGCCGCTGGTGCCGAGATGAAGGACTACGTCACCATCAACCCGGTCGATCCGATGTACCGGGCGGTGTACGCCGATGGCTCCACGCTGTTCGTGCGCCACGGACGCGAGGCGATGACCGAGGAGATCCGCCAGTTCTCGGGCGACAAGGACGCCGAAGCATTCGGCCGGTTCTGCGTGTGGCTCGAAAAGCTCTACCGAGCGGAGATGGACTCGTTCATCGACGCCAACTTCAACTCCCCGCTCGACCTGATCAAGCCGTGGAAGTCCGGCCTGGAACTCGTCAAGCTCGGCGGGTTCGGCAAGCTCGGCCCGAAGGTGGCGTCGTTCTTCGACGACGAACGCCTGCAACGGATCTTCAGCTTCCAGTCGATGTATGCGGGCCTCGCCCCGTACGAAGCGCTCGCCTTGTACGCCGTGATCACCTACATGGATTCGGTCGAGGGTGTGTTCGTGCCCGAAGGTGGCATGCACATGATGGCCGCCGGTCTGGCGCAGGCGGTCGCCGACGCCGGAGTCGACATTCGCTACTCGTCGCCGGTCACCCGCATCTTGCGCAAGCCGGGCGGAGCAGTCACCGGCGTCGAGATCGGCGGCTCCGAACGCCTCGACGCCGACGCCGTGGTCTGCAACGTCGACCTTCCCGTCGCCTACGACGAGCTGCTTCCCGGCATTCGCTCCCCACGCACAGCTCGCAACGGCAAGTACTCACCCTCGTGTCTGCTGTGGGTGGCCGGCGTGAAAGGTCTCCCACCCGCCGACGCCAGCCACCACAACATCCACTTCGGCGAGGATTGGGACGGCTCGTTCAAGGCATTGATCGACGACGGCGTGCGCATGCCTGACCCATCGATCCTCGTCACGCTCCACAGCCTCGACGACCCGTCGCTCGCTCCCGAGGGCCACTCCAGCATCTACGTGCTCGAGCCCACTCCGAACCTGAGCGGCACGATCGACTGGTCGAAGGAGCGCGACACGATCGTCGACAGTCTGCGTGCACGTGTCGATTCGCTTGGCTACCCCACCGAGGTGGTCGTCGAGGAGATCTACGACCCCGAGGACTGGAAGCGAATGGGAATGGAGCAAGGCACGCCGTTTGCGCTGGCGCACACGTTCTTCCAGACCGGCCCGTTCCGGCCCAGCAACGTCAACAAGAAGGTGCCGGGCCTCGTGTTCACCGGCTCGTCCACGCTCCCCGGCGTCGGCGTGCCGATGGTGCTCGTGTCGGGCAAGCTCGCCGCCGAGCGGGTCGACCAGTACGCACGATCGCGGGCCACGTGAAGCTGCCGTCGCGGCTGCGGCGCACCCCGCCCACGCCGACCACCCAGTTGCTGCCGAGCGGCACGGTCACCCTCGACGAGAGCTACGAGCTGTGTCGTGAGTTCAACAAGCGCCATGGCACCACCTACTACTGGTCGACCAAGGTGCTGCCGAAGATCAAGCAGCATCACGTGCACGCGCTCTATGCGTTTGCCCGCTACGCCGACGACATCGTCGACGAGATCCCGTCGCAGGGTGGGCGTGACGTTCCCACCGAGGTGCGCGCCGCTGCCTTGGCCGACTTCGGCGACCGGTTCTTCGCGGATCTCGAAGTGGGCCGATCCGACGATCCGGTGCTCAAGGCCGTGGTGCACACGGTGCGGGCGTTCGACATCGACCCCGAGGGGTTCCGACGATTCATGCGGTCGATGACGATGGATCTCACCGTCGAGCAGTACGCCACATGGGACGACCTCCTGGTGTACATGGACGGATCCGCAGCGGTGATCGGCGAGCTGATGCTGCCGATCCTCGAGCCCACCGACTACGACACCGCCCTGCCGCACGCCCGCGACCTCGGCAACGCCTTCCAGCTCACGAACTTCCTGCGCGACATCGACGAAGACCTCGACCGCGGCCGCCAGTACGTGCCGCAAGACGACATCGCCCGGTTCGGCGTCGACCTCACGCAACGCCGGGTCACGCCTGAGTTCGTGGCGCTGATGCGTTTCGAGATCGACCGGTGTCGCGAGCTCTACCGCTCGGCACAGATCGGCATCGACTTGCTGCCGGAGCAGTCGGCCAAGTGCGTCGGCGCCGCACACGCGCTCTACGGGCGCATTCTCGACAAGATCGAGGCGCAGGACTACGACGTGTTCACCTCACGGGCGAGCGTGTCGACCACCGAGAAGGCCACCATGGTGGCCAAGCTCCTGCTCCCGTGAACGCGTCACCGGGTCTCGATCCGGCAACCAATCGGGCGGCTGATCGGGTCGCTGGGTGGGTGGCAACGGCGTCCGGTGCGATCACGGTTGCTGGCATGATCGCCACGCCGCTGCTGCCTCAGGGCGGGCGCGCACGGCGCGTGCTGTCGACGGTGGTGGTCGTCGGATCGTTCACCACCACCGCCGCCAACGCGGTGCGTCGGTGGGGGACTCGAAACACCGCGCTCGCCGCCACGGCAACCGCTGCTGGCACCACGATCGTCGAACGCATCGGCACCGGCACCGGCATCCCATTCGGCCGATACGGCTACACCAACGCGCTGCAACCGCAGATCGCGCACGTACCGGTGATCGTGCCACTCGCCTGGTTCGCCGTTGGACTCCCAGCTCGCGAAACCGCGCATGGCGCACTCGGTGCCCGCTCGAACAGGGCAACTCGCATCGTCGTCGGTGCAGCTGCACTCACGGCGTGGGATCTGTTCCTCGACCCGCAGATGGTGGGCGAGGGCTACTGGACGTGGGTGCGGCGCGGCATCTACCGCGGCATCCCCCTCAGCAACTACGTCGGTTGGTTCATCACCGGCCTCGGCGTGATGGCCCTGCTCGAGATTGCACTGCCGCCGGCCGAGCGCTCCGAAGACGCCGACGGCGCGCTCGTTGGCGAATACGCCTACATGGGCGTGATGGAGACCATCGGCTTCGCCCGCTACTTCCGCGACCCGCTGGTCGCAGTCGTCGGTGGCGTGGCCATGATCCCGATCGCTGCCGTCGCCGTCGTCCGCAAGCTCGGTGCAACGAATGGTGTCTGACACCATTCGTCACACCGGCAGTCGTTGCGTGGTGGTCATCGGCGGCGGGGTTGGCGGGTTGGCGGCGGCGATCCGCTTGCGGGCGGCAGGGCATCAGGTGACCGTGCTCGAACGCAACGGCGTGGTCGGCGGCAAGCTGGCCACCTACGAGCGCGATGGTTACACGTTCGACATCGGACCGTCGCTGGTGACGTTGCCGCACCTGTTCGACGACGTGTTCCGCACCGCTGGCACCAGCCTCGCCGAGCAGGTCGACCTCGTACGGCTCGACCCCCAGTTCGTCTACCACTGGTCCAACGGGTCGTCGCTGGTGGTTCCCGACGGTGACGACGACACCGCGGCTGCGTTCGATGCGTTCGTTCCCGGCGCCGGCGACCAATGGCGAAGCTTCGATGCTCGCGGGCGTCGAATCTGGGACGTAGCCGATCGCACGTTCTTCGCCGGGCCGATGGCCAACCCGCTCGCTCTCGCGCGGCGGATGCGTTCGCCGTTCGATCTCACCGCCATCGACCCGATGCGCACATTGCAGCGCGCCGCCGAGTCGTTCTTCGACGACCCTCGCCTCGTGCAATGGGCCGGCCGCTACGCCACCTACTCGGGGTCGTCGCCATTCGGCGCCCCGGCCACGCTCGGTTGCATCCCCCACATCGAAGCCCGCTACGGCTGCTGGTATCCGATCGGTGGCCTCGACGCGATCCGTGCCGCGTTCGAGCGAGTGGCACGCAACAGCGGCGTCGAAATCCACACCGGCACCGACGCGACCCGCGTGATCACCGCCCCTGATGGCCACGTGTCCGGCGTGGAGTTGGCCGACGGCTCGACCCACGACGCCGACATCGTGGTGGCCAACGTCGATGCCGAGCACCTGTACGCCGACCTGCTCCCCGATGCCGGCGAACTGAAGCGGGTGCGGCGGGCGAAGCGCTCCACGAGCGGTTTCGTGCTCTGTGCCGGCGTCCGCGGCCGCACACCCGATCTGCAGCACCACAACGTGTGGTTCTCGAACAGTTACCGGTCCGAGTACGACCAACTCGATGCCGGCGAACTCGCCGACGACCCGACCATCTACGCCTGCGTGTCATCGGTGACCGACCCGAGCCAAGCGCCCGACGGCAACGAGAACTGGTTCCTCCTGGTCAACACGCCGCCGGACGTCGAGGTCGACGCCGACGCCTACGCCGGTCTGATGCTCGACCGCCTGGCCGACCGGGGCGTCGAGTTGCGTTCGCGCATGGAGTTCACCCACACGATGACGCCCGCCGACATCGCCAGCCGGTACCGGTCTCCCGGTGGCGCGATCTACGGCACCTCGTCGAACGGCAAGCGCGCCGCGTTCGTGCGCCCCGCGAACCGAGGCGCACGCCCGGGGCTGTATCTGGTGGGCGGGTCGAGCCACCCCGGCGGTGGCCTGCCACTGGTGACCACCAGCGCCAGGATCGTCGCCGACATGGTCGCCGAGGACCTGGCATGAGGGACCTGGCGTGATGATGCGACTGCTCGGACGCCTGCTGTTGCTCGCCCGCATTGCCGCTGGTGCCGTGGCGATCTCGCGCATTGCGAAAGCGGCAACGGTCGCTCCGCCGGTGCGGCCCACCCTCACCCCGATTCAGTCGATCAGCGTGGTGATACCGGCACGCGACGAGGCCGAGCGCATCGGCCCGTTGCTCGACGCGATCGTCGGAGCACCTGGTGTGGCCGACGTGATCGTGGTCGACGACCAGTCGAGCGACGCCACCGCCGACATCGCCCGCGCCGCTGGCGCCCGTGTCGTGGCCGGCGTGCCGCTGCCCGACGGTTGGGCAGGCAAAGCGTGGGCGCTCCAGCAGGGCATCGAGGCTGCGGCATCCGACTGGGTGGTCACCCTCGATGCCGATGCCCGCCCCGATCCTCGCCTCCCGACCGCGGTGGTCGCCCGCGCAACCGCCGACCGCCTCGATCTCCTCACCGTCGGCGGACGATTCGAATGTCCCACACCAGCAAGCCGGTGGCTGCATCCCGCCATGCTGACCACGCTCGTGTACCGGTTCGGTCCGCCGGGAGCTGCACCGAGCCGACCTGATCGCACGATGGCAAACGGGCAGTGCATGGTGCTCGCCCGCATCCCGTTTCTGGCTGGCGGCGGCATGGAACGGGTACGCAATGAAGTCGTCGAGGATCTTGCGTTGGCACGCCACCTGGCAACCGATGGCCGGCAGGTCGGGTTCCTCGATGCCAGCGACCTGCTGACCGTGCGCATGTTCGAGTCGTTCGACGACGTCTGGAACGGTTGGGGCCGATCGCTTGCGCTTCCCGGCGTGGAGCCTCGAAACCGCCAGTTGTTCGACTTGGCGATCGTGGTGCTCACCCAAGTGCTGCCGCTCCCACGCCTCGTGATGCGCCTGCTGCTTCGACGGGGCACCGGTGTCGGTCTTGCGGTCGATGTGGTCCTGGCCGCCACCCGCGTGGGCACGTTGTTCGGCACTCGCCGCGCGTACGACCGCGTCGACGCGAGTTACTGGGCGAGCCCGCTCGCCGACCCGCTGGCTGCGGCAGCGATCGCCCGCGGAATCGCTCGCCGCGGCCGCCAGACCTGGCGCGGCCGCAGCTACACCTGACGGCCGCGCACGCCGACCGGGCCGCTACACCTGCGGGGCGGTGGCACGTCGACCGGCCATCGCCGCCATGGCGAAGCGCAGCCCGATGAACGTCATCAGCACACCGGTCGCGGCCGTTCGGTACGGGCCCTCCACCACGATCTGCACGAACGGGAACGCGACGAAGCCCACGCGGGCGGCGACGGCGAACGAGCGGCGAACCACGAACGTGAGCAGGAGCAGACCGATGGAGATCGCGAACGGGATCGGAGCGAACACCGCAGCCCCGCCAGCGAACGTGAGGATGCTGCGGCCCCCGCGGAAGCGGGCGAACACAGGAAACGCATGACCGACCATCGCCGCCCCACAGCCCACGTACGCCAGCCACCACATCCCCGGGGCGGCGAGCGCCACGCCGACGAGTGCCGCTGCAGCCCCCTTCAGGCTGTCGCCGACGAACACCGGAATCGCCGCCTTGCGTCCAAGGGTCTCGCGGGCATTCCAGAAGCCGGGGTTGCCGTCGCCGACATCGCGCAGATCGATGCGCGCGCGTCGTGCCGCCACCAGGTTGGCGATCGGGATCGACCCGATCAGGTAACCGACCACGATCGTGACTGCCACATCCGCGTTCATCAGTGACAGCATGGTCGATGCATGGGTCGTATCGCATCGTTCCACCTCATCGACGAACCGGCGTGGAAGACCCCGCTCGTGCTCGCCCGCCTCGGCACCGACCGTCTCCGCCTCCGCAACGTCGACGGGCTGGTGTTCTGGCGATTGCTCGGCACCGGCAACGCCAGCAGCACCGGGCGCGGGGCCGACCTCTCACGCAGCGCGCTGTTCGCCGTGTGGGACGACGAAGCGCACCTCGACGCATTCCTGGCCGACAACAGCATCGCCCGTCGTTGGCAGCGCGCCGAGCAGAGTTGGCACACCCGGCTGCGATCGATCGGCGGCCACGGTACGTGGAAGGGGTTCGACCCACTCGACGGTCTCGAGGCGGGCAGCAAGGACGGCCCGGTGGCAATCGTCACCCGAGCCAACGTTCGCCGCCGTTCGTGGCGGGCATTCGGCGCAGCCAGCGAGGTGGTCGACGTCGAACTCCACACCGCACCGGGCCTCATCGACGTGGTGGGCATCGGCGAGACCCCCATCGGGAGCCTCGCGACATTCAGCCTGTGGGAGTCGCTCGCCGCTGCACGCACCTACGCCTACACGATGCCGCAACACCGTGAGGTGATCGATCGCACCCGCAATGAGGACTGGTATGCCGAGGAGATGTTCGCCAGGTTCGAGCCCTTTGCCTCCACCGGCACGTGGGACGGCCGCAACCCCCTGACGTGACATTCGGGCCTGACGTTCGGTGTCTGACACCAATCGTTACGTCGGTCGCGACGATCGGGGCCTACCGATAGCATCTCGGTCTGCGCTCCCAGCGCGCCCAGATAGCTCAGTCGGTAGAGCAACGCATTCGTAATGCGTAGGTCGCGAGTTCGATTCTCGCTCTGGGCTCC
>CAVQST010000009.1:0-84295 GCA_963716075.1 Ilumatobacteraceae bacterium | reverse complement strand
CGACGAGGCACACGTGGTTGTTGAGGAGCGCTTGGTGGATGACGGTCGAGCTCGCATCGTCGAGATGGTGCAGATCATCGACCAGCAACAGCAACGGCTGGTCAGATCGGCGGATGCGTTCACCCATCGCCTCCACCGCCGCCGAGCCGGCAGCGTCACCGACGATGTGCGCAAGCGGCGCCAACGGCAACGCAACAGCGGCAGGACTCGCCGTGACGCGTTCGACGTCACGCCCCAGCAGTGCAAAGTGTGCGAGCACCTCCGTTGCCAGCCGAGTCTTGCCGATGCCGGCCGCGCCGGTGAGCATCACGCTCTCACCGGAGTCGATCAGTTCGACGATGCCGGCGAATGTGACATCACGCCCCATGAGAGGCCACTCACGCGTAGTCAATGTCGTCAACGTAGCGCCGGGGTGAGCGTCAGGATGCCCGGATGTGCGCGCTGGCTTCGAGCGATTGGGCTTGCTGTGCAGAACCTAGGGTTTCTGGCATGCGTATCGTCGACTGCACCACGTTCGTCATCGGCAACCCGCCGCCGCACTTCGGTGGCCGGTACTTCATCGTCGTCAAGCTGACGACCGACACCGGCATCGTCGGCTACGGCGAGATCTACGTGGCGACGTTCGGCCCGCACGCCGTGACGGCGATGGTCGACGATATTGCCGACCGATGGGTGATCGACGCCGACCCGAACCGCATCGAGCTGCTGTGGCGGCAGATGTACTCGTCCGGGTATGCGCTTCGGCCGGACCCGACGCTGGTCGGGGTGATGAGCGGCATCGAGATGGCCTGCTGGGACATCGTCGGCAAGGACGCCGGCCAGCCGATCAACGACCTGCTCGGCGGGCGCGTGCACGAGCGGATCCGCACCTACACGTACCTGTATCCGACGGTCGACCGACCCGACGTCTACTCCGACCCGATTCAGGCCGCCGACCAGGCGTTGTTCGAGGTCTGGCGAGGGTTCACTGCGGTCAAGTTCGATCCGGCGGGGCCATACACGGCCTTCGACGGACACCAGCCGAGCCTCGACGACATCGAACGTTCCGTGGCGATCACCGGAGCGATCCGCGAGGCGGTGGGCCCGTGCCGACCTGCTGTTCGGCACCCACGGCCAGTTCACTGCCGCCGGGGCGATTCGGCTCGCGCGACAGCTGCAGCAGTTCGACCCGCTGTGGTTCGAGGAGCCGACACAGCCCGACCAGCCCGAGGAGATGGCGCGGGTCGCGCGCCAGACAACGATCCCGGTGGCGACCGGCGAGCGGCTGACCACGATCACCGAGTTCGCCGCGCTTCCGCGGCATCAGGCGGCTGCGATCTGGCAACCGAACCTCGGTCGGTGCGGAGGGTTGTTGGCGGGCCTGAAGATCGCCGCGATCGCCGAGGCATCGGGGTGCCAGATCGCCCCGCACCTGTACTCGGGCCCCATCCTCGGTGCGGCCAACATCCAACTCGCGGCGACGCTGCCGAACCTGCTGATCATGGAAGGCATCCAGGACTGGAGCGGCTTCCACGCCGAACTGCTGACCACGCCGATCGAGTGGGAGGATGGCTACGTGACCCCGTCACGCGAGCCGGGTCTCGGCGTGGAGCTGAACGAAGCAGTTGCGCTGGCCCACCCCTACCCCCCCGACGGCGACCTGCACCTCTCCATGGCCCACACCCCCGTGCGCTGAGAGTTACATCTGGGGTCAGACCCGCGATGTGATCGTCAGCGGATGGTGAGGTAGGCCGCGCACAGACTGGCGAGCTCGTCGGCCTGGGCGGCCCGGTCGTGATCGATCGGCTGGGTATGTGCCACCGCCTCCAACGTGGTGACGACGAGCTGGGCTCGGAGTCGGGCGACCTTGCGAGGGTGACCGAGGCGCTCGAGATGCCACTGCAACTCGTCGATCATGACGCCGTCGAGGTCGGCCAGGCGCTCGACGAGCGGTTGCGACCGTGGGCGCGCCACAGCAGCTCGTGGAGCCGATCGGTGTCGTTCCAGAGCATCGCCGCATCGACGAGCTCGCGACTCAGCTGCTCGACGTCCGGCTCCTCGACCCGCAACCGCTGCGACAGCATCTCGACGAGTGGTCGGACTTCGTCGAGATGCCGATCGGCCAGCGCGACGAGCAGCGCATCCTTGTTCGGGAAGTACTGATACAGCGATCCAACCGAGACCTGAGCAGCGGCAGCCACGTCGTTGGTCGTCGTGGCGTGGTAGCCGCGTTCGTCGAAAATGCGAGCAGCCTCGTCGAGGATGCGGGCGTAGAGCGCCTGGGACCGCTGCTGAACAGGTCGTTTGCGCGGCTCGACGCCGGCCATCGAATGCGAATTGTCAAACACGAGCAATATTCGCATACTTCGGACATGCCCACCGTCACCGTCCACACCCACCTCGACGCACCCGCCGACATCGTCTGGCACGCGGTCAAGACACCGCATGCGTTCGTCCACGTCGCCCGCGGGATGCTGCGGTATCCCGCCGCCGAACGTCTGGATCGGCCCTGGCAGGCCGGCGACCACCTGCAAGGATGGACGTTCCTGTTCGGCGTGCTGCCGTTCTCGTATCACCACATCACCGTGGCCTCGATCGACGATGAGGCCCGCGTGGTCGCGTCGGACGAACACGGCGGCGTGATCCGCACGTGGCGACACGATGTGACCGTGACACCGATCGACGAGACGTCGTGCCGGTACGACGACCGAATCGACATCGACGCCGGCATCCTGACACCGGTGGTGGCGGCGTACGCCCGCATCTTCTACCGCTACCGGCAACACCGCTGGCGCTCACTCGCTCGCCTACTCGCCGCCACCGTGCGCTGATCACGCCTGGGGTCTGACCCCTGGCGTGATCAGCGGAAGTCGCGGGACGTGACGCTGCTGCTGGCGGGCATCGGGAGTGGGGCCAGGTGCTCGGCGACGATGTTGACGACGCCTTCGCTGCGTTCGAGACGACCGCGGATCAGCATCGCCGGCGCTTCTCGGGCCACTTTGCGGAACCTGGCCCAGCAGCCCTTCGAGATCACCACGTTGATCAGGCCGGTCTCGTCTTCCAGGTTGAGGAACGTGACGCCCTGCGCGGTCATCGGACGTTGACGATGCGTGACCACCCCGGCGACCTGCACGGTCGACCCGGGCTCGGGGTCCCAGAGCTGCGACGACGTGAGCACGCCGAAACGAGTCAGTTCGTCGCGCACGAAGATCGTCGGATGCCCGTCGGGCGACACGCCGGTCGCCCACAGATCGGCGACCGCTTCCTCCACCGGGGTCATCCCAGGCAACCTCGGCGCCGCATCACCGGTGACCACGCCCGGCAACCGGCCGGGACGCGACTGCGCCGTTGCGCCGACCGTCCACAGCGCCATGCGCCGATCGAGGTCGAAACACTCACCGAACACTCCCCCGGTGGCCATCGCCTCCAGCTGCGCGAGCGTCAGCGCCGGCACCCGCCGCACCAGGTCCTCGGTATCAGCGAACAACCCGCCAGACGTGCGCACCGCCTCGATCTCGTCCGCCAGCTCCGAGCCGACCCCGCGCACCGAGCCGATGCCCAACCGAACCGCCACGCCGTTCTCCGATTCCGCACACGGCTCCAATGTCGCCCCCGCCAGCGACGCGTTGAGGTCCGGTGTGTGCACCACCACACCGTGACGGCGGGCGTCGCGCACCAGCGTGTGCGGCGACCAGAAGCCCATCGGCTGCGCGTTCAGCAGGGCCGCACAGAACGCTGCGGGTTCGTGGTACTTGATCCACGACGACGCGTACACGAGGTAGGCAAAGCTCACCGAGTGCGACTCGGGGAAGCCGTAGTTGGCGAACGCCTTCATCTTCATGAAGAGCTCGTCGGCGATGTCGCCGGTGATCCCTCGCTCGGCCATCCCGGCGTAGAGCCGCTCCTTCAACCGCTCCATCCGCCGCGCCGATCGCTTCGACCCCATCGCCTGGCGCAGTTCGTCGGACTCGGCGGGCGTGAACCCGGCCACATCGATCGCCATCTGCATCAGTTGCTCCTGGAACAGCGGGATGCCGAGCGTCTTGCCCAGGCTGTTCTCCAGCAGTGGATGCAGGTAGGTGATCGGCTCGAGGCCGTTGCGGCGCCGGATGTACGGATGCACCGATCCGCCCTGGATCGGTCCCGGTCGGATCAGCGCCACCTCGACCACGAGATCGTAGAACCGGCGCGGCTTGAGCCGCGGCAGGGTGGCCATCTGCGCTCGCGACTCGATCTGGAACACTCCGACGGTGTCGGCCCGACACAGCATTCCGTACACGTCGTCGTCCTGCGGGATGGTCGCGAGGTCGATCTCGTACCCACGGTGCTCACGGATCAGGTCGACGGCGTAGTGCAGCGCCGACAGCATCCCGAGCCCGAGCAGATCGAACTTCACCAGGCCGGTGCGGGCACAGTCGTCCTTGTCCCACTGCAGCACCGAGCGCTTGTCCATCCTGGCCCACTCGACCGGGCACACCTCGATCACCGGCCGGTCGCAGATCACCATGCCACCGGAGTGGATGCCGAGGTGACGCGGCGCGTCCTCCACCTCGAGCGCCAGTTCCAGCACCGGCTCGGGAATGGCACAGTCGGGTTGCGCCGCCGTCGATGCCACACCGCCCCAGCCATCGACCTGCTTGGCCCAGGCGTCCTGCTGACCCGGCTCGAACCCGAGCGCCTTGGCCATGTCGCGCACCGCCGAACGGGCCCGGTAGGTGATCACGTTGGCGACCTGGGCGGTGTGGTGTCGACCGTAGCGTTCGAACACGTACTGGATCACCTCTTCTCTTCTGCCACTTTCTATGTCGACGTCGATGTCGGGTGGCCCGTCACGCTCGGGCGACAGGAACCGTTCGAACAACAACCCGAGCGACACCGCATCGGCCGCCGTGACCCCGATCGCGTAACAGACCGCCGAGTTGGCGGCACTCCCGCGCCCCTGGCAGTAGATGTCCGCCCGGCGGCAGAACTCGACGATGTCCCACACGATCAGGAAGTAGCCGGCGAAGTCGAGTTGCTCGATCAACGCCAGTTCGTGGTCGATCGTCTTCCACGCCCGCGCCCGCAACGAGAGGTCTTCGGCGTGCACCGGTCGTTGCCCATACCGTCGACGGGCCCCCTCCTCGGTCACCTGGCGAAGGAACGCCATCTCGCTCATCACCGTGCCGTCAGGACCGGTCGGGCACGGGAACGGCGGCAGCTTCGGCGCCACCAGCGACAGGTCGAAGGCTGCCGCCCGGCCGATCTCGGCGGCCCGCTCGACCACGCCCGGATACCGACGGAACCGCTTGGTCTGCTCGGCGCCGGAACGAAGATGTGCTCCTGATGCAGCGGGGAGCCATGGGTCGATCTGATCGAGGCTGCGGCGCGACCTCACGGCTGCGAGCGCCGTGGCCAGCTTGCGCTGTGCCGGAGTGGCGTAGTGGACGTTGTTGGTGGCAACACACTCGACACCCGCGAGATGGGCGATCTCGACCAACGCATCGTTGCGGGCCGAGTCGAGTGGGTCGCCGTGATCCCACAACTCAACCAGCACCCGATCGCACCCGAACGCATCGACCAGCCGTGAGAGTTCTCGCCGGGCTGCTGCAGGGCCTTCAGCGGCCAACGCTGCGGGAACGGCCCCTTTGCGGCACCCGGTGAGCACCCAACCGTGACCAGCCATGGTGTCGGCAACGTCGGCAAACGTGAACTGCGGCGCCCCCTTCTCTCCTGCAAGGTGCCCGTTGCTGAGCACTCGCGACAGCCGGGCATAGCCGCTCGGGCCGTCGGCAAGCACGAGCAGGTGGGTGCCAACCGGGTCGGGCGCATGCGAGTCGGGCACCCTCCCGGTGGCGACTTGTTGCAGGGTGTCGGACTCGGAGCGGGCGACCGGCCGGTCGTGCGGCGAGAGCGTGATCTCGGTGCCGAACACCGTCGCCAGACCAACTGCCTTGGCGGCCTCGGCGAAACGGACCACACCGTAGAAGCCGTCGTGATCGGTGATCGCCAACGCCTCCAACCCAAGCCGTGCAGCCTCGGTCGCCAGCTCCTCCGGGTGCGACGCCCCATCGAGGAACGAGAAGTTCGAATGGCAGTGCAACTCGGCGTACGGCACCGTCGAGGTGGGACGCTCCAGGCCTGGCGCCTCGAACGGTTGGCGTTTGCGACCCCAGGCCGGCCCGTCGCCGCCGGCGTTCCACGATGGGCTCCCCGGGGCGCGCCCGTCACGTCCTGCAGCCCCCGAGAGGGTTGCTTCCAGTTCGCTCCATGACCAGGACGGGTTGTTGAACCCCACACTCCCAGTATCGAACACATGTTCGATCTTCCGCAACCCGAATCCGGGTCATGTCACGATTGGTGTCTGACACCAATCGTTACGGGGTGAGGGCGAGGAGGATGCCGCGGAGGCCGGGGTCGGCTCGGTCGATGGCAGCACTCCACTCGAACCAGTCGATCAGCTGGCTCTCGCCTTCCGGCGGGTCGGGGTCGGCATCGCCGCCATCGATCAGGTACCGAAGATCGAGGTGGGTGTGCCCGCGGCCGCCGGCATGAACATCCACGTGGATCAGCTCAGGGACCCCGACGTCATCGACCGGACCAGCGAACGACACCGCGAGGCCGGTCTCCTCTCGACTCTCACGCAGTGCAGCGTCCCATGGTGCTTCGCCCGGATCGATGTGCCCACCCGGCTGCAGCCAGATCCCGAGGCGCTTGTGCTCGAGCAACACCACGCCCCTCGAGCCCACGACGATGCCCGACCCGGTCACATGGATCGGGTCCGACTCCTGGTCGAGCGGCGCCGCCAACGCATCGAAGGCAGTGAGGAACCGCTCGACCGACTCGGCTTCGCGTTCGTCGACAGGCCGGCGGGCGGCAACATCACTGCGAATACGCCGATGCACGTCGTGATCCATACGGCCAGGTGTAGCAGCCCGGTCAGTCGTAGCGGGCGCTGACCCACCAGCGTTGGTGTTCGGCCACCACCAAGAAGCCCTCCTGGTCGTCGGTGACCACCTGGAACCGCGCCAAGCGACGCTGCAGCTCCGGCTCCCACCACCGCTCCTCGATCGGCCACGGCCCGGCCCACGCGACGATCGGCCGCAGCCGGCCACGCCGCCAACCGGTCGAGTCGTCGCCGGTCAGCAGCAACAGAACGGACGGACGGCCCGACAGCATCCCGCGGGCGCTCACCCGCACCCCGTCGCCGTGTTCGTCGAGCACCTCGGCAGGGTGCGGATCGGCGAACACCGTGGCCGGCGACGGCGACGGCAGCGTGCCCGGCCACGGCCCGGTGGGACCACTGCCGGTGCCGGCCGCCGACACCGACCTGGCCCGTTGGTCGAGGTCGACCATCGTTGCCGACACCCACCGGTAGCGATCAGCGGGGAGACGCCCGCCGTGCCACACCGGCACGGTCACCGCCTCGTCGGAAGTGAGCGTGGTGAGGCGAGCGATCGCACGAGCAGCCTGGCGATCGGCTTCGGATTGGCCTCCCCACAGCCCGAGTTGCACACCCTCGTCGGCGCGCACCTCGTCGGGAACCAGACGCACCAGCGCCACCGCGCCGGTGAGTTCCTGCTCACTCCCCAGCGGCAGGTTGATCCAGGCGTCGAGCTGCCAGCGGACACGCTCCACCATCGCCGCTGCAGAGAGCCCACCCGATCGATACCACGACCGTTCGGAGCGTTCGCCGTGCTCGGACTCGAGCACCACGATCAAGCGGGTACACACGCGACCATCGGCGCCGAGTGCGCCAGCGAGTTCGTCGGCCAACTGCTTGGCGATGAACACCACAGCTCCCGCCTGGGCCGCAGGGTCGTCGAGCACATGGTCGAGGCGTCGTTCCGGTGCCGGGTCGGTGGTGCTGGTCGGGCGCACATCGACACCCGACGCCAATCGGTGCGCATGCACGCCCGCATGCCCGAACCGGCCGAGCACATCGGTGACGGGCAGCGCTGCAAGGTCACCGAGACGCCGCAACCCGAGCCGACCGAACAGCTCCACCAGTTCGGCAGCGCATTCACCGAGCGTCTGCAGCCATCCGATCGGGAGCTCGGCGCAGAACGCCGCCGATGCACCTGCATCGACGAGCACCGGCTCACCGCGTCGAACCGCCAACCGGGCCGCCACACTCGAGGCGAATCTGCCGTCGGCCACTCCGACCCCAGCGCTCGAAGCCGGCCCACTCGAGCCCGACCCACTGGAGGCCGGCCCTCCCAGCTGCTCGACCAGGCGTTCGGCCAGCGCCTGATCCCCTCCGAAGTAGCGCGAGGGACCGCGCGCCAGCAGGCTGATCCAGCCCGGCTCGATCACATCCAGGCGCGGCGACAGTTCAGCCACCGCCCGCACGATCCGTTCGAATTCGCGAGCATCACGATCGGCGTCGCGATCGACCAGCACCACGTGCGGGCATCGTTGCTGCGCCTGTCGGCGTCGCTGACCGATGACCACACCCTCGGCGGCAGCTGCCTCCGTGCGGGCAACCACCCGGTTCGACCCCATCACCGCGGCTGCCACGTCGGCGCCGAACCCCGCTGCAGTCACCGGCCAGTCGGGAAACCAGATCGACACGATGCGCGGCGGCTCCTCCCGTGACGGTGACGACGACGATGACGACGATGACGACGACGATGACGACGACACCCGGGTCGCCGACTGCGATGAGGCTGATGGTTGCACGGAACGAACCATGGGAGCGTCACTCCGGCAACGCGAGGCGACAGTGGCGCCGGCCGTGCAGGCGACGGCCGGATGCTTCGACCACGAGCCCGCGGCGTTGCAGATGGCCGTGGCCGTCGCCGAGGCCCGTCCACTCGACGGTGCCCGCATCGAGCACCCCATCACACGACAATGCGCCGGGATCTCCGAGCACCAGCAGCACCGCGTCTCGCTGGCGGATGCGGGTGGCGACCTTGCGCATCGCCGAGGGAGACACGTCGCAGGGAACCCGCGTGATCAGCAGGTCGAATCCGTCAGCTGCGGCCGCCACGACATCGGGCCATCGAGCGGCCTGTTCAGCGCCATGGTCCAACGAACTGGCGGTGCTCACCCCCACCACCCGTTCCAGCGCCATCCCGAACTCGCTCGCCGCATCGAGACCGATCGTCGGCACGTCGATCGCGGCCAGCCACGAACCTGCGGCCACGGCAGGAGCGATCAGCGCCAGCGCCAGCGACGTGGCTGCCGGACCTGTGCAGGCAAGGCTGCGCCCCCTGACCAACCCGCGTTCGGGAAAGAGATCGGCAAACGCATCACCGATCGGCAGCATCCGCTCGCGTGCCAACGCAACGGGCGCCATCCGCTCGGCCAACGCCGAGAGTTCGCCCGGCAGTTCACGGGGGATCCGAAGTGCCTGTTCCATCGCCGCAGCGTATCGAACACACGTTCGTACCGCCACACCGCCACCGCCTTCGGAACTCACGGTTCCCCGAGCCCGGGTCTCCGGGAACCGTGGTGGTTCCGCGAGACCCGGGCTCGGGGAACCACCAACGCCACCGGAGGCCGGGGCTCGGGGGGCGTCAGGAGATCGCGGCGTGGGCAACGAGGAGTTCGTGCATGGCTTCGCTGCTCGCTGCTCGGGCGTGGGCACCGAGCTCTCGGGCATGGGCGTCATCGACCACCGCATGACCACCGACCACCACCAACACACCGGGATCGGCGTCGCGAGCTGCCACGCAGGCAGTGCCCAGCGCCCCCAAGTTGTCCGACGACATCGCCGACAACCCCACCGCCAGCAGATCAGGGGTCTCGCGGATCACATGCGCAATCGACTCGGTCGGCATGTCGACGCCGAAGTCGGACACTTCCCAGCCCCGCAGACGCAGCAGGTCGCCGAGCATCGCCACGGGAAGCGCATGGAACTCACCCGATGGTGCGCCGAGCGCCACCACGCCCCTCGACCTGCCTCGGCGAGTGAATCGTGGCCCGATCCGACCCACGATCCGCATGGCGATACCGGTGGCCCGATGCTCGACGGAGATGTCGAGTTCGCCCTGCGCCCACCGCTCGCCGATGTTGACCATCGCTGGGGTGAGCACGTCGAGGTAGATCTCGTCGAGTTCGGCACCCGCTGCCATCGCCGCTTCGATCACGCTCCAACAACCCGGTGCATCGCCGGCCACCAGGCGCGATTCGAGCCGGGACGACCACGGCGCCTTGCGGTTGCGGGCGCCACCCTTGCCCGATGGGCCCGTGGCCGCAGCAGCTTGGGCAGTCTCGGCCCGATACCGATCGAGTGCCGAACGTTGCACCTGCCACACCCCGCCCGACTTCGATGCCTCCATCACGCCGAGACGCACGTACCGGTACGCCGTCATGTAATGCACGCCGAGTTCGTCGGCAGCTTCTTGGAGCGTGAGTACAGCGTCGGTCATTCGGGTCCCCGGCCGTGAGCGGCAGGCCGACGCTAGAGGCAGATCGGTGATGCGCGCCCAACCGTGCGCCATGACGCCTGCACCCGGATCCGGGCGACCGGCGCTCGCTGGGCGCTCAGCCCCGGTTCGCGTTCCAGCGTTCGCGTCCCAGACGGCTGCGCTCGAGCAGGTGACCGGGCACACGCTTGGCGGCCTCGGACAGCTCCGCCCCGCCGCCGCTGTCACCGGAGCCGGCAGCGGCTGCCTCGGGCTCGTCGGGTTGCAGATCTTCGAAGCTCGGCGGCTCCACACCTGGCTTCCAGTACTGATACAGCTGGCGGAGGATGTCGGCGAGACCGTCGGCATCGTGGCCTTTTTCGAGGTCGACGGTGATGATGTTGCCGTACACGTGGACGCCGACGACCTGGCCGGTGGCGAAGAACCGCCGAGCGAGTTCATCGGACGGCGTGTTGCCCCACGCATCGGTGGGCGACTCGAAGTGCTCGTGGCCCATCCCTGACAGACTGCGATTGATCTCGAAGCGGACCACGCCCTTGGTGGAACTCTGCTTCTCGGTGACTGCAACCAACTGACCCATGGGGGTCGAACGCTAGCGCAGCGCGTCGGCGAGTACGGCAGGGAACTCGTCCGGTGTCGACGACAGCACCGTGGCACCGAGCGCAACGAGCGCTGCTGCATGGTCGTGGTCGTGGGCCGGTGTGCCTTCGTCGCTGAGCGCCAACAGCACCACGACGGACACGCCTGCGTGCACCAGTTCGCCGACTCGGCGCCGCATCAACTCGGCGTTGCCACCCTCGAACAGGTCGCTGACCAGGAACAACACCGAGTCGCGGGGGCGTTCGATCAGGCGCTGACAGTACGTGAGGGCGTTGGCGATGTCGGTGCCACCGCCCAACTGGACGCCGAACAACACCTCGACGGGATCGTGCAGATGTGCCGTGAGGTCGGTCACCGCTGTGTCGAACGCCACGAACGAGGTTCGCAGTGCCGGCAACTGGGCGAGCACGCCACCGAACAACGAGGCGTACACGACACTGTCGGCCATCGATCCGGACTGATCGACCGCGATCACGACGTCGCGCGCCAAGCTCCGCTGTCGACGCCCGTGGCCGACGAGACGCTCGGGGATGAGCGTGCGATGTTCGGGGATCCAGTGTTTGAGGTTGGCCGAGATCGTCGTGGGCCAGTCGATGTCGCCCGGGCGCGGCCGACGGGTGCGTGCCGATCGCGACAGTGCACCCCGCACCGATTGGCGGGTGTGGTCGGTGAGGCGCGCTTCGAGATCAGCGAGCACACGGGCGATCACCTGGCGGGCGGTTGCCCGGGTCTCGTCGGGGAGATGCCGGTTGAGTTCCACGAGCAGGGTGACGAGATGAATGTCGGGTTCGACGTGCTGCAACAGTTCCGGCTCGAGCAGCAGTTGGCGCAGATCGAGCCGCTCGACCGCATCGCGTTGCAACACCTGCACCACCGGCGTGGGGAAGTACCTGCGGATGTCACCGAGCCACCGCATCACCGACGGCGACGACCGCCCGAGCCCTCCCGCACGGCTGCCCCGGCGGGCTCCCGGTTCGCCTCGGTCGTAGAGCGCTCCGAGCGCAGCATCGATCCGACGATCGTCACCGCGCAGACCGCCGGGGCTCGGCATCGCGCCCCGCCCCGGTGGACCTGTCCCCGCTGCGGTGCCTGCACCGTCACCAGCAGCAGATCCAGCAGCGTCGCACGATTCGTCGCCGGATCGCGCACCGACATCACCGTCCGTATCCCCACCTGCACCTGCCCCCGAACCCGCGGTGGCGTCGGCGAACGAGCGGACCTCGGCCTCGGTCCACACGTCGTCGACCGCCGAACCGAGCAGCAGCCGCCACCGGCGACGCCGTTCGGTCTCCGACACCGTCGGGCTCGTGACTCGCACTCATCGGACACCGGCCAGGTCAGGATCGGCGCGAAGCCCATCGGCGTCGAGTCGGCCGCCAACGCTCCCGTCGACATCTGCGCCGAGTCCGAGCATCTGGCGCACCGTCACCAGCGCGGCAGCCGATCGGACCGGATCGACATCTGCCCCGAACCCGCCCGAGCCGGTCGCTCGATCGGACCGCCCACCGACCAACAATTCCATGATCTGGCGACGCTCGGCCGCTTCGAACGCGCCGAACGTGCGACGCAACAACGCCACCACACCGTCGAACGAGTCCGTGCCGAGCGTGGCCACCCACCCATCGACGACGGCGAGCAGGTCGGTGTCGTGCACCAGCACCGACCCCGAGCCGGCGAGGAACCCCTCGACGAACGACGCACCGACCGACGGCGGTGTGCCGCCGGACAGCGCTTGCGACAGACGGCGCTGCACCGCATCGATCGACCACACCCCGGCGTCGTGCAGCAAGCGGGTGGCACGACCCTGCACGAGCCCGTGCCCGGGACCAGTCGCCAACTCCATCAGCACCACCGGCAAGCCGTGCCGGCGGGCCGGGTGATCGAGCACGGCCAGCGCCCCCTGGAAGCCGGCCACACGTTCCACCATCACCGCAGCGGCGTCATCGTCGAGCGACCGGGCTGCGGCGACGAGGCCGGCGAGTACCCGCACCACGATGCCGTCGACCACCTCACGCAGCGAATCGGCATCGGTGGCACGTACATCGCCGTAGCGCAGCGCGGTGGCGAGTGCGGGGAGCGCATCGAGCAGTCGGCCGATGTCGGGGTCGGTGGCCGCACGCCCGGCCAACCGCGCCACCGTCGGCTCGACCGCATCGGGAAGTCCGGCGAACAGGGCCGCTTCGATGATGCCGACGAGATCGCCGATGCCCACCGAGGCCGACGCGCGCTCCAGCAACCGCGCCGTGGCCGCCGACTCGATCGTGGTGCCGTAGCCCGCCTGCTCGATGAGGCGCACCGACAGTTCGGGATCCCAACGCAGCTCCCACGTCTCACGGAACGTGCCCGACGAGCCCCGCCCCTCCACCACCGTTCCCCATCGCACCCCGAGCGCCGACAGCCGATGGAGCAGATGGGACTTGCGCAGGCCGGTCGGCGTGCGCAGATCGATCTCGACCGTGCGCAACTCGGCACGGGGCGGCAGCCTGGCCGACTTCTGCTCTCGGGCAACGTCGCGTGCCAACGGGACCTGGGGCGCCGATTCAGGGACCGAGCCCAGCTGATCGCCCACCACCAACTCACGCCGGACCAGATCGAGCCCACCCATCACCGCGTCGGCGGCGTCGAGGGTTTCGCCAAGCCCCACCCGGGGGCGTCCCCGCATGGCCGCCAACGTCTCGGCCAGGCGGGTCGCAGCGATCAGGTCGTCGGGCGACGCCGAGCCACCGCGTGCTCTGACCAACCGCGCTGCGTCGACGAAGAAGCGGGCAACACCATCAGCGCCTGGATGATCGAACACGTGGCGATACCAGCCAGGACTCTCCACACCGGCTGCGTAGCCCGACGCTGCGGCCAGGCGACGGTGGGTCCACGGCACCCATGCCACCGCCACCTTGACCTTCTTCAGGCCCCGAAGCGTTGCCGCATCGGTGCCCACCTTCGAGACATCCGACGAGTCGATGTCGAGCGCCGGAACGTGCCAGGCACCGCACACCACCACGATCTCCTCGTGGCCAGCGCGGCGCGCGGCACGAATCGCCCGTCGCATGTGTGCCTCGCGTTGCAGCTCTCGATCGGATGGCACGAAGCCGACACGGGCGGCGCTCATCGCTTCGGCGACGGCATCGAACGCTGGGGCGCCGTCGCCACGATGCTCGATCACGTCCTCCCACCACCGCTCCGGGTCGGGGTCACCCGCTGCGGCCGCCAGATCGCGCAACGGATCCGGCGGAGCGCCCTCGGCCATGAGCGATGCTGCGACGCCGTCGTCGGATGGGTCTGGCGATGCGAGCGTGACAGCCATCGGCAGGTCGATGGCCTGCACCTCGATGTAGCGCGCGTTGGCCCAGCTGATCGCCTGCCACTCGGGGCTGAACGTGGCAAAAGGAGCAAACGCTGCGCGCGCTGGCTGTGCAGGCACGTAGGTGAGCAACGCCACGGGGGCGACCAGTTCGGGATGCCCGATCCACCGCAACGCGCTGCCCACATCGGCGGGAACTTCGACCAGCACGATGTCGGGCTCGATCTCCTCCAGCGCTCGGAGCACCGAACGCGCCGAACCGGGGCCATGGTGACGGACGCCGAGCAGGTGCAGGCTCATGGAGCGCTCGTCATGACAGACGTTCAGCTGTCGAGCGCCCGGCAGGCCTCATAGAAGTCGCCCCACCCGTCGCGTTCGCGCACCACTGCCTCGAGGTACTCCCGCCACACCACCGAGTCGTGCACCGGGTCGCTCACGACGGCACCGACGATGCCGGCGGCCACATCGGTGGCACGCAGTTCACCGTCGCCGAAGTGCGCGGCGAGCGCCAGACCGTTGGTGACCACGGAGATCGCCTCCGCCGTCGACAGCGTGCCGGTGGGCACCTTCAAGCTGTTGCGTTCGTCCTCGGTGAGCCCCGACCGGAGCTCACGGAACACGGTGACCACACGCCGGATCTCGTCGGCAGCAGCGGGGACCTCGGGAAGGGCGAGCGCCACGCCGAGTTCGCTCACGCGACGTCCGACGATCGCGATCTCCTCCTCGATCGTGGCGGGCAGCGGCAGCACCACGGTGTTGAAGCGACGCCGCAGTGCGCTCGACAGGTCGTTCACGCCTCGATCTCGGTCGTTGGCGGTGGCGATCACGTTGAACCCCCGAATCGCGGCCACCTCGGTGTCGAGTTCGGGGACGGGCAGCACCTTCTCCGACAGCACGGTGACGAGGGCGTCCTGCACCTCGGGCGGCATCCGAGTGAGTTCCTCGACGCGCACGATCGCGCCGCGTTGCATGCCTCGATAGATCGGCCCCGGCACGAGAGCGTCGACACTCGGACCCTCGGCGAGCAGGCGGGCGTAGTTCCAGCCGTAGCGCAGCGTCTCCTCGGTGGTGCCGGCGGTGCCCTGCACCAGCAGCGTGGAGTCGCCGCTGATCGCTGCCGCCAGGTGCTCACTCACCCAGGTCTTCGCCGTGCCCGGCACACCGAGCAGCAGCAGCGCCCGGTCGGTGGCGAGTGTGGCCACAGCGATCTCCACGAGGCGTCGCTGGCCGACGTACTTCGGCGAGATCACCGTGCCGTCCGACAGTTCGCCACCCAGCAGGTAGCGCACCACCGCCCAGGGTGACAGTGCCCAGCCCGGCGGGCGCTCACGATCGTCGAGCGCGGCCAACGCGACGAGTTCGTGTGCGTACTGATGCTCGGCGTGCGGACGCAGCACGTCGCCAGAAGGGACCGGTGCACTCATCGACGGTGACGCTATCGACCCGCCGTTGGTCTGTTCCGAATGCCCGACCATCGTCAGGCGGCGGTTCTTCGGCTCGGCGGTCCCGTGGCGTGGACACGGCCATCGGGGAGTCGCAGGGTGAGTTCTCGGTTGGGCCCGAGTTCGACGACCCAGTCGTCGTGGTGGATCTTGGCGTGGTGCACGTTGCACACCGGAAGCAGGTTGTCGAGGTCGGTGGTGCCGCCGTGGCGCCACCAGACGACGTGGTGCAGCTTGCAACGGTCGTAGCCAACGGTGCAGCCCGGAATCGCGCAACCCCGATACAGCCCTCGAAGCGCTCGGCGTTGGGCCCGGTTCGCCAACCGAGTGGAACGCCCGAGGTTCAGTTCACCCGGTGCGTGGAGCACGACCCCGTTGCGGACCACCACCGCGTGGACCTCTGCGTCGCCGGCGAGGTCAGCCAGTACACGAGCGGGAACCTCAACAGGAATCGCGAACTCGACGACCGGACCGACGCACGCCTGAGGCATCGGCATCGATCACCGCGACGAACTCCGGCTTGCTCGCGCCTGGGCGTGACGAGCGCATCGACGGTGACGGCGGCGACGCCTCTGCCATGCCACTGCGGGCGGACTCGGTGTCGGCGACTGCTTCGTCCAGCAACAACCGTGCAATCGCCTGAGCCTGGAGGTAGCGCTGCTTCTCCACCAGGTCGGCCGGACACTCGGTGGGTGTCGACTCACCGAAGAGCGCCTGGAGCATCGCGTCGATCCGCGAGGCGATTCGCACACCGGTCAGCGGGTCGAACTTGACCGACAGATTCCACATCTCCTCGGCATCGACCCAGGTACGGGCTCGGGCGTTGCGGCGCTGGTGTTGCAGACGGTCGAGGCCATCGTCTTCCTGCAGCCGTTTCGTCTCGAGGTCGAGGCGGCGAGCGAACTCGTCGACGGTTGCCGCCTTCGCGACCGCCGCCAGGGCATCGGCGCGCTCCATGAACTCGCCACGCCGGCCACCATCGAGTTTCTTCGACGCCCGGGTGACCGCATCGACGTGCTCCGCAGTGATCGCACCGTCGTCCAACGCATCGGCGAGCCTCGGTGTGGTCTCGAGCGTGGTCGAGCGTTCGGTGGACTTCGCGGCATGCCCGAGCGACGTCTTCGACGCATCGGCCACCGCCTTCTCCGGGAAGGAGTCGACCTCACGCAGCTGGCCGACCAGGCCAGCGTGCTGCGCATCCAACCATGCCTTGGCTTCACGAACCGCAACCAGGCCAGAACGAACCAGATCGCTGTCGGCAGCGGGGTTGGCGCGCACACCGGCGATGCGCTCCACCCGCTCGACCACCCCAGCGATCTCCATGCGTTCAACCATAGAGAAGGGGTGTCACAGAGATGATGGCTCCGGAACCTGGCGCCAGGGACGGATCGCCCCGAGCGCGGTGCGGCCGATTCGGTGCGAGAAGTGAGCCGCTGGACGTTGCGGCCACTCGCTATCGTCGCCGTCGTGGGAGACCGGGCCGACTCGACCGACCACTGCCTGTTCTGCGCGATCGTTGCAGGCACGGTTCCCTGCGCGAAGGTCGCTGAGGATGCAACGACGTTCGCCTTCATGGACATCGATCCCGGCTCCGACGGCCACCTGCTGGTGATCCCGAAGCGCCACAGCGCTGACCTCTTCGACATCTCCGCTGACGACCTGGCCGACACGATGTTCGCCGCACAGCGGATCTCCAGAGCGGTGCGCTCAGCCCTCGGCGCCGACGGCGTGAACCTCTTCAACTGCAGCGGGATGGAAGCCTGGCAGACCGTGTTCCACTTCCACCTGCACGTGATCCCGCGCTATCAGGACAGGGATGCCAACAACGACCGCCTGGAGCTGCTGTACGAGCCTGGGCAACCGGTCGATCGTGATGCCATGGCCGAGCGCGCACGGGTGCTCGCAGCGGTACTCTCGACCTCCCGCCCGTGAGCAGGTTGACGCACGCACTCGCCCCAAACCACGCTCCTCCCTGTGCTGCGAGAGCGATCACTCGCCGCCTCGACGGCACCACTCGACCATGGCGCGCATCAGCCTCGTCCCAACGCCGCTTCGTTGATGCCGGACATCCACGGCGAGGTTGCGGACTTCGCTCGTCCGGTCGTCGTGCGAGAGCGCGAGCACCGCGACGATCGACCCGTCAGCGTCGACGAAGCCGAGCGGTTCCCAGTGCCGGTCACCTGGCTGGAGGTATGCCCTGGCCAGGATCTCGGTGTAACGATTGGTGTCAGACACCAATCGTTACGCCGAGCTCGTCGAGCATGTGGTGGCGGGTGTGGGCGAGGTCGGCGAGCACTGTGGCCAGCGGGAAGCCCGGCGAGGAAGCGTCGACGGAATCGAGTGCGGCCGCCAGTTCCGGAAGGACGCTTGGGCTCACCCGGGCGACGAGGTTCACCAGCACCGCGCGATGAGCATGGGCGAACACACCGGTGGCGATCCCGGCGACGAGTCGCTGCGCGACCATCTTCGCCGGAGCAACGAGCAGCGGCTGAAGGTCAGCGGGGATCGGCAACTCGGGGAGTTCGCTGACCGACTCCACCGATGGGTCGGGTTGCGTTCGAGCGGCGCCGCGAGCGGCCAGATCGGGGAGGTGGCCCACCAACCAACCGGCCAGTGGACCGCAAGCCAACTCGGCGCGCACCCGCCTGACCGGATCGTTGCGATGCCGGGCCAGCACGTCGGGCACCAGGTCGGGCGGCACCCTCCAACCGTTGGCGATCAGCGTGAGCATCCACTCGTCTTCGAGCACCGGCCATGACGTGATCACGTGGTGCCAGCGTTCGGCCGCTGCGGGTACGCACACGGACCGATCGTCGGGTGGCGGGCCCGCAACCGCGGGTCGGGCGGGTCCGGGAAGCACCCCTGCCCGTCGAATCGCCACGGTCGCCGCCACTTGAGCGAGCATGCGCTCCGACGGAGCGGCCCGAACCGTGTCGTCGACCACGTCGGCCACGAGGCCGATCGGGTCGGGCGGGTTGCGCCGATCGGTGCCAAGCATGGCCACAGCAACGAGTTGATCCCACGCCTGCTGTGCAGTCGGTCCCGTTGCATCCGAACCCTTCGCCGGAGCGAGCGGCGTTGTGGAACCGGTCATGCTGCGCTCACGAACGACGTGTCGGCGCGAGGCCCGATGTCGAGCGTGCGATCTGCGAGATGAATCGCGAGCGGTACCACGCCGTGCGGCGTCCACTCGCACGTCACGTCCACGGCGTCGCCTCCGGCCACGGCGAGCAACGTGGCGAGCGGGCGACCCGACGCGATCAGCCGCAGACTGCCGGAGAGGTCGGTGAGTGCAAATCCGCTCCCGTCGGCCGCGACTGCAGCGGTGGCGGTGAACGGCACACGGTCGAGCCACGGCTCGGCGGCAAGCATCGCCCCGACCTGATCACACGCTCCGCCGATGTCGGTCGACGGGGGAACAGCCGACTCGATCGGGCCCCCATGTCGCTCGCCGACCAGCGCCCGCAGCGCCGGGCCCGGATATCGGTGCAGATCGGCAGCAAACGACGTGCCGACATCGAACGACGTGTCGAGACTCTGGCGGTACGCAGCAAACGACAACACCATCGCCCACTGCCCCGACGCCTGACCGCGCAGCCAGATGCGACGCACCTCGATGCGGTCCTCACGGGTGTCGCTGCGGCCGGCGACCACCCACGTGTCGGTGTCGGGAACACCACCGAGGATGTCTGCCTGGCGCACCTGCCAGCCAACCGTGGTGGCGACGGCATCCGCGAGCGGCCCAGGCAACGAACCGAGCCGCCGCCCCGCTTGCGACAGCAGATGGAGCAGCCCGAGTTCTGCGAGCACGTCGCTGTGCCAGTTCGGCGAGGCGCCGACCAGGCCGGCGAGGCGACGAATCCGGTTGGCGAGACTGCCTGCCTGCGCGTCGACGAGCCGGGCCGCGAGCTGATCCCAGGTGCGGTACTCGGCCAGTGACGGATCTGCGAGCCCGGTGCGGATGCGATCGTCGAGCCAGCGGTCGAGTTCGGTGAGGCCTGCATGCATCCGTTCGACGCGTTCATCACGCCCGCGATCACGGTCGCCCGGTGGTTCGTCAGCAACCTCGGGCACGTCATCAGGGAGATCGCTGCCGGCTCCCGCCGTCTCGCCGGTCGCCGCGCTGCCGGCTCCCACCGCCTCGCTGGTCACGGTGCTGCTGGTGGTCGTCGCAGTGCCGGCATCGGCGGCGAGCGTCGTGTCGGCAGCAACCGCGCCGGCGCCGGATGACGCCAACCCAGCGGCTGGGGCCAACCATCGATCGACCGCAGCAGGGCGCGCATCGGACTCGGCGACATCGCCGTTGCTCCACAGCATCGCCAGCGCCAATGCATGCTTGCACGGCCGGCGACGGCTCGGACAGGTACAGCCGAACCCAACGCCGACGTGGTCGACCATCGTGTCGTACGGCTCGGCACCGCTCCCACGGCACGACCCCCACACGGCGCGATCGTCGGCGCCCAGCCCACCCCAGGTTGCCGTGGTGGTGAGCGGCCGCGACGCCGACAGCGCTGCGGGCGACGGTGCTGCGGCCGCAACCTGTTCGGGCGACCAGCGGCTCATGTCGACCAGCAGCTCACGTCCACCACCGGCTCATCTCCACCACCGGCTCACGTCGACGATGTGCTGCGCCGTCCCAGCGACAACCCCACGGCCACGGGCGTGGTCACCGATTCGGCAGCACCCTTGGCGTGGTAGCTCGACCGTGTCAGTGGACTCGCTTCGACGTGGCCGATGCCGAGCGACTCCCCGAGATGCTTCCACCCGACGAACTCGGCGGGGTCTGCGTACCGGGCGATCGGCAGATGATGCGAGGTGGGCCGCAGGTACTGGCCGATCGTGACGATGTCGACACCGAGGTCGGCGACATCCGCGAGCAGCCCGGCAATCTCGTCGTTCGTTTCACCGAGGCCGACCATGAAGCCGGTCTTGGTGGTGAGCCCCGCTGCCTTGGCCCTCGCAAGCACACCGAACGACCTGGCATATCCGGCCGACGGGCGCACCGCACGGTGCAACCGAGCCACGGTCTCGATGTTGTGGTTGAGCACGTCGGGCCGCACGGCGAACAGCAGATCGAGTGCTGCATCATCGCCCTTGGCGTCGGAGATCAACGTCTCCACCCGGGTGCTCGGGCGGCGCAACCGAATCGCATCCACACACGCAGCCACGTGTGCCATGCCGCCGTCGGCGAGATCGTCACGGGCCACCATCGTGAGCACCGCATGGTCGAGCGCCATGCGGTCGATCGCCTCCGCCACCCGACTCGGTTCATCGGCGGCAGGCGCAAGTGGCTTGCTGGTGTCCACCAGGCAGAACCCGCACGCACGGGTGCACCGCTCGCCGAGCACCATGAACGTGGCCGTGCCGTCGGACCAGCATTCGGACAGGTTCGGACAGCCCGCGTCTTCGCAGACGGTGACGAGGTCGAGGTCGCGCACCGTCTTCTTCAACGACATCACCTCGGTACCCAGCGCCACCTTCGGCCGCAACCACTCGGGCTTGCGCGTCTCGATCGACAGCCCGTCGGTGACACCCGCCGCTTCCAACCGTGCCCCTGCCCGGTCGGACACGAGCTTGACCTGCTCGCCCGGACCTTCGCCGCGTGAGAACGCCGACAGGTCGCGACCGTCAGCAGCGTGCTTCCATGCGACGTCCTGGCGCTCGATGTCCCCACCTGCCCACCGCTCGGCAGCGAGGCGGGCGATCACGTCGACCACCTGGCGCATCGACGCATCGATGCCTTCCTCGGCGAGCGAGGTGACCGGTTTGTCGGCGATGCCGCAGGGCACGATGTGCTCGCGCAGGTAGGTCATGTCGGTGGTGACGTTGAGCGCAAAGCCGTGCATCGTGCGGCCGTGCGCCAGCCGCACACCGATCGCACAGATCTTGCGGGGCTGCACCCCGGGATCGGGATGGTCGACGTCGAGCCACACGCCGGCGAAGCCGTCGAGCCGACCGGCGTTGGGGAGACCCAGCTCGGCGAGCGCGTCGATCACCAGGCCCTCCACGTTGCACACGTGGTCGGATGCTCCGAGGCGGTTGTCGACGTTGACGATCGGGTAGCCGACCAGCTGGCCGGGCCCGTGATAGGTGATGTCGCCACCTCGCTTGACGGCGACCAGCTCGGCGCCGACTGCGGCTGGTTCGCACCGAAGGTTGGCGACGAGGTCGGCACGGCGACCGTGGGTGAACACGTGCGGGTGTTCGAGCAGCAGCAGATGTTGGCCGGTGCCGTGTTCGAACAGCGCGGTCTGCACCGCCAACGCCTCGCGGTAGGGCACACGGCCCAACCAGCGGACGCGCAGGGGATCGATCACGACATCTCCGGGCCGAGCGTCAAGCTCAGAGCTCGGTGCTCCAGTCCTTCGTCTCGAGGATCTCCTTGACGCGGGCGAGGAATCGGGCGGCGTATGCGCCGTCGAACGCACGGTGGTCCCAGCTCATCGCCAGGTTGCCGACGGGATGGATGGCAATCGCCTCGCCACCGTCGGGCCCGGTGGTGACCACCGGCTTGCGCACGATCGCATCGGTGGAGATGATGCCCACCTGCGGCTGGTTGATGATCGGCATCGTGAGCACCGAACCCGCTGAGCCGTTGTTGCTCAGCGTGAACGTGCCACCCGAGATCTCGTCGGGAGTGAGCTTGCGATTGCGGGCCCGATCGGCGAGGTCGGAGATCTCCGAGGCAATGGCCGCGAGGCGCTTGGTCTCGGCGTTGCGCACCACCGGGGCGAGCAACCCCTCGTAATCGAGGTCGACCGCGATACCGAGATCGACGTAGTTGTGCACCACGAGTTCGGTGTCGCCGACACTGGCGTTGAGGTGCGGGAACTCGCTGAGCCCGTCGATCACCGCACGGGCGATGAACGGCAGATAGGTGAGGCTGAAGCCGTGGGTGGCCTTCCACTCGCTCTTGACCTTGGTGCGCACCACGTCGACGTTGGCGAAGTCGACTTCGACCACGCTGAACGCATGCGGGCTGGTGGCCTTGCTCATCACCATGTGGTCACCGGTGAGGCGGCGGATCTTCGACAGCGGCACCGTGGTGTCACGCTCGCCGGGCTTCACCGACGGCGCCGACGCGGCAGGTCGTGGCGCGGCAGGCGCTGCGGGTGCTGTCGGTGCGGCGGGTGCTGTCGCCGCAGCCGGTGCCGGCTCCGACGGGGACGCAGCTGCGGCGGGGCCCTGGCGGCTGGCGCCCGTGGCATCGATGTGGTCCAGCACGTCGTCGCGCGTGATGCGTCCACCGGGCCCGGTACCAGGAATCGAGTCGGGGTCGAGGCCGTGATCGTTCACCAGGCGGCGAACCACCGGCGAGAGCAAGCGATTGTCGCCGGCCTGCGCAGTCGGCGCAGCAGCAGGTGCCGGAGCAGCAGGCGCCGGGGCAGGCGGAGGCGGAGGCGGTGCAGGTGTGCTCGCGGCAGCGGCCGGCGCTGCTGGGGCGGGGGCAGGCGCCGGGGCAGCCTCGGGCTCCGGCTCTGTCTCGGCTGCAGGTGCGGGCTCGGCCGCGGGGGCTGCGGCAGCAGCGCCATCGGCGTCACCGACGACCGCGATCACGGTCCCCACGTCGACGGTGTCGCCTTCTTGCACGCGGATCTCGGTGAGCACACCCGACACCGGCGAGGGCACCTCGGTGTCGACCTTGTCGGTGGACACCTCGAACAACGGTTCGTCGGCGGCGACGGTGTCACCGACGTTCTTGAACCACTGGGTGATGGTGCCTTCGGTGACGGTTTCACCGAGCTGTGGGAGCGTGACGTCTGCCATGGGAGTGGGTCCTCGATGTGGTTCGTGATCGGGTGCTGGATATCGGATGGAGCGGTTCGGTGTCGGTTCGTTGCGGCGCTGTGTTGTCTAGCCGTTGAAGTTGCGGCCGGTGAGCGACATGACCGTCTCACCGAAGAGCTCCGACAGACTCGGGTGCGGTTGGAGGAATTCGGCGATCTCGTCGACGGATGCTTCCCAGTTCACGGCGAGATATCCCCCGCTGAGCTGTTCGGTCACCCACGGGCCCACCATGTGCACGCCGAGCACCTGGCCGGCGGAGCCGTCGGGGCGCTTCTTGGCGATGATCTTCACGAGCCCTTCGGTCTCGCCGAGGATCATGGCACGGCTGTTGAACTTGAACGGATGCTTGGCGACCACCACGTCGTGCCCCGCCGCCCGCGCCATCTCCTCGTCAGGCCCGGCCCACGCCACTTCGGGGTGGCAGTAGATCGCCCACGGCACCCGGTCGTACATCACCGGCAGCGGCGACTCGCCGAGCACTTGCTTGACCACGAGGATCGCCTCGGCGTAGGCCACGTGCGCAAGTTGCGGCGTGGCGATCAGGTCGCCCACGGCATACACGTCGGCTTCGCCGGTGCGGCAGTACTCGTCGACCTCGACGAAACCACGCTGGTCGACGACGACACCGGTGCCCTCGAGGCCGAGCTCGTCGGCGTAGGGGCGGCGGCCGACCGACACCACGACCGCGTCGACTTCGACGGACTCTCCGTCGCCGAACGACACGGTGGTGCCACCGAAGGCGTTCGGCGTGTGGCCGTTGACCATCACGCCGGTGCGGATCGTGATCTTCTTCTTCTTGAACGACTTCTCGACGACCTTCGCGAGGTCGGCATCGAGGCCCGGCAGGATCTTGGGAAGGCCCTCGAGGATCGTGACCTCGCTGCCGAGATCGGCGAACGTGGAGGCGAACTCGCAGCCGATCGCGCCGCCTCCGATCACGGCCACTCGTGGTGGCAACGTGGTGAGGTCGAGCACTTCGTCGCTGGTCATGATCGGACCGCCGCGCTCGAAGTTCGGGATCAGGCGGGGCACCGAACCAGCGGCGAGCATCACGGCATCGCCCGTGATCGTCGCGCTCGAACCGTCGGCCATCGACACCGTCACGGAGCGATTGGCACCGAGCGATCCGGTTCCGTTGAACACCTCGACCTTGCGACCCTTGCACATCGCTGCAATGCCCTTGACCAGGGTGTTCACGATGCCTTGCTTGCGCTCCTGCGTGCGGGCGAAGTCGACGCTGGCGGTGCCGCCGGACTCGATGCCGAAGTCGCTCGAATGATCGACATGACGCTTGACGGCCGCTGTCTCGAGGAACGCCTTGGCCGGAATGCAACCCCGGTTCAGACAGGTGCCGCCGAGGGCGTCCTTCTCCACCAGCGCCACCTGCAGCCCGGCTGATGCTCCGTAGAGCGCCGCCGAGTAGCCGCCAGGTCCGCCACCGATCACCACGAGGTCGAAATGGTCACTCATCGGCGCCCACCGTAGCGGCCACAGCGGCCGTCGTCATGGGGGTGGACCGGACGGCCGGCCAGCTGATCGATCAACGCTCGGTGAGATCCCAGCGGATCTGCTCGTCGCCGCGTCGCAGCAGCAGCACGCGGTTGGGGACCTCCGTGGCGCTGAGGTCGAAGTCGAGCTGGCAACGCTGGGGCGCAACGGTGATCGCAGCACAACGTCCATCAGCCGGCGCCGACACCGGGCTGAGCGGCGCGCCGCCGGTGATCAGCCGAAAACTGTCGACGCCGTCACTGTCGTCCACGCCGCCGATGTCCACCGCCACGCTTGCGGTCCCATCGGCCAGTTCACTGAATGCGGTGACGGTCACCGAGACATCTCCGACCTGAACTGCCTCACCGATCAGTGCTTCCTCGACCGAGGCGGTCTCGTTGGAGAGCTGCAGCAGGAACACGCCACCCGCGAGCAGGATCGCCAGAGCGGAGGCCACCGAGAGCAACAACAGCGTTCGGGTCTTCATCGCCCACGAAGCCTACGAACTGTCACACCGCGCCGGGCCCCATGTGACCGGTGGCGATCATGCGGCGGGCCGTGAGCCTTCGATCGACGGTGAGCCGACGATCGACGATCGAGAACGTTCGGGAAACTCGATGGCACCGCGGTGCCTGACACCCCACCGCTCACTACGGTTCGGGGGGTGACAACCAGGTCGAGACAACGACGTATCGCGGCATCTGCCGCCGTGCTTGCCCTCACGCTTGCTGCTTGCGGGTCGGGCGGTTCCGACGACTCCGCCAGCGAAGCCACGGGTGCCACCACGGCCGACGTGGCCGAGGCGACCACCGCACCGAGCGACAGCGCAGCGCCCACGTCGTCGACCGGCTCCCCCGAGTCGACCTCCGGCGGCAGCGATGCTCCGGCGCCGACCGAACCAGCCGCCGTGCCGGAGATTCTCCAGTTCACCGCCCCGCTCGTTGGCGGCGGCACCTTCGACGGCGCGACCGCAACCGGAAAGCCCACGGCGTTCTGGTTCTGGGCACCCACTTGAAGCACCTGCAACCGTGAAGCCCCCTCGGTCGAGGAGGCAGCAGCCCAGTTTGCAGACCAGATCAACTTCGTCGGCGTGGCGTGGACCGGCAACGACGACTCGTTCCAGGACTTCATCGATCGCCACGGGCTCACGTTCCCGCAGATCAGCGATGATCCCGGCGACGTGTTCGATCGGTTCGGCGTGGCGTTCCAACCCGCCCTCGTGATCGTCAACACCGACGGCTCCACCGAACTGGTTGCGGGCGCCGTCGACGAGCAGCTGCTCGAACAGATCATCTCCGAAGCCAACTGACCGGACCTCAACGGCAACGACGACTCGTGAGCGGCCTCGGTGACCGGGAACCTGTCCACGGGTGGACAGAAACAGAAATCGCCGTCGGCTAGCTTCTTGCGGTGCTCAAGCTCGCTGGTCTCGTCGTCTCCGTCTCGCTCGTCGGCGTGCTCGCGTCGCCTGCGGCCGCGACGCAACTGGAGGTGAACGCTGGAGCGCCGACGACCGACCCGGGCACTGCAGCCACGACCACCGAGGCGCCGTCAACCACCTCGACGACGTCACCAGCTGACCCAGCGACACCATCGGAAACCACACCACCGACAGATCCGACGACACCCCCGACCGGACACCGCACCAGCGGACACCGCACCACCGACCGAACCGACGACACCACCGTCCGAACCGACAACACCACCGGACACCGCACCAGCGAACGCCGCGGCACCGACCGAACCGACGACACCACCCAGCGACCAGAACGTGGCCGTCGAGTGGACTGCCTACGACGACATCGAGCCGGCCCTCGTCGGCGACGACGCGTCGATCGAGCGGAGCATCTCCCAGGACTTCGCCGGCCCCGTGTTGATGACCGGGCTGTCGTGGGCCGGCGGAGATCCCCACGCGGTCTGGTTGCAAACACAGGTCGACGGGGTGTGGGGCGACTGGGAGACGATGACCCTCAGCCACGCCCATGGCGAGGATCCAGTCGACGAAGCACTGCACGAACACGACGACGAGAGCGCAACCGAAGGGGATCGGCCCGGCACCGATGCAATCGTGTTGATCGAACCCGACGCCTTCCGCTTTCTCGTCGAAGGCCCGATTGACGACGCCTTGGCCTTCGTGTTCCGCGACCAGCAGTCGCCGACGGCGTCGTCGGCCGGGCCCCAGGGAATCGCCCGCTCGACGGCACTGGTGAGCCGCGCGCTCCCCGGCCAGTACGTCACTGCAGCGCTGGCCGGGGCCGTCGTTCATGCGGGATCGTTCGAGTTGGGACACGACCAACTGCGCGGCGCCTGGCGCCACGTTCACCACCAGCTCCTCGCGCGCCGTGATCGTTCACCACACCGCTGGTTCGAACAGCTACACCGCAGACCAGGTGCCCGGCGTGCTGCGTGGGCTCTGCGCGTTCTCGGTGGGGTCACGCGGCTTCGACGACGTCGGATACAACTTCGTCGTCGACAGGTTCGGCACCGTCTGGGAGGGCCGTACCGGCTCGAAGACCTCCTCGATCAGAGGTGCCCACGCTCTGGCCGTCAACTCCCAGACACAGGGTGTGGTGCTGCTCGGCAACTACACCACCGTGTCGCCCAGTGCAGCCCAGCTCGGCGGACTGCGTTCGATTCTCGACTGGTTGACCGGTTGGCACGGAATCGACCCCACCGGTGACGTGACGCTGGTGGCCGAATTCAGCGGAGCCGGATACGCGCCAGGTCAGGCCATCACCGTCGACGGCGTCGCAGGACATCGCGAGGTCGGTCAAACGGCGTGCCCCGGCGACCGCTTCTTCCCCAATCTGCGTGCGCTCGCTGCCACCGTCCAACCAACCGACTTCGGGTCGCCCCCGACTCCGGGCAACGGTGCACCCAGCCTCGACGTCCCCATCCCCGCCGGGCAATTCAGCAACGATGCGAACAACGACGGCAACGCTGACGTCATCGCGCTTCGATCATCGAATCAGACGTGGTACAGCTACTTCGGAAATGGTACCGGCGGGTTCGATGGGGTCGTGCGGGCGTTGAACCCTTGGGCCGTCACCAACGAGTCGTTGGCCGCGAGCGACTGGACCGGTGACGGCCGACTCGACATCATCACCCGGCGTCCCAACGGAACCCTGTTTCTCTCCTCGGGCGTCGGCGACGGAACCTTCTCACCGCCACAGCAGATCGGAAAGGGCTGGCAGAACATGACGGCCATCTTCTCGCCGGGCGATTGGGACGGCGACAACAACGTCGACCTGATCGCGCGCGCATCCAATGGGTCGCTCCTGCTCTACAGCGGCAACGGAGCCGGCGGATGGCTGACCGGGCGAGCACAGCGGATCGGGACCGGCTGGCAGGTTTTCGACCAGCTCTTCAGCCCGGGAGACTTCACCGGCGACGGCCACCCCGATGTCATCGGTCGAAACAGCGCGGGAAAGCTCCTCCTGTACCGCGGCAACGGATCCGGCGGATGGCTGTCGGGGCGGGGTCAGCAGATAGGAACCGGCTGGCAGGCATTCGTCGAGATCGAATCCAGCGGTGATTTCGACGGAGACGGGAACACTGACATCCTCGCCTATCGGACAAACGGCGTCTTGTGCCTGTATCGAGGAAACGGAGCCAGTGGCTGGAGCGGCGGAAGGTGCCAGCAGATCGGAACCGGTTGGCAGGGGATGACCGAGCTGTTGTGACCGGGCTGGTGTGACCGGGCTGGTGTGAGGACACGCCAGGCAGCTCGACTTCCGACCACACCGTCGCCGAACCCGCTGATCGGTCCTACGATCGAGGCCATGCGCGTTGCCATCACCGGATCCACCGGCCTCATCGGGTCGGCCCTCAAGCTCCACCTCGAATCGCTCGACCACGAGGTGATCCGCGTCGTGCGGAGCAATCCGAGTGGCACCGACATCCTGTGGTCGCCCGCCGACCTCGACATTGCCGACAATGCGCTCGCCGATGTCGACGCAGTCGTGCATCTCGCCGGCGCCGGTATCGGCGACAAGCGTTGGACCGACGCCTACAAGAAGGAGTTGCTCGAGAGCCGCACCAAGAGCACCACGCTGATCTCCGAGGCCATCGCCGGCGCCACCAACGGTCCCAAGGTGTTTCTGTCCGGTTCGGCCATTGGCATCTACGGCGCCCGCGGCGACGAGGAACTGACCGAGCAGTCGGCTCCCGGCGACGGATTCCTCGCCGACGTCTGTGTGCAGTGGGAGGCAGGAACCGCAGCGGCCGAAACCGCGGGAGTCCGAGTGGTGCACCTGCGTACCGGCATCGTGCTGTCCGCTCGAGGCGGTGCCCTGAAGAAGCAACTCCCCCTCTTCAAGTTCGGCCTGGGCGGCAAGATGGGCTCGGGCACGCAGTGGCAGAGCTGGATCTCGATCGACGACGAAGTGGCCGCGATCGCCCATCTCCTCACTTCCGATACGACCGGCGCCGTCAACCTCACCGCCCCGAACCCGGTCACCAACGCCGAGTTCACCGACACGCTCGGCGACGTGCTGCACCGCCCGACGATCCTGCCGATCCCCAAGTTCGGACCCAAGCTGCTGCTCGGTGGCGAGCTCGCTCAGAACCTGCTGTTCAGCGGCCAGAGGGTGCTGCCAACGGTGCTCGACGCCGACGCAGACTTCACATTCCAACACCCCGACCTCGCCACGGCGTTGCGAGCACTGCTCGGCACGTGAGTCCGTCCGAGTCTCGGCCCGTGAACCCGTCGCCCACCGGCACCGAGCTGCGGCCCGACGCTCCGGTTGCGGTCGTCGGTGCCGGCCTGGCCGGGCTGTCGTGCGCGGTCGCATTGCATCGCGCCGGCGTGCCGGTCGAGGTGTACGAAGCCAGCGACGGCGTTGGCGGGCGAGTACGCACCGATCACATCGATGGCTTCACGCTCGATCGCGGCTTCCAGGTGGCCCTCACTGCCTACCCGGAGATGCACCGCCAACTCGACATGGACGCGCTCGACCTGCGGGCGTTCGACCCGGGCGCGTTGGTGTGGCGCAACGGCAAGGGGTCAGTGGTCGCCGACCCGTTCCGCCAACCGACCACCACGCTGTCCACGGTGACCGCACCGATCGGTTCACTGTTCGACAAGGCCCGCATCGCGTTGCTGCGCCGCCGGATACGCAGCGTGCATCCCGTGCGGTTGCTGCAGGGCGACGATGGCCCGACTCGTGAAGCGCTGGCGGACGCCGGGTTCTCCGACACGATCATCGAGCGGTTCTTCCGTCCCCTCGTCGGCGGCATCCAACTCGACCCCGAACTCGCCGACAGCCGCCGCATGTTCGACATCATCTTCCGAATGCTCGCCGACGGTGACTCCGCAGTGCCAGCAGCAGGCATGCAGGCGATCCCCCGGCAGCTCGCCGACCAGCTCCCACCAGATTCGATCCACCTCGGCTCCTCCGTCGACGCCACCAGCCCAACCTCCATCACGGTCGCCGGTGAGCAGGTCGCCGCAGCCGCAGTGGTCGTGGCCACCGAAGGCCCTGTTGCCTCCGCACTGCTGGGGTTGCCCACCGTCGAATCGAAGTCGGTCGGTGCGGTCTACTTCTCTGCTCCCGAGCCACCGATCACCGACAAGCTGGTCGTGCTCGACGGCAGCGGGAACGGTCCAGTGCTGAACGTGGCCGTGATGAGCAACGTTGCCCCGACCTACGCGCCGACCGGTTCACACCTCGTGGTCGCAGCGCTCCCCGGCCATGTGGGCGACACCATCGAGACCGATGCTCGATCCCAGCTGCGCACCTGGTGGGGCCCGCAGGTCGATGCCTGGGAGCACCTCTCGACCTACCGCATCGCACACGGTCAGCCCCGGCAGCGGCCGCCGTTCGATCCGAAGCAACGGGTGGTCCTCGACGACGGTCGCTTCGTGTGCGGCGATCATCGCGACACGGCCTCGATCCAGGGCGCGATGTACTCGGGTCGGCGGTGCGGTCTGGCCGTGGCGGCAGCGATGGGCCAGACTGTCGCACATGACTGAGCAGGCGAACGACGACCAAGCCGACGCAGGCGGCGACGACGACCGAGTCGAGCGAGGCATCCGATTCGTCGCCGCGGAGCCGCAGGCGATCTTCGACCTGCTGGCCGATCCGTCGAAGCACGCGCTCGATCGACGGCTCCGGAACCGTGCGCAACAGCGCCGACGAGCTGCCCGAGCGCCTCGAGAAGGGGACGAAGTTCGCCATGTCGATGAAGCTCGGCGTGCCGTACAAGATCACCAACGAGGTCGTCGAGTTCGACGAACCGTCGCTGATCGCGTGGCGGCACATGGGCGGGCACATCTGGCGCTACCGCCTGCGCTCGGTCGACGGCGGCACGGAGGTCACCGAGGAGTTCGACTGGCGACCCGCCAAGAGCGGGGTCGCGCTCAAGGTGTTCGGCGTCCCCAAGCGCAACGCCAAGGCCATCGAGGCCACCCTCGACCGCCTCGCCGCCCATTTCCGGCCCGAGGCCTGACCGCTCACTGCGATCTGGACCGGGGCGTCGGCGCAGGTTCGACGGGTGCCACCCAACCGTTGTTGCCCGCAACAATTGCGAGGCGTCGATAGGTTGAACGCATGGCAACCAAGTGGCTCACCGCCCGGGAAATGACGGCGTGGCGTACGTACATCGAGACCTACGCCGATCTGGCAACGGCGATCGAACGCGACCTTGCCGACCACGACCTCACCCTCGGCGACTACCAGGTGCTCGTGTATCTGTCGGAGGCCGCAGAACGATCGATGCGGATGTGTGACCTCGCCGACCAACTCCAGCTCTCTCCCAGCGGCCTCACCCGCCGCCTGGACGGCCTCGTGAAGGCCGGACTCGTCACCCGGGAGCCGAGCGTCGGCGACCGGCGGGTGATGCTCGCAGCGCTCACACCAGCGGGATACGCCGCCCTCGAAGCAACGGCTCCTGACCACGTCGACAGCGTGCGTCGACATCTCTTCGACCATCTCGACACCGAGCAGGTCGATGCGCTGGCGTCGATCTTCGCCGCCGTACGTGCGGGGCTCGACGCATGACCACCTTGCCCCAGGGCTTCCACAGCCACGTTGCCAACATCGGCGTCAAGGACGACACCGACGACTTCGTCGTGATCGCCGCCGACCGAGCCGTGCCAGTGGCTGCGATGTTCACACGCAGCCTGTTCGCCGGCCCCAGCGTCACGCTCAGCCGATCGCAGGTCGCCGACGGTCGCGCCAGTGCCGTGGTCGTGATCTCGAAGAACGCGAACGTCGCCACCGGCGAGCAGGGCCACGCCGACGCCATCGAGGTGGCGCAGCGGGTCGCCGAACGGCTCGGCTGCGAGCCCACCGATGTCGTGGTGACCTCCACCGGGGTGATCGGGCGGCGCTATCCGATCGACCGCATCCGATCCGGAATCGCCGCCCTTCCGAGTCAACTGACCTCCACCGATGCCGTCAGGCCCGCGCACGGCATGATGACCACCGACACCGTCGCCAAGCTCGCTGAGGCCACCGTGGCCGGCAGCGATGCCCGCATCGTGGGCATGGCCAAGGGCGTTGGCATGATCGAGCCCGACATGGCCACCCACATCTCGCTGTTGTTCACCGATGCCGACATCTCGGCAGGTGAGCTCGATGCGGTGTTCCGCCGGGTGGTCGACCGCACGTTCAACTGCGTCAGCGTCGACACCGACACGTCCACCAGCGATTCATCGGTGCTGATGGCATCGGGCGCAGCCGGCCCAGTCGACCTCGACGCCTTCGAGGCGGCGCTGTATGCCGTGGCGCTCGATCTCACCAAGCAGATCGCACGCGACGGCGAGGGCGCGCATTCGCTGATCGAGGTGCACGTCGACACCGCCCGCGACGTCTCCCAGGCCAAGCGGGTGGCCAAGGCCATCGTCAACAGCCCACTGGTGAAAACCGCCGTGCACGGGGGAGACCCCAACTGGGGTCGCGTGGCAATGGCGATCGGCAAGTGCAGCGACGACACCGACATCGATCAGGACACCGTGGTCATCCGTTTCGGCGCCACCGAGGTGTACCCACGCCTGCTCGACGACGACGCACTCGCCGGTTTGTCGGAGTACATGCGTGGCGCCGATGTGCGCATCCACGTGTCGCTCGGCACCGGCAGCGCGGAGGCCACCGTGTGGGGCTGCGACCTCAGCGACACCTACGTCCGCTTCAACGCCGACTACACCACCTGAGTGGGTTCCCCGAGCCCGGGTCTCCGGGAACCCACTGGGTTCCGCGAGACCCGGGCTCGGGGGGAACCGGTCGATCACTTGGGTGGCATGCGGATGCCGCCGTCGACGCGAATCGACTCGGCGTTCATGTAACTGTTGGTGACGCACTCGATGACCATCGAGGCGAGCTGTTCGGGATCGCCGAGACGCTTCGGGAACAGCACACCCTTCTGCAGGTTCTCCTTGAACGCTTCGCTCGCCTCACCCTCACCGTAGATCGGGGTGTCGATCAGACCCGGCGCCACGGTGTTGATGCGGATGCCCACCGCCGACAGGTCGCGAGCGATCGGCAGGGTCATGCCGACCACGCCGCCCTTCGACGCGGAGTAGCTGGCCTGGCCGATCTGGCCGTCGAAGGCTGCGACGGAGGCGATGTTCACGATCGCACCGCGTTCGCCGTACTCGAGTGGCTCGGTGGTGCTCATGGCCGTGGCGACCACGCGGATGCAGTCGAACGTGCCCACCAGGTTGATGGCGACGACCTTCTTGAAGGCATCGAGGTTCGCAGCCGATTCGAGCGTGCCGTCCTTGCCGACGGTGCGCTGCGCCCAGCCGATGCCGGCGGAGTTGACCAGCACTCGGACGGGTCCCATCGACTTGGCCATCTCGACGGCGTTCACGATGTCGTCGGTGTTGGTGACGTCGACCTTGCAGAACGCGCCGCCGATCTCGTCGGCGAGTTCGTTGCCCTTGTCCTCCTGCAGGTCGGCGATGACGACCTTGGCCCCGAGGGCGGCCAACATGCGCGCCGATGCGGCTCCGATACCCGATGCTCCACCGGTGACGATTGCACTTGCTCCAGAAATGTCCATGGCGGCGAACGCTATTCGTTCGCCCGCACAGGTGAACAATCCGACGGAGATCGAGCAATGATCCGATCCGTCGCCGAATCAACCGTGCAGCAACCGCTTGCAGGAGACGATCAGCTCGCGGGCACGGCGGCCACGGCAAGTCCGTCGACGAGGTCGTTCATCCGGTCGCCGCTGTGGCCCTTCACCCACCGGAACGTGACATCGCCGGCGTTGACGAGTTCGATCAGCGGTTGCCAGAGGTCGACGTTCGCCACCGGCTCCTTCTTGGCGTTCTTCCACCCATTGCGCTGCCACTTGACCCACCACTTGTCGCGGAAGCAGTTGACGACGTAGGTCGAGTCGGACACGATCTCGATCGGCATGGGAGCGCCGTGATCGTCGGCCAACTCCGCGTACGTGCGCAGCGCGTCGAGCACGGCGAAGATCTCCATGCGCTGGTTGGTGGTGTGCGGCTCGCCGCCCGAACCGTTCGGCTCACCGGCCGGCGACACCGCCCATCCCCACCCGCCCGGGCCGGGGTTTCCACGGCACGCACCGTCGGTGTAGATCACGAGTCCAGACATCGACGGCAACCTACCGGGTCGGATCAGGAGGCGGGCGGGCGAGCAAGGTCGGTGATCGCCACGATCGCAGCGAGCGCGACTGTCCACGTCCAGCGCTCTGAAGATGGCCTCCAGATGTTTCTTGACCGTGCCTTCGCTCATGCCCAGCGACCGTGCGAGCTGCGCGTTGGTGTCCCCCGAACGCACGAGCGCAAGTGCAACGTCGACCTGGCGTGGCGTGAGGCCGAGACCCGCGGGCAGGTCCACGTCGGCAGCGGCTTGACCGAGCCGCCGCACGAGCAGCACCGTCGGCCCAACCGGCACCGGATGGATCACACAACGCCACGACGTACCGTCGACGTCGACGTCGCAGGTGCTCGACCGGCGCGGCATCGCCCGGTAGCTGGGCAGACGATCGAGGAGCAACGATGGGCACGTGGCCATCCGGAGCGAACGACCCGGCTACATCCGCCGAAGTCGAGGCGTCGATCGTGCCGTCGGCGCGCACGGTCATTGCGGTCCAGCCGCCATGGCGGTCGACCTCGGCGGCCATGGCCCTGGTCCGTTCGCGATCGACCAGCAGACGATGGTGCATCGCCAGGTGGGGGGCAAGCGCGTTGAGAATGCCGACGTCACGATCGCTGAACTCCCCCTCGGCAACGCTCCGGTTGAGTGCGTAGCCGACGATCACGTCGGGCGGCGCCGGCAACTGGATCGCCATCTGATATCTCAGTCCGAACGGCACGAAGAACTCGGCGTAGAGCTCGGTGTCGGTGAACGTGGCACCACCCGGCACGTCGCAGAACCGCAGCGCTCCACTCGTTGGTTCCATCAAGATCGCGCCGATCAGCGGGTGCTGTGTGGGCGCCAAACGGTCGTACACCGGCTTGAGCTGTTCCGCAAGCCGCTCGTCGTCTGCTGGAACGATCACGTACCGGAAATCGCCCGCCGCGAGCGTCATGTCGTTGAACGACGCGCTCGTACACGGGATCAGCGCTCGCAGTGTCTCGAGCACCTCGTCGATGCGCGGCGTGGGGTCTGCCGCAAGCGTGGCGGCGGCGTCGAGCACGACGCGGACGTCGACAGCATCGAGCGCGCGGACCATGGAACACGGTAGCTCCTACGCCGAATGACGCAGTGCCCCGGCTGCGCCAGGCTCGACAGTGTGAGGGCATGCGCATCACGGCACGACCGACCGCTCTTCGTTCCGCGGCGGCGACGGTTGCGCTACTGGTCGGTCTCGTCGCCTGCGGCTCCGACGGCAGGTTGGGTGAGGCAGCGTCGGGGGGTTCGAGCACCGCCACGCTCACCGTCGCCGACGGCACGGTGTACGCCTTCGACCTCACCACGTGTGAGACGTCCAACACCGACGACTTCGAACTCCCCGACAGCTACGACATCTTCGGCACCACCACCGATGGCGCATTCTCCTTCCAACTCGGCCGGGCCGGCATGGACGAGACATTCATCGTTCAGGTGGGCACACTCGAAGGCGACTTCGACGACGAGGGCAAGAACGCCACCATGTTGTACAACGCCCAGCTCGACAACGAGCCCCTGAACGTCGACGGCGCCAACGTGTCGGGCACGTTCATGATGAGGGCCATCGCACCCACGCGACCCCATGGTGACGAGGTCGAGGTCACCCTCGATGCCCGCTGCTGAGTCGGAATCTGGGGGCACCGGTGCGTACCGATCGGTAACAGTGCGAGACTGATCGAATGATTTTCGACGGCTACGTCCATCAGCTGCCCGACACCGATCCCACCGAGACCAAGGAATGGTTGGACAGCCTCGACGCTGTCGTCGACGAGCACGGCAAGACCCGGGCGCGCTACCTCCTCACCCGCTTGATGGAGCGTGCCACTGCAACACAAGTGTCGTTCCCCGCCACCGTGTCCACCCCCTACGTCAACACGATCCCCCGCGAGCAGGAGCCGTGGTTCCCGGGTGACGAGCACATCGAGCGCCGCATCCGCGCCTACATCCGTTGGAACGCAGCGATGATGGTGGTGCGTGCCAACAAAGCCGCCGACGGCATCGGTGGTCACCTGTCCACATTCGCCAGCTCTGCCTCGCTGTATGAGATCGGGTTCAACCACTTCTTCCGTGGCAAGGACGACGGCACTCCCTGGCGACCACGTCTACTTCCAGGGCCATGCCGCTCCCGGCATCTACGCCCGAGCGTTCCTCGAGGGTCGTCTCACCGAGGACGACCTCGACCACTTCCGCCGCGAGATCGGGCGCGACGGGTCGCGGGTTGTCGTCGTATCCGCATCCCCGCCTGATGCCCGACTTCTGGGAGTTCCCCACCGTGTCGATGGGCCTCGGCCCGATCACTGCGCTCTACCACGCCCGCTTCAACCGCTACCTCCAGAACCGGCACATCGACGACACCAGCGAGAGCCGAGTGTGGGCATTCCTCGGCGACGGCGAAATCGATGAGCCCGAGACGCTCGGTGCGATTTCGCTCGCCTCTCGCGAGCACCTCGACAACCTCGTGTTCGTGGTGAACTGCAACCTGCAGCGTCTCGACGGTCCGGTACGTGGCAACGGCAAGGTCATCCAGGAACTCGAAGCGACGTTCCGTGGCGCCGGATGGAACGTGGTCAAGGTCATCTGGGGCTCGAAGTGGGACGACCTGATCGCCCAGGACAAAGACGGCGTGCTGCTCAACAAGATGAACGAAACCGTCGACGGCGAGTTCCAGCGCTACGCGATCGAAGACGGCGCGTTCATCCGAGACAATTTCTTCGGCCCCGACGACCGTCTCCGCCAGATGGTCGCCGACAAGACCGACGACGAGTTGATCAACCTGCCCCGCGGCGGCCATGACTACCGCAAGCTGTACGCGGCCTACAAGGCCGCCACCGAGAACCTCGGCTCGGGCCGTCCCACCGTGATCCTCGCCAAGACCGTCAAGGGTTGGACGCTGGGACCTGGCTTCGAGGGGCGCAACTCCACGCACCAGATCAAGAAGATGACCAAGGCCCAGATCTTGGAGATGCGCGATCGCCTGCATCTCGAGGACGTGATCAGCGACGAGGGTCTCGACGCCGAGCATCCGCCGTACATCACGCTCAGCAAGGACTCCGTCGAGTACCAGTACATGATGGAGCGCCGCAAGGCACTCGACGGTTCGATCCCCAAGCGCACCACAGTCGCACGACGACCGCTCGAGCTTGCCGTCCGACGCACCGTTCGCCGGAGATGCGTGCGGGCTCCAACGGCCAAGAGGTGTCGACCACGATGGCCTTCACCCGCCTGCTGCGCGGGATCGCCCGCGACGAGCACATGGGCCCGAGGGTGGTTCCGATCATCCCCGACGAGGCACGCACCTTCGGCATGGATGCACTGTTCCGGGAGCTGAACATCTACGCCTCGCAGGGCCAGAAGTACGAACCCGTCGACCACGACCTGCTGCTGTCGTACTCCGAATCGACCAAAGGTCAGATCCTCGAAGAGGGCATCACCGAAGCGGGTTCGATGGCGAGCTTCATCGCCGCCGGCAACCTCCTACGCCACGCGCGGCGTGCCGATGGTGCCGTTCTACACCTTCTATTCGATGTTCGGTTTCCAGCGGATCGGCGACCTGATCTGGCAGGCCGCCGACATGCGTGCCCGCGGGTTCCTGATGGCAGCCACCGCCGGTCGCACCACGCTGATGGGCGAGGGGCTGCAGCACCAGGACGGCCACAGCCTGGTGCTCGCGTCCACCGTGCCGTTCGTGCAGGCCTACGACCCGGCGTTCGCCTATGAGGTGGGTGCCATCGTGCAGGCCGGCATGAACCGCATGTACGGCGGCGGCCCACCCGAGGTCACCGACGTCTTCTACTACATCACCCTCTACAACGAGAACTACGAGATGCCGGCCGCTGCCCGACACACCCGGGCTCAGCGAGGCGATCGTCGAGGGTCTGTACAAGTGGGCCGATGCCCCCGAGGGCCCGTCGATGCCGGCCACGATCCTGTTCTCGGGGACCGCCAATCTGGCAGCCCGCGAGGCCGTGACCGAACTCGCGGAGCACTACGACGTGGCGGCGGAGTTGTGGTCGGCCACGTCGTACAAGGCCCTGCGCGAAGAGGCCCTGGCCGCCGAGCGCTGGAATCGTCTGCACCCGTCGCAGGAGGCGCGAGTGCCCCGGGTGGCGCAGATCCTCGCCGACTCCAGTGGCCCGATCACCGCGGTGTCGGACTTCATGAAGATCGTGCCCGAGCAGGTACAGCGGTTCGTTCCCGACCGCACGTTCGTGTCGCTCGGCACCGACGGCATGGGCCGCTCCGACACCCGCGAGGCGTTGCGTCGCCACTTCGAGGTCGACACCGGCCACGTGGTGCTCGCCGTGCTCGACGGCCTGCGCGCCGACGGCAAGATCGACGCGGCGGTGATGGCCGATGCCATGGCCCGCTACGACATCGACCCCGAAGCGGTCGACCCCTACCTCGCCTGATCACGCCTGGGGTCAGACCCCAGGCGTGATCGACTCGGCATCCGAACGGTTACGTCGCTCTTCTGACCCCTCATGTAGTCCTCGGGCAGTGGCGGCCATCAACACGATGCCGAACGCGACGGCGAACGAGCGGTAGGTGAACCAGAAGTGCACGGCGGTGTGGTTGCGCATCACGACGTGCCAGATCGGCGGGATCATCGCTGCCGCGCCGAGCACGCAGCCGCAGCTCGCCAGCTCCGGCGAAGATCGCCTCGACGCACCAGCGCGACCACGCGCAACCAGGCCGAGCCCGAGCACCACCCAGGTCGTCAGTGGTTGCACCCGCCACTGCCCCCACGCAGCTGACACACCGGCGAAGACGCCCGCGTCCACGCCGTCGACGTCGCCGCTCGAGGCGCTCCTCGGCCTTCATCGGTCACCACGAATCGCACGATGTCGTAGCCGATCACGATCGCCGCGATCACCCATTTCGACACCCAGATCCACACGAACCCGGCGATCCAGGCCACCGTCGCCGCACCAACTCGGCGCTGCCACTGGCCCGAGCTGCCCGAGGCCGACGGCCACCACCGCTGCGCTCGCGACCGCAACCGCCCACGCCGCGTCGGGGTTCGTGAGATCACCGAAGAACTGCGACGCTGCGCCGGCAGCGAATGCCACCGCGGCGTAGAGTACCAGACGGCGCCTCGGGACGCAGCCCCCACACGATCATGGCGCCCGACAGCGAAGGTGCTGATCATCCCGATCGACTGCACGCAGACCACCCGCAAGATCGATGTAGTCGGTGGTCAGCACGAGCGATGGCGACGAACAACGACGGCGCGAGCGAGTCCGATTCTTCGTCGCACTCCGCTCGCCCAGGCCAACGTGAGACCGGCCAGCAACACGGCCGCCACGATGCGACTGCCGCTGAGCCCGAACGACTGCCACCGACGGCCGCAGCAGCACCGTGCTGCCGTTCCAATATCGGAAGTAGTCGTACGAATGGGTCGAGACCCTCGCCCGTTCGCCCATCCGAGGATCGTCGGTACCGCCACCTCGCACGAACCGAGCGTGGGGCTGCGCACCGCGGACTCGAACGTTGCTCATGCCGTCGGGCGCGCCGAGTCCGACGGTGACACGCTTGCACTCGCTGAAGCCATCGACCTGCGACCCGCTGTAGCCAACGCGTAGGAGTCCTTGTCGAGCTGGTCGGTCACGATGGCGTCGCGGAGGCGGTACGTCACGTAGCGATCGGGAATCAGGTCGGCGAGCACGACGAGTGCCAATGCGACAGTGGCAACCCGACGAGCAGCGCGACCCATCGCAGCACACTCCGTCGGCCCGGCACGTCGCAATCCTCGCACAGCATGTGCAATCGCAGCAGATCACGCCTGGGGTCTGACCCCAGGCGTGATCGTCGGTAGCGTGGCGAGATGGCTGGGACGTTGTACATCACGGGTGACACCGCAGCAGACAAGCTGCTCAACTCGAACGCCAACGCACTGCTGATCGGCATGCTGCTCGACCAGCAGGTGCCGATGGAGTGGGCATTTGCAGGCCCAGCCACCTTGAAGCAGCGCCTCGGACATCTCGACCCGAAGAAGATCGCTGCGATGGATCTCGACGAGTTCGTCACCATCTGCTGCGAGAAGCCGGCGATCCACCGGTTCCCCGGTTCGATGGGCAAGCGCATCCACGCGGTGTGCGAAGCGCTCGTTGCCGACTACAAGGGCAATGCCGTCAACATCTGGAAGGGCATCGACGACGCGAACGAGGTGTACCGCCGCCTGCGAGCACTCCCGGGTTACGGCGACGAGAAGACCAAGATCTTCATCGCCCTGCTCGGCAAGACCCAGGGCGTGGAGCTCTCGGGATGGCGTGACGCCGCTGGCAAGTTCGGCGACGACTCGCCCCGTTCGGTTGCCGACGTCCACGACGAGGTGTCGCTCGGCAAGGTCCGCGAGTGGAAGAAGGCCCAGAAGGCCGCCAAGAAGGACAAACAGGACCGTCCGGTCTGAGCGGCCCCCACTTCATGGGCGGTGTGTGCGCCGACCCCGGCGGCAACCCGGTCTCGCGGCCAGTCGATAACGTTGCGGTGTTCTCATGACCGCTACCGACCAACCTGCTCGACGCCGCCACGTCGCCGGCGACCTTCGGCCGATGTCGGTCCGCCGGTCGATCCCCGTGCACGTCCGCGAGATCTTCCAGTTCCGCGAACTGCTCGTGAGCCTCACTCGCAAAGAACTCACGGTGCGCTACAAGCACTCGCGGCTGGGCTTCCTGTGGTCGATGATCCAGCCGCTGTTCCTGCTCGTGGTGTACACCGCCGTGTTCACCATCCTCGGCGCCGGCGTGCCCCGGTTCGCCATCTGGCTGCTGTGCGGACTGCTGATCTGGACGTTCGCCTCCACCGCACTGCTCACCGCCACCATCTCGATCACCGGCAATGCGTCGCTGGTCGGCAAGGTGAAGTTCCCTCGCGCCGTGCTCCCGCTCTCCACCGTCGGAAGTTCGCTGATCCACTTCGTCCTGCAGTCGTTTGCGTTCGCTCTGGTGTTGGTGGTGTCGCGACAGCACGTCGACTGGGCCTACATGTGGTTGCTGCCGATCGCCGTGTTGGTGGCCGTGTTGGTCGTGAGTGGCTTGGCACTGCTGCTTGCGCCGCTCAACGTGATGGCTCGTGACACGATGCACCTGCTCGACCTCCTCGTGCTCGGCTGGTTCTGGGCGACACCCATCCTCTACCAGTACGAACTCGTGGTCCCGTATCTCGAACGACGCGGCCTCCCCGGCGAGCTGTTGCTCCTGAATCCGTTCACCTCGATCGCCATCACGTTCCAGCGCGCCATCTACGGCACGTCGGAGATCAACGGCACGGCGTTGCTCCCCGACCAGGGTCCACTCTGGTATCTCGGAGCGCTTGCGTTCACCGGCTCCATCGCCATCTTGATCCTGGCGGTCGCGCTCCGGCTCTTCGATCGCGCCGAAGCGACGATGGCGGAGGCTCTGTGAGCATCATCGGCGCCCAACGCCTCACGAGTTCCACGCCCAGTGGCACCGCGTCGAGCGGCAACGAGGCGATCGTCGTCGACGACGTCTCCAAGGTGTTCCGTATCTCCACCACCCCGGTCAACTCGCTCAAGGAGCGACTGCTCGGCATCGGACGCAACCACTACGAGGAGTTCCCCGCCCTCCACGACGTCGAGTTCTCGATCGACCAGGGCGAAACCGTCGGCATCCTCGGCCACAACGGTTCAGGCAAGTCCACCTTGCTCAAGTGCATCGCCGGCATCCTGACGCCGTCGAAGGGGCAGGTACTGGTGCGCGGTCGGTTGGCCTCGCTGCTCGAGTTGGGCGCCGGCTTCCATCCCGACCTCACCGGTCGCGAGAACGTGTTCATCAACGCGGCGTTCCTCGGGATGCCACGCAAGGAAATCGCGCCCGATTCGACGACATCGTCGACTTCGCCGGCCTCGAGCAGTTCATCGACGAACCGGTCAAGCACTATTCCTCGGGGATGTACGTACGTCTCGGATTCGCCGTGGCCGTCAACCTCGACCCCGACGTGTTGCTGGTCGACGAGGTGCTCGCGGTCGGCGACGAGGTGTTCCAGCTCAAGTGCCTTGCCCGCATCAAGCAGTTCCAGGACGAGGGTCGCACCATCGTGCTGGTCACCCATGCTGCCGAGACGGTGCGTCAGGTCTGCAGCCGCGCCATCGTGCTGCACCACGGCCGGATGGTGCTCGACGACGAGCCCGGCAAGGCGATCCGGGTGTTCCGCGAGCACATCCACCACGACCCAGACGCCAGCGATCGACTCCGACGTCGCTCGTCGACAGCCCGCTCACGATCGACGTAGGTACGCGTGCACCACGCCCACGAGGGCAGCCGTCGTCACGTGCACGTCGGGCGAGTCGGTGTGGGTCGACATCGAACTCACCACCACGCAACGCGTCGACGACGCCGTGCTCGACCTCGAGGTGACCGACCGGGAGGGTCGCCTGCTGTATCACGTCGACACCGATTCGCTCGGAGCTCCGATCGCACCGCTCAGTGGTTCGGCGTCGGTGAGGATCGACATCGGCAGCATCGGTCTCCTCGACGGAGAGTTCCCGATCAACCTCAAGTTCATCCAACGCTCCACCGGGCGAGTGCTCGACTGGCAGGAGCGAGCAACGGCGTTCGAGGTGCTCAACACCACCCGGGCCGACGGCACGGTGGCGTTCGACGTCACCGTGCGTTCGTGACCCGCCGCACGCCCGCTCGCCGGCCCGCCTCCATCCCCGCAACCGGTCAGCGTCGCAGCTGGTCGAACCGTGCCCGGAGCGCTGCGCCCACCGTCGCCCGGCTGGCCGGCAGCCACACTGCTTGCTTCGGGCGCGAACGCCGGATTGCCGTAGGGGTCGGATCGCAGTTCGTCGCCCCAGCGTTCGTACAGCAGATCGATCTCGTGCTGATCGGCGTCGGGACGTCGGGTCTGCGACTCGAAGTGGAACAGCGTCGAGTGAGCGCTCCAGATGATCCGACGCCCGGTGCCGCGCACCCGGAGGCAGTAGTCGAGATCGTTGAACGCGATCCGGAACTCCTCGGGGAACCCGTCGAGTTCGTCGAACACCGAGCGTGGTGTGAGCAGCACCGCTGCGGTCACCGCCGACACCTCGCGATCGATGTTCGAGCAGCCCGAACGGACCCGGGTCGTCGCCGGCGAACCCGTGGAAGATGTGCAGCGGTTGTTCGTTGAGCAGGAGGCCACCGTGCTGCAACGTTCCGTCGGCGTACAGCAGGCGAGCGCCCACCACACCGACGTCGGACTCGGCGAGAAAGCCGACCATGACCCGAAGCCAGTCCGGCTGTTCCACCAGGGTGTCGTCGTTGAGAAACACGAGCATCTCGCCGGTCGACGCAGCGGCACCCTGGTTGCATCGTGCCGAGAAGTTGAACTCGCCGTCGCCGGTGATCACGGTGCAGTCGAGTGCTCCCAGTTGTTCGAGCACCTCGGCGGGCGTGTCGGGGTCGGCCACCACGACCACGTCGAGATTCGGGTAGTCGGTGACCTCGAGCAACGAGCGAATCGCACCGAGCACCAGCGGCCGATCGAGGCCCCACACCGGCTTGGACGTGCCGACGGTGGGAACGATCACACTCACGCTCGGCAGTGGATCGATTCGGCGCGTCGAGCGGAAGTGGCCTGGCGTCGCGAGATGCTCGACGGTGGCGTCGATGCCGAGCCGTTCGAACTGGTCGGCCACGGCCCGCCGCCCCGCATCGCGTGCGTACGGCTTCGCCTCGGCATCGCCAGCAGCGGAGCCCGGCGTGATGCACCAGTGGTAGAGCACCGCCGGGATGTGATGCACGGTCCGGGCCCGTTCGGTCACCCGCAAGATCAGGTCGTGATCCTGCGATCCGTCGTAGCCGGGGCGAAAGCCGCCGACGTCGGTGACGATCTGGCGTCGCAGCACCGACAGGTGCGTGCAGTAGTTCTGCGAACGCAGCCGTTCCGGCGACCAGTCGGGCTTGAGGAACGTGTCGTAGATCGGTCCCGTCAGCTGAGAGCTTGTCTTCGTCGGTGTAGACGTAGTCGATGGTCGCGTCGGCGTCGAGCGCAGCCGCCACCAGCTCCAGTGCATCGGGTTCGAGTTGGTCGTCGTGGTCGAGCAGCACGACGAACTCGCCGGTGGCCGTCTCCAACGCGGCGTTCGACGCCGCGACGATGCCGCCGGCCTCCGGCCGCTCGACGAGCCGCAGCCGCGTGTCGGTCGGCAACGGCTCGCGCAACGCATCGACGCACCTCGGGCCGCTTCGAGCCGTCGTCGACCAGACACAGCTCCCAATCGCCGTACGTCTGTTGCATGACCGAGGAGAGACAGGCCGCCAGGAGATCGAGCGGCGGGTCGTGCACCGGTGTACAGATCGAGAACCGGGGTGTTCCGGTCACGGGCGCTTGACCTTGGCGATCACCCGTTGGAGTCGGGCCTGCCAGAGCTGACGCCGTGCCGTGCGTCGCCACATCATCAGATCGAGGCGCCTCACGTGTCCGCGCAGTTCGCCGAGTTGCATCTCGAGGTTGCGGGCGTGCGCCACCGCGGCATCTCGTTCGGATCGCAATCGGTGCACCTCGGCGGTGAGATCGGCGCCGGTGCCAGCATCGGTGGCGGCGGTATCGGATGGGAGCGAGGTCACGGCGATCAGTCTGCCAGTAGTGTCGGGCTTCGACCGATCGTCGGTCGGCACTGCTCATGCGCATCGCCTACGTCACCGCTCATCTGCCGCCCGACTTCACGAGCGGCGCCACGCTGCTGGTGGAGCGACTCGCATGCGAGGCGGCCCGCCGCGGCCACGACGTGGAGGTGCTCTCCGGCGCCATCAACCAGGGGTTGGCCGACGGTGAGACCCGCGTCGACCTCGCCACCACCGAGCGACCGTTCGACGACCCGATGGATCGGCACCGCCGATCGCATCGACCAGGACGTCGACGGCAACTGGGACAACCCGCTGGCGGCAACGGCCGCGGACGGTGGCTGCGACGAGTTCCAACCGGACGTGATCCACATGCACACGCTGCAGACGCTCGGCGTCGGTGTGGTCGAGGCGGCGACTAGCGCGTTGCGGCGACGTCGGGAGCGCGCACCGTGGTGACCATGCACGACCTGTGGTGGTGGTGCGCCCGACTGTTCCTCGTCGACACCGAGCTGCGCCCGTGTCCGCTGGTCACCGACGTCGACACCTGTGCGTGCGCTCGCAGCGCATCGTGGCGCAGTGAGCGCGCCCACCGGCTGCGTCGGGCACTCGATCGTGTCGATCAGTATCCTCGCCCCGTCGTCAGCGCTGCGCGACGTGATCGTCGCCAACGGCGTCGATCCCGACCGGGTGATCATCGACGAGAACCACGTCGCCGACGAGGTCGCTGCCACGGTTCCGACGACAGCCGACGCAGGGCGCGACCGGCGGACGCTCCCGTACGGTTCCTGTACCTCGGGGGCACAGCCCCTTAAGGGTGCCGACGTGATCCTGCGCGAGGCGGCACGCCGACTCGACCAAGCTGGAGATGCTGGTTGGCGAGCTGACGCCTACGGGCTCGATGCCATCCCCGTCGCTCCGACGCCGGACAGGTCGAGGTGCTCGCCGCCGTTCGACGCAGCCGACGTGGTCGACGTGCTGGCCGGCCACGACGTGCTCGTGCTGCCATCGCTCGCTCGTGAGAGCTTCTCGATCGCGGCTCGCGAGGCGCTCGCCGCCGGCCTCGCCGTGATCACCTCCGACTGCCTCGGCCCCGAGGAGGTGGTGATCGACGGCGTCAACGGCATCGTGGTGCCCACCGGCGACGCGGGTGCGCTGGCCGACGCGATGCGTTCGCTGGTCGACGATCGAGTCGTGCTCCGACGTCTGCGGGAACGAGCGGCCACCCAGCCGGTCACGTTGCGCACCGCCGCCGACCACCTGACGGCGCTCTTGGAGATCTACGCCGCGACACCGTCGACGTGTGCCTCCCCGGCGCGCCGGCTGGTCGGATTCGTGGTCGGCGACGACGGTGAGGCCGCTCGGTACCGGGTGCACCACGCACGTGAGGCCCTGATGTTGGCCGGCAACGATCCGGGCCCACTGGTGCACCATCTCGATCCGGGGATCCGCGAGTCGATGGCGGGATGCGACGTGGTGTTGCTCCAGCAGGTTCCGGCAACAGCGCCGATGATCGCCTCGATCGAGTCGTGGCGTGCCGATGGTGCGTTGGTGGTGTTCGACCTGGCCGACGACACCGGACTCGACGCGATCCCGATCGCTGCCTGCGACGGCGTCGTCGCTCGAACGCCCGAGCTCGCGCAGCGTCGTAACCGAGTCGACGGATGTCGCTGCAGTGGTGGTGGCCGACGCCGTCGGCCTCGTCGAACTGCAGCTCGCCGAACTGTCCCGAGCGGTGCATCCCGCAGTTCACCGCCGTCACAGCCCCTGCGTGTCGGCGTACGTGAGCAGTTCCCGCATCCGAGCCAGGCCGACCTCGATCTGATCGAGCCGGTGCTCGTCGAGCTCCTCCAGCGTCAACGCCCCGAGTTCGAGTTCATCTGATCGGCCCGTGCACAGCCCAGCCCGGCACTTGCAGCGTTCGGACGCCGGGTGCGACATCTCGATGCTGTGCCATGGCGTGAGCTCTCCAGCGCATCTTCGTCAGTTCGATGTCAACCTGGCACCGTCGTACGGGCCGCCCTCGGGCGGCCCCGACGTGGTGCGATCGTGGTTGGCCGCGTCGCTGGTCGAGGTGGCCACGATTGCGTCGGGGCTCCGGGGTCATCGCGCCGGGCGGGATCCACCACGGCCGCACCGGCCTCGTGTGCTCGTCACCCGACGAGTGGGCCGCCGCGCTCGATCAGCTCGTGGGAGACGCAGCGCTGCGAGCGCGCCTCGGCGCCGCGGCACGCCGTCAGGTGGAGCTGCACCACAGCCCGCATCTCACCGCCCGGCGCTACCGGGACGCATTCGATGCTCTCGACGACCGACGTGCGGTCGGCCGACGCGAGCTGCGGCGTGCGACATCTGCGCCGCCAGTCTGCAACTCGGCCGACGACGACCGGTCAGCCGTGGCGCTCGCCTCGTACGACCTCGGCGCTGCGAGCATCGGAGATGCAGTCGTCACCTGCCGACGCCCGTCCGACACCGCCCGATCCGACACTGGTCGTCGCAACCTCGTCGGTCGACTCGGCGGGAAGGTCCGACGCACCGGCAGCAGCCTGCGCCGGCGCGTCCTGCCGCGCTGACACCACGATCAACACGCCGACGAGTACCACCGCGACCTGACCGCCGACCCAGAGGGTCTCGGCAAGATTCTCGACGATCACGAACACCAACACCGCGAGCGGCCACGCCGCAGCAACCGTGCGACCCGTGAGTGCTCGCCGCCCGGAGGCGACCCAGAGTCCGGCGAACAATGCAATGGCAACGGCGAGACCGATGATGCCGGTGCCGAGCAGCAATTCGACGAACGAGTTGTGGGTGCTGTCGAGCAGCTCGCCTCGTGAGGCGATCTGATCGGCGACGAACGCAGGGTCGGCCCAGGCGCCGAGGTAGCCGTTGCCGTGGATCGGCTGATCCCACCACCAGTCGAGAGCGACGTCCCAGATGTCGGTGCGGCCCGTGAGTGTGCTCGACCGGCCGAACGCTCCCAGCCAGGCGGTTCGCGTGAGGTAGGCCACCGTGCTCACCACCACGATGATCACGCCCGCCAGTGCGGCGACGAGTCCGGCGTCGACGTCCCGTCGTCCACCCGGTCCCACGAGCCGACGTCCAGCGACCGCGACTGCCGCAACGGCGACGCCGAGCACCAGCGCCGCAAGCGGGGTGAGCGAACCGGTGCCGCTGATCAGCCACAGGTCGGCGATCGCTGCGACTGCCAGCACCCCCACGATCGGGGCACGACGCCGGTGCTGCCAGTAGTGGGCGACGAGGATCAGCGACAGCAGCGCTCCGACAGCGGCGACCAGCGCCAACGAGTTCGGGTTGAAGTAGACCCCGGTCCAGTCGCCGTTGTTGTCCTGCGTTCCCGGCTGCAGTGTCACGATCAACACTGCGCTCCACGCCAAGGCCCAGCTTGCACGCCGACCCAACCAGCGGCCACCAGCATCCGCTCGTTCAGCGCCACGGCGGCACCGATCCCGGCGGACAGGGTGACCCCGATCAGCAACGATTCTCGCAGGGTGGTTGCGGCGTCGGCCGACCACAGCGCACTCAGTGCCATCCACGCCAGCAGCGCGATCGCCACCACGCCGAGCCGGCGATCGATGTCCTTCCAGCGTGCGCCGCTGACCATGGCGGCAACACCGAGCAGACCGAAGAGCGACTGCACCAGCACCACGCCGACATCAGCAGCGAGCGGATCGTCGAACGCCCACCACGACCGCACCCGATAGAGCGGCCCGGTCGTGAACACCAGCGCACCGAGCGCCACGATTGCGCCGACGGCAAGCTGGCGTGTCGACACGGCGACGGTCGTCGAGGTGCGACGAGCGGGCCGATTCATGGCCCCGACGCTAGCTCCGTTCGCGGCGGCGCCATTCGCCCACGTCTGCGTGACGTTTTCGGTGGACCGGTCCACCGAAAACGTCACGCAAAGGCGGTTTGCGACGGGCCACGGGGCGGATCGATCAACGGATCGGAGGGCGGCGGATACCATCGCAGCATGTCGGCCGCCCCCTCTGCTCGCGCCTCGTCGGCCGAGCCGCGGCCGTACCCATCGGCGATCGAGCGCAGCGTGAGCGCCTTCGGCCGGCCACTGTCGTGGCTGTGGGATCACGGATTCCGCTTCCTCGTGGTGCTCGACGCCGTGGGGCTGTATCTGCTGATGGTGGTGATCAGCTTCGTGCGGTTCGGGTTCAGTTTCGACTGGGACACCTACGCCCTGTCGAGGTACTTCGTGGGGTTCGCGATCGCCACCGCGATCCATCTCGTCATCAACTACTTCAGCGGCCTGTACGAACGCGAGCCTCGCCTCGGTGTGCGGCCATGGCTCCCCCGGACCCTGTTGGCCACCGGCATCGGCGTGGCCGTACAGGGCTTGGCGTTCGTGCTGCTCGACCGCTACCTGATGCCGCGACTCAACCTCGCCGTGTTCCTCGTCCTCGCGTCGTTCGTGCTGGTGGCGAATCGCAGGATCAGTCGATGGCTCGCGGTGCGCCGCCAGGGGCCACCGCGCGTCGTCCTCGTCGGTGAGCCCGAGTCGATCGAACTCGCCACCAGGCATCTCGGCGAGAGCGATCGCGATGCGCTCGTGGTCGACCGGGTGGAATCGCCGCTGCTGTTGACGGCCTCGGTCACAGATCACGCCGCCACCGACGTGCTGCTGCTCGACGTTGCGGCGTTCGGTTCGGTGTATCCCGAGCCGCTCAACTCGCTCGACTCGGCAGGCGTCGGCTTCCTCCAGCGGGTGAGCGCCCGCGAGACACTGCTCGGGCTGAAGACGGTGCGCCAGGTCGGCGGGATGCCGTTCGTGCCCCTGCGGTTGCACACCGTGGCGGGGCACAAGGCTCGCCTCAAGCGCTTGTTCGACCTCGCCATCGTGATCGTGTTCGCCCCGATCTGGCTGCCAGTGGTGGCGCTGGTGGCCCTCTACGTGCTGGTTCGGGCCGGGCGTCCGATCTTCTACCGTCAACCGCGGGTTGGTCGCGACGGCGTCGTGTTCGACGTGGTCAAGTTCCGCACCATGGTGCGCGACGCCGAGGCCGACGGTCGAGCGCGCCTCGCCGAGCAGGACGATGATCGGGTGGTTCCTGCGCTGCGTTGGATGCGAGCGATGCGAGCTGACGAACTGCCGCAGCTGTTCAACGTGCTGCGCGGCGAGATGTCGCTGGTGGGCCCGCGCCCCGAGCGTCCGGAACTGGTGGACGAGATCATCGAGCGGGTGCCGGGGTACATGCGTCGCAGCGAGTTGCCGCCTGGGCTCACCGGGCTCGCCCAAGTGCAGGGACGCTACGGCACCGATGCCGAGTACAAGCTCGGCTACGACCTGCAATACCTCGTGAACTGGTCGATCGTGCTCGACGTACAGATCCTGGTGCGCACGGTCTGGGTGGTGCTCAGTCGCCGTGTCTGAGCGCTCGACGCCCGCGGTACCTGCGCCCGATTGGCCCGACGTCGACGTCGTCATGCCGATCCGCAACGAAGCAGCACACCTCTCCACCGCAGTCGCCGCCGTGACGGCACAGGACTACCCGGGCCGGGTTCGGATCTACCTCGGCGTCGGCCCGTCCGATGACGGCACCGAACAGGTGGCCGACGACCTTGCGGTGCAACTCGCCGCTGATGGCGTCGAACTCAGCGTCGTACCCAACCCGAGTGGCCGCACGCCGGCAGCGCTGAACGTGGCGATCAGAGCCGGACACGCACCGATCGTGGTGCGCGTCGACGGCCACAGCGAACTGTCCGACGGATACATCCAGCGGGCCGTGACCACGATGCAGCAGCAAGGCGCCGTGAACGTGGGAGGGCTTCAGGTTCCGGTCGCATCGACGCCGTTCGAGCAGGCGGTGGCCGAGGCCACCACCTCGTGGCTCGGCACCGGCGGCGCGTCGTATCGCGTCGGCGGCGAGGCCGGGCCGGTCGACACGGTGTTCCTCGGCGTGTTCGACCGAGCGGCGATCGAGGCAGTCGGGTTGTTCGACGAGCAGCTGATCCGCAACCAGGACTACGAGTTGAACATCAGGCTCCGCCAGGCCGGCGGCACGGTGTGGTTCGACCCTGAGCTGTCGGTCGGCTACCGGCCGCGTGGCACCTGGAAAGCGTTGGCCCGTCAGTACTTCGAGTACGGGCAGTGGAAGTCCGTCGTGATGCGCAGGTATCCCGAGTCGGCCCGCCTGCGCCAAGTGGTGCCCGTGGTGGCGATCGGCGCCGTGGTGGCCTCGACGGTGCTCAGCGTCAAGCGACCACTTCTGGCGCTCGCACCACTCGCCTACGTCGCCGCACTGGCCACGACGCCAGGAACCAGCAGCCCAGTGGGCCGCCTCCGCCGGATGCTGGCACTGGCCACCATCCACATCGCCTGGTCATCCGGCGTCGTCCGTGGCGCCGCCACGCCGGTTCCCCGAGACCCGGGCTGAGGGAACAGGCGTGGGTTCCCCGAGACCCGGGCTGGGGGAACAGGCGGTCAGCCGTCGTAGGCCGCGAGCACCTCGGCGGTGGGGCCGTCCATCTTGAGCAGGCCTCGTTCGAGCCAGATCACCCGCGCGCAGCGCGCCTTGATCTCGGCGACGCTGTGACTCACGAGGAGCAGGGTTCCGGCGTCGGCGAGCATCTCGTCGATGCGTGCCTTCGACTTGGCCCGGAACCCCTTGTCGCCGACTGCGAGCGCTTCGTCGATCAGCAGGATCTTCGGTCGCACCGACGTGGCGATCGTGAAGTGCAGGCGGGCACGCATTCCCGACGAATACGTCTTCAGCGGCCGATCGATGGCTTCGCCCAACTCGGTGAACGTCGACCAGTTCGTCCATACGATCCTCCACCTCGTCGGCGTCCATGCCGAGCGCAAGGCAGCCGAGACGAATGTTGCGGTAGCCGCTCGCCGACGGGATCAGCGTGGCGCCGACGCCCATCAGCTTGGGTTCCTCGCTCACCAGGATCTCACCCTGCGACGGTGCCAGCAGGCCTGCGATGGCACTCAGCAGGGTCGACTTGCCGGAGCCGTTCGAGCCGACGATGCCGACCGACTCGCCTTCGCGCACGTCGAACGACACGCCCTTGACCGCGTGGACCACTCGGCGACCACGTGCCTTCTCGTTTGGCGAACCGTTGACGCAGCGCGGCGCGACGCTGGGCGAAGAGTTCGTACTCGATGTGCACATCGTCGATGCGGATCGACAACGGAGCGTCGTGCCATGACGTCATGCGCGGCCGTACTGGAGCTCGTTGGCGCGAAAGTACCGGAAACCGAAGACCAGCAGGAGCGCTGCGACGACGACCGATTCACCGACACGCACGACGTCGACCGGGTTGCCCATGAACGCCCATCGGTACAGGTCGAGGATCTGCACGATCGGGTTCAGCCCGATGATCCGGCTGAGCAGCTGATGATCGGTCGATCCGTCGATGAAGGTCTGCACCGAGAACATCACACCGGACACGTACATGAGCAGCCGGAACAGGAAGGGAATCAGTTGTTGGACGTCCTGGTAGCTGTCGTTGAGTCGCGCTGCGATGAACGCGCCGCCCAGATTCAGCGCCGTGTGGACGCACGAGGATCAGGGGCAGTGCGAGGAGTCGGGTCGACAACCCGGCCCCGGTCGCGATCGGCCACGATCACCAGCACGGCCAGCTCGAAGCCGAACGTGAGGAGCCGCCCGAGCACCGTCGACACCGGAATCAGCGCCCGCGGGAAACGCATGGCTCGCATCAGGCCTTGGTTCGACGCGATCGACGTCGCTCCAGCAAGCACCGATCGACTGGTCAGGCCGTAGGCGAACACGCCGATCGTGAGCCACAAGATGTAGTTGTCGATACGGCCACTGGTATCGAGGATCAGACCGAACACGAGGTAGTACACGCCGACCGACAGCATCGGATTGGCGAGGTGCCAGACGTTGCCGAGCAGCGTGTCCTGATGCGAGGAGCGCACCTCCTCGAGGGGCATCGCCACCGCAAAGGCGCGCCGTTCCCACATCTGCTCGAGATACTCCCGGTGTTCGGCGGTCGTGAGAATCGGCCGCAGCCCAGCGGCATCGTCGGTGATGTTCGAACGACACGGCCATCGATCGGAGAACGCTATCTCCTTGCGAGATCGAGATCGTTGCATCGCGGCGTCGCGTTCGGGGTGCACGCGCAAGCCGACCCTGAGCCCGTAGCTTCTCGTCGTGGCTTCTCGTGCCCCTGCATCCCGGTTCGTCGCCGTCTCGTTCCTCGAGAACCGTTCGCGCCGCCAATGGATCGCCGCCGGCGTCGTGGGAGCGATCCTCGGCGCGTGGATCGTGGCTCGCAGCGTGGCCGGCGTCGTTTTCGATCGATGGTGGTACGACTCGGTCACCGAGGCAGCCGTGTGGAGCACCCGAGTGAGGCCCAGGCCGAACTGCTCGTCGGCACTGCGCTGGTGGTGGCGGCGGTGCTGGGAACATCGGTGTGGCTCGTCCTGAAACTCGGCGGCGTTGCAGAACCAGGAACCCGACCCGGTGGATCACGCGGTACCACCAGCGGATGGGCCCGGCTCATCGCTGGCTCCTGATCGGTCTCGTCGTCTATTTCACGTATCCACATCGGCACGGCGGCCACCGGCCAGTGGCAACAGTGGTTGTTGTTCCGCAACAGCCGCGATCTCGGAGTGGTCAGCGCCCGTGGTCGGTGGCGACCTCGGGTTCCATCTGTTCAGCTTGCCGTTTCTGTCAGCGGCGACGTCGTTCCTGCGCCAACTCCTGCTGTTCACGCTGGGGCTCGCTGCGTTCGGTCACGTGATGTCGGGTGCACTCCGCATGCCGAAGAACGCTCCAGCGTCGTCACGGGTGGCGAGTGCCCACCTGGCGATGCTCGTCGCCGGTTTCCTCGCCGTGCAGGCGTTCCACGACGTGGTGGTGGCCCGACCTGCGATGGCGACCGATCGAGTCGGAGCGTTCGACGGGCCCGGGTGGACCGTCGCTAAACGTGCTCGATGCCGGGCCTCGTCGTCTGCGCACTCGTCACGATCGCTGCTGCATTCGTTGCGGTCTGGAGCGTCCGGACCGGCAAGTGGCGGCCTGATGTTCGTTGCGCTGGGCCTTGCCGGATCGTGACAACTCGCTGTCGTGGTCGTGATTCCGGCAGCCACCGAACGACTCGTGGTCGCGCCAGCCGAGGCCGAACGTCAGCTGTGGTCGATCGATGCCAACCTCGACGCCACCCGCCAGCCTACGGTCTCGACGCCATCATCGAGTCGAACGCTCGACGCCGGACAGCCCCCTGGTACGGGCCGGCGACGCCAGCGACGTGATCTTGTTCGACACTCTCGACGATGGCATCGGCGTTGCAGGTGATGGCAGGCACCACCGGGCACCCGCATCGTCGACACCGACGTGATCACCCCGGTCGGAGTCGGCAACGGTCGAGCCGGTGTTCGTGGCGCCACGGTCGGCGGATCGTGCCGACCTGCCCGAAGCCGGGTGGGTGCAGCGAACCTGGTGTTCACCCACGGCAACGGTGTGGTTGCGGTGCCGGCCGACCTCGCTTGGACGCCGACGGTCGCCCCGACGTGTCCGGTACCGACGCCAGCGTCGACGGGTTCGACCAGTTCGCCGCACACCCCGATCTACTTCGACCAGAGCCTTGGCCGGCTGGTACGCCCTCATCGGCACCCGACGGGGCGAGGTCGGCGACGCCTCGTTCGCCGGCGACGGTATCGGCGTCGGCTCGATTCGGTTCCCGTGCTCGTCGCGGCGTTGGCGCTCAGCGAGCCGCAGATCGTCCTGAGCAGCGAACTGACCGTCGGAGTCGGAGATCGTGTACCGCCGCAGCCTGCTCGAGCGAGTCGGCTCGCTCGCGCCGTTTCTCGCCCTCGACAGTGATCCGTACCTGGTTCCCGACGGCGACTCGCTGATCTGGGTCGTCGACGGCTACACCACCTCGAGCACCTACCCGTCGTCGCAGTTCGTCGACACCACGTCGCTCCCAGCTCGCAGCGGCCTGCAGGGTTCGACCGTGAACGCCGTCCGCGCCTCGGTTCGGGCCACCGTCGATGCCCAGACCGGCGAGACCCATCTGTACCGCACCGATGGTGGCACCGATCCGATCATCGACGTGTGGGACGAGGTGTTCCCCGACCTGTTGGAGGACGCATCGACGCGATCCCCGCGGCGATCGCCGACCGAGTTCCGCTATCCGGGTGACCTGTGGACGATCCAGAGCCAGCTGCTCGGTCGCTACCACGTCGACTCGGCCGACGAATTGTTCAGTGGTGCCGACCGTTGGGCTGTCAGCGCGGCGCCGCCGGCCGTGGTGGGCAACACCGATGTCGTGCCGTCGGCCCCGGTCGACCAGTTCGGATCGGGCAACGACCGTTTCGGTACGTCAGTGCCGTTCGGGCCCGGGTCGGCCTCGAACCCCACGTCGACCCGTGATGAACTCTCGGCGATCGCCATTGCCGAACACGGAGTCGACCAGCATCGATCCATCTGGCCACCACCGCCGATGCGACGGTGCTGAGCCCACGTGTGGCGCAGAGCGCGATCGACTCCGATCCAGAGATGGCGCGTGCGATCACGTTGCTCAACGCGAACGGCTCCGTCGTGCGTTTCGGGCCGATGGCACCGCTCGTCGACGGCAACGAGGTGATCTGGGTACGCCCGATCCTCGTGATCGGCAGCGGAACCTCGGCGGTTCCCCGTCTCTACGGCGTGGCCGCCGTGCGCAACGGCCTGGTCGCAGTGGAGTCCACCAGCGAGGCTGCCGTGGCGGCGGTCACTTCGAGCGCGTCGTGAGCGTGCGCAGATAACGCCGACCGGACCCGAGGAGTTCGCTGACGCCGCCACGGTCGAGTGCCGCTCGCGCCGAGAGCAGGTACGGCACGCGCGAGTTCCGCTCCGGACCACAGTGCTCGAGACGTGAGCGCCACGTCGTCCAACGTTGGCCGAAGCCGGCGTCGAGTGGTGTCGGTGTGAGCAACCAGTCGTGCGGCGTCGAACCAGGTCGCCCCTTCACGACCGGCTGCGCCGTCCAGTCTGGTGTGTCTGCGAGTTCGTAGTAGTGGTAGCCGAAACCTTCCATGGCTTCGGTGATCTCGTCGCCGTGGTCGTGACCGCGTCGGTTGAGGACTTCGATCACGATGGCCGGACGTGCCCGCTCGATCATCGAGGCAGCGCCGGCCAGTACCGCTGGCTCGAAGGTCTCGACGTCGATTTTCATCACGTGGGGATCGTTGCCCGTACGCCGCACGAAGCCATCGAGTGTGATCGTGTCGACCACCACGCTGTGATGGCTCTCCTTGAACCCCTTCACCATCGAATTGGAGGCGTCGGACTTCGCGGAGAAGTGGAGTGTGGCAGTGCCCTCGACATCGCCGACAGCAGCCTCGACCACATCGATGTGGTGGCGACCTGCCTTGACGATCCTGGCGAGCAGTGTCGCAGTCGACGGGGTCGGCTCGAAGGCAACGACTGAGTCGGGCTCGAACATCGCCGCGCACACCAACGCATACAGGCCCATGTTCGCCCCGACGTCGAAGAACGTGAAACCAGCCTCGAGGTCGTCGAACAGCGTCAGCAGCGTCGTGAGCGTCGGCGGTTCGTAGGCGCTGAGGCCGTTGCGTCGAAGGGCGCGCTGCACCGCGGTCGAGTTCGGATCGACGATGTCGAGCGTGTCGCTGCGGCCGCCGGCGGGAAGAGGAATCTTGTAGGTCATCGAGGAGTCCTCATCTGTTGACGTCGTCGAGATCGAGGCCGTCCACGGTCACCGACTTCTCGACGAAGTCGGTGACGGCCATGCGCCACGTGTTGTCGGCGGAGCGGGTCTGCACGAAATTGAACCGGTCCGCCGAGAACGTCGGGATGCCCCTGCGATGGCATGCTGCGATGAGCGCACGATCTTCGCCGAGCGAGATGTCAGGGAAACGAAGGTCGCCGGTGCGCTCGCGATCGAGCACCAGGGTTCCACCGGCGAGGGTCGAGCTGTACCGATATTCGTTGGCAGGGAACCTCAGCACCATCTGCGCTTCTTGGACCAGATGTGCGTAGTAGGTGTGCTTGCCGACGATGCCGGCGCCAGCGTAGGCGTGGGCGCGCAGCGCATCATCGAGGTAGTGCGGACCGTAGCGATCGTCGTCGTCGAACTTTGCGACGAACCGGGTATCGGTCGAGTCCATGCCAGCATTCAGGCATGCACCGAGCGAGTCCTCGGGTGGCCGGCGAATCGACAGCGACGTGATGCCTGCATCGGCGAGAGGCGCCAGCAACGAGTCGAGGTCGACACTGTCGTACCGGGCGTCGTTGGCGACGAGCACGAACCGCGCACCGGCGTGATGCTCCGCGGCCACATCGCCGACGAGCGTGGCGATCAGGTGGGGCCGTGTGGACACGCAGACGACGGTCACATCGCCCGGCGCCGGCGCCACGGCTGCACGGTATGCCACATGGCGATCTGCGAGCTGCTCGGTCCAGCGCTCGGGTTGCGATCGGTCCGCGCCGTCGAACACTGCATCGGGGCGAGCCGTGGAGCCGTCTCGACGCACGACCCTGCGAATGTCGGCGTAGCTTCGCCACACGCGATCCGAGACGGACCTGGTCGACTGGCCGATCACGACGCGCCTGCCGGGTCGGCTTCCCACGGCGCTGCAATCGGGTAGTAGCGCTCGAAGAACGAACTGATGAGCGTCTCCCGCTCGTTCACCACATGGGGCTGTTGTTCGGTTTCGTTGATGCAGAACGTTTCGTACGCTCGACCGAGCTGGAGCCGGTTCAGGTGCCACTTCAAGCGTCCTGATTCGACGTGGACGTAGTCGCACGCGATCTGGCCGAGCACGGCGCGTCCCGTGGCCAGCGCGTAGTGCTGCGCGAACGACGCAGCAATACTGAGGTCGCTCGGCGACCGGAACCGGCTGTGCATCGTGGCACCGACGACGTCTGCGAATTCCCGCTCGATCTCCTCCATCACACTGCGCAGCAGTGGGTACGGCGAGTGCATCGGCTTGGACGCGACCACCCTGCCGAAGCGCTGATCGAGCAGTTCCCGCCCGCGTCGTGCCGCCGTATCGACGGCGAGCGTGTCGGCGTCTTCCAGGGTGGAGACCCGTGCGTCACCCTGGAAGACCCTGGGCAGACCATTCGAGGTGAAGAACGTCTCCGGTCGTACCGCCCGGCCGATGAGCATGTCGTCGTTGAAGTAGATGAAGTGCTCCGACAGCCCGTCGATGCGGTGCAGCGACGCCTCCATCGCATGCGAGTTGAACGTCGGCAACGCGGTCGGCGGGAGTATCTCGCGATGATCGACGATGCGGATTCGGTCGTCATCGGTCAGCCATCCGGGAACCTGTCCTGCTGTCACGATGAAGATCCGTCGCGCCCACCCGCAGAACGCCCAGACCGATCGCAGCGAGTATTTCAGTTCGTCGCGGTTGTGGTAGCGGGCCGGGTCGAGCGCGACCTCGTCGAGTTGTCGACCGAATGCTGCTGATGTGGCACGGAAATCGGCGAGCCAGGTCGGATCCGATCCGTCGACCCACGTGTACACGATGTCGATCGGATCGGTCATGAACTCCAGGCCCGAACCGAGCGGGAACGCTGCGACGCCGCGATAGCTCCGTCCGTCGACCTCCTCGACCGTGGTGGCACTCCGAGGGTCGAATCGTTCTTGGCCTCGCGTGCCGACGAGTTCGTTCTGCCCTGATGCACCCAGCTGCCAGAACGTCACGTGAGCAGCCTGCTGGCCTCCCACCGCCAGTTCACCCCACGCCCTCGGCTGGTAGATCGACCAACGACGGGCTCGGCTGACGTGGTTGGAGCGCGAGGCTGCTCTCATCGGCACCGTGCCACTGAGCGCTCCGTCCTCCCAATCCAGGTACCAGCCGTCGACGAGTCGGGCAGCCAGCGCTTCGAGCGCACGAGCACGATCGTCGAGTTCGAGTCCGAACGAGAGCGAGAAGTGGTCGCGGTCGTGGAGGAACGCGTCGATACCAGCCTGGGTGAGCGCGGCAAGCACCTCGCCGGCGTACTCGTGAGCGAGGTCGTCGAGCGATGAGTGGAGCTGGTCGACGACCGTGAGCCGCTGTTGGCCCTGGCGCACGACCACGTCGGCTGCGCCTCCTCCCTGCAGGATCGGGCGCACCCGAGCGATGGCGCGGCGCCGAACGTCGGCAATCCAGAGTTGGGCGACATTGCGGTAGAGCCGAGCCACGGGCGGGGGCAGCCGACGGTCGAGGCGGCGACGCTTCATGAGGCTGTGGAATCGGGCGAGGCGGGAACGCATCAGCCCACGATGCTAGGGGTTGGCGCCGAGTGCTCAGATGATCGGTGGGCGGCCGAGCTTCGTCAGACGCCAGACGCCTCGCCACGAGATGGCACGGCGGTCGATCGGCCTTCGCCAACCGTCACGCCACCCGCCGACGTAGGCGCGTCGACACGAGCCGGCGGGCGCTCGCAGTGTTCCGAGTACGAGCCACACCGCCACATGAGCAATGGCCACCGGCCACGGCAGTGTTCGCCGGGCGATCCACACCCTGTTTCGTCCGGTGTGGCGCCAGCCCTCTGCGTGCCGAGAGATGTCCGTGCGCGGGTGGAACACCTCCACGTCGGCGAGGTACTCGATGCGCCAACCAGCGTCGACGAGTCGCCACGAGAGTTCGAGTTCCTCGTGGCCGTAGAAGAGTTCCGTGAAATAGCCGCCCACGCCGTCGTACGCAGTGCGTCGGATGGCGCAGGCGCCACCGAGGAACAGCGCGACGTCACCGGAGTCGTCGGCGGTCGACCCCCCGGCACGAGGCACGTGCCGACGAGCCGTCGCCCCGTCTTCGTCGACGAGGTGCAGCGACACGGCCCCGAGACGGTCGTCAGCGTCGAACGCGTCGACGATGCGTTGCATGTCGCCGCGGAACTCGGCGTCGTCGTCGAGGAAGCCGACGATGGGGGCGCGCGACGCCTTCACGCCCGCATCGCGTCCACCCGGGATACCGAGGTTCCGACCGGGTGAGATGGTGACGTCGTCGTCGCCAGGTTCGTGGCCGAGGGGACCTGTGGCGGCACCGTTGTTCACGACGACGACCGAGCACTCCTCGGTCCCGGTCACCGATGCGGCTGCCGTTCGGAACGCTGCTGGCCGGTCACCCATGGTCAAGATGACCCAGGTGATCTCGGGAATCGGTCGCACGCACCGAACATAATGTGCTCGCAGCGCCATGCGGCATTGCCCGTTATCGTGTGCCCGATGTTGTCTCCGACGGCCGTCGGGCCGCCGGCGGGTATGCGTGACGCCCACGAGGCCGCCCGCCTGGGCCCCTATCTGCGTGACCTGAGGTCTCGACGCAACTACCTCTGGTACGTGTCGGCCAACGAACTCCGCAGCCGACAGATCACCAACGTGCTCGGCAATCTCTGGCATCTACTCAACCCGGCACTGACCATTGCCGTCTACTACGTGATCTTCGGGCTCCTCTTGCAGACGACGAGGGGCGTCGACAACTTCTTGCTCTTCCTCACCATCGGACTCTTCCTGTTCCAGTACACGCAGAAGGCGACGATGGACGGTTCGAAGTCCATCGTCGGCAATGCCGGGCTGATCAAGGCGATCCGATTCCCGAGAGCGCTCCTTCCGATCACCTCCACCGTGACCGAGACACTCGCCTCCTTCTCGACCTTCGTGGTCCTCTACGCCGTTGCTCTGCTGACCGGCGAGACACCCACGTGGCGGTGGCTCATGCTTCCTGGGGTCGTCGCGATGATGTTCGTGTTCAACGTGGGCGCTGCAATGGTCGCAGCCCGTCTCACCACGCACTTCAAGGACACCACACAGATCCTTCCGTTCATGTTCCGTCTGCTCCTGTACGCCTCCGGAGTGATCTTCAGCGTCGATGCGTACACCGAGAACGACCCGATCGCGCGAGCCCTGTTCGTGTTGAACCCGATGTACTGCTTCGTGACGCTCGGGCGTTGGTGCATCATGGCCGGCAACCTGCAGACCGATCTGCTCGTGTCGGCGGCGGTCTGGTCGGTCACGCTCGCCATCGGCGGTTTCCTGTGGTTCCGAGCCGCCGAAGAGCGGTACGCCCGTGACTGAACTCCACCCACGCCACAGCCTGTTGACGTCGGCGACACCGGATGTCGCGGTGAGCATCCGAGACGTCGACATCAAGTACCGCGTCTACGAGGAGCAGTTCTTCAGTGCTCGCGAGCTCGTCTCACGTGGCTTCCGATCGCGCAAATCGACGGTGATCCACGCAGTGAAGTCTGTCTCGCTCGACATCGCCGTCGGGGAAGCCGTTGGCATCGTGGGCTCGAACGGCTCCGGAAAGTCCACCCTGCTTCGGGCCATCGCCGGTTTGCAGTCGCTTGCGAACGGCAAGATCTACGTGCGAGGAGAAGCTCAGCTGCTCGGCGTCAACGCCGCATTGAAGCCGCTGCTCTCCGGCTATCGAAACGTGATGCTGGGCGGCTTGGCGATGGGCCTCGAACGTCAAGAGATCGTGGCGCAGATGGACAGCATCGTCGCTTTTTCCGGCCTGGGCGATGCCATGGGTCGCCCGATGAACACGTACTCGTCGGGGATGCGAGCACGTCTTGCGTTCTCGATTGCGACGTTGCGCATTCCCGATGTCCTCCTCATCGACGAAGCACTCGCCGTCGGCGACAAGGACTTCCGGGCCAAGAGCCTCGCCAAGGTGAACCAGATCCGCGACGAGGCCGGCACCGTCATCATGGTCACGCACAACCTGACCGAGATCCGCAAGACTTGCTCGCGGACGGTCTGGATCGACAAGGGCACGATGCGCGCAGACGGTCCGACCGAAGAAATTCTCGGTCTCTACGATCGGTCCCTCGCGTGAGTGCCCGCTCGACACCAGCCACGCCTCAGCAGGAAGGCCCCGCCACCGTGACAACCCCTTCGACTCCTCATCGTCCCGACGAGGCAGCCGATCTGCGCTTTTCGATCATCGTGGCCGTGTACAACGTCGAACGGTATCTGAGGGACTTCTTCGAGTCGATCGAGAAGCAGACGTTCGATTCCGATCGGTTCGAGGTCATCCTCATCGACGACGGCTCCACCGACAATTCACTCGAGACCATGCGGGCCTGGGCTGCGGGGTACGCGGGGACCGCAGTCGTGCTGTCCAAGCAGAACGGTGGACAGGCATCGGCGCGAAATGTCGGGATGACGCACGCACGCGGCCAGTGGATGACCTACACCGACCCGGACGACTGGGTCGGCGACCGCTATCTGGAGATCGTCGACCGTTTCATCACCGACCACGCCAACGTGGAGATGGTCGCCACGAACCGCATCTTCTTCCACGAGGACGGAATCGGAGAGCTGAACGGTCACCCGCTCCGACAGCTCTTCGCCGGAGGCGATCAGGCCGTCGACCTGGAAGCGTTTCCGGAATACTTCCACGGCAGCGCCCCGGCCGCGTTCGTACGGCGCGACGTCGTCGACGAACACTCGTTGCAGTTCGATGAACTGATTCGTCCGAACTTCGAGGACGGCCACTTCTGCGTCCGCTACCTCCTCACGCGGCCCCGACCGATCGTTGCCTTCCTGGCGAGCGCGAAGTACTACTACCGCAAGCGGGCCGACTCCAGCTCGACGTTGCAGAACAGTCTCACCGACCCACGACGCTTCACGGTCGTACCGGAGCGGGGCTACCTGGGCGTACTCGACGAAGCGATCGAGCGGACGGGAAGTGCTCCGATCTGGCTGCAGAACATGGTGCTCTACGAACTCTCGTGGTACTTCAGTTCGGAGGAGAAGCCGTCGGGCACGTCGAGCGCGGCGGACGTCGAGACCGGCCGGATCTTCGTCGAACACCTCGGCAAGATCGTCCAACGCCTCGATGACGAGACCATTCGGTCGTTTCACTCACGTGCGTACAAACCCGAATGGCGCGACATCCTGCTGCACGGGGTTCGTGGCGACGACTGGCACAGCCCCTACGTGGTCTTCCTGCAGTTCGACGCCCAACGGGACATGGTGAAGATCGCCTACCGCTTCGCCGGCACCCAACCGACCGAGCGCTTCGCGATGGGCGATCGAACGGTCGCGGCGGTCTCGTCGAAGACCCGTGTCCACCGGTACTTCGAGCAGGATCTTCTCCACGAGCGCGTCATCTGGCTCGAGTTGTCCGGCACGATGCGGGTCTTCCTCGACGGGACGGCCGTCGAGCTCCGCGCGTCCTGGGAACCGCCGACCGTCACGTGGATGCGCGCTGGCGCCGTGCGCCAGTCCTTCCGACCCACGCCCTCCGGACCGATCGGAGTCGCCAAGCAGGGTGTCCGTCAGATCATCACGTACGCCAAGAAGGTGACCCCATCTCGATTGTGGCGTGAAGTTCGGGACCAGAGCGTTCAGCTGGCCGCTCGGACCTGGCCGGCCCGCAAGGCGTTCGGGTCGGCGTGGGTGCTCATGGATCGCGTCCACGACGCGAACGACAGCGGCGAACACCTCTTCAGATATCTGCCGCGAGAACCGTCCGGACATCAATGCCTGGTTCGCGCTGGAGCGAGACACCCCCGACTGGAGACAGCTGAAGCAGGATGGTGTCGACCATCTCCTCGCTCACGGGAGCTTCCCGTGGAAGCTCGCCATGCTGAATTGCGAGCATCTGATCTCGTCGCACGTGGACGTTCCGGTCCATGACCCTCCCGCACTCCGTGGGTTTCGTCGACGGGGCTGGAAGTTCACGTTCCTGCAGCACGGCGTGATCAAGGACGACCTCTCGCGGTGGCTGAACCCGAAGAACGTCGACCTCTTCGTCACCAGCACGCCGGACGAACTCGAGTCGATCGCCGGCGATGACAGCCCGTACGTCTACTCCGCCAACGAAGTGAAGCTCACCGGACTGCCTCGGTTCGACACCCTGCAGCGCGCAGCGCAGCGACACGTCGGCGAGGACGCCGACGTGATTCTCCTGGCTCCGACGTGGCGCCACTGGTTGGTGGGGCCCCTCGATGTCGGGTCCCAGCGACGAACCATGTCACCTCAGTTCTTCGAGTCGCAGTTCGCCGAGGAATGGCTCGGCCTGATCAGGTCGACGGAGCTCCGCGACCTCGCAGCCCAAGCGGGCAAGCGGCTCTACTTCCTGCCGCATCCGAATCTCCTCGCGATCAGGGATCAACTCGACCTGCCCGACCACATCCAACTCCTCACGTACGAGGACCGAGCAATCCACGACTACTTCGCACGAACAGCTGCACTCGTCACCGACTACTCGTCCATGGCGTTCAATGCGGCGTATCTCCGCCGGGCAGTGGTGTACTTCCAGTTCGATCGAGACACATTCCTCTCGGGAGGGCACGTGGGCCGGGCGGGATACTTCGACTACGAGACGAAGGGATTCGGTCCTGTCGCGAGGACGCGCAGTGAGGTGCTCCGTGCCGTCGCCGACGTGATCGCCAACGACAGCGCCGCAGTCGAGCCGTATGCGAGCCGGATCGAGGAGACGTTCCCGTTCCGGGACGGGCGATGCTGCGAGCGTGTGACACTGGCCATCGAGTCGCTCCGTGGGCACGCTGGCGACTCGCGGCGTTCCTGAATCGATCGACTGGTGCAGCGCTCGGCAGCATCGGCCCGACGGTCGGCTGTTCGGCTGAGGAGAGCCCTGCGAACGTTCGCGGCGAGGTGCGTCGGGCTGGCGTGGTCGCTGCGGGTGCGGGCGCACGGTGTCATCGTCAACGAAGGGGTTCGGCCAGTCGCGACGTCGCACGGCGCCTACCTCGCAGCAATCTCCGACCGCGTCGATCCACTCGAGTTGGTGCGCAACAATCGAGTTGCGGCCGAATTGCTCTGTTCGACCGACCTCCGCCGGGCCACGGATTCGCCAGGCCTCCACATCCGTTTCGATTCGGCCCGCGCGTGCCATGTTCCCCTGAGCGCACTGACCTCCCGAACACGGAGGCGCGTCACGAGCGCCGACAGCCCGATCACCGTCTTTCACGCCATCGCCAGTCGATCCGAGACCCGGGTGTTGGGCGCCGAGTTCGGTGTCGAGCTCGAGATGTCGACCAGGACCGTCGGGCGTGGCCCGTTCTCGGATGCGCCGCCGTTCCCGATCGATGTCGTGTTCACCTGGGTGGATGGCACCGATGGCGACTGGGCTGCACGACGCCGGATCGAGCTCGACGCCCATCCGCCGTCCGAGCTTCGTGACCACCGCGCCGAGAATCGCTGGCGCAACGCCGACGAGCTCCGCTCTTCACTGCGCACGGTGTGGCTCTACGCGCCGTGGGTCCGTTCGATCTTCATCGTCACGGATCGGCAACGACCAAGGTGGTTGCGCGATCACCCCAAGGTGAGCGTCGTGGATCACACCGAGATCATCCCTCGCGCTGCGCTCCCGACCTTCAACTCCCACGCAATCGAAGCGCACCTGCACCGAATCCCCGAACTCGCCGAGCACTATCTCTACTTCAACGACGATGTCTTCCTGGGGTCGCCGACTGATTGGACCGTCTTCTTCACACCGTCGGGACAAGCGCGGTTCTTTCCGTCGACGAGCCGAATTCCCGACCTCACGACCGAGCGGACCGACCGCTCGATCGATGCCGCCACGCTGAACGGGCGACGACTGCTCGCTGACCGACTGGGCATCGATGCCGAGTTCAAGATGAAGCACACGCCGCACAGCCAGCGCAAGTCGGTGCACGACTGGATGGCGAGCGAGTTCGCCCAGGAGATCGAATCGACCGCGGAGAGCCGGTTCCGGTCGCCCACCGATCAATCGGTGGCCTCGTTCCTGCACCATTACGTCGGAGAACACCTCGGATCGTGTGTGCGTGGACAACTGCACTACGACTACTTCAGCACGGCAGACCCCCATCTCGCCGATCGACTCCAGTACCTCTCGGAGCGACCCGATCCGCTGCAGGCGTACTGCGTGAACGACGACGTTCCCACCGGTCACTGCGGCCCGAACGACCTCGTCCATCTGCTCGAGCGAACCAATCCGTTCGTCGCCCCCTGGGAGCAGTGAAAGCCAGCACCACGGGCGATTTCTCAGGCTGCCGCAGCGCTGTGAACCACTGCGACCTTTTCAGCCGCATGGTGGCAACCGTCGTCCTGGAACCCGAGGTCGCCACGACCAGCACCGCACGACGTCCCACATGGGGCCATCGGCCCGCCCTCGACGGCCTCCGTGCCGTGGCTGTCGGCCTCGTGATCGCGTTCCACGTGGACCTGCCCGTTGCGGCAGGTGGATTCGTCGGTGTCGATCTCTTCTTCGTGTTGTCCGGGTTCGTGGTCACGAACGTCATCTGGGTGGAGTTGTCGACCTCGAATTCGCTCAGACTCAGGCGGTTCTACGCCCGCCGTATGCGTCGGTTGACTCCGGCCGCTCTGGCCCTCGTGGTGGGGACAGCGCTGATGTACGTGCTGGTGGCACCGCTCGTCGAGCGCCTCAGTCTCGTCTCCGATGCGCAAGCTGCACTGCTCTACGTCGCGAACTGGCATGCGCTCGCAGAGTCGACCGACTACTTCGAATCCACCACCGCGCCGAGCCCATTTCTCCATTTCTGGTCGCTGGCGATCGAAGAGCAGTTCTATCTGTTGTTCCCGGTGCTGATGGTCCTGCTCTGGAAGGCGTCGAGACGTCTGGGCACGCAGCGCCTGATTCCGTGGGCGATCGGGATCCTGATCGCCGCATCGCTCTCGCTCCAGCTGTACTGGGCGACCCGAGGAGCCAACGAGGCCTACTACCGCACCGATGCACGCCTGTACCAGTTGCTGGCAGGTGCACTGCTCGCGATCCTGATCGTACGGTCACGCCGACTTCGTCTGTCCAGGTGGTTCGCCTCCCTGGGTCTCGTCGGTCTCGCCGGCCTCGTGATCCTGTCGTCGAGTGCGATCTCCGCGACCCCGTCGATTCGGGGATCGCTGCGACCGTGTGCTCACTCGCAATCGTCGGTGGGCTCGAACTCGGCCCGAGATCGGTACTCAACCATGGTCTCGAACGACCGACGATCGTCTACCTCGGCACGATCAGCTACGGAATCTACTTGTGGCACTGGCCCGTCATCCTGGTGACGCAACGACTCCTCGTCATCCAGCCGCTCACGATGTTGGCCCTCGCCGGGACGATCTCCGTCGGTCTCGCCGCCGCGAGCCACAGAATCATCGAATCACCAGTTCGCCGCAACCCGTTGCTCGATCCGCGCCCGCTCGCCGTGATCGCCACCGGTCTTGCGGTCACGTTGGCCACTGCGCTCGTCGTGGTACCACTCGTGCTCGAGTCCCGCAGGACCCCCCGCCTCGCGAACGACCCAGCACCGACGGTCCTCCAGACCGAGGACGCCCGCGAACGGCCGGCGGCTTTCGACGACCCGGTCCCCTCGAACATCGACTACGAGGAGATCTTGTCCTTCCGCGGCAGCGTTCCCCGAGTGTGCGGCCACCGATGTCTCGACGTGCACGGTGCGGGAGGGACGCGGCCTTCACGTGCTCGTCGTCGGCGACAGCATCGCTCAGTCCTACATCCCGGCCTTCGAGACGATCGCCGACGACCTCGACTGGACGCTGTCGCTCAACATCGCCCAGGGCTGCTCATGGCAGACCGGCCTGCTCCCCCGTCCCGACGTCTCGGCCGAGAGTCAGGACCGGTGCACGCAGCAACGAGACCCGTGGTACGACACCGCGCTGGACGAACTCGAGCCGGACGTCATCGTCCTGGCACAACTGTCTCGCGACGATGAGCGTTTCGCCTCGCTCGTCATCCCGGCTGACCAGGAGAACGCAGGAAGCTCCCTCTCCGAGGTCAACGCCACCACGATTCGCTCGACGGTCGAGATGCTCCAGGGTACGGGTGCGTCGATCGTCGTCATCGAACCGATCCCGATCGCCCCAGGGCTCCGATCACCGACCGACTGCTTGTCGTCGGCCACCACCGTGGGTGAATGTGCGTTCGCGCGACTCGCCGGCCGCCGCCAGCGAGGTTCCGATCCGCCAGGCCGCCCAAGACCTCGACGGGGTCGTCACCGTCGATCTCGACGATCTCATCTGCGAGACAGACGACCTCTGCCTGCCGATCAACGTGGGCGGCGCGGTCGTGTGGCGTGACGACGGACATCCCAGCCATCTCTTCGTCAACGCGGTCACCGATGACATTCGAGACCTCCTCATCGCCTCCGGGGGTTTCGAAACTCGCCAGCGCTGATGCGCACCGGCCGGCGCTCGACCGACGTGAGGATCAGGCGACGATCGGGCGAATCGACTCGCCCAGGTCCTCGAACGTGTCGCCCGTTGCCTCGCAGCGCAGCACTCCAGTGGGGAGCTCGACCAACCGTTCTCCGGTGCGCCCGACCCAGCCGACTCGACGGGCCGGATTTCCGACGACGAGTGCGTGGTCGGCAACATCGCGGATCACCGTCGAGCCAGCCCCGACGAGGGCCCATGCCCCGATGCTCACGCCCGCCAGCACCACCGACGCCGCCCCGATCGATGCTCCGTCGCCCACGGTCACGCCGTCCGCTGTCCACCCGTCAGCGCGCTTCAGCGATCCATCGGGATCGACGGCACGAGGATAGAGATCGTTGGTGAGCGTGACGGCAGGGCCGATGAAAACACCCGAACCGATCACCGCCGGGTCGTAGATGAGCGCCGAGTTCTGAATCTTCGTGCGATCCCCGATGTGGACTCCCGGACCGACGTACACGCCACGGCCGATCACGCACTCCTCGCCGATGACGACCGCTTCGCGGACGTGCACGAGTTGCCAGATCGACGTACCCGCTCCGACCGTGGCATCACGTGCGACCTCCGCTGTTGGATGCACGCTCGACGCACGCACGCTAGCTCCGAATTCGGCTCCACTTCCTGCTCGGCCGCCGCCCCGACCGTGGCGGCGGCTCGGCGTCATTGAACCGGTCGGAAGCGCTAGCGTCGGGGAGCCCGGCGCAACGGAGTTCGCTCGTGTTGATCGTGTCGGCTTCCAACCCACACCGAACCATGAACAGTCCTGCACCCCCGCCACCGGATCCGCCGCACATCGTTGCGGGTGGGACCCTTGCAAAGGGTCGCGGGCCGGTCGCTCGGTTGCGGTACGCGCGGGCCTATTTCGCCAACCTGGACGGCACCGAACGTCGGAATCGGGTGGAGTACTGGCTCCTCAAGCCCGGTCTGGGCGGACGTGTACGACGGTTCCTGTTCCCATCCTCGAACCAGACGATGGTTCGACGGTTGTTCTCACGTCGGAGTTCGCCACCGAACGCAGCGAGGTATCGATCGGTCGACACCTGGACGCATGCACGGGATCAGAACCTCGCCGATGTCGAGAAGGTGCTGAGGTCGGCGAACATTCCGTTCGCCGTCATCGACGACCGATATCCGACCCGCCGACAAGTCGGAGTTGCGGGCACCGACAAGGCGCGTGTCATCGCTGCGTTCGAACGGTTCGCCGAGCCTGAGGGGATCTTGGTCGGCACACCGTGGACCAACGAGGTCCAACTGACAGGGGCCAAACCCTTCTGGCGCTCTGCCGTGCTCCTGCGGCGGCGCCTGCAGATGAGTACCAGCCTCATCTGGTCGACGCCGGCACGAATTGGCAGCCATGGTCGTGTCTTCGACGTGACGTACGGAACCGTGATCTCGTTCTGGGCCACGTCGACCGATCGCGACGGGATCGACAAGGCTCTACACCTCAGCACCGAACCGATGGTCCTCGGTCGTGCCGTCTGTCGCGACGGCACCGACATCACCGCAGCACTGTCCACAGTCGCTGACCGCGAAGACGTCGATCGACGACATCGGCTTCCCGATCGACCTGGTGTGTCTGTGGGTCGACGGCGCCGACCCAGAATGGGCTCGACGGCGACACGAGCGCCTCGCCGCAGAGCACCGGTGCACTCGCGGCAGACGCCACCCAGCCCCACCTCTTCAAGGATCGAGATGAGCTTCGGTACGCACTCCGGTCCATCTGCGAGTTCGCACCATTCATCAATCACGTGTATCTGGTGACGGATCGACAGACCCCGGACTGGCTCGACACCGATGCAGACGGAGTCACCGTCATCGACCACAGCGAGATCTTCCCGGCGGAGTCATTGCCGGTCTTCAACTCGAACGCGATCGACACCCGACTCCACCACATCGAGGGCTTCTCCGAACACTTCCTCGTCAGCAATGACGACATGCTGTTCCTGGGCCCGTCGATGCCGGGAGACTTCTTCACGCCGAGTGGCCAGCAGCGGATGTTCCTCTCGAATGCCGCGATCCCGATCGGGCCGCCGGCGCCCGGAGAGCCCGGTGTCGATTCCGCTGCGAAGACGAACCGCGCGCTGATCGAGTCGCAGTTCGGGCTGACGATCTCACAGAAGTTCAAGCACATCATGATTCCGCAGCGCCGCTCCATCCGCGAACGAGTTGCGTCCACCTACGCCGACGCCGTGAGCGCCACGAGTGGACACCCTTTCCGCCACACGGCCGACGTCGCCTTCTCTCATCTGTGCCTGTACGACGCCCTGCGAACCGGCGATTCGGTCATTTCGAATCTGTCGTACGACTACGTCAGCTTGGGTGATCCTTCGTTCAGCGAGCGGCTCGACGAACTCGAACGAGAGCCGGGCTCGATCAAGGTACTGTGCCTGAACGACGGCGACACGAGCACGGTCAGAGATGTCGACGGCCGCCCGGTCGGACAGCTCACCGTCGACCCCGCGTCGCGCGATGCCAGACTTGCACGCTTCTTTCGGACGGTCTACCCCACGCCATGCAAGTGGGAGCTTCAGCCTGAAGCAGCCGATCTCTCGACGACTACCGGAGGACCCGCAGTGATTCGACTCGCAGTTCCATTCATCGGCGACGAAGAAGTCGCAGCGGTCGAACGTGTGATGCGGTCTGGCCAACTCAGCCAAGGTCCCGAAACCGCAGCCTTCGAGGAGGAGTTCTCCGAACTCGTCGACGGACGACACTGCATCGGCGTCAACTCCGGCACCAGCGCGCTGCACGTGTCACTGCTCGCCGCCGGCATCGGCCCGGGTGACGAGGTGATCGTTCCGTCGTTCACGTTCGCCGCCACCGCGAACTCGGTGGCGCTCACCGGTGCGACACCGGTCTTCGTCGACATCGAACCCGACCTACTTCTGCATCGATCCCGCACGCTGTCGAGGCTGCGGTGACCCCGCGCACCGCTGCCATCATGCCGGTGCACCTCTACGGCCATCCGGCTCAGATGCCTGCGCTCCTCGAGATCGCGAAGCGTCACGGTCTCCTCGTCGTCGAGGACAGCGCCCAAGCACACGGAGCAGCGCTCGACGGCACGCCCGCCGGAGCGTTCGGTACGCTCGGAGCGTTCAGCTTCTACCCCACCAAGAACATGACGACCGGCGAAGGTGGCATGATCACGACCGCCGACTACGAGCTCGCACGAAAATGTCGACTGCTGCGGCGCACAGGGCATGGAAGTCCGCTATCAGAACGAGATGGTTGGCCTCAACGTGCGCATGACCGACATGGCCGCAGCGATCGGGCGCGTGCAACTCACTCGCCTCGCCGCGTGGACGGAGGCACGCCGAGCGAATGCCGCGCATACGACGCCGGCCTCACGCGGGGTGACCACACCTGCGGTCGATGCCGAGCGCTCGCCACGTCTACCACCAGTACACGATCCGCTCGACGGATCGAGACGGGCTGGTCGCAGCGGCTCCGCGAGCAGGACATCGGCTGTCGATGTCTACTACCCGACACCCGTTCATCAGCTTGCCATCATTCGGACTCGAGATCGACCTGCCCAACACCGATGGCGTCACACGGGAGGTCCTGCAGCATCCCGGTGCATCCGTTCCTCACCGACGACGAGCGCAGCCGGATCATCGAGGTGATCAACCAATGAGCGACGCTCCGAGCAGGACTCATCGGTCTCGGCGCAATGGGTCGCAACCACGCACGTGTGCTCGCTGGACTCGAGGGTGTCTCGTTCGCTGGCGTCTACGACCCGAGCGCTCGAAGGAGTCGGCTACGGCGGCGCCGATGGTCACGATTCCGCCGAGGCCCTGCTGTCATCCGGACTCGACTGCTGCGTGATCGCAGCCCCGACGTCCGAGCATGAGCGGCTGGCGACGATCGCTGCGGACAATGGCGTGTCGGTGCTCGTCGAGAAGCCGCTCGCGCAGGACAGCGCAGCCGCCCAGCGCATGCAGCAGACTGTTCGACGATCGAGGTCTCGTCGGCGTCGTCGGCCACATCGAACGCTTCAACCCGGCGACGATTGCCTGCAGACCAGGATCGCAATCCGGCGATCTCGGCGACCTCTACCAGTTCGCAACGCGACGCCAGGGACCGTTCCCCGAACGCATCCGCGACGTCGGAGTCGTCATGGACCTGGCCACCCACGACATCGATCTCACTCGATGGGTGACCGGCTCCGACTACGACAGCCTGAGTGCCTGGACGGCTCACAAGAGCGGCCGGAACAACGAAGACCTCGTGGTCGGAACCGGCCTGCTCGGTTCCGGACTCGTCGTGAGCCATCACGTCAACTGGCTCTCCGCTGCGAAGGAGCGGGTCACGGTCGTCACCGGTGAAGGAGGCACGCTCGTTGCGGACACGCTGAACGCCGACCTGTACTTCTACGAGAACGCGGTGACCGTCACCGAGTGGCAGGCAATGGCCGTCTTCAGGGGTGTCGGCGAGGGCAACATGACCCGGTTCGCGCTCCCGAAACGAGAACCGTTGCTCGCCGAGTTGGAGGCGTTTCGTGACGCCGTCCGAGGAGATCGCGCTCCGGCGGTTCCCTTCTCCGACGGAGCGGAGGTCGTTCGCATCGCCGAGCTGCTGCTCGAGTCGGCTCGAACACGAACCACCATCGCCGTTGCATCTCACTGACGGTTTCATGACCTCCTTGATCCAGAGCCGAAGCTGGGCAGCACCGGCGTGACGTCGTGACACTCCCGGATGCGGAGAAGCAGCTGCCACTGCTCCCGTCGTCGGCGAACAACTGGGGCCATCGACTCCAGCTCGACGGTCTTCGTGCCGTGGCCGTCTATCTGGTCGTTGCGTTCCATGCCGGGTCGTGGAGATTCCAGGGCGGATTCATCGGTGTCGACCTGTTCTTCGTGTTGTCGGGATTCCTCGTCACCAATGTCATCTTGACCGACCTGACCAACGAAGGGCGTCTCCGCCTTCGCCGGTTCTATGCGCGGCGCGTTCGCCGCCTCATTCCCGCCGCCGCGGTTGCGATCGTCGGCACGGCGCTCGCCGCGATCGCTGATCAGCAATCCGCTCGACCGCTCCTCGTGGTCTGGTGATGCCACCGCTTCGTCGCTCTGGTATGCGAACTGGCACTTCATCGCAAAGGCGAACAACTACTTCCTGTCCGACGATGCAACGAGCCCCTACCAGCACTTCTGGTCGCTGTCGATCGAGGAACAGTTCTACCTGGCGTTCCCCGCGGTGCTCATGTCGCTGTGGATCCTCCTGCGGCGCAACCTCGCTGCCATCATGGGAGTTGTTGCGGGGCTCCTCGCGACCGGTGTCGGCCTGCAGATCTACTGGGCGGATCGCGACCCGAATCGTGCGTACCTCGGAACCGACACCCGCGCCTACCAGTTGCTCGTCGGGGTGCTGCTCGCCCTGATCATCTGGAAGTGGCCGATCCCGAAGTTTCTCGAGCGCACCGCGTCGTGGTCTGCGGCGGCATCGCTGGTGCTGTTCCTCGTCGTGTCGAGTGAATGGCTCCAGGTAAGCGCGTCGACCCGTGGATTGCTGGCTTCGCTCGCAGCCGGTTGGTTGGTGGTGTCGGTGCAAACCGCACGACGTGGTCCCGCGGTCGGGATCCTCAGCTGGACCCCGATCACGTACCTCGGACGAATTTCCTATGGCACCTATCTCTGGCACTGGCCAGTGGTCGTGCTCTCACTCCAGATCGTCGACATGAGCCCGACTGCGCTGTTCATCGTCTCCGCCTCGCTGGGCACAGCGTTGGCCGCGTTGAGCCATGAGCTCGTCGAGCATCACATACGCCACTCGGGCTGGTTCAACTCCCGACCGTTCGTTGCCATCGCAGGCGGTGTCGCACTTGCAGTCGTGACGGGGTTGTTCGTTGCGCCCGCCCTGCTCGACTCCCAACGCAAGCCTGCGATCACCCCCCGATCGTCACCAGCCGAAGCGGTCGATGCTTCGAAACTCCAGCCCGTGCCCGACGACATCGATTGGGAGGCAGCACGGCTCGCTCCCCCGGTGCCCCGGCGTGCGAACTCGACGACGCAAGCGACTGCATCGTGAGCTCGGGCAGCAGCGGGACGATGCTCCTGACAACCGGCATCGCCAAGGTATCGGGTCTTCCCGGCGTGGGTTTAGATGAATTGGTGACGTTTCCCGGCGATGTGCTCGGAATTGCGTTTAACCTGGACGCTGACGAAATCGGCGTGGTTATGCTCGGCGACTATTGGCATCTTCACGCAGGAGATGAAGTCCGGCGAACAGGCCGGGTCATGGATGTGGCCGTGGGCGATGGATTGCTTGGGCGCGTCATCGACCCGCTCGGTCGGCCACTCGACGGCCACGGCCCGGTGGCAGCAAGCCGGCGTCTGCCTATCGAACGCCCCGCTGCACCCATCATGGACCGCGCCCCCGTCACGGTGCCGCTTCAGACCGGCATCAAAGTCATAGATGCGCTCATTCCCGTCGGGCGCGGCCAGCGCGAGTTGATTCTCGGCGACCGCCAGACGGGCAAAACCGCCATTGCGATTGACACCATCCTCAACCAGCGCGACCACCATGTGGTGTGCGTTTATTGCGCCATCGGTCAGCGCGCGTCCGCCGTCGCCAAAACTGTTGCAACCCTGCGGGAAAAAGGAGCGATGGATTACACTGTCCTCGTCGTGACCGAGGGCAACGAACCGCCGGGTCTCGCTTACATCGCGCCCTACGCTGCAACCAGCATCGCGGAGTCTTTCATGGAAGCAGGCAGAGATGTGCTGATCGTCTATGATGACCTCACCCACCACGCCCGCGCCTACCGTGAACTGTCTCTGCTGCTGCGCCGTCCGCCCGGTCGCGAAGCGTTTCCCGGTGACATCTTTTATATCCACTCGCGGCTGCTCGAACGTGCAACGCATCTGCGTCAGGAACGTGGGGGTGGCTCGCTCACTGCCCTGCCCATCATCGAGACCGAAGCACAGAATATTTCCGCCTATATTCCTACTAACCTGATTTCCATCACGGATGGACAGATCTACCTCTCGCCGTCGCTGTTTGAATTGGGCATACTGCCCGCGGTTGATGTCGGCAAATCCGTTTCGCGGGTCGGCGGCAAGGCGCAGCGTGCGGCCTACCGCGCAGTGGCCGGCGACCTCAAGCTCGCTTACGCACAGTTCGAGGAACTCGAAACTTTTTCCCGATTCGGAGCCCGCCTGGATGAAGATACCAGCAAGATTATCGAACACGGACGGCGAATTCGTGCCTGCCTCAAACAACCGGAATTCGCCCCGGTTGCCGTGCCCGCGCAAATTGCCGTGCTGCTGGCATTGACTGCCGAACTCTTTGACTGCGTGCCGCTTGACCAAATGCCGAAAGCCGAAGAAGCCCTGCGCACAGCGGCGGCAGACATACCGGCGAAGGTACAGGAGCGATTAGATACCGCCGAAAAATTGAGTGACGAGGATCGTAAAACCATTCTCCAAATAGCTAACCAATCGATTGCTCGCTTCCAGCAGAAGTCTGTACCTGCGTTAAAACCGAAAGACCAAAAAGAGCAAATGGAGGTCAAAACAGAACCCAAGCCCAACCCCAAACCTCAGCACGAAGTCGAGGCAAAGTCATGAGCGAGACCACGGCAAGTCTGCGCCGCAAGATCAGTGGCGCAGGTGATCTCCAATCCGTCGTCCGTACCATGAAGGCCGTGGCAGCCTCGAGCATCGGACAATACGAGAAATCGGTGCGGGCACTTACCGACTACTATCGTACAGTGGAGCTGGGGCTCTGTGCGTGCCTTCGGGAAAACCGGCCAGCGCCTTTGCTTGCAGATCGGAAAAGACAAACAGTTGCGGGTGCGATTGGCGCCGTCGTTTTTGGTTCAGACCAAGGACTGGTGGGCCAATTTAACGATGTGGTGGCTGATTATGCGGTCAAAACGCTGCTCGCTCTCCCTGACAAATCAAAGGTCTGGGCCGTCGGTGAGCGCGCTCATGCGCGCCTGGCAGACGCAGGTCTCCCGCTGTTGGGACTCTTCACCGTGCCGAGCTCCGTCAAGGCCATCATCCCGATCGTCGGGCAGATCCTCATGGAGAACGAGACGCTCCGCAGCCAAGGGGAAATCACCGAACTCCACCTCTTCTACAATCGCCCCACGTCCGGGTCGGTCTATGCGCCCGTCAGTCAGCGATTGCTGCCGCTGGACGAAAGCTGGCGACGCAAACTGGCCGAATTGCCCTGGCCGACGAAAAACCTGCCCGAAGTCATGGGGAGCGGCACCACCACCTTGCGGGCGCTCATTCGCGAATATCTTTTCGTCTCGATTTTCCGGGCCTGTGCCGAATCCCTCGCGAGTGAAAACGCGAGCCGCCTGGCAGCGATGCAAAGTGCCGACAAAAACATCGATGAATTGCTGGAAGAACTCAACCGGACATTCCATCGTTTGCGCCAGAGTAGCATCGATGAGGAACTATTCGACCTCATCTCCGGTTTCGAAGCACTGACCGCAGAGGAAGAATAATGACAAATACAGACGATCGAAAACACGTCCCCGGGATAATTCCCTTTGAAGCAAACGGCTTTCTCACATTCAACAGGAGTGATTGTCAATGAAAACCAAGAGTATTGCAAAAGACTTTCCTGTCGTTTGCGTGGGCGGTTCGGCCGGTGGTCTCGACGCCTATACCCGGTTACTACAGCATCTGCCGGCCGATATGGGTGTTGCTATCGTCATCGTTAATCACCTGAGAACCGTAGCCACCATGCTCCACGAGATTCTCCCCCGCTACACAGAGATGCCGGTTGAACTGATCACGGAAAAATTAGACATCCAGCCCAACCATGTGTTCATCATTCCGGAAAAGCGTGATTTGCACGTTCTTGATGGAGAGTTCCGTCTAAAGCCGATATCAAAGCCCAGGGGATGGCCCGACGTGATTACGGTTTTTATGCGTTCCCTGACGGAGCACTGGGACGGCAAACTTATCGCTGTCATTGTCTCCGGCTATGATGGCGATGGGGCAGCAGCGCTGTGCGGCATAAAAGAAGTGGGGGGCATTACCATCGCGCAGAAGCCCGACACAGCCGCGCAGCCGGATATGCCTGAGAGCGCAATAGCAAGCGGGTGTATAGATTTTATTCTTTCACCTGAGGATATCGCTCGAGAAATTGTACGAATTGCGCACGCTCAGGAACTGGAAATGGGATCTGACCCATGAATAAACTCAAGCAAATTTGGAGCAATCTACTATAACCACTGCCCTGGTTTTTCCTGAATTGGGAGGAAAGATGGATGCTATAGCGGTAAGGGCGCCCATCCCAACAAGCGTACCAATATCATAGCCTATGTCCGCGAAGAGGTCTCGGTAGAGAGTGTAAACGCGGAATTCAAAAAAGCGGCCCTCGGAAAACTTTCAAGGCATCCTGGACTATACGGAGGACGAGATCGTATCCGCCGATATCATAGGCGATCCGCATTCGGGTATTGTTGACGGATCATTTACCAGAGTCATGAATAACAAATTAATCAAGGCGCTGGTCTGGTCTGACAACGAGTTGGTATCCCGTCCGCATGCTTGATCTGGCGGCCTATATGGCTAAAGAAGACGAGAAAAATTTACACGGAAGATCAGGCTGCAGTCAAATGCTCCTCTGCAAACACTGCACTTCACTTCCGAGTCCTCTCGAAGTGTCAGGCACAACGCGGCCGGCTGCTTTCGGAAAAGCCCCGCCTGTCAACGGGTTTACGTCAGGTCAAAGGGTTGCCCTGTTGCCATCAACACGCTTGACCAGAGCCGCCCGGCGGGGTCCACCTTTTTCCGACGCAGTACCGCCATGGGGATGGGCACATGGGTAAAGCGGTTATTCCAGTGACCGACCAGCATATTGGTAAAGCCGGCCATGCCGGCATGCACCGCATAATGACCAAGCTGCAGACAGAAGGCGGAATCATAGGCTGAGGCTGGCGTGGAGCGGATCATGTAGCTTGGGTCGATGTATTTAAGGGTCAGGTCCATGTTGATTGCCTTGAAATGCGCCTTGATTTCATCGCGCAGCACCAGACCGATATCACCCAGTTCACGATTCCCGGAGGCATCCTCCCCCAGGTCATCGCTTAACAAGTTCTGGCCAGCGCCCTCGCCCACCACAATCACGGCGTGACCGCGCTGGCGCAGCCGTTTCTCCAAGGCCCTGAGCAGGCCCTCCAGGGTAAACTCCACCTCCGGGATCAAGCAGAAATTGACCTCGGAGTTGGCAAGGGCTGCCGAGGCAGCGATAAAGCCGGATTCCCTGCCCATCAGCTTGACCAGCCCCACCCCGTTGCGGGCACCCACCGCCTCGACATGGGCGGTATAGGTGGAGTGACGGGATTCAGAAACCGCGGTTTCGTAGCCAAAGGAGAGGTCCACATGGCAAATGTCGTTGTCTATGGTCTTGGGGATTGCGATGATGGCAATATAGAGCCCGCGCCGCGTAACTTCATCGGCAATGGCTGCAGCGCCTCGCAGAGTACCGTCCCCGCCAATGGCAAAGAAGATACCGATGTCCAGGTTCACCAAGGTATCGACCATGATAGAAATATCCTGTGGTCCCCGTGAAGAACCCAGCAAACTGCCGCCCTTCTGATGGATAGATTCGACCAGTTTCGGGCTCAGTTCGATGGGGGTATGGTAATAGGCGGGATTCAGACCCTCAAATCCGTACCGGAACCCGTGCACCCTCTTGACACCGTAATGATAGTGCAGGCTTAACACCAGAGACCGGATTACATCATTGAGCCCCGGACATAAGCCGCCGCAGGTGACAATTCCGCAGGAGAGGGTGCTGGGATCAAAAAATATTTTTTCCCTGGGACCGGCCATGTCAAAGGCCGGCGGCACCTGCCCGCCGTCAAGCAGCAGTTTGATCTCCTCAAGCATACCATGGTAGAGGACCGCGTCCCTGTCGGTGGTGAAACTGATGCCCTGCATGGGGTTGTCGTAGAGGGACTCGCCAAGCCTGTTCACCTTAAAATCATCGGCATTCATTGTCTGTCTCCTCGCAGTGGATTACAGGCAAATCAACCGGGCCTGAAGAGTTTAGTGCCATACTCCTGAAAGCCTGTGTTGAACTAATGGGGTTAAGGTCCTCTGTAAGTGTTCCTCTGTTAGGTTGCTAATTTAACATGAATTACCAGCCGAAGGCAAGGGCGTTACCGTGAGGTGGGGTTTGAAGGAAGCCAGAGTGCAGGTAAGCGAGGTACGAGACTCCGAACTTGTCTGGAGGGGGTCATATGTGACCACTTGGCCAAATATGACCCTGTGGCCTGGTCGTCAATAACCGTCTGCTATATAACTTTTCGGAATTTTATCCATACATAACAAACTGTTATATGATATAATTTGAATGTCTGAATCCTGGCGCAATGAATGCTTAACAAAGGAGTGAGCATCCGTGTACCTTCCCGTCGGGCACTTCACTGCCGTAACACAAGTCGCTTGGCGGTGATGCAAAGCGCCGGTAAAAACATCAATGAATTGCCGGAGGAGCTCAACCGAACGTTCCATCGTTTGCGCCAGAGTGGCATCGACGAAGAACTGTTCGACCTCATCTCCGGTTTCGAAGCGTTGAGCACAAAGGACAAATGATGTGCATTCTCCTGCTGCTTCAACTGCGAGGCAGTTTCTAAGAACATAGGGTGAAAAGATGATCAAATTGGCACTTTTACGGCACGGTGAAAGCTTGTGGAATAAAGAAAACCTTTTTTCGGGGTGGACGGATGTTGATCTTTCCGGCGATGGCAAGATTGAAGCTCAAGAAGCCGGCAAGACCCTCAAGTCTGAAGGCTACTCCTTTTGGATCTCGCCTATACCTCAGTGCTGAAGCGCGCTATCCGCACACTTTGGCTTGTGCTGGATGAACTTAACAGAATGTGGATCCCTGCCGAACGTTCATGGCGCCTGAATGAGCGGCACTATGGGGCTCTGCAAGGCTTGAACAAAGCGGAGACCGCAAAGCGCTATGGGGAGGATCAGGTACTCCTTTGGCGCAGAAGCTATGATATCAAGCCCCCGGCCTTGGAGAAAACAGATGAACGATATCCGGTCCATGATCCGCGCTATCGGGATTTGAATGATCAGGATTTGCCACTGACAGAGTGTCTAAGAGACACAGTCGAGCGCTTCACCTGGCAGGAATCGCTTTGCATGAAAAACCAGCTTTAAGTACATCCCCCTTTGACAACACCAAAGATACCTCTCCAGCAAGGCGAAAAGCTGTGAAATGGTCAACCAGAACGGAATAATAAATTTCCTTTTATTCATTGGAACGTCCCCCGGCACTGCCGCAAGTTAAATAATATAGGAAATTACTGTTCTGACCTCACTCGACTAAGAACTTTAAGCAGCCAAACCGGTTTCGACCAACCCGTTCTCCAGAAAATATCTTATTCCCCTTCGTTCCCTGATAACAAACATGGTCATATATGACCAACGGTTACATATGACCATCCCGAGGCATCTTTCGACACTCCTCCTATTACCGCCGCAACCAATTATTGCCTTATAATATCATGTATTAATCGACATATAAACAATCCACGAATATCCGGCATAGGGCTTGCTATATTATAATTGAAACAGCCTGAACAGCACCATCCTGCCGCTGTTATGCGGGATATGGATACACGCCAAGTTAAAGGAGTGACCGGGGTCAGAAATGATATGCGGGTTAAATAAACCCCCGCTTTGCCATTCCCGCCACGGTCTATGAGAAAGAAGAGAAAAAATTGTAAAGATCGAATAACCTGACAATCGTATCCCGGATATTGCGCAGGAACTCCCTCAACGAAAGGAAAAAAGCCCATGAGAAAAACAACATATCGAAAAGAACTGCTGGAAACTATGGCTTCATTGTTTTCACTCAACACCCCTCGCTTCGCATCCACCACCGATATTGAATCATCTGCTAAACAGTCGTACGTGTTCAAGACCTACCTTAAGGGCGATGATATTGCAATACAGTATAAAGACGGCGTTGCCATACTGATTGGGACGGTTTTTGATGAATCTCACAAATTGCTGGCCCAAGAGACTGTTCATTCTTGCCCAGAGTTACCGGCGTTTACAGTAAGCTCGAAGAACGTAGTCAAGTTCCAGCTCTAAATATAGATGAGTGGCTCGCTACCAAAGTAAAATCGACACTTTTATTCCATCAGAACGTGAATGCTGGCGAAACTGAGGTTATCGCAAATAACGGCACCATCATCTTGCGCGGCAAGGCCGCCAGCACTGCCCAAAGAGACCTGACGGGTGAGTATGCCAAGGATGTGGAAGGGGTGAACAAGGTAACAAATGAAATGACAGTGACACCTGCCACACAGAAGACAGGAGAAAAAATATGAAAAGAGGCCGACACCACTGACGAATCGATTGATAACGTGTCTGTCACGGCCCTGGTCAAAACCACCTTGTCGTATCATCGTTCGACCAGGACCCTGGGCATCACTGTCGAGACCAAGAATGGCGTGGTCAAGCTGGAGGGCAAAGCCGGGAGCTGGGAAGAAAAAAACCTGGTCTCCAAACGTGTGATTGACGTCCCCGGTGTCAAGATGGTGTTCAATAACATGACCATCAAGAGAATCGCACCCATAACCAACTAAGACAATCTGGCTCGGAGCCGACTGTGCAGGGACCCGAAATTAGCTGCAGTGGCCCCCTGCAGCAGTGACTCAAACCATAATTAAACAGGAGAAACAACATAAAATCTAGCACAAAAGACAACGCGGAAGGCAAAATGACCAAGTGAAAGGTAAGATCAAGGCTCTCTCCTCCTGGTGCCTCGTTACTTAGAGTGAAGCGACCATTGGTCTATGACCACTATAAACCGATTAAGGAGATCACATTATGAAAAAAAATTATATAACCACCTTGTTGTTTATAACAACTCTTGCTTTAACACTGCTCACTTTTGGTTGTGACTCGCAGGGACCGGCAGAAAAAGCAGGCGAAAAAATGGACAAGACAGTTAACTCCACAAAGATGCAACCGGCGAAGCAGTCGATAAAATAACCGGCAAGGGGCAGTCCAAAAAGTCGGCGAAAGTATAGACGAGAGTGCTGAAAAGATCAAAAAATCGGCAAAACCTAAAAATTAAATCGGATAGGCATTACTAAGGGAGAATAAATCATGTTAGGTACAATATTAGTCATAATTCTGATACTGGCGCTCTTGGGAATGATCCCGGTCTGGCCGCACAGCCGATCATGGGGGTATGGACCCAGTGGCGGAGTCGGCCTTATAGTCCTTATCGTTGTGGTCCTGCTCCTAACGGGCAGACTCTGATCAGGTTTTTAAATCCATCAGCAGTCACGTATGGAACGCCGCGACTTGTGACTAACCATACGTCTGATCAGGCATTGAGGGAGAACTTGAATGCAAAATTTTACTGAAACAACTACGAAGCCTAAAATGATCGGCAATGATGTAAAAATAGAAAATGGCTTACAAAGCTTAGTGGCGTATTATCAAAGTTTGTTCGATATTGAAGAAAATCTCAATTATTACAGCAGCAATGAATACCAGAACGCGAAACGAAAATTTGTGAAATATTTCATGATTAACAGAGTAATATAAGAGAGCTTAAACCAACTTTAAACTGCATCATAATCTGGGGATTCTCAACTGTGAAACGACGGAAGGAGGGGCGAGGATCGGAAAAAGATGGCAGTATACATGCGCGAGCAGATGCCGGATCTTATGCTCAAGGTCATGAACCATCTTATGCAGCACCTAATCGTCAGGGTAATGCCGTTCATCACCCTGACGATCATCGACTAACTGCAGATAGGCTCTTTCCGCCACCAGCAGGTCTTTCAGCTTTTTAATCTATTCTGCTTTACACTGTCAAGCCCAACAAACTCAACGCTGTATCGCCAGGTCAGTGCCTTGCTTTTCGTTTGGTGTGGTGGACATCAAGGAGAGTGTCGGGTGTGTAAATACAATCCCTGTCAAATTCGTTTTGATAAGAAGCTGATAAATAAAAACAGGTCGGCTGGAAATAACACTCCAGTCGACCTGCATATGGTATTAATTGTGGATTAAATGTTGCTGGTTCACCTGCTATCTTTTGATATTATAGCGGGTGTTAAGATCATTTCGGTACCCCTCGTCATCTAGATCTGGCCAGTTTTTGTTGTCAAATCCCTTTTCATCTTTTAGCTGTTCCTGGGTGACGTTAAGTATCAGTGTGACATCGTCAAAAAACATATCTTTATCACGCTTAAAAATGAATGCATCCATCGGCACTGCATACATTTTATCACCCATACCCATGAACCCACCATATGAGACAGCCGCATAACGCACCTTGCCGGTTGAATCAATCATGATATCCTTTACTTCTCCGAGGTTCTCTCCCTGAGGGTTTTGACTTCCATCCCAATGAATTTACTGCCGAGAATGGAATAGCCACCTTTCATGGTAACAACTTCGTTATTATGCATACCCATGGTAGTTGTTTTCGCTTTGTCCATAGCCTGCACATCAGATGCAAAAAATGGTGATGTTGCCATCATCGTGGTGATTGCGATTACTGCCAGAGCCGAATATAATTTTGAGAGCTTTTTTCATAATTTTTCCGCCAGACTTGTTTAGTATTGTTATTCTTTATAATTGTTTTCCCATTCGTTGACCTGTTTTTCCGCTTCTTCTTTTTCGATCCCGTAGCGCTCCTGAACTATGCCGACCAGTTCTTCGCGCTTGCCGTCTATTACATCCAGATCGTCATCGGTAAGTTTTCCCCACTGCTGTTGGGCTTTACCCTTGGCTTGCTTCCATTTTCCTTTCACTTGATCCCAATTCATAATGTTCTCCTCCTTGAATATTTTGAAAACAATTTTTCAATCTCCTCTTGCCATTAAAATAAATCGGTATGGCCGATCCAGAACAAGATTTCGCTTTGTTTCGATTTCAAGCTACCTTATAAGCTTCGGCGGCCTTGAAAAAGGTTAAGCACAACTACAATCAGGGCTATTACCAGCAGGAGATGTATCCAGCCGCCCAGAGTGTAACTACTCACCAAGCCTAACACCCACAGAACCAATAATACCAGTGACTGTCCATAACATGTTGTTCCTCCTTTTGGA